>NZ_JAUEPD010000006.1:0-339116 GCF_030403525.1 Pseudomonas sp. WAC2
ACGTTGATGCTGCCGTATCGGCAATCGACGCGGCGATGGACACTATCAACGCCAAGCGCGCTGACCTGGGTGCGGTACAGAACCGTATGACCAGCACCATCTCCAACCTGCAGAACATCGCAGAAAATGCTACCTCCGCACGTAGCCGTGTGCAGGACGCTGACTTTGCTGCCGAAACGTCAGAAATGACCAAGCAGCAGACCCTGCAGCAGGCTTCGACCGCTGTTCTGGCCCAGGCTAACCAGCTGCCGAACGCTGTGCTCAAGCTGCTCAACTAATGAGTGTTTGATGCAAGAGAAAAGGGGGATGCGAAAGCATCCCCCTTTTTGTTTGTGTGTTTGGTTGCCGAAGTTTTCTGCCAGCGGCAGGGGCTCCAGAGAGCAGGGCACGGCATTTAGGCCGCTGGCGCTGCTGAACTTATCTTCTACCAGATCTCTGTCTTGCCGCCTTCTAAGAGCTTCTTAGACGCTCTTGTTTCAGTCAAATGACCTCTGTTGTGCTGTCTTACAAGGCTCATAAGTTGAGGTTATTAGTTGCTGAAGGCTAGTCATTTAATTGGCTTTTAAATAAGAAGTGTCAACTTTTCGAATAATTTGGTCGGCTGATTAATAAAGTAGGTTTCTTCTAAAGTAAATCAGTATAGAGCCGAAATAGAGAGTAACCAGTTTAGGCCATCTGTTATAAACAGGTGGGGTGGCGAAGTTAGCCAATTGCTTGGGAAACACTGAAGAAAATTCTCCTAAAGCAAATTGAGCAAACGCCGATAACTTAGACGTAGGTTCTCCAGGCCACTGAGGCAACTGCCAGGCCGGGGTATCAATCAAATGACTTTTGTGAGTATCTCATCATGGCTATGACCGTAAACACTAACGTTGCCTCCCTGTCCGTTCAGAAGAACCTGAACCGCGCTTCCGACAGCCTGAGCAACTCCATGCAGCGCCTGTCCTCTGGCCTGAAAATCAACAGCGCCAAAGACGATGCGGCTGGCCTGCAGATCGCCAACCGTCTGACCAGCCAGATCCGTGGTCTGAACGTTGCGGTCAAGAACGCCAACGACGGCATCTCCATCGCCCAGACTGCTGAAGGTGCTCTGCAAGAGTCCACCAACATTCTGCAGCGTATGCGCGAACTGGCCCTGCAGTCCCGTAACGACAGCAACAGCGAAAAAGACCGTACCGCTCTGAACGCTGAATTCACCGCGATGAGCGAAGAACTGACTCGTATCTCTACCACTACCAAGTTTGGTAAGGATACTGCCCTGCTGAACGGCGCTGGCAAGTTTGACTTCCAGGTAGGTGCCAACACGGGTACTAACGAAGTGATCAGCATCGACCTGGGCTCAGGTGGTTTTGGTGCCGATGCTCTGGGCGTAGGCTCTGCCATCAGCATCACCGGTGCCAACTCTGCTGCGCACACCAACGTTGATGCTGCCGTATCGGCAATCGACGCGGCGATGGACACTATCAACGCCAAGCGCGCTGACCTGGGTGCGGTACAGAACCGTATGACCAGCACCATCTCCAACCTGCAGAACATCGCAGAAAATGCTACCTCCGCACGTAGCCGTGTGCAGGACGCTGACTTTGCTGCCGAAACGTCAGAAATGACCAAGCAGCAGACCCTGCAGCAGGCTTCGACCGCTGTTCTGGCCCAGGCCAACCAGCTGCCGAACGCTGTGCTCAAGCTGCTCAACTAATGAGTGTTTGATGCAAGGGAAACGAGGGGATGCGAAAGCATCTCCTCGTTTTCTTGTTTGTGAGGTGATGGCATGGACATGAATGTCAGACTGAACACGGCTTACGCTCACAGCGGAAACGCCAGCAAAGCAAATACAGACTCCAGCGAAACTCAACTATCGAAGGATGTAACTTCGCCTAAGGCTGAAAAGACAAAGCCGGACGGCGAAACACTTGAGCAGGCTGTAAAAAGTATTCAAGAGTTTGTTGACTCGGTGCAGCGAAACCTTGAGTTCTCCATCGACGACAGTACCGGTGCGGTAGTCGTAAAGGTCATTGCCAAGGCAAGTGGTGAACTCATTCGGCAGTTGCCCTCGGAAGAAGCTCTCAAGCTGGCACAGAGCCTGAAGAGTGAAAATCCAGCATTAATTCAAGACAAGGTCTAGTGACTGGCCTGATTAATGCTTGGGCAATGATAACAGTGGCTACACAGTCAAAAGTTTGTTGAGGCGGGACTAATATGGCAGGCACATCAGTTAGCGGTATCGGTACGGGAATTGATACCAAATCTATCGTTACAGCTTTGGTCAATGCTGAAAAAGCACCGAAGCAAAACCAGATTGATACGCAAACCAAGAAGACCCAAACCACGCTTTCGGCTATTGGTAGCCTCAAAAGCGCTTTGGAGACCTTTCAATCAGCAATGAGCAAACTTAACACAACGTCTTCTTTCGTTGGTTTAAGTGCAAAATCGTCTGATGAAAAAATAGCCACGGTTACGTCAAGCAATAGCGCGGTAAATGGCTCTTACAAGCTTAACGTCAGTAATCTGGCCTCCAGCTCCAAAGTGGCGACGCAGGTCATGGCAACTGATGCCACAACCTCGGCTGCCGGTAAGCTGACCATTACTCAAGGCTCGGCCTCAGGTGCGGGAGCGTCATACGACATTGATATTCCGGCGGGAGCATCGCTTACGGGTGTACGTGACGCTATCAATCAGCAGCTGCAAACCAAGGGTATCACCGCCAACATCTTGAGTGACGCCAATGGTAGCCGTCTGGTATTGAGCTCGACGACTACAGGGGCAGGCACCGACTTGTCCATTTCCACTCAGGACAGCGCCCTGTCTTCCTTCCAGGTAGATGGCACCGTCCAAACCAAGGATGCTAACGGCAACTTGGTGAGCGGTTTTGTAGATGCACGACCCAAGGACGCCAGCTTTACGATTGACGGGTTGGCCATGACCAGCGCCAGCAATACGCTGGATAAAACGATTAGTGGCTTGACTGTAAACCTGGTAAGTACCGGTTCTTCTACAGTTGAAGTTTCCACCGACAAGGAAGGGCTTAAAAAATCTGTTCAGACCTTTGTGGATGCATACAATGCTCTGATAAGTACCACGAGCTCTCTGACTAAAGTATCTTCCACCGTCTCTTCTAGCTCGACCACCACTTCGGCTGCTGCTCTGACTGGTGATGCCACTGTTCGTAGTTTGCTCAGTGATATCCGTAATGAGCTGGTAAATACCCAGAGCTCAAGCTCTACAGGTATTAGCATGTTGTCTCAGCTGGGTATTATGACCAAGCAAGATGGTACGCTTGAGGTCAACAGCACGAAGTTGGACAAGGCGCTGACGGAGAACTACTCCGCCGTTTCCGGTTTCTTTACGGGCGATACGGGTATTCTGAAGCGTCTGGACGACAAAGTGGATAGTTATACAGCGTCAAAAGGAATCTTGGATAATAGGGAAACCAGCCTCCAGAGTACTTTGGACAGCTTGTCTGATCAGCAAGATGCCTTGGATTTGCGTATTGAAAACCTTCAAACTGCACTTAGTGCGAAATACAATGCCATGGACTCTTTGGTTGCTCAGTTGAACGCAACAAGCACTAGCGTGCTGACTACGCTAAATGCACTTAACAACAGAAAAGAGTAATTTCGCTTGATAATAAAAAACCCGGCTTGCCGGGTTTTTTATTATGCGGATTTTATAGTTTGAAGGGCTCTGGCATGCATAGTGCATGAGAGGTGATCAGAAGTGCGTCATCTCATATTGTTGACGCGCAATGATATATCTCTTCAGGGGTCATCATGATCAACGGCGAAACGATTGGTTGCGCAATAGTTACCTATAATCGACCAGACTCTTTTCTGAGGCTATATAACAGTATTCCTAAAGATAAGGTTGATTACTTTATTGTTGTGAATGACGGCAAGTATCATGCTGTTTTTGATAACATAGAGGTTGATGAATTTGTTCATCATGAAGTAAATAAAGGTGTTGGTGCATCCAAGAATGATGCGCTGTCACGTTTCATTGAGCGTGGGATTGATCATGTTTTTTTGATTGAAGATGATATTTATATAACGGATCACGCGGTTTTTGAAGAGTATATAAAAGCCTCAAAAATTAGTGGTATAGAGCATTTGAATTATAGTCAACATGGGGTCGCGAATAAGATTGGAAAGGCCATGCTGCCAAATCCGAAAGCAATCCTTGTTTATAGAGATATAAAAATTCCTTTATATGGTGGAATTGTAGGAGCTTTTTCCTATTACTCAAAGCGTTGCCTTGAAGCCGTTGGGCTGATGGACAGCCGTTATTACAATGCTTTAGAGCATGTTGATCATACTTATGAAATAATCAAGGCTGATTTACATCCTCCTTACTGGTATTTTGCTGATATTGATAAGTCTTGGGATTATTTTGGCGAAGATGAGTGGTCGCAAGAGCAATCCACTATTTCTGGTAAAGAAAGTCATTTAAAAATTGTCGAGGCAGCGGCTCAGGTTTTTATTGAAAAGCACGGCTGTACCCCAAAGCAGGTGCCTGATGTAGGCGTTATAGGTACTACTCAGGCGCTGAAAGGCTTAATGCAAAAAGCCGGCTTGATTAAAACAGATGAAGATTTTTATCAGTGCGTAAAAGTTGAGCGTACAAGCGAGTTCGACAATATAGGTGCTGATGCAGCTTTGAGGTTTTGGCTGTCACGGAGAGCACCAACGGTATTGTCATTAAAGCTTGTTGAGAAGAGCCTGCAAGAGAGTTACGGTGGACCAAGGTTTGGTGTTGTTGTTTTAGATCGTGACGGAAATATCAATAAGATAATTGAGACGTTACAGAGTTTGAATGACTGTTTCTACCAGAACTTCGATATCACCGTGTTATCTCCTTTGGATTTACCCAAGGATTCTGGCTCTGATGGTTTGCGTTTCATAAAACCAGAAGCTGGTTTTATCAATGATGCGAACCGTGAAATCGTTAATACACATTGTGATTGGATCCTGACGGTACAGGCTGGTGAGACGTTTACACCGTTCGGTTTGCTGACAATGGCCCAAGAGCTAATTGCTGTACCCGACTGTCAGGCTGTTTATGCCGATAGCCTTTATAAGGAGGAGGATGGTTCTCTTGCTGCAGCTGCGCTACGACCTGCATTTAGTCTGGATTATTTCTTGAGCTACCCTGGGGTTATGGCAACTCACTGGCTCATGAAAAAAGCGAAGTTCATCGAACTGGGCGGTTTCGACCCAGCATTTGATCAAGCCTATGAGTTCGATTTGCTGACGCGTTTCATTGAAAGCAATGGTTTGGCTGGCATTGGCCATGTCGATGAGGCGCTTTTAAGTGTAGAAAAGCCTGCGTTTGGCGCATCCTCTGAGGAACAAACTATCCTTGCACGTCATCTATTGAACCGTGGTTATGACCACGCTCGTGTTTTGAGCCTTGACGAGGGTCGTTATCGGCTTATTTATGGTCATGAAGCGCAGCCTCTTGTATCTATTGTAATTACTGCAAGAACGACCCAGGCTAGTTTGGAAAGATGTCTCGAAAGCTTGCTGTCTAGGACATCGTATGCTTATTTTGAACTTATGGTCGGAGCTGACAGAAGTTGCCCGAAGTCTACGGTTGGATGGTTGAATGAGTTGAAAAAACTTGCTTTGCCAAGACTTTCCATAAAGCTGTATGAAAAAAGTCTGGAGACAGCTGTTATCCAGAATCAGCTTTGCCGAGAAGCAAAGGGTGACTATATTCTATTGTTATCACCAGATATAGAAATTACTCAGTCTTCTTGGCTGGACGAGATGCTCAATCATGCATTAAGGCCAGAAGTAGGAATTGTCGGCGCTAAAGTTCTGTTTCCTACTGGATTAGTTCGTCATGCTGGAATGATTCTTGGTCTGCGTGGTCCGGTGGGCGCTGTGCATGTAGGTGAGTCAGCCAATGCATCAGGTTATATGGAGCGCTTGGTGACTGACCAGAACTATAGTGTGGTCAGTTCGGATTGTATGCTGATTAGACGCTCTGTCTATGAGCAAGTCGAAGGCCAGGATGAAGTCGTATTTAAGGCTGGTTACGCTGATCTGGATCTTTGCCTTAAGATTAAGGCAGAGGGCTATTTAACTGTCTGGACGCCCTACGCTTTGCTGACCCAATGGGGTGGCGATGACAATCGCAGCAATAACTATGATCAGTACCGCTCTTTACAGGCTGAGCGACATGCTCTGTATGAAAAGTGGCTTCCGCTATTGGCACGCGATACTGCGTATAACCAGAACCTTTCTCTGGATGGCTTTGGCTTCGAGTTGGCTTATGAGAAGGCGCGCGAGTGGAGCAAAATTGGTACAAGCTCTTTGCCAAGACTGTTAGTACACCCCTCCGATGCAGGAGGATGTGGACACTATCGGCATCGTCAGCCCTTTAGAGCCATGCAGGAAGCAATGCTTGTTGATGGCGCGATTGTTGATAAGGCGATGCTGTCCCCTGCGGAGCTTGAGCGTTTTGACCCAGATGTAATTTTGTATCAGCGGCAGTTTACACCTCAAGGCATCAATCAGATCGAAGAGGGCCGGTATGCGTTTTCAAAAGCCTTCCGTGTCATTGATATGGATGACTACTATGTAGATGTCCCTAAAAAGAGCATTCATAGAAATGCCATGCCCAAAGATGTGGACAAACTGATTCAGGTTGTTTTGGATAGAGTTGATCGCTTCGTTGCTTCAACAGCACCTTTGGCTGAAGCGTTCTCTAAGTATCACCGTGATATACGTGTGATGCCTAACTACTTACCAGTAGACTGGTGGGGTAACCTAAAGGCAGAGCGACGTATTGGACCTAAGCCACGTGTGGGTTGGATTGGCGGTACCAGCCATACAGGGGATCTAGAACTTCTTGCTGATGTGCTCAAGGAGTTGGCGGATGAGGTGGACTGGATCTTCATGGGTATGTGCCCTGAAAAACTGCGCCCCTATATCAAAGAGTTTCACAAGCCTGTGCCTATCGAACCTTATCCTGAAAAGATGGCTAGTTTGAATCTGGACTTGGCATTGGCACCTTTGGAACAGAATCGCTTTAACGAATGTAAAACGAATCTGCGTTTGCTGGAGTATGGGGCTTGTGGGTTCCCGGTCATCTGTACTGATATCGTGACCTTCCGTTCTGGCTTGCCCGTAACATTCGTGCAAAACGAGACAAAGGCCTGGGTGGATGCCATTCGCATGCATCTGTCCGATATGGATGCTACGGCCAAGGCGGGTGACGCGCTTCGTGAAGCGGTCCTGAGGGACTGGATGCTGAATGGTAGTCGTCTTGAAGCATGGCGCGATGCGTGGCTACCTGACTGATCATTAGGGTGCTGTTCATGCTGGGCATAAAGAGTGGTCTACCTGCTCTTTATGTCCAGCCATTTACGTCTGCCGATAGCCACTTGATTCTAGTTGTCAGCAAAAGTTCGCATCTTCTTTTAAAGCTTTCGCGTTTAAGGCCGACATTATCTACATCAAATTTATACGTGAGGAATTCATTCCATGTATACGCAATCGGCCATGCGCCACTATCAGCAGGTCAGCACTCAGGCTCAAGTATTGGAAGCGAGCCCCCATCGACTCATCCAGATGTTGATGGAAGGTGGTTTGTCGCGGCTCGCGCAGGCTAAAGGTGCCATGAGTCGCGGCCAGATCGCGGAAAAAGGGGTTCTGATTGGCAAGGCCATCGATATCATTGGCGGCCTTCGAGAGGCTTTGGATCCCGAAAAGGGCGGACAGATCGCCAGTAACCTAAACGAACTTTATGTATACATGACAACCAGTCTGATCGAGGCAAACCGTAAGAACGATATGGCCAAGATTGATGAAGTTGCCAAGCTTCTGCGTACCATCAAAGAGGGTTGGGACGGTATCGCACCCGCAGCCTGAGAGCATTGGAGATCGGGTTATGTCACTGGCAATCAAACGAATAGACGAGACGCGGGAAGCCTTGGCTGCCGCGCTCGATAATCAAGACTGGGATGCCATAGGGCCGCTGGACTTTGCCTGCCGCCTTTATATAGATGAGGCAATGCAAGAGCAGCCGCGTAATGATTATGCTTTACGTTTAAGTTTGGAGCAGTTATTGGCTTTTTATGGAAAGCTAATATACGCAAGTCGTATGCAACGTAATGAAGTTGCAAAAGAAGCGTCTCGCATGAAGCGTTCTAAGAAAGCGGCCAATGTTTACAAGTTATTTGGCTAAGAATACGACCAGCGGAATAAATTTAAAGTAAGAAAAACACGTCATAAAATTGACTCTGTTCCCACTTTTGACTTTACTAGGGCTATGCCTGTTAGTGGTCTTTGGCGGAAAGGGAATAATTGAAGATGTGGCGTGAAACTAAAATCCTCCTGATAGAAGATGACGCGAAGCGTCGCCACGATCTTGCCGTCATTCTGGCCTTTCTAGGCGAAGAGCATGTCGCCTGTACGAGCGCTGATTGGGAGCAGGCTGTCGAGTCGTTTGAAAGTAGTCGAGCGGTACTGTGTGTTTTGCTGGGCCAGATCGACGCGCAGGGGGGGAGCGTCGAGCTGCTAAAAAAGCTTGCAGCGTTTGACGAGGTCCTCCCTATTCTATTGCTGGGTGCTGTCACGTACAGCGACTGGCCGGATGATGTCCGGCGGCGCATCCTGGCGACCTTAGCGGTTCCGGTTAAATACAACCAGCTGCTCGACTCGCTCCATCGCGCTCAGGTCTATCGAGATATGTATGATCAGGCGCGAGACCGCGGACGCCAGCGTGAGCCCAATCTTTTCCGTAGTCTGGTCGGCACTAGCCGCGCCATTCAGGGCGTGCGGAAGATGATGCAGCAAGTCGCGGATACCGAAGCCAGTGTCTTGATTCTCGGTGAGTCAGGTACAGGTAAGGAGGTTGTTGCGCGCAACCTGCATTTCCATTCAAAACGTAAAGACGGCCCTTTTGTTCCAGTGAACTGCGGCGCTATTCCGGCTGAATTGCTGGAAAGTGAGCTGTTCGGTCATGAGAAGGGTGCGTTTACTGGTGCCATTACCAACCGCGCCGGGCGGTTCGAGCTGGCCAACACCGGTACGCTGTTTCTGGACGAGATCGGCGATATGCCTCTCAACATGCAGGTCAAGTTATTGCGTGTGTTGCAGGAGCGTACCTACGAGCGTGTGGGCAGTAACAAGACTCAAACAGTCGATGTGCGCATCATTGCAGCAACTCACAAGAATCTCGAGAAGATGATCGAGGAGGGGTCCTTCCGTGAGGACTTGTTCTATCGTCTTAACGTTTTTCCGATCGATATGCCGCCCCTGCGGGATCGTGCAGAAGATATTCCGCTGCTCATCAATGAGTTGATTTCCCGTATGGAGCATGAAAAGCGCGGCTCCATCCGCTTTAACTCGGCGGCTATCATGTCGCTGTGCCGGCACAGCTGGCCGGGTAACGTGCGTGAGCTTGCTAATCTGGTTGAGCGACTGGCGATCATGCATCCCTATGGCGTTATCGGTGTAGCTGAGCTGCCACAGAAATTCCGTTACGTAGAAGATGAAAACGACGCAATGACCACGTCCTTGCGTGAAGAACTTGAAGAGCGGGAAGCGGTAGCGCTAGCCAGTCTTCCGGGTCCGGCAGCATCCTCTGCACTACTGCCGTCAGAAGGGCTGGATCTCAAGGATTATCTGGCGAATCTTGAGCAAAGCCTTATCCAGCAAGCCCTTGATGATGCTGGCGGTGTGGTCGCTCGGGCGGCCGAGCGCTTGCGTATCAGGCGTACTACCCTAGTCGAAAAGATGCGCAAGTATGGTATGGGTCGCCGTGAGGACGAACTGGCGGATGAGGAGTAACGCTTGCCTCTGAGGCGGCTCTACTAACGGCACGCAGCTTGCACACTCTCTGTTTGGTGACGACTTCCTGTCATTAAACAGAGAGTACCGCATGAGTTCATCTGTAACGCCGGTTCCTTCTAATACGCCTTCTACGGATGACGTCAGACGAACACTTGAGCAGGCTAGTGTTCTGTTTGAACCTATCTCCGATCTGTTCAATGAGCCGTATGGCTGGCTTGAAAATCGTCTATCTGATTTGAAGGGTGAGCTTGCACGTGAAACCGCCCAGCGTGTTCGGGAGTTGGCGGAGAAGGAGCGGTTGGCTAATCGATTGCAAAGCCTTCTCGATATCCTTCCGGCGGGCATCATCATTCTGGATGGGCAGGGCGTTGTCTGCGAGGCCAATCCTATTGCAGTCGCTCTACTAGGCGAGCCGCTGGTAGGGACGCTTTGGCGGGACGTTATCGGTCGCTGCTTCGCGCCTCGCAAAGATGATGGGCATGAGGTATCACTCAAAAGTGGTCGTCGGGTGTCATTGGCGACACGCTCGCTGGACGGTGAACCCGGTCAGCTCATCATGCTGAGCGATATGACTGAAACGCGCCGCCTTCAAGAGCAGCTGGCCCGCCATGAGCGCTTATCCTCCATGGGGCGCATGGTTGCTTCGCTTGCGCATCAAATTCGTACACCTTTATCTGCCGCCATGTTGTATGCAGGTCACCTGTCTGAGCGATCCCTGCCATTCGAGCAGCAGCAACGATTTGCCGGCCGACTCAAAGATCGCCTCCATGAGCTTGAGAACCAGGTTCAGGATATGTTGATCTTTGCGCGCGGTGAGCTGCCGCTCAATGACCGAGTTTCTCCCGTTCAGTTGTTCGCTGCCATCCAATCAATTGCCAATCCCTACCTGGAAGATCTGCAATTGCGATGGCAATGCGATGCATTTGTAGGAGAAGTGCTTTGTAACCGGGACACATTTGTAGGTGCAGTCATGAATGTTGTCCATAACGCTGTGCAGGCCGCAGGCAAGACCGCGCGGTACAAGATTCACGCGTACGCCAGGCAGGACACCCTGATGTTGTCCATCAGCGACAGCGGCCCCGGTATGACCGTTGAAACAGTAAAGCGGCTTGGCGAGCCATTTTTCACCACCAAACCCATGGGAACCGGCCTTGGCATGACTGTAGCCAGGACCGTAGCCAAGGCTCACCACGGCGACCTGTTGATTCGCTCCAGGCCAGGCAGGGGAACCTGTATGACATTTGTCTTGCCGCTTCATGGACCGCGATTGGTGCTGATGGGGAATCCCCTATGAGCGCTCGTATTCTGTTGGTAGAAGACGATGCAGCCCTGCGCGAAGCACTGGAGGATACGCTAGAGATCGGTGGCTTCGACTTCGACTCGGTCGACAGTGCAGAGTCTGCACTGGTAGCACTGGGTCAGAGCGCTTATGGGCTGGTCATCAGTGATGTGAACATGGGCGGTATGGATGGTCATCAGCTCATGGCATGTATTCAGCAGAGACAATGGCATGTACCGGTCCTACTGATGACCGCGTTTGGCTCCATTCAGCGTG
Source organism: Pseudomonas sp. WAC2 (assembly GCF_030403525.1). Taxonomy (NCBI): domain Bacteria; kingdom Pseudomonadati; phylum Pseudomonadota; class Gammaproteobacteria; order Pseudomonadales; family Pseudomonadaceae; genus Pseudomonas; species Pseudomonas sp. WAC2. The sequence goes on from NZ_JAUEPD010000006.1 coordinate 11,353, forward strand.
CGGTGGATGCTATGCGGCAAGGCGCTGTGGATTATCTGGTCAAGCCATTCGACCCTCGGGTGCTGCTGGAGCGAGTCGAGCGTTATGTAAGTCATTCAGCCGCTGATGAACAAGACAGTCCTGTTGCCCAGGAGCCGGCAAGTCGTCAGCTCCTGGCCTTGGCGGCCCGGGTTGCAAAAAGTGACTCAACCGTGCTGATTTCTGGCGAATCCGGTACAGGGAAAGAAGTATTGGCTCGTTATATCCATCTGCAATCAACGCGTACAGCCGGACCTTTTGTAGCCATCAACTGCGCAGCCATCCCGGATAACATGCTTGAAGCCACCTTGTTTGGTCATGAGAAGGGCGCTTTTACCGGTGCCATCGCTTCACAGCCAGGCAAGTTCGAGTTGGCTGATGGTGGCACTATCCTGCTGGATGAAGTATCCGAGATGCCGCTAGGGTTACAGGCCAAACTTCTGCGGGTGCTTCAAGAGCGAGAAGTAGAGCGTGTTGGTGCGCGCAAACCCAAGCAGGTGGATATTCGAGTGTTGGCAACCACTAACCGGGACCTTTCTTCTGAAGTAGCCGCCGGGCGCTTTCGAGAAGACCTGTATTATCGACTGTCTGTTTTTCCCCTGGCATGGCGACCGCTTCGTGAGCGCCCTGCAGATATTCTGCCGCTTGCGGAGCGACTTTTGAAAAAGCATGCCGCCAGGGCAGGGCAGAGCGGCATTGTATTTTCGGAAGGGGCTGCCAGGCTGCTTCAGCACTACGGTTGGCCGGGAAATGTTCGTGAATTGGATAATGCAGTTCAGCGAGCCTTGATTCTGCAGCAGGCGGGTACCATTGAGCCTGAAGACTTATGCCTTGACAGTGCTCCCGGATTTTTTGCGCGTGATATCGCCCCGCCAGAGGCTGCAGTCAAAGCGCCTTTAAGTTCTACCGCTCTTGATGAAACACTAACTGCGGGAGCGTTGGGGGATGACCTGCGTCGCCGTGAATTCGAGGTCATCATGGAAACGTTACGTGCTGAGCGAGGAAGGCGTAAGGAAGCGGCTGATCGGCTGGGTATCAGTGCACGCACCCTGCGTTACAAGCTTGCACAGATGCGTGAGGCCGGTATTGATATCGAAGCCTATCTCTATGCCAGCTAGACCCCGGCCATGAGCCGGGGTCAAAGGCGTCAATCACTAGAGCTCAGGTCCATCTCTTTGTACCGAACCAGTCGGCTGCGGTGCTTGAAGCGGTAGCCCAGCCAGATCAGCAGGAACAGAGGAATGCTGATGTAGGTTGCTGCCAGACCTGCCCAGTCGATCTGCTCGCCAATCAGTGCCGTGTAGTTCTGCCCCATGGTAATGAATAGGCACAAAGCGAATGCAAGCAGCGGCCCGAAGGGGAAGAGTTTAGCGCGGTAGGGCAGGTCTTCGAGTCTTCCACCCTGAGCGACATAGCCTTTGCGGAATCGATAATGGGAAATGGCAATACCCAGCCAGGCAATGAAGCCACACATGCCTGAGGTATTCAGAAGCCAGGTATAAAGCACCTTATCGCCAACAATCGAAGTCAAAAAGCACAGGGCGCCTACCAGTGTAGTCGCGTACAGAGCATTACGTGGAATGCCGTTTCGCGAGACCTTGGCAAACAGACGGGGGGCTTTACCCTGCTCGGCCAGGCTAAACAGCATGCGCGTCGAGGCGTACATGCCAGAAGTTCCGGCAGACAGAATGGCAGAAAGAATGACAGCATTCATGACGCCAGCTGCAGCAGCGAAGCCTGCACGTTCAAACAGCAGCGTAAACGGGGAAACGCTAATATCACTGGCTTCGTTTTGCAGCAAGCGTGGGTCGGTATAAGGGATCAGCATGGCAATCACAAAGATCGCCAGAATGTAGAACATCAGAATGCGCCAGAAAACCTGACGGATAGCGATCGGAATGTTCTTTTTCGGATTTTCGGACTCACCTGCTGCCACGCCAATTAGCTCGGTTCCCTGGAAGGAAAAGCCTGCAATCATGGCCACACCTACCATGGCCTGAAGACCACCCACGAAAGGCGCTTCACCAAGCGTGAAGTTGGAGAAACCCGGGGCTTCAACGCCGTGCATGATGCCGAAGATGCTGGCGAGGCCAATGCCAATAAAGATAACTACCGTCAGTACCTTGATCAAGGCAAACCAGAATTCGCTTTCTCCAAATCCGCGCGCTGAAAAGACATTGAGCAGAAACATCAAGGCAAGAAAGCCCGCGCTCCAGATGATTCCGGGAACATCCGGAAACCAGAAGCTCATGATCAGCTGCGCAGCGACAAGCTCGGCTGCAATCGTCACCGCCCAGTTATACCAATAGTTCCAACCCAGGGCGAAGCCAAAACCATCTTCAACGAAGCGGCTTCCATAGGTGCTAAAGGAACCTGAGACGGGCATATAGGCCGCCATCTCGCCGAGGCTCGTCATGAGGAAATACACCATTAGACCAATCAGGGCATAGGCGAGCAGGGCACCACCAGGACCTGCTGAGGCGATGGTCGCGCCTGACGCAACGAAAAGTCCTGTGCCGATCGAGCCCCCAATGGCAATCATGTTCAGATGCCTGGGTTTTAGTACCCGGTTCAGGTGGGGCTTTTCCGCCGTGGTGGCTTGCTCTGCTGTAGATTGCCCCTGCGAGGCGGTCGGTTGTTCCGGAGGGAGGGAGACGGCAGTCATAAACAAAAGGTCCAACTAGGGCAGCAAGGGTCTGGTGATAGGTTCCAGACTCGGATAGTGCTCACCGGTATTGCCAGTGAAGGGTTTTACAGTGCAGGCGACTGGCTATGGCAGCACCTGATTGCAAAGCAGAGTTTGCAAAAAGGGCGGGAGTGTACAGTAAAAGGAAAACACGGGGCGCTTGATCGCCATTGAATTTCTGCATGAACGCTACCGCATGAAGCCTGGCTGCGCCCATAAAAAAACCCAGCCACTGGCTGGGTTTTGAATTTGGCTCCGCGACCTGGACTCGAACCAGGGACCCAATGATTAACAGTCATTTGCTCTACCGACTGAGCTATCGCGGAACAACGAAACGTATCTTACTGATTGCTAAGGAGAAGTCAACACTTCTCCTTAGACAAAAAACACGCTTAGAGAACTTCGGCGATAGCCTTGATAACCGCGTCCAGATTGTTCCTGTTCAGTGCCGCTACACAGATTCTGCCAGTTCCTACCGCGTAGATACCAAACTCAGCTTTCAGGCGATCAACTTGGTCGGTCGTCAGCCCTGAATAAGAGAACATGCCGCGCTGTTCATTGACGAAGCTGAAATCGCGTTTGGCACCGGCTGCACTGAGCCCTTCCACCAGGGCGTGGCGCATGCTACGAATGCGATCACGCATTTCTGCCAGTTCGGCCTCCCACATTGCGCGTAGCTCTGGATCGCGCAGAACAGTCGCAACGATCGTGGCACCGTGCGTCGGCGGATTGGAGTAATTGGTGCGTACCACACGCTTGACTTGCGACAGCACTCGAGCGGTTTCCTCGCGATCGGCCGTTACGATCGAAAGTGCGCCGACGCGCTCGCCATAGAGAGAAAATGATTTTGAGAACGAGCTAGAAACGAAAAAGGTCAGACCTGATTCGGCAAACAGGCGGACAGCTGCAGCATCTTCCTCGATGCCATCGCCAAATCCCTGATAAGCGATATCCAGGAAGGGCACGTGCTCGCGCGTCTTGATGACTTCCAGCACTTCCTTCCAGTCGTCCAACTGCAGATCGACACCGGTCGGGTTATGGCAGCATGCATGCAATACCACAATGGAATGCGGAGGAAGGGCGTTAAGGTCTTCCAGCAGGCCGCCGCGGTTCAGGCCATTCGTGGCAGCATGGTAGTAGCGATAGTTTTGTACAGGGAAGCCTGCCGCCTCGAATAGGGCACGATGGTTCTCCCAGCTCGGATCACTGATGGCTACCGTAGCATCAGGCAGGAGACGCTTGAGAAAATCAGCGCCAACCTTTAATGCACCGGTTCCACCCAATGCCTGAATGGTAGCAACACGGCCTTCACTGATCACTGGAGAGCCCTGACCGAACAGCAGGGTTTGCACTGCTTCGTCATAAGCGGCAATACCGTCAATGGGCAGGTATCCACGCGGCGCGCGGGCTACAATGCGTTTCTTTTCCGCTTCTTCCACGGCGCGTAGCAGGGGGATGCGGCCCTGCTCGTCGTAATAGACACCAACGCCCAGGTTAACCTTGGTAGGGCGGGCATCGGCATTGAAGGCTTCGTTTAGGCCCAGGATTGGATCGCGGGCAGCCATTTCGACGGCAGAGAACAAACTCATTGTGCGCAAGCTCGATTTAGAAGAATGAAAACACGCACAAGACCCGATTGCCGTTGTGCGCAAGCGGGGTGACAGTATAGCGGGCATCGTCTGTCGGGGCGACAAAAAACAGGTTCCGCCTGGCAGTAACTAGACTAATGTTCAATGCTTGAAAAATATGCTGTCAGGACGCATCTAAAAGAGTCTGGATAGCAATGTCATTCCAGGAGTACAGACAACGAAACGCTGAATTCGTGTTGGTTATTTGGGGTGCATCTCGGGCAGGATGGCTCTTTGCATCTCCTCTTGAGGAAGCTCATGTCTGCATTTCAATTGTCTACACGTTATACCCCGGCTGGTGATCAGCCGGAGGCGATTCGCCAGATGGTCGAAGGGATCAATGCTGGCCTGTCACATCAAACCTTGCTGGGTGTGACCGGTTCGGGCAAAACCTTCAGTATCGCCAACGTCATCGCTCAGATTCAGCGACCCACGATCGTATTGGCGCCCAATAAAACATTGGCGGCTCAGCTGTACGGCGAATTCAAGGCCTTTTTTCCTGATAATGCCGTCGAGTACTTCGTCTCTTACTATGACTACTATCAGCCAGAAGCCTATGTGCCTTCCTCGGATACCTTTATCGAGAAGGATTCGTCTATCAACGACCACATTGAGCAGATGCGACTGTCGGCAACCAAGGCATTATTGGAGCGCCGTGATGCAATCATCGTAGCGTCAGTATCCTCCATCTACGGCCTGGGCGATCCCAAGGCTTACCTCAAGATGGTGCTGCATCTGGATCGCGGAGACCGTATCGACCAGCGCACGCTGCTACGGCGTCTGACTGAATTGCAGTATTCGCGCAACGATATGGAGTTCTCCCGTGCAACGTTTCGGGTGCGTGGTGATGTGATCGATATTTACCCGGCTGAGTCTGACCTTGAGGCTATTCGCGTAGAACTATTTGATGACGAGGTGGAAAATCTTTCTGCCTTCGATCCCTTGACGGGGGAGGTCATCAGAAAGCTGCCGCGTTTTACCTTCTATCCCAAGACGCATTACGCCACGCCACGCGATACGCTGCTTGAGGCCATTGAGCATATCAAGGCGGAGCTCAAGGATCGGCTGGAGTTCCTGCGTACGCAAAACCGCCTGCTTGAGGCGCAGCGACTTGAACAGCGAACCCGCTTTGATCTGGAAATGATCATGGAGCTGGGTTACTGCAATGGCATCGAAAACTACTCACGGTATCTGTCCGGGCGTGCTCCGGGTGAGCCGCCGCCAACCCTGTATGACTATCTACCTTCTGATGCGCTGCTGGTGATCGACGAATCTCACGTAACCGTGCCGCAGATAGGGGCAATGTTCAAAGGCGATCGCTCACGCAAAGAGACGCTGGTCGAGTATGGCTTCCGACTGCCTTCGGCTCTGGATAATCGCCCGCTGCGATTCGAGGAGTGGGAAGCGGGGAGTCCGCAAACCATATTTGTATCAGCAACGCCAGGGCCTTATGAAGCAGAGCATGCCGGCCGTGTTATTGAACAGGTGGTGCGCCCGACAGGCCTGGTCGATCCGGAGATTGAAATCCGCCCGGCAACGACACAGGTAGATGATCTGCTTTCTGAAATCCGCTTGCGAGTAGCCAAGGATGAGCGCGTTCTGGTGACAACCCTTACCAAGCGTATGGCTGAAGACCTGACGGACTATCTGGCCGATCATGATGTTCGGGTTCGCTATTTGCACTCTGACATCGATACGGTAGAGCGGGTAGAGATCATTCGCGATCTCCGAATGGGAACGTTCGATGTGCTCGTCGGTATCAACCTGCTCCGTGAGGGACTGGATATGCCGGAGGTTTCGCTGGTTGCGATCTTGGATGCTGACAAGGAAGGCTTCTTGCGTTCAGAGCGTTCTCTTATCCAGACGATTGGTCGTGCAGCACGTAACCTGAGCGGCAAGGCGATTCTCTATGCCGATTCGATGACAGGCTCCATGCAGCGTGCCATTGATGAAACAGAGCGGCGCCGAGCCAAGCAATTGGCCTTTAACGAGGCTAACGGCATTGTGCCCAAGGGAATCAAGAAGGATATCCGCGATATCATGGAAGGTGCGGCTGTTCCGGGTGCCCGCGGTAAGCGTCGTGCCGCCAAGGCAGCCGAGGACAGCGGTCGTTATGAGGCCGAGCTGCGTTCACCGGCAGATATCACCAAGCGGATCGCTCAGCTTGAAGAGCGTATGCTCAAGCTGGCGCGTGATCTGGAATTTGAAGCCGCAGCCAAACTGCGTGATGAAATCCAGCAACTGCGTGAGCGCCTCATGGCGGCTTGAGTGAGTGTCAAACACAAAGGCCCGGTCCTAAAGCCGGGCCTTTGTGTTTTCGGCGCTGGAAGCCAAGGCTTGCCCGCTGCTACCATCTCCTTTTGTATTGTTCTGTGTCGAGACCTCCCATGACCACTGTTCGCACGCGTATCGCACCGTCGCCTACTGGCGATCCCCATGTCGGTACCGCTTACATCGCCTTGTTCAATCTCTGCTTTGCTCGTCAGCATGGCGGTCAGTTCATCCTGCGTATCGAGGATACCGATCAGCTTCGCTCTACGCGTGAGTCTGAACAGCAGATCTATGATGCGCTACGTTGGCTGGGTATCGAATGGGACGAGGGTCCTGACGTAGGAGGTCCACATGGACCTTATCGTCAGAGTGAGCGGGGTGAGATTTATAAGAAGTACTCCGACGAGCTTGTCTCCAAGGGACATGCGTTCCCATGCTTCTGCTCGGCCGAGCGTCTTGATCAGGTGCGTGCCGAGCAGACGGCCCGCAAGGAAACGCCCCGTTATGATGGACACTGCATGCATATCGATCCTGCCGAGGCGCAGCGTCGTATTGCTGAGGGTAAGTCTCATGTCATACGAATGAAGGTGCCAACAGAAGGCATCTGCGTCGTGCCGGATATGCTGCGCGGCAATGTCGAAATTCCGTGGGACCGCATGGACATGCAGGTTCTAATGAAGGCAGACGGCTTGCCGACATACTTCCTGGCTAACGTGGTCGATGACCACCTGATGGGCATTACTCACGTTTTGCGTGGCGAAGAGTGGCTGCCTTCCGCACCCAAGCTCATCAAGCTGTACGAATACTTTGGCTGGGAGCAACCCGCACTGTGCTATATGCCGCTGCTGCGTAATCCAGACAAGAGCAAGCTTTCCAAGCGCAAGAACCCGACGTCCGTAACGTTCTATGAGCGTATGGGATATTTGCCCCAGGCCATGTTGAACTACTTGGGCCGGATGGGTTGGTCAATGCCGGACGAGCGTGAAAAGTTCACGTTGGCTGAGATGATCGAGCACTTCGATATCAATCGTATCTCGCTTGGCGGCCCTATTTTCGACATTGAAAAACTGACTTGGCTAAACGGACAGTGGATCCGTGAGCTGAGCGTGGAGGCATTTGCTGCCGAGGTTCAGAAATGGGCGCTCAACCCTGACTACCTGATGAAGATCGCGCCTCACGTACAAGGGCGTGTTGAAACCTTCAGTCAGATTGCACCGCTGGCCAGTTTCTTTTTTGCTGGCGCTTTGCCACTAGATGCGGGATTGTTTGCTCACAAGAAGCTTTCTCCAGATCAGGTGCGGCAGGTAATGCAGCTGATTCTCTGGAAGTTGGAATCGCTACGGCAGTGGACCAAGGATAATATTACGGCATGTATTCAAGGTGTGGCCGAGGGACTTGAGCTCAAGCTGCGAGACGTGATGCCATTGATGTTTGCAGCTATCACTGGACAGGCCAGCTCTGTCTCGGTCCTTGATGCTATGGAAATTCTTGGTCCCGACCTCACACGCTTCCGCTTGCGTCAGGCCATAGAGCTGCTCGGGGGAGTATCCAAGAAAGAAAACAAGGAGTGGGAAAAGCTCTTGGCTACCTTGGGGTAATAGAAAAGGGCGACGTGAGCAATTACGGCGCCCTTTTTTCTGGCCTTTTGAAGTGGCTGATTACCTTGCATCAAGGTGATGAGTATTACTCATGTAGATCGGTTGTTGTTGAGTAATCCTGTGCCTTGGGCTGGGTTCCCGTGGCTGCATGGTCTACCATGGCACCCATTCGTTTAATGGGTGCCGGGAGCCCGGCCATTATGAGGTTACAATGAGCTGCGATTTTCTAGCGCAAGCCCTGCCAGGCGTGCAGAAACTTTCACCTTATGTTCCAGGCAAGCCAGTCGATGAGTTGGCGCGCGAATTGGGACTGGATCCTCAGCGTATCGTCAAGTTGGCGAGCAATGAAAATCCATTAGGCCCGAGTCCCAAGGCAACTGAGGCGATAAGAGCCGAGCTGGCTGAGCTGACACGTTACCCGGATGGCAATGGGTTTGAGCTCAAGCAGAAAATTGCCAGTCGATGCGGCATCAATATCGATCAGATAACCTTAGGCAACGGTTCTAACGATATTCTCGAGTTGGTTGCACGCGCTTACCTAGCTCCTGGTCTTAATGCGGTATTTAGCGAGCATGCATTTGCCGTATATCCTCTGGTGACGCAGGCAATTGGTGCCGAAGGTCGTGCAGTTCCCGCGGTGAATTGGGGGCATGATCTGGATGCGATGCTCAAGGCTATCGACGAGCATACGCGAATCGTCTTTTTGGCTAATCCCAATAACCCAACAGGTACCTGGTTTGGTCCACGCGCTTTGGCGGCCTTTCTGAAGGCGGTACCCGAGAATGTGTTGGTGGTGCTTGATGAAGCCTATATTGAGTATGCCGAGGGAGACGAGTTGCCGGATGGTTTGAGCTATCTGGCGGGCCACTCCAATCTCCTGGTTTCACGTACATTCTCCAAGGCTTATGGCTTGGCCTCGTTACGGGTGGGGTATGCCATTTCCTCAGCGGAGATTGCGGATGTACTGAATCGCGTACGACAGCCTTTCAATGTCAACAGCCTTGCCTTGGTTGCAGCATGCGCGGCTATGGATGACGCTGATTACTTGGCCAAAAGTCGTCAGGTCAATGACGAGGGAATGGCTCAGTTTGAGCAGCGTTTTCAGCAGCTGGGACTTTCCTGGATTCCTTCTAAGGGAAACTTTATCGCCGTTGATCTCGGGCAACCGGCCGCGCCTGTTTATCAGGCATTGCTGCAAGAGGGTGTGATTGTCCGTCCGGTCGCTGGATACGGCATGCCAACATTCCTTCGTGTTTCTATTGGTACGAAAGAGGAAAACAGTCGTTTCCTTGAGGCGCTTGCCAAGGTGCTGGCTCGTGGTTGAATCGCAAAAGGTCCCCCTGTTTGGTCGTCTCGTCGTAGTAGGACTTGGACTGATTGGCGGCTCGTTTGCCAAGGGCATGAAGGAGAGCGGCCTGTTTCATGAAGTGGTCGGCGTAGATCGGGATAGAGAAACACGGCGTCTAGCGGTTGAGTTAGAGGTTGTTGATAGCGCTGAGGCAGAGCTGGCCGTTGCTTGTCAGAATGCAGACGTTATCCAGTTGGCGGTTCCCATTCTTGCCATGGAACGAGTCCTTGCAGAGCTTGCGGCTCTCGACATCGGCCAGGCTGTGCTGACCGATGTTGGGAGTGCAAAAGGTAGCGTTGCCCGGGCAGCCAGAAAGGCCTTTGCCGGCAAAGCGTTCCGCTTCGTCCCAGGGCATCCAATCGCTGGTTCTGAAAAGAGTGGTGTTACGGCGGCTAATGGTCAGCTATTCAAGCGGCACAAAGTCATTCTTACACCCCTTGATGAGGCGGATGCTGAGGCGCTTGCAAATATTGATCTACTTTGGCGGGCACTGGGTGCTGACGTTGAATACATGACGGTTGACCACCATGATGAGGTGTTGGCTGCAACCAGTCACTTGCCGCATCTGCTGGCTTTTACCCTGGTTGATTCGCTCGCCCAGCGTAGTGAGAACCTTGAGATATTTCGTTATGCCGCTGGTGGCTTTCGAGACTTCACCCGTATCGCTGGCAGTGATCCGGTCATGTGGCACGATATTTTTCTAGCCAACCGGGAAGCCGTACTGCGGACACTGGATACATTTCGTGACGACCTGGATGCATTGCGTCAGGCTGTCATTACACAGGATGGGCATCAGCTGCTGGGTGTCTTTACCCGCGCCCGGGTTGCCCGCGAGCATTTCGGCAAAATACTGGCCCGCCGGGCCTATGTGGACGCTATGCAAACTAAAGATCTTACCTATATCGCCAATCCTGGCGGCTCGTTGTCCGGACGCGTTCGAGTGCCCGGAGATAAGTCCATTTCGCATCGATCAATCATGCTGGGCTCCCTGGCGGATGGAACGACAGAGGTGGAAGGGTTCCTTGAGGGTGAGGATGCCCTCGCTACGCTGCAGGCGTTCCGTGATATGGGGGTCGTCATCGAGGGGCCCACCAATGGTCGTGTAACCATTCATGGTGTGGGATTGCATGGCCTCAAAGCGCCTGCAGGTCCGCTATACCTAGGAAATTCAGGCACCTCAATGCGACTGTTGTCCGGGATTCTTTCCGCTCAGGCATTTGATACCACCCTGACCGGTGATGCCTCGCTCTCCAAGCGCCCCATGAACCGGGTTGCCGATCCATTGCGGGAGATGGGGGCTGTTATCGAAACAGCAGAGCAGGGACGGCCACCGATGACCATTCGCGGCGGACAGAAGCTCAAAGGTATCCATTACGACATGCCCATGGCCAGCGCCCAGGTTAAGTCCTGCCTATTGCTGGCAGGCCTGTATGCCGAAGGGGAGACATCGGTTACTGAGCCTGCTCCGACGCGTGATCACACCGAGCGAATGTTGCAGGGGTTTGGTTATCCGGTGACGGTAGAAGGTAATGTGGCAAGAGTGCGCTCGGGCTCCACGCTCACTGCCAATCGTATCGAAGTACCTGCAGATATTTCCTCGGCAGCTTTTTTCCTGGTGGCCGGAAGCATTGCGGAAAACTCCGAGTTGGTTCTTGAACACGTGGGTATCAATCCTACTCGTACCGGGGTCATCGATATCCTGCGCCTGATGGGTGGCGACATTACGCTTGAGAATCAGCGTGAGGTAGGGGGAGAACCTGTAGCTGATCTGCGCGTCCGTTCAGCTACGTTGAAGGGAATCGAAATACCGGAAGCGTTGGTGCCGCTGGCAATTGATGAGTTCCCGGTTCTGTTTGTTGCCGCCAGTTGTGCTCAGGGGCGTACCGTTCTGCGAGGTGCGGAAGAGTTGCGTGTCAAGGAGTCTGACCGTATTCAGGTCATGGCCGATGGTTTGAAAGTACTGGGTGTAAGTGCTACTCCTACGCCTGATGGAATCGTGATCGAGGGCGGCTCCATGGGTGGCGGAGATGTGGAAAGTCATGGTGATCATCGCATCGCAATGGCGTTTAGTGTGGCCTCGCTGCGAGCGAGCGCACCGATACGAATCCGTGATTGTGCAAATGTTGCAACTTCCTTTCCCGGCTTTCTTGAACTGGCAGCTAAAGCTGGGATTCGTGTGAAAGAAGAGGCTTCCGTATGATGAGTACCGCTCCGGTTATTACAGTCGATGGGCCTGGAGGCTCTGGGAAGGGCACTATCGCGGCACTTCTTTCCCGCCGTCTGGGCTGGAATCTACTGGACTCCGGAGCGCTTTATCGCCTGCTGGCCTTCGCAGCGCGCAACCATGGCGTTGACCTGACGAATGAAGAGTCACTCAAGGCGTTGGCGGCGTATCTGGACGTGCAATTCCAGGCTGGGCATGAGCATGGTCAGCGCATTGTCCTAGAGGGGGAGGATGTTACCGACTTCATTCGAACCGAAGATATCGGGGCAGGCGCTTCACAGGTGGCGATCCTGCCGGCTGTACGTGAAGCGTTGTTGCAGCGACAGAAAGCCTTTCGCGAGGCGCCTGGCCTTATTGCGGATGGTCGGGATATGGGAACCGTGGTTTTCCCAGATGCGGAATTAAAGATATTTCTGACCGCTAGCGCCGAAGAACGCGCCAGACGGCGCTATCTTCAGTTGAAGAAAAAGGGCGAAAGTGTTACTTTGCCGGGTCTCCTCGAAGAGATTCGTGAGCGCGACGAGCGTGATACTCAGCGCACCGTCGCTCCACTCAAGCCGGCAGATGATGCCATTGTCCTGGATTCGACGAATCTCTCGATTGAACAAGTGCTCGACCACATCCTCGCATTGGCCGCCGAGCGTGACCTGGCAGGATGACAGCCAAACTATCCTATCCTGGGATATTTGGTGAAGGCAGGCAGGAACCAGTCTCAACCTGTCTGCTGGATATTGATAACGAACCCCGCATTGGCTGGTGATGCGGTAGATCGGGTGCATCGTGTACCCAACATTACAGGTATAAACATGAGCGAAAGCTTCGCAGAACTCTTTGAAGAAAGTCTGAAATCCCTCGACATGCAACCGGGTGCCATCATCACAGGTACTGTGGTTTCCATCGATGGTGACTGGGTAGTTGTCGACACTGGCCTGAAATCTGAGGGTCTTGTTCCGCTCGAGCAGTTCTACAACGAACAAGGCGAGCTGACCATCAACGTGGGCGATGAAGTCCATGTGGCTCTCGATGCCGTGGAAGACGGTTTCGGCGAAACCAAAGTGTCTCGCGAGAAAGCCAAGCGCGCTGAGTCCTGGCTGGTCCTGGAAGCTGCGTTCAACGCTGACGAAGTGGTCAAGGGTGTTATCAACGGTAAGGTCAAGGGTGGTTTCACTGTTGACGTTAGCGGCATCCGTGCTTTCCTGCCAGGCTCCCTGGTTGATGTCCGTCCTGTGCGTGACACTGCCCACCTGGAAGGCAAAGAGCTAGAGTTCAAGGTCATCAAGCTTGACCAGAAGCGCAACAACGTTGTTGTTTCTCGCCGTAGCGTTCTTGAGGCTGAGAACAGTGCCGAGCGTGAAGCGCTGTTGGAGTCCTTGCAGGAAGGTCAGCAGGTTCGCGGTATCGTCAAGAACCTCACCGACTACGGTGCGTTCGTTGATCTGGGCGGCGTAGATGGCCTGCTCCACATCACTGACATGGCATGGAAGCGTATCAAGCATCCTTCCGAAATCGTTAATGTTGGTGACGAGATCGACGTTAAGGTTCTGAAGTTTGATCGCGAGCGTAACCGCGTATCCCTGGGCCTGAAGCAGCTGGGCGAAGACCCATGGGTTGCTATCAAGGCGCGTTACCCAGAAGGTACACGTGTTCAGGCTCGTGTTACTAACCTGACTGATTACGGCTGCTTCGCTGAGCTGGAAGAAGGCGTTGAAGGTCTGGTACACGTATCCGAAATGGATTGGACCAACAAAAACATCCACCCGTCCAAAGTCGTACAGGTTGGCGACGAAGTGGAAGTTATGGTTCTGGATATCGACGAAGAACGTCGTCGTATCTCTCTGGGTATCAAGCAGTGCCGTCCGAACCCATGGGAAGAGTTCTCCGGTCAGTTCAACAAGGGCGATCGTATCTCCGGTACTATCAAGTCCATCACTGACTTCGGTATTTTCATTGGTCTGGATGGTGGCATAGACGGTCTAGTTCACCTGTCCGATATTTCTTGGAACGAGCCGGGCGAAGAAGCCGTACGCCGCTTCAAGAAGGGTGATGAGCTGGATACCGTTATCCTGTCCGTTGATCCTGAGCGTGAGCGCATTTCTCTGGGCATCAAGCAGTTGGAAGACGATCCGTTCTCCAGCTACGCTGCTCTGAACGAGAAGGGCACCATCGTTCGTGGTACTGTGAAGGAAGTTGACGCCAAGGGCGCCATCATCACTCTGGGCCATGAGATCGAAGGCGTTCTGAAGGCTTCTGAAATCAGCCGTGATCGCGTTGAAGATGCGCGTAACGTTCTGAAGGAAGGCGACGAAGTTGAAGCCAAGATCATCAGCATCGATCGTAAGAGCCGCGTGATCAGCCTTTCCGTCAAATCTAAGGATGTTGACGATGAGAAGGAAGCGATGACTTCCCTGCGTAACAAGCAGGAGCCGAGCGCAGGCCCGACTACTATCGGTGACCTGATCAAGGCGCAGATGGAAAACCAGGGTTAATCACCTTAGGTTTTCTAAGAAAAGGGTGGCTTAGGCCACCCTTTTTTATTGCCTGAAAAAAGCTTCTCAGATCTAAAGGGTTGTATGTCTAGCGTCAAATAAATTTACAGCCTTTTGTTGGCTACATGCTTTTCAAAGCCAAGCGGTCATGCTAAAAGAGTTAAAAATGATCTAGCCGCTTGAAAAAGAAGGAAAATTCCATGACCAAGTCGGAGTTGATCGAACGTATCGTTTCGGAGCAGGGGCAGCTGTCATCTCGCGATGTTGAGCTGGCTATCAAGACAATGCTTGAGCAAATGGCTCAAGCGCTTTCAACCGGAGATCGTATTGAAATACGAGGCTTCGGCAGCTTCTCTTTGCATTATCGTTCACCTCGTACAGGTCGAAACCCTAAGACAGGAGAGTCTGTAACGTTGGATGGGAAATATGTTCCGCACTTTAAGCCAGGTAAAGAGTTGCGAGATCGTGTCAATGAGCTGGAGTAATCTTGGTAGCGTTAAAGCTTGATGGGGTAGACCATATCGCAATGCTCCATTACGGATAAAGAGACGCAAGATTTGTCCGCCTTATATCTGTAAGTTGTTTAGTATCTCAAACGCGACACAGTAGGCGGGGTGCGTCATGTTGTCAGCTGTTTAAGCCACGGAATTTATAGCGAGTGTCTAGCCTTGGCTCTTTATTTATAGTCTTCGAATCGCATTGGCGCGGAATACTATGAGTTCTAAATTTCAAAATTCTGAGTCCAAGCGAACAATTTGTATCTAATTGCAAAGACGGTGTGCAGCGAGCCATTCTAGGATTTTTGCCATGGTGCGCTGATGTATCACCGTATCCTATTATTAACTAATAACTTTACTAAACAATGTTGCTAATTGGCTACTGCTCTCATCAAGACTTTTAACTATCTATCCAAGACTAGATTAAGGCTGATTTTATCGATTTTTTATCGTCTTGGAGAAATTCTTGAGGTTTGGTGGTAAGCGGGACTATTGCAAAATTTGAGCACTCCGCTAGGGCGATGAATAGGCATATTATTATTTTATAAGGCTTAGTTTATTTTGCGGGAGGTAAAAAGCTTACCTTTAATATCTGGTAGTGAATGCAGAATATGTACTTTAGCTTTTAATAAAGAATGTATTTGGATTGTTTTGAGTAAGTGTGTTTTTGTTTAAGATGTTTTGCATGAATACCTTGTTTTAAAATAAAAAGGTAAATATGAAGCTTGTGTCTTGGTTATTTAGATCCTGGTTATAGATTATATGATTTAAATTAATTTAAATATAAGCAGCGATTTTTTTGTAATGTGTTTTCATTTGATGGCTTTTGATTTATTTATATGCCGCTGATTGCATGCGTAAGCTAATATGGATCATAAATCTTTGATCTTTTTTAAGTGATAATTTGGCTTCTTGTTTTTGATTATTAGTTTATTTCAAGGTGAAAATATTTTATTTTCACTGATTCATAATTATATTTTTATATAATTTTCGAAAGATGAGTTTTATAAAGTAAAATTCATTAAAGAAAATGGATCGAGTGGTAATCCGTTTCGCCAGTCTAATTAAGGCAGGTGTTCTGATTTC
This sequence comes from Pseudomonas sp. WAC2, assembly GCF_030403525.1. Taxonomy (NCBI): domain Bacteria; kingdom Pseudomonadati; phylum Pseudomonadota; class Gammaproteobacteria; order Pseudomonadales; family Pseudomonadaceae; genus Pseudomonas; species Pseudomonas sp. WAC2. Next base: position 27,195 of record NZ_JAUEPD010000006.1, read on the forward strand.
ATAAGTGCCAAGAGTTTTATAATTTTCTTCAGGGGCATTTTCTCGCAAAACATCCTGCTTGATAAGAAGATAATGTATTGGGTCGAAACGCTCTTTATATGGTGATAGGATTGGCTTGTAATTCTTTAAGAACCTAGGCTGGCTTGAATATTTGCCAATTTCCTCCAAGGCTATAAGGGGCTTCTGTTTTATAATTTCGGTCTGCTTGTCTTCAAATTCATGGGTGTCCGCTTTCGAGAGTTGCTGTGCTGCTAGCTCTATTTTTCATTCTGTCTAATAAAGACATTGATGGCGCGGCTGTCATTTTTATCTTTTTCTAGATAAGGCGCGTTTTCATAAATCTAGCGGTCTGTTCGCAGTTAAATTGTTAAGCTCCGCCTATTTCAATATATTTTTTAGTAAAGAAAGTCACCAAGAAGCCCGTTTTTTGTACAGCAGTACATAAATGTCTTGAGTTCCAGTATCCAGTTTTTCAGGGTTTTGGCTATTGCTAGGTAGAATTCATTCGGAAACTAATTATATCATAGGTGGCTGCATGTCTTTTAATGTACTGGTTATAGCTTGAATAAGTCAGTTCGCTTATGTGTCTAGCTGCAATAATAAGCGAAATATTAGAACTGTACTGCTTTAGCGTGCATAAGGGTTCGGCTAAGGAGCTCCTTTTCTACAGAGGAAAAATGTTCACAAGACAGCAGCAGTTGATCCTTTTCACTGCTAGCTCTACTTAATCGCTGTTTGATTTTGGCTTCTATACGCGCTTTGCAGAACGCTTTGGGGCAGCCATAGAAAATGACATCGCATTACCGCCTCGTATCGTTCGAAAGTCGCCATCAGCTATAGTTGCAGGATAAGTCATGTTTTCGAACGTGCCGCTCAGCTCCAATTGTTCGAAGCAGCTCTGAAGGCGAGAGCTGCCAGTTTTATCCATTCCAATATAAAGAAATATATTTTTGAATTTCATATCAGGCCTCTATAAAATGCGGCACGCTTCCAGCCGAAAAACACGTTCCCGCCAAACGGGCGTGAATACATAAGCTGCCTAAATTCGTCTACTTGGTGACCGTCTAGATCCTGAGCGAGGCTTTCAACATCGCGAGCGATAAACATCCCCCGATAAAGCCCGTCAAGCTTTATTAGTGGCATGCCAATATGATGCAGAAAGATATTATTTTGATGAATCTGCGAGCCTCTGGAGAATGTTTCGACAAAGTGGGCTATCGCTTCTATACAGATGGTTTTATAAACGTCATCGTATGTTAGGTCTAAATCTTCCAAGTGCTTATAAACGAAGCCTGCTAAGGATCTAGTAGACATAACGAAGTTCATCCCAAAATCTTCAATCTCATTGCTTTTAACGTCTTTGCCCCATAAGCGCATCAGCTTATGGTTGCTATAAAGATATTTTTTTGTAAGCCCTTTTACCATGATTCCTGAAGAATACGTGGGCCAGGGTAAAAGCTCGGATGCTCTGGATAGCGTAACCAGGCTGTCGATTAGGTCTGTGTGAGTTTCCAGGACTTTGGCAATACGTGTTGAGTCGTACAGCGCCTTGAACTGATCAGGTGACGTCACTACTCGCTTTAATGTCTTGGAAAGTACCATTTCCCCGCGCTTGATGACATCTGGTCGTACATCGGTCAGCTCGTAGTTCTTCCAATAATTTTGAAATACTTCGTTATTGAGTATCTTTTTATCAAGGGCTATACAGAATGAGCCAAGATGATGCTCTATTTCAAAGTTTTCAGTTGCACCCAGTGCTTCTATTTTGCTCTCAAGCATTTCCTCCAAGAATTTATCGATATGCTTGGAGCTGAAAAATATGCTGTCATTGATCATAAGAAGGCGAGGGCAGTCTTTCTGCATGCCTCTCCTGAAAAGGTGCTCAAAACCAGTTTTATAACTGCCGAAGTCCCGGCCGTAGTTATGCTTGTCAATGTAGCAATCAATGATGTCTTTGTGCTTTTCTATATTGGTTATTTTTAGTGTGTTAACACAGATCGTATATATGCCTTGTTTCTTCGCGCTTTGAAGAAGGCCAATGACGTCATTTCTTAGAATGCCTTTCTCGTATAGTGCGAGGAGCATTATTTTTTGCCCTTCATAAGGCTTGTCTAAAATAATTTGTTCTTTGAATTTTTTTGACTTTTTCCAGTTCTGATATGATTGAAGCTTTAAGTAGTTATTTGCTGCTTGAAATACCAGCGTGTTTAAAATTTTGCTCAAGAGTCGCATTTAATACATCCGTCCTGGTTGACTGCTGTATAGCCTAATATTTATATAAATTATGTTAAATGATAATGAGCAGGGTTTTCTGCTAGAGGCATGGCATTCATTCAGCTGAAATATGCTTCTGTAACATCTTTTGCAGGTCCAATCATCTTTACTGTTCTATGCTCCAACCAGATGGCATGGTTGCATACTTTTTCAATTAGCTCCCGCGAATACCTGGCTATGACCAGAATCTTGTTGGCGCTGATCATTTCCTTGATTCTTGCCTCCCCCTATGTTAAAAGCCTTCGTCCTCTGCCGAAAGCCACTCATCCATGAGCAGAATTTCCGGCCTAAATATTGCCGAAGGCCAGTCTCATGGTGCCGGTCATCACGCCCATACTAACTGTTAGCCAGAATGGACCTAGTGCAGATCTCTTGTAGCGTTGTCTTACATCCTGCCATCCCAGAAGGCCGAGAGGTGATGAACATTTAATCGATAAATAGATATCGTTGAGTGCTGAAGAATTGCCTAGATGCATTGAGTTAGTACCATCCTCATTATTGGGCATGAGTTTTGTGACCGAGAGACCAGTTAAGATTGTTCCTAGCAAACTCTGTTGCTGGAGTTATCAAACAAATATAGATGGTTAACTTACAGCATCATCCGGTTGGAAACTGGTCTAGTGTCGCACCAACTGGCTGGACGGCAGAGTATCTCTTAGGCGCATACGGTGAAAAGATGCAGGCAAAAATAAGAAACGTGTTGCAGTTCTCACTAATAAGGTGTCCGTCACCTTTTTTGAATAATTTTCTTGCCGGGCTTTGGTCACTCTCTCCAATCTTTAGGCTTGCTTTGCATCATTATTAAGAAAGCCTGATAGGTCATACCCGCTCGGCTATGACTGATGTGTTGCGCTTGTTTGCTTCTAGCCGGTCATGGCTTTTGCGGCAGGCTTTACTTGGAACAATTTACGCCTTTCTCTATCAAAGGGCAGCAACACAGATATGGTCCGGATACTAGGGCGGACGGAAAATTTAGGTCAGGATGATGCTGAAGGTAATAGTTGCGGTCGTTGTTACGTATCATCCCGACATGGTAGCTCTCTATAGGCAGCTGACGCTAATTGCTCGTCAAGTTCATGCTATCATGCTTGTGGATAATGCATCGCTTGGCGTCGAAGAACTCGATGAACTTTCTGAAATCGCGCAAGTTCATCAATGTGAAAGCAATGTGGGTATTGCCAAGGCTCAGAATATCGGTATTCAAAAAGCAATAGTAGCAGGCGCTGACGGGATCATTTTTTTCGATCAGGACAGCGTGGTGCCTGAAGGTATGATCGCTTCGCTTAGCCAAGAGTTCGATAGGCTATCGCTTAGACATCGAGTTGGCGCTGTCGGTCCAATTTATCGGGACTCCGAGCTTGGTTTCTACTATCCTGTTATTCGGATCGATAGATTAGGTTTAGTGCGGAAAATCATTCCATCAAGCGCCTCTGAACCTATACAGGTATCTTGTTGTATTTCTTCAGGCACTTTGGTTCCTGTTCATGTTCTGAATGATGTGGGTTTATTACAGCAGGCACTGTTTATTGATTATGTTGATACGGAGTGGTGCCTGCGTGCCGTCTCGAAGGGGTACGAGATTTTTGTAGTCCCCGATGCCCTGATGGAGCACAAAATTGGGGACGACACCTTGTCCTTTGGTCGCTGGAAAGTGCCTGTCCATTCGCCGTTCCGCCGTTATTACCGTCTACGTAATGTTTTTATCCTTGCGGGGTTGAAGCATATTCCTATCCTTTTAATTGTTAAGGAAGGAGTGCAAGGGATATGTCACCAACTAATACTTGTTGCAACGCAAAAAGGCAGTCGGCTCGCCTATGCCAGGGCGGGAGTCAAAGGGCTGCTCGATGGCCTGAAATTATGTGCAAGTAGGCGGTTTGTAAATGATGCTTAGGCGGCCGCGGTTCGCCGTGGCGCTTGCAGCTTACAACGGCATGCTTTGGATTGACGACCAGCTTTCTAGTATTCTCGAGCAGCGGCATGTAGATGTCGTCGTATTTATCAGTGTCGACATCTCGTCTGATAAAACATATGAGCATGTACTTTCGCTTGCCTCTAAAAATTCTCGCATATGTGTTTTGCCACAGATCGAGCGGTTTGGCGGGGCAGCCAAGAACTTCTATCGCTTGATACGCGATATAGACATTTCTGGATTTGACTATCTGGCCTTGGCTGACCAAGACGATATCTGGCTTGAGAATAAATTGATTAGAGCTCACCAAGTACTGATCGAACGGCAAGCTGAGGTCTATTCGGGTAATGTCTTGGCATTTTGGGAGGATGGTCGGCAACGTCTGCTGGATAAGGCGCAGCCAATGCGCGCTTATGATTACCTTTTTGAGGCGGCTGGTCCCGGATGTTCCTACGTGATGGGTAGGGCCTTTGCTCAGCGTTTACAAGCGTTCATGGAAGAAAATTGGTCGGCTGTCAATGAGGTCGCGCTTCATGATTGGCTCATTTACGCGTATGGTCGTAGCTCTGGGGCGCAATGGTGTATCGATTCGTGGCCTTCTGTTCTGTATAGACAGCATGGAGGTAATGTTGTGGGAGCCAATGTAGGTGTCCGCTCAGCCTTGAGCCGAATCAAGCGCATAAAAGGTGGGTGGTACCGAGACGAGTCGCGGAAGATCATCCGCTGTCTTGGTCTAGAAGATACACCGGGTATCGCCCATATCGTCTTAAAGAAAGAACGTTTAAGCGCGATTCGTTTACTGGTTGAGGTCAATAAGACTAGGCGGAAGCTAACGGATCGGATCGCTTTAGCTCTCTTCATATTGCTAGGGCTGTACCGGTAGATGGCTAGAGTTCTGGTAACCGGGGCAGCCGGCTTTGTAGGCTCTAATCTTGTCTCGGCGTTAAATCAGCAGGGACATGAGGTTGTGGCAATGTCTCGTATGACAATCGAGACTGCAAGCGATCTTGTACAGCCCTGGCAAGCGGATTTTACAAGTCTGGATGCTAGTGCTTTTCGACGCCATCGTGTCGAGAGTGTCGTCCATTGCGCGGCTAAGGTTCATGCCATGCACGAAAAGCCAGGGCAGGGGCTGGGTGAGTACCAGCGGGTAAATGTCGACGGAACGATGAAGCTTGCGCGTCTGGCGGCTGCCCATGGGGTGCGACGGTTTGTCTTTGTCAGCTCGGTAAAGGTCAACGGTGACGAGACGGTACCCGAACAACCTTTTTCTCCCTTAGACGCACCCCAGCCTTCCGATGCCTATGCCATTTCAAAATGGACTGCCGAACAGCAGCTTATGGAGCTGGCAAGAAATGGAGTAATGGATGTCACCATTATTCGTCCGGTACTGGTATATGGGCCAGGCGTAAAAGCCAATTTTCTTACTATGCTACGTTGGTTAGACAAAGGCATTCCATTGCCGTTGGGTGCTATCGATAATCGTCGCAGCCTGGTTTCGGTCAACAACTTGGTGGATTTCATTTCAACATGCCTTTTTCATCCGGCTGCTGCCGGTCAGACCTTTATGGTGAGTGATGGAGAAGATCTTTCTACTACTGAACTGCTTAAGCGCCTAGCCCGATTTTTAGAGCGTCCCATAAGGTTGATTCCTGTACCTCGAGGATTGGTAGAGGTTGGTGCAACCCTTCTGGGGAAGGGTGCGTTATCTCAGCGAGTATGCCGCTCTTTGCAAGTCGATATTTCCAAGAGCCTTGATATCACCGGTTGGCGGCCGCCTGTAGCTGTGAACGATGCTCTCCAAGCTACTGCAATTGATTTTTTGAGAAGCAAGGAAAGCTAATGACGCTATTTTTGGCTGTCTGCACGGTCGTCGCGTCTTGGGCTATGACACATTACGTTCGGCGTTATGCGTTAAAGGGACATCTTATGGATATTCCTAGTGTGCGTAGCTCTCACTCTATTCCTACGCCCCGGGGTGGTGGCTTAGCTATAGTTATCGTGTTTTCTATCGCCACCTTGGTCTGGCAATTTATTGGCGCCAATCTCTATTGGACGGATCTTGTCGCGTTGCTCGGTGCGGCATGTGGCGTTGCTCTAATTGGTTTTATTGATGACCATGGTCATATTGCGGCCAGGTGGAGGCTGCTCGGGCATTTTGCTTGCGCTGCTTGGGGGCTCTGGTGGTTGCAAGGATTTCCAACGGTCATGATTAATAATACGGCTATTAACTTTGGCTGGTTGGGCAACGCGTTTGCGTTGTTTTATCTGGTCTGGCTGCTTAATCTCTATAATTTCATGGATGGGATTGATGGCATTGCAAGTGTCGAGGCGATTTGCGTAGGAGCAGGCGGTGCCGCTCTATTCTGGATTACCGGACACGGTGCCATTGCATGGCTCCCGTTGCTGTTAGTGGCTGCCGTCTTAGGCTTTTTGATTCTGAATTTTCCGCCCGCTAGAATTTTTATGGGGGACGCGGGCAGTGGGTTTTTAGGAATCATTTTAGGATGTCTTTCTATCCTGGCTGCACGGCTTGATCCGGCTTTTTTTGTGGCATGGATTATCTTATTAGGTGTATTTGTAACGGATGCCTCCTTTACGCTGTTTCGTCGCTTGCTCAGAGGCGAAAAGGCTTATGAGGCTCATAGAAGTCACGCATACCAGTCTGCTGCACGCTTTCATAATGGGCATCGCCCCGTCACGTTGGCCGTTCTGTTAATCAATACTATTTTGCTTATACCTACGGCACTTTTGGTTGGTACAGGTTATCTATCGGGAGTTATAGGCGTGGCTTTTGCCTACGTTCCCTTGATCTTTCTTGCCGTTCGTTATGAGGCAGGAAGGCCGGAAAGCCCTCGATAGATCATATTGGTAGGATTGGTAAAGGATTTGAGGGAGCTGTAGTTATGCTACGCGAGCGATTAGTCAGCTTAAGTCGTCGTAAAAAGCGTATTGTTCAAATAGCTACAGATCTGATTCTGATCTGGGTCGCTTTATGGCTCGCCTTCTTCATACGTCTTGGATCCTCTGAAAGTATCGAACCCTTTAGTGGTCACGCCTGGCTGTTTGCTTCGGCTCCAGTAATATGTATCCCACTGTTCATCCGCTTTGGTATGTACCGTGCAGTCATGCGTTACTTGGGCTATGACGCAATGATGGCTATTGCCAAGGCTGTTACGCTTTCGGTGTTAGTGTTGTCCCTAGTGATCTACTGGTATCAGGACAAGCCCGAGATTGTTCCAAGGTCGATGATCTTCAACTTCTGGTGGTTGAGCTTGTTCATGATTGGCGGGCTACGCTTGGCCATTAGACAGTACTTTCTCGGCGATTGGTATGCGGCATTGACCAGTGTTCCCTTTATGCGCCAGCAGACTGGACTGCCTAGGGTCGCGATTTATGGGGCTGGCTCGGCTGGTAATCAGTTAGTCGCTGCACTCCGTGCGGGGCGTGCAATGCGACCTGTTGCGTTCATCGATGACGACAAGAGTATTGCCTGTCGTGTTATTGCTGGACTTAAAGTTTACCGCCCTAAACATATTCAGCAGATGCTCAACGAAACCGGGGCGGAAGAGGTATTGTTAGCTATCCCTTCATCTTCACGTGCTCGCCGGCGTGAGGTATTGGCTCAGCTGGAACCTTATCCTTTGCATGTTCGTACTGTTCCGGGTATTACCGATCTGGCTAGCGGCAAAGTCAAGGTCGAGGATATTCAGGAAGTTGATATTGCAGACTTGCTCGGACGGGATCAGGTTGCACCGAACCAGGCGCTTTTTGAGCGTTGTATTCGCGGTAAGGTTGTTTTAGTCACCGGAGCGGGTGGATCGATTGGCTCTGAACTATGCCGCCAGATTATGGGCCAGGGTCCATTAGGGCTAATTCTATTCGATCACTCGGAGTTTAATCTCTATAGCATTCATCAGGAGTTGGCGGGTGCTATAGAGCGCGAATCCTTGCCCATTTCTCTAGTTCCGATTCTAGGGTCGGTGCGCAACAATAAACACTTGCTGCACATTTTGAGGTCATGGAAAGTCAATACTATTTATCATGCCGCTGCGTACAAGCATGTTCCTATAGTTGAGCACAATATTGTCGAAGGCGTGCTGAACAATGTATTCGGTACCGTTAATACTGCGGAGGCGGCCATTCAGGCAGGCGTCGAGCACTTTGTTTTAGTCTCCACTGATAAGGCTGTACGACCGACGAATGTGATGGGGAGTAGCAAGCGGCTTGCAGAAATGGTGCTACAGGCCTTGAGTCAAGAATCTGCTCCAACACTGTTTGGAGAGCAAGGTGCAATTCATCGGGTCAATAAGACGCGCTTTACCATGGTTCGTTTCGGTAACGTCTTGGGGTCCTCTGGCTCTGTAATACCGCTGTTTCGCGCGCAAATTCGCAAGGGCGGTCCGGTAACCGTGACGCATCCTGGTATTACACGTTTTTTCATGACCATTCCCGAGGCGGCTCAGCTCGTCATTCAGGCGGGGTCCATGGGTGCAGGAGGGGATGTATTCGTACTTGATATGGGTGAGCCAGTCAAGATCGTGGAGCTGGCGGAAAAGATGATCAATCTCTCGGGTATGACAGTCCGTTCGGAGAAAAATCCCCACGGAGATATTGCCGTTGAGTTCACTGGTCTGCGCCCGGGGGAGAAGCTCTACGAGGAGCTGCTGATTGGTGACAACGTCTTGCCTACAGAGCATCCAATGATCATGCGGGCTAGTGAGGACTTCGTGTCTTGGGATGCCTTCAAGCTAATGCTGGCTGATCTAAAGTCAGCGGTGCAGGCAGATGATTATTCTCGCATAAGGCAGTTATTGCGCGAAACCGTAGCGGGATATGTACCACAGGGCGAGATCGTCGATTGGTTATACGTACAAAGCCGTCGAGACAGATGATAAGTAGCTCGTGTTAACTATCCTTTCGCCTTTATTGAGTACGTAAAATAAAATATAGATCAGCATAGATGCAATTAAGAACATTTTAGGAAAAATTTTTTGACGATGAGCACATTGAGTTAAGTTTTTCTTTCTTCGCGGAAACTTTTCTAAGTCAAAGCTGTTTAAGTCAGGTCTTGATGGCGGGTGGTGCTATTCATCAGCCTTAGGGCTTGCGTTCTAAATTTAAGGAACGAGACGCCTGTTGAGCTGTATTGGCTGCTTAACAGGAATTTATGATTTTTTAGCTGTGCCTTGCGCGTTTTGCTAACTGGCGCAGGCGTTTAAAAAGGCAGGTTCAGGATGAAAGTGCTGGTAACTGGTGGTGCGGGTTTCATTGGTTCTGCAGTGGTCCGTTTTTTGATCAACGAGACGAATTGTAATGTGGCAAACGTCGACAAACTGACTTACGCAGGCAACCTTGAGTCGCTAAATGAAGTCGCGTCATCTGATCGGTATGAGTTTCATCAGGTCGACATCTGCGATGCACCTGCCCTAAAAACTGTCTTCGATTCATTTCAGCCCGATGCGGTGATGCACCTTGCTGCCGAGTCACATGTGGATCGCTCTATCGAAGGGCCGGCTGAGTTCATTCGGACCAACGTTTTGGGGACCGGAACTATTCTAGAAGTGGCTCGTGCCTATTGGTCTGGGCTCAATGCCGACCGGAAAGAAGCGTTCCGCTTCCATCATATTTCTACAGATGAGGTGTTCGGCGATCTGCATGGCACGAATGACTTGTTTACCGAAACGACACCTTATGCGCCAAGCTCCCCTTATTCAGCCAGCAAGGCAGGCAGTGACCATTTGGTACGCGCGTGGGGACGCACCTATGGATTGCCGGTGCTGATCACTAATTGTTCGAATAACTACGGACCGTTCCACTTCCCGGAAAAATTGATTCCTCACGTTATTCTGAACGCCATGCATGGCAAGCAGTTGCCCGTATATGGTGACGGCTCACAGATCCGTGATTGGCTGTTCGTTGAAGACCATGCCCGTGCGCTCTACACCGTTGTAACCAAGGGTGTTATAGGTGAGACCTATAACATCGGTGGGCATAACGAAAAGCGTAACTTGGAAGTGGTAGAAGCTATTTGTGATTTGCTCGAAGAGTTGGCACCTGAAAAGCCAGCCGGTATCACAGCCTACCGCGATTTGATTACTTTCGTGAAAGACCGGCCAGGCCATGACCTGCGCTACGCGATTGATGCCAGCAAGATTGAGTCGGAGCTTGGTTGGGTTCCTCAGGAAAGCTTTGAAACAGGGCTACGCAAAACTGTTCAATGGTACCTTGACAACCGTTCCTGGTGGCAGCGCGTTCTTTCTGGTGCTTACCGTCTCGAGCGATTGGGTGAAGCTGTTTGATTTTCAGCCAGGGTTAGTAAGTTTATATCCTTAAGCCTATATCGATTGAGAGGGATACCTAATGAAGAAATATAAAGGGATATTGCTGGCGGGTGGTTCAGGAACCCGTTTGCACCCAATCACGCTTGGAGTTTCGAAGCAGTCACTGCCTGTCTACGATAAGCCGATGATTTATTATCCTTTGTCGGTGTTAATGCTGGCCGGTATTCGAGAGATTCTCATAATCTCTACACCGACAGACTTGCCGGGCTTCAAGCGCATGCTGGGTGATGGTAGTCAATATGGTATCGAGCTTAGTTATGCGGAGCAGCCAAGTCCCGATGGACTAGCTCAGGCGTTTATAATTGGATCCAAGTTTGTTGGTCAGGATAATGTCTGTCTTGTTCTGGGTGACAACATATTTTATGGTCAGCATTTCAGCGAAACACTTATAAACGCTGCGTCTCGTGAACAGGGCGCAACTGTATTTGGTTATTACACTGCTGATCCAGAGCGTTTCGGTGTCGTTGAATTCGATGAAAATGGCAAAGCCATCAGCATCGAAGAGAAGCCTAAAAAGCCTAAGTCCAACTATGCAGTGACTGGTCTTTACTTCTACGATAACGACGTACTTGAAATTGCAGCCAATATCAAGCCGTCACCCCGTGGTGAGCTTGAAATTACCGATGTCAATAATGAGTACTTGCGTCGTGGCGATTTGAACGTTTCCGTTCTTGGCCGCGGCTTCGCTTGGCTTGATACCGGGACTCATGATGCGTTACTGGAGGCTGGGCATTTTGTCCAGACCATCGAAAAGCGTCAGGGCCTAAAGGTTGCCTGCCTTGAAGAGATCGCCTTTCAGAAGGGGTGGGTTACTCGCGAGCAGGTAGCGCTGCAGGCCGAGGCCCTGAGCAAGACAGGCTATGGTCAATATCTGGCCCGCTTGATTGCAGGAGATCGATGATGGAAGTGATCGATACGATCATTGCAGACGTAAAGATCATTCAACCGCGAGTCTTTGGCGACTCGCGGGGGTTCTTTTTAGAAACGTTTCAAGCCGATCGCTATGCGGAGCTGGCAGGCATAACGTTGCCTTTTGTGCAGGACAATCATTCACGCTCAACGAGAGGTGTGTTGCGTGGCCTGCATTTTCAGCGAAGCCGTCCGCAAGGAAAGCTCGTTCGTTGCGTGAAAGGCGAAGTGTTGGATGTGGCTGTTGATATCCGCCAGGATTCGCCTACGTTTGGTCGCTGGGTTGCGGAAATTCTTTCTGAAGATAACAAGCGGCAGCTTTGGATTCCGCCAGGGCTTGCTCATGGTTTCGTTGTTCTTTCTGAGACAGCGGATTTTGAATATAAATGTACTGACTATTATGATCCTTCCGCTGAAGGATGCTTGATCTGGAATGATCCTGATTTGGGTATTGACTGGAAGATCTCTGATCCTCAGTTGTCAGCCAAGGATGCTCAAGGCCTACGCTTGGTGGAGCTTTATAAATGAGAGTCATGGTCGCAGGGGGAAATGGTCAGGTAGGACAATGCCTGATTGATCGCTTGAGGCGCAGTGACTTGGCGTGGGAGGCGCATGGTCGTGCCACGTTGGACATTGCAGACGAGCGCTCTGTGGCCGAGCACCTGCAGCGTTTCAAGCCATCTGTGCTGATAAACGCTGCAGCCTATACTTCAGTTGACAAGGCGGAAATGGAGCCTGATGTGGCGGCACGCGCCAATATCAAGGGTCCTGCTACGCTAGCCAAGCTTTGCCGTGAGCATGGCTGTTCGATACTACATATCTCTACCGATTATGTATTTTCGGGCGATGCTTCCGTTCCGTATACACCTAATGATCCCGTAGGGCCATCAGGTGTATACGGGGCGACCAAGCTGGAAGGCGAGTATCGTATTCAGGATGCCTGTCCAAATCATGTCATCATGAGAACGGCTTGGGTGTTTAGCGAGCATGGAAATAACTTTATGAAAACCATGCTCCGTCTGGCCTCGGAGCGAGACAAGCTACAGGTAGTAGATGATCAGCAGGGGACGCCAACTTATGCGGGACATATTGCAGATGCCTTGCTTTTAGTGGCTAATCGTATCTCCACTATTGATGATTCCAGGTTATTTGGTCTCTACCATTATGGGGGTAGCGATGCTGTTACCTGGTGTGGGTTCGCGCGGTATATTCTTGATGTTGCGCTTGAGAAAGGGCTTATCAATAAGCTTCCCAAGGTGAATGGAATTACGACTGCTGACTTTCCTACACCAGCGCGTCGTCCCTCCTATTCGGTGCTGGACAGCACGTTGCTTAAGAAACGGTTTGGTATTGATCCAAGCGATTGGAAGGCAGGGGTTAATGACTCCCTTAATGCATTGATAGCTGCGAGCGCTATTCGCGCGAAAAATGCGCCCAATCAGGTAAGTGCGTAGCAGTAATATGTAATGCTGCCAGTAGTTAGCCTTTTTGATAAGGCGTGAGTGGTTGGTAGCATATGCATTTAATTTGGAGCGAGGCCAAGGATACAGGCTTAAACTCTTCTGTAGTTGAACGTCAATTATGCGCTTGGAAAAGGATGTCTATTTATGCGCGCACTTCTATTATTTCGTATTGCCGTCTGTTTTACTCATTTTACGCTCACTTCTGTTGCCTATGCTGAGACGTACGGTGATCCGCTGCATTACCAGTTACCTAAACCCATGCCTATCGCGCGAACCTCTCCAGAGGTGTCCAGATCTTTTGGGTCTGTTTCCTCCAGTAAGGTTAATATCAACACGGCAGATGCCGCTACGCTGGACAAGGGACTTAAAGGTATTGGAGCTGCCAAGGCGAAAGCTATCGTTGATTACCGTAATACGCACGGCCCGTTCCAGGCTATTGACGAGTTGATAGAGGTAAAGGGTATCGGCCCCGCAATTCTGGAAAAGAATGCTGATGTCCTGACAATCAATTGACAAAGCCGTGCTTATAGCTAATGGACTGTAGCTATTCTTTTGGCACAAGATAGTTATCTCGCCGCGTCTTATTGATTGCGTTTTTTGCAAGGTGTCCAAACCATCTCCTCTCCTAGGCGCCTGGCCTCAATCCAAGGCTAGGCTGCCCTCGCCCAAAAGCCTTTCTGGCCTGTTAATTGCTCTAGCCTTGTTAGTGATTGAAACCTGGCGCCAAGCCGGTTTTGTCAGCCAATTTCAGCTGACAGACAAAACTTGGCATCGCCATTGCTACATCAAGGTATAGCTAAAAGCGCGGCGTCAAAAATCCGCGCTGGTTGGAGGGTGAAATGGTTCAAGGTGTTGAGTTCAATCGTTTAATGCTGGAGATGCGCTCCATGCAGACAGAGGCAATGGCGCGAAAGCCCGTTGCGAGCCCTGTCGGTGTTGAGGGTGCTGCAAATGTTCCCAGCTTTCCGGATTTACTTGGACAGGCTGTCCGTAAAGTCAACGAGACGCAAAAGGTTTCCAATGAGATGGCCACAGCGTTCGAGCTTGGTCAAGGCGGCGTCGATCTGACGGAAGTCATGATTGCCTCGCAGAAAGCTAGCGTTTCCTTCCAGGCCATGACCCAAGTCCGTAACAAGATGGTCCAGGCCTACCAAGACATTATGCAGATGCCTATCTGAGGATAGATTGAATGGCCGACACCGCCCTCAATAATCAGGTTCCCGCTAAGGTAGACGCCTCTGGCGCATCCAAGAAGCCTTTTCCGGGCCTGGGCTTTCTAGACAACCTGTCTGAAATGCCGATCTTGCGTCAGGTAGGCCTTATGGTTGGCTTGGCTGCCAGCGTTGCCTTAGGGTTTGCAGTAGTGCTGTGGTCACAGCAGCCTGATTACCGTCCATTGTATGGCAGCATGTCAGGCCTGGATGCCAATCAGGTAGTTGAAGCACTGACTTCAGCCGATATCAATTACAAGGTTGACCCTAATACCGGTGCCTTGTTGGTAAAGGCGGACGATCTGGGCCGTGCTCGCTTGAAAATGGCCAGCGCTGGCGTAGCGCCTACTGACGGTATCGTTGGTTTCGAGCTGTTGGACAAGGAGCAGCCTCTGGGAACCAGCCAATTCATGGAAGCGGCAAATTACCGTCGCGGCCTTGAAGGTGAATTGTCTCGTACGATTGCCAGCTTGAATGGCATTAAAAGTGCACGTGTTCACTTGGCGATTCCGAAGAGTTCTGTATTCGTACGGGATGAACGCAAGCCGACGGCTTCGGTTCTGGTCGAGTTGTATCCAGGCCGTACCTTGGAAACTGGGCAAGTAATGGCGATCGTTAATCTGGTTGCTACCAGTGTTCCAGAGTTGACGAAGTCTCAGGTAACGGTAGTCGATCAGAAGGGACAGCTGCTGTCGGATCAGCTGAACCAGTCTGAGTTCAGTGTTGCAGGTAAGCAGCTGGATTATACGAACCGCATCGAAAGCACATTGACTCAACGTGTGCAAAACATGATGCAGCCAATCGTAGGAAACGGTCGCTTCAAGGCAGAAGTATCGGCAGATGTAGATTTCAATGCGGTTGAGTCAACGTCCGAGCAGTTTAACCCTGATCAGCCTGCACTGCGCAGCGAGCAGATCAATACCGAACAGCGTCAAACTGCCGGCGGCGGGCCGCAGGGTGTGCCGGGAGCGTTGTCGAATCAGCCACCTGGACCAGCCACTGCACCTGAGAACGCAACAGCGGCGGCGGGTGCTAACTTCACGGCACCGGGTCAGCCGATTCGTGACCCTAATGATCAGTTCATTACTGATCCGAAGACAGGTCTGCCGGCGACAGTGCCTTATCCGACAGACAAGCGTGACCAAAGCACACGTAATTATGAGTTGGATCGCAGTATCAGCTACACCCGCCAGCAGCAAGGTCGAGTACGTCGTCTCTCTGTAGCGGTAGTGTTGGATGATCAAGTGAAATTGGATGCAGCGACAGGGCAGGTAAGTCATACGCCCTGGAGTGCGGATGACCTGGCTCGCTTTACTCGCCTGGTGCAAGACGCGGTAGGTTTCGATGCAAGTCGTGGTGATAGTGTTAGCGTGATCAACGCTCCCTTTGCTCCGATCGCTGCTGATGATGTGGAAAGTATTCCCTTCTACTCGCAGCCCTGGTTCTGGGATGTCGTTAAGCAAGGTCTGGGTGTGCTGTTTATCCTGGTCCTGGTGTTTGGTGTCCTGCGCCCTGTTCTGAACAACCTGGCAGGTACCAACAAGAGCAAGGACTTGGCACTGGCTGATGGTATGGGTGGTGCTGGAGATTTGGCGGGTAGTGGAGCGGGTGGCCTGGGTGGTGGTGATCTGGCCGATGACAAGGTAAGTCTGGCAAGTCCTGCAGCGCTGATGTTGCCTGGACCTAGCGAAAACTACGAAGTACAACTCAATGCCATCAAGCAATTGGTGACTGAAGACCCGGGCCTGGTTGCCCAAGTTGTGAGGGACTGGATCAATGCCGACGAGTGAATTCAACAGCATGAGCAATGTCGATAAAGCCGCTGTTCTGCTGCTCTCCCTGGGTGAGGCAGACGCTGCCCAGATCCTGCGTCACCTGGGCCCGAAAGAAGTACAGCGCGTCGGTACTGCGATGGCTCAAGTGCGTAACATTAGTCGTGACCAGGCCGAGCATGTACTGGGCAACTTTATCGAAGTGGTAGGTGAGCAGACCAGCCTGGGTGTAGGCACTGACGGTTATATCCGCAAGATGCTGACCCAGGCCCTGGGCGAAGACAAGGCTAACGGTCTGATCGACCGGATCCTGTTGGGTGGTAATACGAGCGGCCTGGATAGCCTCAAGTGGATGGAGCCTCGTGCGGTCGCGGATGTCATCCGTTACGAGCACCCACAAATCCAGGCGATTGTAGTGGCTTACCTGGATGCGGATCAGGCTGCCGAAGTTCTGGCGCATTTTGATCAGAAGATTCGGTTGGACATTATCCTGCGGGTGTCTTCGCTGAATACGGTCCAGCCAGCAGCACTGAAAGAATTGAATATGATTCTGGAGAAGCAGTTCTCGGGTAGTGCAAGCTCCGCCCGTACGACGCTGGGTGGCGTGAAGCGTGCAGCCGACATCATGAACTACCTGGATAGCGCGGTTGAGGCTCCGCTCATGGACGCTATTCGCGAAGTGGACGATGCGCTGTCTGCTCAGATTGAAGACCTTATGTTTGTCTTCGGCAACTTGGTCGATGTGGATGATCGGGGTATTCAGGCGCTGCTGCGTGAAGTCTCGTCCGATATCCTGGTCCTGGCGCTCAAGGGCGCAGATGATGGGATCAAGGACAAGTTCTTCCGTAACATGTCCAAGCGGGCAGGCGAGTTGCTGCGTGATGACTTGGAGTCCCGTGGCCCGGTTCGTATCTCCGAAGTGGAGGGGGCGCAGAAGGAGGTTATCGCAGTGGCCCGCCGTATGGCTGAGGCTGGCGAGATCGTCCTGGGTGCCAAGGGCGGCGAAGAAATGGTGTAAATCATCAAGTGGGTTTTGAGCCCGGTCACTGTGTATTTGCAGTGGTCGGGCTTTTTTTATTCTGAGTTGGCCCAAGCTTTGCTATCTACCTGGCATACCGTAGCTTTTCTGTCAGGTGAGTCATGAACAAAGAGGGCGCTAGCGATCTGATTCGCGCGAAGGAAGTCAGTATCTTCGAGCGATGGCTTTTGCCTGATCTGGATAGCAACCATGTTGAAGACGTGGCCGTTGAGCCTGATCCAGAGCCGGAAGTAGCGGAAGAGGAAACCGTCACCGTTGAAGACGTTCCGGTAGAGGAAGTCAAGCCGTTGACGTTGGAAGAGCTAGAGGCCATTCGGCAAGAGGCTTACAACGAAGGCTTCACTGCCGGTGAGCGCGATGGTTTTCACTCCGGGCAGGTAAGAGCGCGGCAAGAGGCTGAAGTAGCATTGACAGCCAAGCTGCGAAGTCTGGAAATCGTTATGGAGCAGCTGCTCGAGCCAATCGCCCAGCAGGATCGCGAGCTGGAGCAGGCGTTGGTTCGTCTGGTTGAGCATGTCACCAAACAAGTGATCCAGCGTGAGTTAAAAGACGATTCTACTCAGCTGCAACGTATCCTGCGTGAGGCGCTGAAGCTTCTGCCTATGGGGGCTGAGAATATCCGCATTCATCTCAACCCGCAGGACTTCGATTTGGTGAAGGCCCTGCGTGATCGGCACGATGAGCGTTGGAAGCTGTTGGAAGATGAAAACCTGCTGCCGGGTGGTTGCCGTATCGAAAGCGAGAACAGCGTAATCGATGCAAGTATTGAAACGCGACTGGCCCAGGCACTGACGCAGATTATGGAACAGCAACGCCATCAGGCTACACAGCCTGCCGACCCTGACCTGCATATTCCTTTGGAGGATGCTGCTGATGCATCTTGATCGCCTGAGTTTCCAACGTCGACTGGGTGGTTATATTGACGCGGTAAGCCTCCCGGGTGAGCCCGTAATCGAAGGGCGTCTGCTGCGCATGGTAGGTTTGACGCTTGAGGCAGAAGGCTTGCGTGCTGCAGTCGGAAGTCGCTGCCGGGTCATCAATGGCGGTACCTACCAACATGCTCAGGTAGAAGCCGAGGTCATGGGGTTTTCAGGTGATAGAACCTTTTTGATGCCGATTGGCAGTCTGGCAGGTATTGCCCCTGGGGCGCGTGTCGTGCCCCTGCCTGATACCGGACGCCTGCCGATGGGAATGTCGATGTTAGGGCGTGTGCTCGATGGGTTGGGTAATGCCCTTGATGGCAAAGGGCGGATGCGCGCCGAGGATTGGGTGCCGATCGACGGTCCGACCATCAACCCGCTCAAGCGTGAGCCTATTCATGAGCCGCTTGATGTTGGTGTGCGCAGTATCAATGGTTTGTTGACGGTAGGACGCGGCCAGCGTCTTGGACTGTTTGCCGGTACTGGTGTTGGTAAGAGCGTGCTGCTCGGCATGATGACCCGCTTTACCAAGGCGGACATTATCGTTGTCGGGCTGATCGGTGAGCGGGGTCGTGAGGTTAAGGAATTTATCGAGCACATCTTGGGCGAAGAGGGCATCAAGCGTTCCGTCGTTGTTGCCTCGCCAGCGGATGATGCGCCTCTGCTGCGTCTGCGTGCAGCCATGTATTGCACACGTATTGCAGAGTATTTTCGTGACAAGGGTAAAAACGTTCTGTTGCTGATGGACTCTCTGACCCGGTATGCACAGGCTCAGCGTGAAATCGCACTGGCTATTGGTGAGCCGCCAGCGACAAAGGGTTATCCGCCATCCGTGTTTGCCAAGCTGCCCAGCTTGGTGGAGCGCGCGGGTAATGCTGAAAAGGGTGGTGGTTCGATCACGGCGTTCTACACTGTACTCTCAGAGGGTGATGATCAGCAGGACCCGATCGCTGATGCGGCGCGAGGGGTGTTGGATGGTCACTTTGTTTTGTCCCGCCGTCTGGCGGAAGAAGGCCATTATCCTGCCATTGACATTGAAGCGTCGATCAGCCGAGTGATGCCGCAGGTCGTAAGTCCTGAGCATTTGCGTAATGCCCAGCGTATGAAACAGTTGTGGTCTCGCTTCCAGCAAAGCCGCGATTTGATCAGTGTGGGCGCCTATGTACCAGGCGGCGATCCTGAAACTGACCAGGCAATCAAGCGCTACCCTGCGATGCAGCAGTACTTGCGCCAAGGACTGAATGAAAGCGAGTCGCTCGAGCAGAGCGGGCAAAATCTAGGCGTATTGCTGGAGAGCTGATGAATCATGAAAGGTCGTGCTGAGCGGTTGACCCCAGTGATAGATATGAGTGAGCAGGAGGAGCGGGACGCTGCTCGGCAATTAGGTAAGTGTCAGACACAACTGATGCAGGCAGAGCAAAAACTTGCTGACCTGCAGCGCTACCGGGACGATTACCACAAGCAATGGCTGAATGCGGGAAGTCAGGGTGTGTCAGGCCAGTGGATGATCGGTTATCAGCGTTTCCTCAGTCAGTTGGAGGATGCCATTGCGCAGCAGGAGCGGAGCACTAACTGGCACCGCGATGTTGTCGAAAAGGCACGCCAATCCTGGCAGCAACGATACGCACGCTTGGAAGGTTTGAAAAAGCTGGTAGAGAAATATCGCCAGGAACAGCGGCTGGTTGAAGATAAGCGAGAGCAGAAGCAGATGGATGAGTTTTCCCAACGGCTTTTGCAACGGGTTCGGATGTAAGGAAAAAGGGCCGGCCGTTTTGCTGGCCCTTTTTATTTCTTGCTAAACCTTCTAAAAGAGATCCTGACGGTTAGCAGCCAAATTTCCAGCAACATAGATCCTCTATTGCTCGTTCGTTGGAATTTTGACGTCAGGCTTATGTTTACCTTCCAAAGTCTGGTAAAAGAGCAATTACCAGAGCGCCTTCCAGCGTAAGTCCACTGATATAAACAGTAGTAATGAGCGCTTTAGAACAAATTATTGTGTTCCAGGGGTGCCATTAGAGTGCCAGCTTTGCCAAAATCGCACCGACAGAAGGTTTGTTTAACCTAACTCCTAACGGAGGGCTTGATATGTCAGCGTTGTGTAGCAGAGCTCTTACGTTTCATCCTCATGTTACTTTGCCATTTCGTCTGGCACCTTCGGCCTGATGAGTGAGTCTTACCATGTCATTGCCACATTTAGATACCGATACTCTGCTTGCCCTGCAGGAAATTATGGAGGACGAGTACGGTAATCTGCTCGACACCTATATTTCCGACTCGGAAGAGCGTATCCGTGCGTTGAAGGAGGCCTATGCCGAACAGGAGCTGGTACAGCTTCGGCATGTGGCTCACAGCTTCAAGGGAAGCTCCAGTAACATGGGCGCCGTCGTTCTGACAAATCTTTGCCGGGACTTGGAGGAAGCTGCCCGTCGAAACGCTCCCTTGGCCGTTATAGATGAAAAGATCGAAAGCGTTCAGCGCGAGTTTGCCATTGTGCGCATTCTGTTCAAGTCGGAACGGCAACGGCACGCGTGATTTTCAGCCGTTTTTCTTAAAGCTGGCCCAGCGTTTGCTTCTCTAGCTCCAGATACCTTAACTGGAGCAATTTTATGGCTGTCGCCTCTGACTTCATTTTGTCGTCGACGCCTGATATCAGCTCGGCCAAGACCGCGTTCAAAGCGCCGTTCAAGCCCGCTGATTCAACTCGCAGCGATACCCCACGTTTCTCGGATGTTTATGCCAAAGAGCAACAGCCTGCTCGTAATGAGGTGCGTACTCGCGATGCGGATACAAAGTCCGTGAAGCGCGAGGCTTCCGCATCGCGTCACGATAGCAAGGTTAACGACAGCCAGACTGGCGAGTCCGTTTCTTCAGACGTAAAGCAGAAAGAGACCTCTGGATCTGCCGATAGCGGCAAGGCCTTGCCGGTAGCCGATGAGCACGCATCTGTTCCAGACGCGCAGCTGGACCCGTTATTGCTGCTTGGCATGACTGGAACCCTGCCTGCGGAAGTGGCGCCTTTGCCAGTTTCAAACGCTGTCAGCTCTTTGACGTCCCTGACGGAAGATACGCTGACATCGGGTATTGCGTCAGCGCTTCCACAGGGGCTGGATCAGGTGGCTTCCTCGAATGGCCAGGCTGCCTCTTCTGATGAGACTGCTGGCCAGCTGCTGGCCCAGGCCGGTAGTAAGCTACTTCAGACTACCGATACAGCATCTGGCACTGCTCAGGCCAATACAAGTCAAGGCTCCTCTAAACAGGCCGAGGTTGTAAGTGCTCTTCTGGCTGCGGCCACTCAAAGTCAGCCTACTGAGGGTGAGGCCGCCCTTGAAGCATTGCAGGGGTTAAAAGATATCGATGATAGGGCCTTGCCTGACGGTCGAAACGAGAC
Organism: Pseudomonas sp. WAC2; assembly: GCF_030403525.1. NCBI lineage: Bacteria > Pseudomonadati > Pseudomonadota > Gammaproteobacteria > Pseudomonadales > Pseudomonadaceae > Pseudomonas > Pseudomonas sp. WAC2. The sequence goes on from NZ_JAUEPD010000006.1 coordinate 48,424, forward strand.
CTTTGCAGACAAGCTGAATAGCTTGTCCCAGACAATGGGAACGCCTGTGCAGACGGCTCGTCCCGTTGCGCCTACAGTGCCGGGTCAACCGCTGGCAATGAATCAGTCCGACTGGCATGAAGGTGTAATTGATCGAGTCATGTGGATGTCGAGTCAGAACCTCAGGAGTGCTGACATTCGGCTCGAACCGGCCGGGTTGGGGCGTCTTGAAGTTCGTATCGATATGACTAACGACCAGGCTCAGGTCACTTTTGCTAGTCCGCATGCGGATGTTCGTGATGCACTCGATAGCCAGTCTTATCGCTTACGAGACATGTTTGTGCAGCAGGGGATGACGCTTGATGTAAACGTCTCGGATCAATCAGCGCATCGTAACTGGCAGGCAGCACAGCAGGACACGGGAACCGGAGGGCGACGGTCTTCGAATACTGGGTCAGGTAGCGAAGATCGTGCGATTGATGAAGTGGCAGGTACCTCAAGTGAGACGGTAGCGCACACAATAAAGAGAAATGATGGAGTGGTGGACTTCTACGCTTGACCGGGACGCCTCCCGCAGGTGATGAGGTCCGTCTTACCAAGGGCGAATCTGACGGCTACGCCTTAAGCGATTGGCTAAAGATGAATGTATCAACAAAACTGCTGTTATTCCCTCTGCGTTTTAGGGCTGTAGGCGGTTCACTCAATTACGGATGTAAGCATGGCCAAGAAAGAACAAGCGGCTGATGACGCGGCCAAACCCGCTGGCAAAGGCAAGCTCAAGCTCATCATCATTATCGTGGTCGCATTGTTGTTGACGATAGGGGCTTCGGTAGGTGCAACATGGTTCATTATGAACAAGAAGGTTCATGATGCCGAGGCCGCAAAGGCGGAGCCTACCACTCCTGTCCGACTGCCTGCCATCTACGAAAAATTAACGCCGTCTTTTGTGGTCAACTTCAATGTGAACGGCAGGCAGCGTTATATGCAGGTGGGTGTGGCGCTGATGGGACGCGATCAGGCAAAGATGGATGAACTCAAGGCTCATTTGCCCCAGGTACGCAATCAACTGGTCATGCTGCTTTCTGCCCAGAGTTATGACGCCTTATTGACGCCGGTTGGCAAGGAGTTGCTACGTCAACAGGCAACTTCCAAGATTCAGGAGCTTGCTCAGAAGCAGGTGGGTCAACCTACGGTCGAGCAGGTTTTGTTCACTAACTTCGTCCTGCAATAGGGATTGCCATGTCTGTACAAGATTTACTGTCTCAGGATGAAATCGACGCGCTTCTTCACGGAGTCGATGATGGTCTTGTCGAAACGGATCCTATAGCGCCCACAGGCTCGGTCAGGGGATATGACCTGACCAGCCAGGATCGTATCGTCCGTGGGCGGATGCCGACATTGGAGATGATCAACGAGCGCTTTGCCCGCTATACCCGGGTCAGCATGTTCAACCTGCTTCGTCGCTCGGCTGACGTGTCCGTAGGGGGTGTGCAGGTCTTGAAATTCGGTGAGTATGTTCGCTCGCTGTATGTACCGACCAGCTTGAACATGGTGAAGATCAAGCCTTTGCGTGGTACGGCACTGTTTATTCTGGATGCCAAGTTGGTGTTCAAGCTGGTAGACAACTTCTTTGGTGGCGATGGCCGTCACGCCAAGATTGAAGGTCGTGAGTTTACGCCGACCGAGCTGCGTGTTGTACGCATGGTGCTTGACCAGTGCTTCGTTGACCTTAAAGAGGCCTGGGGCGCAATGTTGGCGTGTCAGTTCGAGTACATCAACTCCGAAGTCAACCCGGCCATGGCAAACATTGTCAGTCCGAACGAGGTGGTAGTGGTCAGCTCGTTCAGCATCGAGCTGGATGGCGGTGGCGGTGAGCTTCATATCGCCATGCCATACTCAATGATCGAGCCTATCCGCGAAATGCTGGACGCCGGCTTCCAGTCGGATGTGGATGACCAGGACGAGCGTTGGGTCAAGGCTATGCGCGAGGACCTTCTGGATATCCGTGTACCGCTGGAAGCGACGGTGGTGCGTCGTCAGCTCAGGCTACGTGACATCCTGCATATGCAGCCTGGCGATGTAATTCCGGTTGAGATGCCGGAGGAAATGCTGATGCGCGCCAATGGTATGCCAACTTTCAAAGTAAAGATGGGGGCTCGTAAAGGAAACCTGGCCTTGCAAATCATTGAACCGGTCAAGAACTCTCGCTGACGCGATTTTGACGGAATGCTTTTATTTCTTTCGAGCCGTAGGCTCACCGTTTTAGATTGAGGTTAAGATGGCAGATCAAAACACCAACAGCGAAGAACAGGCTCTGGCTGATGAGTGGGCCGCGGCGATGGCAGAGGCAGGCGACTCCAATCAAGATGAAATCGATGCGATGATGGCTCAGGGCTCGAACCCGGCTTCTCGCGCGCCTGTAGAGGAATTTGCCGGGATCCAAGGTAACAATCAGCAGATTACAGGTATGGAAGGTCCGAACCTGGATGTGATTCTGGACATTCCTGTCATGATTTCGATGGAAGTCGGCCATACCGACATTTCCATCCGGAACCTGCTACAACTGAATCAAGGCTCGGTTATTGAGCTTGATCGCCTGGCGGGAGAGCCGCTCGATGTACTGGTCAACGGTACCTTGATTGCTCACGGCGAGGTGGTGGTGGTTAACGAGAAGTTCGGTATCCGGCTGACCGATGTCATCAGCCCCAGTGAACGTATCAAGAAACTACGCTGACCTTATGCGAATGCTCATTGCTCTACTGGCTGCCTTGCCGCTTGTCTCCCAGGCGGCTGAAACAGCCGCACCGTCAACCAATATGGGATCACAGCTGACTCAGCTTGTGTTGGGTCTGCTGCTGATTATTGGCCTGATCTTCGGGCTGGCCTGGCTTATCCGTCGGGTACAGCAGGTGGGGCCGCGTGGCAATAACGCTATCAAATTGGTAGCCACTCAGCATCTGGGGCCACGAGAGAGGCTGGTGCTGGTGCAGGTAGGGCAGGAGCAAATACTCGTAGGACTCACGGCTGGGCGCATTACTCCCTTGCATGTAATGAAGGAACCGGTTCGCCTGGCCGATGAGCAACCGGCTTCGCCAGAGTTTGCTCAACGGCTTTTCGAGCTGATCAGCCGCGACCCAAAGGATAAGTCATGAGATTCGACTCATTGAAGTCTTTCGCGCGAGTGGTGCGGAGAATGAACTGGTGCTGACTGGTACAAGCGGTGTGTTTACGACGTTGTTGAAATCCAATCTTCGTTTGCTTCGTAATTGCCTGCTTGTGCTGGTGGCACTGGCGGCACCTTTGGCGTTTGGGCAGGAAAATGGGGCTAACAATCCGTTGTCCATTTCCGCTATTACCATGAGTACAAACGCCAACGGCCAGCAGGAGTACTCTGTCAGCCTGCAGATTCTGCTGATCATGACGGCGCTGAGTTTCATTCCAGCGTTTGTCATGCTAATGACCAGCTTTACACGGATCATCATTGTATTCGCCATTCTCCGCCAAGCCCTGGGCTTGCAGACAACGCCGTCAAACCAGGTGTTGATCGGACTGGCACTGTTCCTGACATTGTTCATCATGGCGCCGGTCTTTGATCGCATCAATAACGATGCCTTGCAGCCCTATATGAATGAGCAGCTGACGGCCCAGGATGCAATTGCGCGGGCAGAGGGGCCAATCAAGGACTTCATGTTGGCGCAGACCCGGCAATCCGATCTAGACATGTTCATGCGGCTATCCAAGCGTACGGACATCGCCACACCTGATCAGGCGCCGCTGACGATCGTGGTTCCGGCCTTTGTGACATCCGAATTGAAAACAGCCTTCCAGATCGGCTTCATGATCTTTATTCCATTCCTGGTAATTGACCTCGTGGTAGCCAGCGTGCTGATGGGGATGGGCATGATGATGCTTTCACCGATGATCATCTCGTTACCGTTCAAGCTGATGCTGTTCGTGCTGGTTGACGGTTGGTCGTTGATCATGGGTACGCTGGCTGGCAGCTTCGGTACTGTCTAAGAGGAGATACCCCATGACGCCTGAAGTAGCCGTAGATCTGTTTCGGCAAGCGCTCTGGTTGACTGCATTGCTTGTAGGCATTCTGATCGTGCCGAGCTTGCTGGTGGGCCTGGTGGTTTCAATGTTCCAGGCCGCTACACAGATCAACGAGCAGACCTTGAGTTTTCTACCTCGACTGATTGTCACGTTGTTGACGCTGATTGTCCTAGGGCCTTGGCTCACCCGTGAGCTGATGGAGTTCATGCGCAACATGATCACCAATGTTCCGATGTTGATTGGTTAAATCATGCTTGAGCTGAGTGATGCGCAGATTGGCGGCTGGGTCGGTACGTTCCTGCTGCCTCTGTTCCGTATTGCTGCCGTCTTTATGACGATGCCTATCATCGGGACCAACATGGTTCCCGCGCGCGTAAAGCTCTATATGGCACTGGCCTTTACCGCTCTGCTGGTGCCTACGCTGCCCCCCATGCCGCAGGTCGATGCCGTGAGCGTACAGGCCTTGCCGCTGATTGCAGAGCAGATCCTGATTGGCGCTCTGATGGGTTTTAGCCTCCAGCTGTTCTTTCACGTCTTCGTGATTGCTGGGCAACTGCTCTCCACCCAGGCAGGACTTAGCTTTGCATCAATGGTCGATCCGGCCAATGGGATTTCGGTGCCTGTGCTGGGGCAGTTCTTCAACGTACTGGTGACGCTATTGTTCCTGTCCATGAACGGACACCTGATCGTCATGGAAATCCTGGCGGAAAGCTTTACCACGCTACCGGTTGGTCAGTTGCTGTCTGTTGGCCATTTCTGGGAGCTGGCCGGTAAGTTGAGTTGGGTGCTTGGTGCCGGCGTATTACTGGTCTTGCCTGCCATTACAGCATTGCTGGTCGTGAACCTAGCTTTTGGCGTAATGACCCGCGCAGCGCCTCAACTCAACATTTTTTCCATTGGCATGCCCCTAACCGTGTCGCTGGGTTTGGTCATTATCTGGATTGGTACAGCGGATATCTTTTCGCACTACGAATCATTAGTCACTGAAGCGCTGCAATGGCTCCGAGAGCTGGTGCGGGCGCGATAGGCAGGAGGTCGTCATGTCGGACGAATCCAGTAGTGAAGACCGTACAGAGGAACCTACCGACAAACGTAAGCGAGAGGCGCGCGAGGAAGGGCAGTTACCCCGATCCCGTGAGCTTGGCACGCTGACGGTTGTAATGGGAGGGCTCATAGCGCTTCTAGCGTTTGGGTCGATCCTGGGAGATGCATTGCTGGATCTGATGCGTGGCAGTTTTTCACTGAACCGCGAAGCCGTTCTGGATGAGCGGAACATGGGAATCATGCTGTTGATGTCAGGCAAGACCGCCATGCTGGGCATGATGCCGGTTTTTCTCGTCCTTGTGCTAGCTGCCGTTATTGGTCCAATTGCACTGGGAGGCTTTTTGTTTTCCAGCAAATCCCTTCAGCCCAAGTTCAGTCGAATGAACCCTCTTTCAGGACTCAAGCGCATGTTTTCGACCCATGCGCTGATGGAGTTGGGCAAGGCGCTGGCCAAGTTCGTTCTGCTGCTCACCATTGCGATCATGGTTCTCTTGTCCGAGCGTGATGCTTTGCTGTCCATTGCAAAGGAGCCTTTGGGCAGTGCCATTATCCATAGTATAAAAGTGGCGGGGCATGCAGCGTTGATGGTGTCTTTAGGGCTATTACTTATCGCAGCTATTGACGTACCGTTCCAATGGTATAGCAACAAGAAAAAGCTGATGATGACCAAGCAGCAGATCAAGGATGAATACAAGGACAGCGAAGGCAAGCCCGAAGTAAAAGGGCGGATGCGCCAGATGCAGCGCGAAATGGCGCAACGTCGCATGATGACCGCCGTGCCAGAGGCCGACGTCATTATCACCAACCCAACACATTATGCTGTGGCGCTAAAGTATGACGCTGCAACCGGTGGGGCGCCGATCCTGGTAGCCAAGGGTAGCGACTTTGTGGCATTGAAGATTCGTGAGCTTGCCCAGGAGCACGCTGTTACGACGCTTGAATCACCCGCCCTGGCGCGAGCAGTGTACTATTCCACTGATATCGATAAAGAGATTCCGGCAGGGCTTTACATCGCTGTGGCGCAAGTGCTGGCCTACGTTTATCAGCTCAAGCAGTACAAGGCTGGTCAGGGTCGGCGTCCAGAGCAACCGCATGAGCCGCCTATCCCGCCGGAATTACGGCGTGACGAGTAGATAAGAAAAGGCCCCGCTGAACGGGGCCTTTTTGTTACTTGATAACCCCGCACGCCATCCGGGCTCCACCACCGCCTAGCGGTTTGGGATGATCCGAGTGGTTATCGCCGCCTACGTGAACCATGAGGGCGTGACCTTTGATTTCATTCAAGTCCTTGAGACGCGGCGCCAGCACAGGCTGTGAGGCTGTTCCGTCGCTTGTGACATAAAGGGCGGGCAGATCACCTTTATGGCCGTCGCCCCAGGGAGCGTCATGCTTGCCGGTATTCTCAGGGTCCCAGTGACCGCCTGCGGCGCCTGCCGGTGTGTTCTTGCCATCGACTTCTGCAGCGTCACAGCTGGGTTTGGCATGAATATGGAATCCATGTGCCCCTGGCTCCAGACCTTTTAGCTCAGGTGTAAATACCAAGCCGTAGTCAGTCCTTACGATGGTGACGCTGCCTACACTTTCGCCCGGACCTTTCTCTGTTGCGATATTTAATGGAACAGTCACGGCGTCATCCGCCTGGGCCATACCAGCGAGTCCTGCTGACATCAGCGTTACGGCAATCCATTTTTTCATCGGGTTCTCCTGTTATCCACTTTATGCGCGTCTTGTGAAGGGACCTCATATGCGTGTTCAGGTTTCCTTATTACGGCGCTCGTATCAACAGTGGCTAAAGGCCGACCTCAAGAAAACAGCCTGGCAGGCCGATATAACAGGCGCAAACGCAACAAATTCAAACAAAAAAGGAACTTGGCCCGTTGCTTGCTGAATAGCCTGTATCAAGACGCTCTGACGTCAAAAGATTGATATGCAAGGCATTCAAGAGGAACGACTGTGAAAGTTAATCACGGGCAAATGTTGACCAATGTTCGCAGCCTGAGCCGCGGTAACCTGGCTGTACCGATATTGGTTCTGGCCATGCTCGGCATGATGACATTGCCGATTCCGCCGTTTCTGCTGGACGTGCTGTTTACCTTTAATATTGCGCTATCGATCGTGGTATTGCTGGTAAGCGTTTATGCGCTACGGCCCTTAGACTTTGCGGTGTTTCCGACGATTCTGCTCGTGGCCACGTTGTTGCGCCTGGCGTTGAACGTGGCGTCTACACGTGTCGTTCTTTTGCATGGTCATGATGGACATGCCGCTGCCGGTAAGGTGATTCAGGCCTTTGGTGACGTTGTTGTTGGCGGCAACTACATCGTCGGTGCAGTTGTGTTCGCCATCCTCATGATCATCAACTTTGTTGTAGTGACCAAGGGTGCCGGTCGTATTTCTGAAGTATCAGCACGCTTTACCCTGGATGCCATGCCCGGTAAGCAGATGGCCATCGATGCCGACCTCAATGCTGGTGTGATCGATCAGGCCGAAGCCAAGAAGCGTCGTGCCGAAGTAGGGCAGGAGGCTGATTTCTACGGCTCTATGGATGGTGCGAGTAAATTCGTGCGTGGCGACGCCGTTGCCGGTTTGTTGGTTCTGTTCATCAACCTGTTTGGCGGCATTGCTATCGGTATGTTGCAGCATAACTTGAGTATTGCTGACGCTGGTCGTATCTATGCGCTGCTGACTATTGGTGACGGTCTGGTAGCACAGGTGCCTTCGCTGCTGTTGTCCGTTGCAGCGGCCATTATGGTGACGCGTGTTTCTTCTTCGGAAGACATGGGTCAGCAGATCAACCGACAGATGTTCGCCTCGCCCAAAGCGCTTATGGTCTCAGCTTGTATCATTATCGCCATGGGACTGGTTCCCGGCATGCCACATGTGCCGTTTCTGGGCCTGGGTTTTCTGGCGGCTGGTGCCGCCTATATGATCTGGGATCGTCAGAGAAAAGCAAAGCAAGCAGTAGAATTGGAGTCTAAGCGTCAGCAGGAGCTGGCCCCCGTACAGCGCCCCGCTGAAACCAAGGAGCTAGGTTGGGATGACGTAACGCCTGTCGACATGGTTGGCCTGGAAGTAGGTTATCGCCTGATTCCCCTGGTGGATCGCAACCAGGGCGGTGAGCTGCTAACGCGTATTAAGGGTGTTCGCAAAAAGCTGTCCCAGGATCTTGGCTTCCTTATGCCCGCTGTGCATATTCGCGACAACCTGGAACTGATGCCCAATGCTTATCGTTTGACGTTGATGGGCGTGAATGTTGCGGAAGCCGAAATCTATCCGGACCGCGAACTGGCTATCAACCCGGGTCAGGTATTCGGCACGTTGAATGGTGTGATTGCCAAAGATCCGGCGTTTGGCCTTGATGCGGTTTGGATTGACGTCAGTCAGCGTGATCAGGCGCAGTCCCTGGGCTATACCGTGGTCGATGCCAGCACGGTCGTTGCGACCCACCTCAACCAGGTTCTCCAAAAGCATGCCCACGAGCTGTTGGGGCATGAAGAAGTGCAGCAATTACTGCAGCTTCTGGCCAAGAGTTCGCCCAAGCTGGCCGAAGAACTGGTGCCAAGCATGATTTCCTTGTCTACGCTTCTTAAGGTATTGCAGCAATTGCTGCAGGAGCAGGTCTCGGTACGTGATGTTCGTACGATTGCTGAGGCTATTGCGAATGTGGCGCCGCGTAGTCAAGATCCCGCCGTCATGGTTTCGTCGGTTCGTGTGGCGCTGTCCCGTGCAATCGTCCAGAACATCATTGGACTGGAGCCCGAGCTGCCTGTTATCACGCTGGAACCGAGATTGGAACAGATGTTGCTTAATGGTATGCAGAAGGCCGGACAGGGGGTTGAAGATGGCATGTTCCTGGAACCAGGAATGGCCGAGAAATTGCAACGCTCTCTGGTAGATGCAGCACAGCGTCAAGAAATGATGGGTAAGCCAGTCGTGTTACTGGTAGCTGGTGCGATTCGCGGGATGATGTCCCGCTTCGCGAGAATGGCAGTTCCCACGATGTCTGTGCTGGCTTATCAGGAAATTCCGGATAACAAACAAGTCACCATTATCGCAACGGTTGGCCAGAACGGCTGAGGTTTGAACCATGCAAGTTAAACGCTTTTTTGCTGCTGATATGCGTCAAGCCATGAAAATGGTTCGTGACGAACTGGGTGCAGATGCCGCGATCCTGAGCAATCGCCGTGTTGCCGGTGGCATTGAGCTGACCGCTGCCCTGGATTATCAAGCGCCGACTCCCACTGCGCCGAATGTTGCGCTGGAAGCCGAGCTGCGTAAAACCCAAGTGCGTATCGCCGAAGCCCATGCCGAGCTGGCCATTCGCTCGCCTAACCAGAGCATCGCTGTGCCGCAAGCCAACGCCAGTCAACTCTTTGGCAGTGAACAGATCAGCGCTCGCCAGGAACCCGTTATCTCCGAGCCCAAAGTTGCCCAACCGGCACCTGCCGTTGCCGCAGCGCCTTCTGCCGAAGAGCGCCGCGCGTTGGATGCCATGCGCTCCGAAATTACCGGACTGCGTGAGCTGATCGAAGTGCAGCTGGGCTCCATCGCTTGGGGGCAGATGCAGGACAAGCGTCCAGACGAAGCAAATTTCTGGCGCCGCCTGCAGCGCATGGGGCTTCCGGCTGATCTGTGCCGTGATCTGATGGCACGTGTGGCAAGTGTGAACGAGCCACGTCAGGCCTGGCGTATGTTGCTGGCCCATCTGACTCAGGCAATTGACACGCCCCAGGTTGATCTGCTGGAAGAGGGCGGTATCGTCGCGTTCGTCGGTCCTGCCGGATCGGGTAAGACCACTACGCTGTCCAAAATGGCAGCGAGCTATGTTCTGAAGTATGGCGCGCAAAGTCTTGCGCTGGTCACCATGGATAGCCATCGCATCGGCGCCCAAGAGCAAATCAAGACGTTGGGTCATATTCTCGATGTGCCGGTTACCGTTGTAGATCCACGTCAGTCGCTGGCTCAGGCGCTTGAGCCACTGGCTCGCAAGCGTATGGTCCTGATCGATACGGCAGGTATCCCGGCCAATGACCCCTCCCTGCGTCTGCAGCTGGAAGCGCTGGCTAATGAGAAACTGAAGATTCGCAACTATCTGGTTATGGCTGTAACCAGCCAGAGCCAAGTGCTGAAAGCGGCTTATCACAACTACAAGGGGTGCGGTCTGGCTGGTTGTGTTCTGACCAAACTGGATGAATCCGCGACGTTAGGTGAAGCGCTCAGTATAGCCATTGGCCATCATATCCCGGTAGCCTATCTCTCCGACGGTCCTCGCATCCCTGACGACCTGCATATTGCGCGCAAGCATCAGCTGGTTAGCCGTGCAGTCAATCGTCAGCTGACCGAGGAGCCTGCAGAGGAAACCATGGCGGATATGTTTGCCGAGCTCTATCAAAAGCCGGTCAAGCGCGTCGGTTAAGTTACAGTTTTTTGCAAGTTGGGTAAGGTTTTTGCAACAGAAGGTTTACAGGCGTCGTAGTGTCAGAAAGCAGTACACGCTTCAGGTTTAGTGCCAGCTGGCTCGTTAGCATAACGATCTGGCTACACCATAAGTGCCCTCTACGGGCTGGCTGGTTTTTCATAGGTGTACAGCAATGGGTATGCATCCCGTACAGGTAATTGCAGTGACAGGCGGCAAGGGAGGCGTTGGGAAAACCAACGTTTCGGTAAACCTTTCGCTAGCGTTGGCTGAACTGGGCCGACGTGTCATGTTGCTCGATGCCGACTTGGGCTTGGCAAACGTCGACGTTTTGCTCGGGTTGACTCCGAAGCAGACACTCGCCGATGTGATCGAAGGTAAATGTGATCTTCGCGACGTGATTTTGCAAGGCCCTGGCGGTATCCGGGTCGTTCCGGCCGCTTCCGGTGCGCAAGCCATGGTGCAGTTGTCGTCTCTTCAACATGCCGGTCTGATCCAGGCATTCAGTGACATCAGCAACGATATCGATGTGCTTGTTGTCGATACGGCTGCCGGCATCGGTGATTCGGTTGTGAGCTTTGTACGGGCTGCCCAGGAGGTGCTTCTGGTGGTTTGTGACGAGCCTACTTCGATCACGGACGCTTATGCGCTTATCAAGATGTTCAACCGCGATCATGGAATCACGCGGTTTCGCGTACTGGCGAATATGGCATTGACGCCCCAGGAAGGTCGCAATCTCTTTGCTAAGCTGACCAAGGTAACTGACCGTTTCCTGGATGTGGCTCTGCAGTATGTGGGTGCGGTTCCTTTTGATGAATGTGTACGGAAAGCCGTCCAGAAGCAGCGGTCCGTATACGAAGCATACCCGCGCTCTAAAGCCGCTCTGGCTTTCCGGGCCATTGCCCAGAAGGTGGACGCTTGGCCCTTGCCGGCCAACCCACGCGGTCACTTGGAGTTTTTCGTCGAACGATTGGTGCAACCCACTGTAGGGCCAAATGTATGACAGCGTCCAGCGGTCTCCGTATGTACAGTAAATCTCAGACCCATTCACAGCAGGAGCAACTGATCAATCAGTATGCGCCGCTGGTCAAGCGCATTGCCTATCACCTGCTGGCGCGTCTGCCTGCCAATGTACAGGTGGAGGATCTTATGCAGGCCGGCATGATCGGCCTGCTTGAGGCCTCTAAGAAATACGATGCCGGCAAAGGTGCAAGCTTTGAAACCTATGCCGGTATCCGTATCCGCGGAGCCATGCTGGACGAGGTTCGCAAAGGTGATTGGGCACCTCGTTCGGTGCACCGTAACAGCCGTATGGTGGCCGACGCGATTCGTGCTGTTGAAGCAAGAACTGGTCGTGACGCTAAAGATCCTGAAGTTGCTGCCGAACTTGGTGTAAGCCTTGAAGAATATTACGGCATTCTCAATGACACATTGGGGAGTCGTCTGTTTAGCTTCGATGACTTGATGGAAGAGGGTGAGCACGGTCTCGAGGAGAGCGGAGCCCATGATTTCGAGCCAGGTCGAGGACTGGAAGATGAGCGTTTCAAGCGGGCCCTGGCGGAAGCCATTGCCAATCTTCCAGAGCGTGAGCGTCTCGTCTTGTCGCTGTATTACGACGAGGAGTTGAACCTAAAGGAAATCGGAGAGGTGCTTGGGGTAAGTGAATCCCGAGTCTGTCAACTGCACAGTCAGTGCGCAGCACGTTTGCGGGCTCGTCTGGCTGAATGGCGTTCGCGCTAAGGCAAAACACTAAGCATGTATGGCATGCCTTTGAAGAGGCATGTCTGGGGTAAGGATGGAGGTCGACTTGGACAAAGATATGAAAATTCTCATCGTGGACGATTTCTCCACCATGAGACGCATCATCAAGAATCTGCTGCGAGATCTGGGGTTCACCAACACTACCGAGGCCGATGATGGCTTGACGGCGTTGCCGATGCTGCAAAGCGGCAACTTCGACTTCCTGGTAACGGACTGGAACATGCCCGGCATGACCGGTATCGACCTGCTACGGGAAGTCCGTGCCGATGCACGCCTGAAGAACCTGCCTGTTCTGATGGTAACGGCCGAAGCCAAGCGCGAACAAATTGTCGAGGCAGCTCAAGCGGGTGTGAATGGTTACGTTGTAAAGCCGTTTACTGCCCAGGTGCTCAAAGAAAAGATCGACAAGATCTTTGAGCGGGTCAACGGCTGATAACCATCTCGAGGATGTTATGGACCTTGGCAGTAAATCATTCGAAGACCTGGAATCGACCCTGAAAAAGCATGCCCAAGAGCTGGTTGCCAGCCTTGAGAATGGCAATTTCAGCCAGGCAGTGCAGCTCATCAATGAGCTCAATCAGGTGCGAGATCGTGGTCTGTATCAGGAAATCGGCAAGCTGACGCGAGAGTTGCACAACGCGATCGTCAACTTCCAGATCGATCCCCAGGCGTCCTATGCCAATGAAGTCACAAACATTGCAGACGCTACCGATCGCCTAAGCTACGTTGTGGAAATGACGGAGCGTGCTGCCAACCGTACCATGGACTTGGTCGATGCCAGCACACCGCTTATCGAATCATTTGGTAAGGATGCTCATGACCTCCACGCCGAGTGGGGCCGCTTCATGCGGCGCGAGCTCAGTGCCGAGGAGTTCCGCGAGCTGGCTAAGCGCGTCGGTGCGTTTTTGGGGCGCAGCGATGAGGACGCACACAAGCTGTCTTCACTGCTGAACGACATCCTGCTGGCTCAGGACTACCAGGATCTTACCGGTCAAGTCATCAAGCGTGTGACGAACCTTGTCACACAAGTCGAGCGCGATCTCGTCAAGCTGGTCCGTATGGCCGGTCAGGTGGATCGTTATGCAGGAATTAGCCACGACCACGTCAAGGCCATCGAAGAAATTCAAAAAGAAAAGTCTTCGAAGGGTGAAGGTCCGCAGATTCATGCCGATAAAAGAGAAGACGTCGTATCCAGCCAGGATGACGTAGATGACCTTCTGTCCAGCCTTGGTTTCTAAACCTGGCCTTTTTGGAGAGTGCATGAATGAGCTTCGACGCCGATGAAGAAATCCTCCAGGATTTCCTGGTAGAGGCCGGCGAGATTCTCGAATTGTTGTCCGAGCAATTGGTGGAACTCGAAAGCCGCCCGGATGATATGAATCTTCTCAACGCCATCTTCCGTGGATTCCACACGGTAAAGGGAGGGGCAGGCTTCCTCCAGCTGCACGCCCTTGTTGAGTGCTGCCACATTGCCGAAAACGTGTTCGACATCCTGCGTAAGGGTGAGCGCCGCGTTGATGCCGAGCTGATGGATGTTGTCCTTCAAGCTCTGGATACGGTAAACGAAATGTTCGGCCAGGTACGTGAGCGTACTGAGCCGACACCGGCTACTCCTGAGCTGCTGGCTGCCTTGGCACGTCTGGCGGAGCCTGAAGGCGCCGAACCTGTTCCCGTTGTTGTGGAGCTGGTTCAGGCCCCTGTGGTTGCTGCCCAGGCACCTGCTGCCAGTGATGTAAGTGACGATGAGTTTGACCGACTCCTCGATGCAATCGGGAATGAGCCTGCACCTGTGGCAGCCGTTGGCTCGGCCGTACCTGCATCTGGCGACGAAATCACCGATGACGAGTTTGAATCCCTGCTGGATCAGCTGCACGGCAAAGGTAAGTTTGATGCTGCTGTTGCAGCGCCGTCCGAGCCTGCCAAGGCTGCTGCTCCGGTAGCCAAGTCAGGTGACGAGATCACGGATGACGAGTTTGAATCCCTGCTGGATCAGCTGCACGGCAAAGGTAAGTTTGATGCTGCTGTTGCAGCGCCGTCCGAACCTGTCAAGGCTGCTGCACCGGTAGCCAAGTCAGGTGATGAAATCACGGATGACGAGTTCGAATCTCTGCTGGATGAGCTGCATGGAAAAGGCCGTTTCGATGGTGGTGTTGCGGCTGCTCCTGTAGCACCCGCTCCGGTTGCCAAGGCGGTATCTGCTCCTGTGGCGAAGCCCCAGCCTGCAGCGGCCCCAGCACCGGCGGTCAGCGCAGCACCGAAGGCTGAACCACGTGCGGCGGCTGCCCCGGCAGGCGAGAAGCCTGCCAGCGAAGCTGAAACAACCGTGCGTGTGGACACCGCCCGTCTCGACGAGATCATGAACATGGTCGGCGAGCTGGTGCTGGTGCGTAATCGTCTGGTTCGTCTTGGGCTGAACAGCGGCGATGAGGCCATGGCCAAGGCTGTATCAAACTTGGACGTTGTGACAGCGGATCTTCAGACCTCGGTCATGAAGACGCGCATGCAGCCAATCAAGAAAGTATTCGGACGCTTCCCGCGTCTGGTTCGTGATTTGGCACGCAACCTGAAGAAAGAAATCAACCTTGAGCTTGTGGGTGAAGAAACCGACCTCGACAAGAACCTGGTAGAGGCCTTGGCTGACCCGCTGGTGCACTTGGTGCGCAACGCGGTTGACCATGGAATCGAGGAGCCCGCCGAGCGCGAGAAGAATGGCAAAGCCCGTGCCGGCCGTGTCGTTCTGTCTGCGGAGCAGGAGGGCGATCATATCCTGTTGGCCATTTCCGACGATGGCAAAGGGATGGACCCCAACGCTCTGCGCGCCAAGGCTGTTGAAAAAGGCCTGCTCGACAAGGATGCGGCGGAACGTCTGACCGATCTTGAATGCTACAACCTGATCTTTGCACCAGGCTTTTCAACCAAGACCGAAATCTCCGATATTTCCGGTCGCGGTGTGGGCATGGACGTGGTGAAGACCAAGATTACCCAGCTTAACGGCACGGTAAACGTCTTCTCCAACAAGGGGCAGGGCTCCAAGATTGTGATCAAGGTCCCGCTGACCCTGGCGATTATGCCAACCCTGATGGTAATGCTGGGCGATCAGGCCTTTGCATTCCCACTGGTCAACGTGAACGAGATCTTCCACCTGGACCTCTCGCGCACCAATGTGGTCGACGGTCAGGAAGTGGTCGTGGTTCGCGACAAAGCACTGCCGCTGTTCTACCTCAAGCGCTGGCTGGTCAAGGATGCGGCTTACGATGAGCAACAGCAGGAAGGTCACGTTGTTATCCTGTCGGTCGGTACGCAACGCATCGGTTTTGTTGTGGATCAACTGGTAGGTCAGGAAGAAGTAGTCATCAAGCCATTAGGCAAGATGTTGCAAGGAACGCCGGGTATGTCGGGAGCTACCATTACAGGTGATGGCCGGATCGCATTGATCCTTGACGTACCGAGCATGCTCAAGCGCTACGCGCGCCGCGGTATTTGAGTCGAAGCCCCGCCGTTAGGAGTGTCATATGGCTGTAAGAGTGTTGGTGGTGGATGATTCGGGTTTCTTCCGCCGCCGTTTGACTGAAATCCTGGCGGGTGATCCCAATATTACGGTCGTCGGTACGGCGACCAATGGGCGTGAAGGGATTGATCAGGTGATGGCGTTGAAACCCGACGTTGTTACCATGGATTATGAAATGCCCTTCATGGATGGCATTACGGCCGTTCGGCACATCATGCAGAAGTGCCCGACGCCTGTTCTGATGTTTTCGTCGCTGACGCATGAAGGCGCTCGGGTTACGCTCGATGCGCTGGATGCGGGTGCGGTAGATTATCTACCCAAGAATTTCGAGGATATTTCCCGCCATCCCGAGAGCGTAAAGCGCTTGTTGTGCGAGAAGATCCATACCATTGCGCGTAGCAACCGCCGGTTATCGTCTGGAAATGTGTCGGCCCATGCGCCTGCACCCACCTCGACAACCCCTCGCCCGGCGGCGCGGACTGCTTCGGCACATCCGGCAGGCTCCTCGGCTTCAGCGTCGGTGACCAGTGCTGCGCCACGGCGCAAGAATTACAAGCTGGTGGCCATCGGTACGTCGACCGGTGGTCCTGTGGCGTTGCAACGGGTACTGACCCAATTGCCTGCCAACTTTCCAGCGCCAATCGTGCTGATTCAGCACATGCCTGCCGCCTTTACCAAGGCGTTTGCAGAGCGTCTGGACAAATTGTGCAAGATTTCTGTTAAGGAAGCTGAGGATGGCGATCAGCTTCGTCCTGGGCTGGCGCTACTGGCGCCTGGCGGCAAGCAGATGATGTTGGATGGGCGTGGCGGCGTGAAGATATTGCCGGGCGATGAGCGACTGAATTACAAGCCCTGCGTAGATATCACCTTTGGCTCGGCGGCCAAGGTTTTCCCGGACAAGGTATTGGCGGTGGTGCTGACCGGCATGGGCTCCGATGGCCGTGAAGGTGCTCGCCTGCTCAAGCAGGCTGGTAGCCAGATCTGGGCGCAGGACGAGGCCAGCTGCGTGATTTATGGCATGCCCATGGCCGTGGTCAAGGCAAATCTGGCAGATGCCGTCTACAGTCTTGACGACATCGGTCGACACATTACTGACGCGTGCATGTAATGGTACCGCTCTTGCTAGACAGGAGCGGCGCCGGATTTGAATTTGACAGGTTTTGGCTTGCTGCCATGCCTTAGGGAGATGATGTGTGGATGTCTTGAGCCTGATTGGCATCCTGTTGGCCTTTATCGCCATCATTGGAGGTAATTTTCTTGAGGGCGGCACCATCGCCGCTCTACTCAACGGGCCTGCTGCCCTGATCGTACTGGGCGGCACATGCGGTGCAGCCATGCTGCAGACGCCTATCCGTGTTCTCAAGCGTTCCCTGACAATGCTTAGTTGGGTTTTCCTGCCGCCAAGAGTCGACATGCCAGCCGGTATCAATCGCATCATTGGCTGGAGCATGTCCGCCCGTAAGGAAGGTCTGCTGGGGCTTGAGCCGCTCGTGGATGCCGAACGTGATCCATTCGCCCGCAAAGGTCTGCAGCTACTGGTCGATGGCGCCGAGCCTGAAGCCATTCGCAGTATCCTAGAGGTCGATATGTATGGCCAGGAAGATCGTGATATCCAGGCGGCCAAGCTGTTCGAGGCCATGGGTGGGTATGCGCCTACTATTGGTATCATCGGTGCCGTGATGGGGCTTATCCATGTCATGCAGAACTTGGCAAACCCCTCCCAGCTGGGTAACGGGATTGCTGTTGCATTCGTAGCCACAATTTATGGGGTTGCATTCGCTAACCTGTTACTGCTTCCGATTGCCAACAAGCTCAAAGGCATGGTGCTGCGTCAAACTCGCTACCGAGAAATGCTTCTAGAAGGTTTGCTGTCTATTGGCGAAGGTGAAAACCCTCGTTCCATCGAACTCAAGCTGCAAGGCTTCATGGAGTAACCGATGCGTCGCCGTCGACACGAGGAGCATGAAAATCACGAACGCTGGCTGGTGTCCTACGCGGATTTCATCACCTTGCTGTTTGCCTTCTTTGTTGTGATGTATTCCATCTCATCCATCAATGAGGGCAAGTACAAGATTCTATCCGAGACGCTGACCGGTATCTTTACAGAGCCGGACCGCTCCATGAAACCTATTCCCATTGGGGATCAGGTGCCTCGCAGCGTTCAGCCTACCATCGAGCAGAATACGCCTGCATCAGATAACGCGCCGGCGACTACTCAAGCAGTCGATCCGCTTGAGCAGATAGCAACTAGTATGCAGAACGCCTTTGGCGATCTCATCAATTCAGATCAGATGACTCTAAGGGCAACCGAGACCTGGTTGGAAATCGAGCTGAATTCCAATCTGCTTTTTCCTAGCGGGGATGCCATTCCAGGCGATCCAGCCTTTGGCTTGATGGCGAAGGTTGCCAAAATTCTGGCGCCTTACAAGAACCCGATTCAAGTAGAAGGGTTTACTGACAATATTCCCATCAGTACGCCCCAATATCCTACCAACTGGGAGCTTTCAGCGGCGCGATCCGCCAGTATTGCTCGGCTGCTGATTGGTGATGGCGTTACACCCGAACGGCTCGCTGTGGTCGGGTATGGCAGCTATCAACCAATAGCAGATAACTCCACCCCTGAGGGCAGGGCGCGGAACCGTCGGGTGGTGTTGCTCATTTCACGAAATGTCGACATTCACCGTGGCGTGAGTGGTTTTCAGGAGCGCTCCGCTTCTGGCAGAAATGGCACGCAAAGTGCACCTGCTCCCTCCAAGTAAGCGGTAGAACTAATCGCTGTCAAATCTTCGCCGCTGGTATGTCCAGCGGCTTGGCCTTGGCAATGCAGTACGCTGCCTGGGGAGGGTAGAACGTGAGAGTTTGGGCAATAGCCAATCAAAAGGGCGGGGTAGGCAAGACAACAACGTCTGTTTCGCTGGCAGGGCTTCTGGCTGACTCGGGCAAGCGTGTCCTGATAGTCGATCTTGACCCCCATGGTTCCTTGACGAGTTATTTTGGACAGGATCCGGATCGACTGGAGCGCAGCGCCTTCGAACTGTTCCTGCATCAGGGGCAGGTTCCGGACGGGCTACCCAAACAACTTCTGCTACCGACCAGCCATGAGCGCATCTCAATGCTGCCGGCCAGTACAGCGCTGGCGACCTTGGAGCGGCAATCGCCAGGACAGAATGGCATGGGGCTGGTGATTTCCAAAAGCCTCGCGCAGTTGTGGAATGATTTTGATTATGCCCTGATCGACAGTCCGCCCTTGTTGGGCATTCTGATGGTCAATGCATTGGCGGCAAGCCAGCAGTTGGTCATTCCCGTGCAAACGGAATTTCTGGCGATCAAGGGATTGGAGCGCATGGTCAATACATTGGCCATGATCAACCGCTCCAGAAAGCAGGCGCTTCCTTACACGATCGTACCGACGCTGTTCGACCGGCGTACCCAGGCTTCGCTGGGGACGCTTAAGTACCTCCGGGACAATTATGTCGAGCACCTGTGGCAAGCGTTCATTCCCATCGATACCAAGCTGCGGGATGCCAGCCGTGCAGGGGTAACCCCCTCGCAGAACGATGCGAATAGTCGTGGTGTCATTGCATATAGGGCGTTGCTTAAGCATCTGCTTGATATGCAGCCTGCCTCAATGAACGTCGCGTGAAGACATAGTGATGCAGTACTCAAGTTTTTGCGGTATCCAGCCGATAGTTTCTTCAATCTTGAAGTGTGATACGTGACATGAACCGTTCTACTAGCACTGAAATTCGTCCACAGCTGGCTTTGCAGTCCTATCTGGATGCGCTGCTGATGGAGGCGACACTCGAGCTGCCGGTAGAGACGCCTGCCGTCCTCCAGCATGAGGCGGTTATCGTCTCGTTGGTTGAAGTGGTACCCGTGGCTGCGCCTGATCCTGTTGTGCCTACGGCTCAGAGCGTGTCTTTGGACGAGTTCGAGGCGGCTGTACGTGAGGAGAAGGCACGCGATGCCCAAGTCAGGGAAACGCCTGCCCAGAAGCTTGCCGAGCCCGCCAGCCTGCCTGTGGTGCCGGTTGTTAAGCCTGTAGTGGCAGAGCCGGAAAAAGTTGTCGATACCGTTATTCCGTTAAGAACTGTTAAGGCTGTCGAGCAGCAGGTGCAGCCTTTCAAGGTAAGCGACGACGGAAGGCCGGAATGGGCTGAAGAGCCGTTTGAATGTCTGTTGTTCGACGTGGCGGGGCTGACCCTTGCTGTGCCGCTGATATGTTTGGGAACGATTCATTCACTGGAAGGCCGCGAGCTGACGCCATTGTTTGGTCAGTCCGATTGGTTCCTGGGCATCCTGCCCAGCCCGCAGGGTAATTTGAAGGTATTGGATGCCGCGCGCTGGGTCATGCCAGAGCGCTACCGCGAAGACTTCAAGGAAGGCCTCCGGTTCGTTATCTCGGTTGAAGGGTATGACTGGGGAATTGCGGTACATCAGGTCAGTCGTTCGATACGCCTGGACCCTGCCGAGGTCAAGTGGCGAACGCAACGATCCCAGCGGCCATGGCTGGCGGGAACGGTAATTGAGCATATGTGTGCCTTGCTGGATGTATCGGCGCTTGCGGCGCTGATTGAAAGCGGTGCTGCAAAGCAAAGGAAACAATAGAAGGGTTGGCCTACGCTTAAGGGGTCGATTCTGGATCAACCAAGGCGGGAAGACCGCCAAGACCGCCAAGGCGGTATCAACGAGGCTGGGAAAATGAAGAAAACGTCTGCACAAGGTTCCGAAGATCCAATCCTGCAGTGGGTGACCTTCCGTCTGGACAACGAGACGTACGGTATCAATGTCATGCAGGTTCAGGAAGTGCTGCGCTATACGGAAATAGCACCGGTGCCAGGTGCTCCAAGCTACGTGCTGGGTATCATCAACCTGCGCGGTAATGTCGTGACGGTAATTGATACACGTCAGCGTTTTGGCCTGGACTCTGCCGAGATCACGGATAACACCCGTATCGTGATTATCGAGGCCGACAAGCAAGTCGTTGGTATTCTTGTCGACAGCGTGGCTGAAGTCGTTTATTTACGTCAGTCTGAAATCGAAACCGCGCCAAACGTGGGTAACGATGAATCCGCCAAGTTTATCCAGGGCGTTTGCAACAAGAACGGCGAGCTGCTGATTCTTGTCGAATTGGATAAGATGATGAGCGAAGAAGAATGGTCTGAGTTGGAAAGTATCTAATGTTGGCAGCGTTGATCGTGCTGGTGTTCATTTGTCTCGGGCTGGCAGGTGCTTGCTTTCTGCTATGGCAGGAGCTTAAACGGCAGGCGTCAAAGCTTGCCCAGCATGAGGAAACAACCGAAAAGCGCTTGAGGGCTCTAGCCAAGCGGCTGGAAACCTATCAGGCCGGCACGGTCCGTATGGGGGAGCAATTGCATGAGATCAATGAGATTGTTGGACCCCTGCCTGACAGGCTGACTCGTATCGAACAAAGCGATCCGGCAAGCCTGTCGTTCAGTCAGGCTGCCCGTCTTGTGGGACTGGGTGCCAGCGTCGATGATCTGACCCAGTCCTGCGGGCTTTCACGAGCCGAGGCCGAGCTGATCAGCAAGATGCATAAGGCGCGTCAGCAATCCTGACAGAGTGTGCTTTGCACGCCTGTCATAAGGTCTGGCGTTATATCCGACAGGCCTTTCGCATTTCTTCATTTACCGAAAAGCCATCAGTTATTTACTGATGGCTTTTTTATGCTCAGGATAAAGTGCTCAGTATTTGACGGGTAGCGCCGGTAGGGTGGGGCCTTCCTGCCTGCAGGGCATGTTTTGCGGATGCTTGCCTTTCAGATACCAGGCGAACGCGATGATCTCGGCAATCGTGCGGTACAGCGCTTCAGGAATGGCATCGCCAAGCTCAAGGCGTGCCAGCAGGCGTACCAGGTCAGCGTTCTCATAGATAGGGATTTCGTGCTCTCTGGCCAACGCCAGGATGGCTTCGGCAAGATCTGCATCGCCTTTGGCTGTTAGGGTGGGAGCGGTCTGGCCGTCATAGACCAGTGCGATAGCCTGCTTCGAAGTAGTCATGCGTTTTCATCTATCCAGCGTTCTTCAATGTGCGTGCGTAGTCCACGCACCGGTTTTCCCAGCGTGCATTGCAGCTCGCCTACCAGAAGCCCGGCCTCCAGCAATCGCTCCTTGAAATGCTCCAGCTCATGGGTAATGAGCGCGGCGGTTTCCTTCTGCTCGGCCCAGAACTGGCTCGAAAGCGTACCGCGAGCAAGTTTGGCCTCGACCTGCATATTGCCGAGCGGCTCAAGATCAAAGGCAAGGTCGAGCTTCCAGATGCTGTCACGCAGTTCGCTAGCGCTTTTGGAAGGGCGTTCCTCCTGCAGCTTGTATTGCAGGCAGGTGATGCGCTCACCGTTACGCATGGGGAGTTCCCCTTGCCAGGTAAGCAGCATGGACCCGTCCGAGTAATGCTGTGTCTGTTCAACGCCAGACAGCTGATGAGTTTGCAGGCGTGATAGGGCTGCTGTTGCCAACTTGAGCAACTCTTCAAGCTCTATGCCTTCCTGCAGCAGCGAGCTAACTATCCGTGACGGCAGAGGAAAGCTCAACGCAGCATGTTTGGGGTTCCCTTGCCCTAATGCCGTTAGAGCATTACGCAGGCTTCCTGGCAGGTTTGGCATCGTGGCTTGAGGAGGAAAAGTGGCCGAAGTAGTTGTAGTCTGGCTCAGTTGACCGATTAGGCGGAGCAGGAGTGTCTTGTAATCCTGCGGCAGCCGTTCGGTCTCACCTGAAATAAGGTGTCGCTCCAGCAAAATGCCGCTTCGCTCGAACAAGGTTTTTACGACATCCGGGTTCTTGAGTTCTTCAACCTCGGGTACGGAGGCGAGCAGCTGACCAAGCGTATCGCGCAACACGCCGCGCGTGGCGGGCGAGTCCGTGAGTAGCGGCAGAGCTTGAAACAATTGGGCCAGCGAGCCTTGTCGCTGGAACTGAGCCGTCAACTGGTGTCCCAGCTCAATCTGATCGAGTCTTCCGCTGGAGGGCACCAGAGCAACCTGCTGTACATCGCGTACCGCAACCGTTATCAGGCTGCCGGGCTTAAGGGCATCTAGCGATTCGATTATCAGTTGTTTGCCTGCAAGGGCACCGTTGAGCAATGTCACAACGGATTTGAAGGATATCTGCCCCTCAGAGGCGTCGGCTGGTTGACTGCTTACCACTCGCGTCTGCAGCAGGGTGCCTGGCGGAAGCGCTTTGGTATCCAGGCTTTTCAAAGGCGTCTCTGCCTTGGCCTCGATCTGTACAGCCAGGCGGGTAGACGATAACGCCATGATGTTTAGTAGCGAACCGGTTGGCAGGGGTGAAGTGCTTTCCGCCGGTAGGGTAAGTTGACGTCCATTGGCAAGCGTCAACTGCAGCAATAACTGAAAACTCTGCAGGCTCTGCTTAAGGGCAACAACTTGCGCCTGGGCTGTTTCGCCGGGCAGCAGAGGGCTTTCTGTCGGCAAGGTAATCCGCACGACCGGCTCGGCGGGTAACGCTGCCCGCGTTGGGACAACTGGGGCAGAAGCGGGGCGGATAGTGCCTATGTCAGCCATGTAGCCACTCTGATAGTTTCATGCAGTCGGTCGTCCAGGCTGGCGTGATGTGTATAATGCTGGCCAATTGACGGGCTTGGTCTTGTTTCCAGCCT
Organism: Pseudomonas sp. WAC2; assembly: GCF_030403525.1. NCBI lineage: Bacteria > Pseudomonadati > Pseudomonadota > Gammaproteobacteria > Pseudomonadales > Pseudomonadaceae > Pseudomonas > Pseudomonas sp. WAC2. The sequence goes on from NZ_JAUEPD010000006.1 coordinate 71,820, forward strand.
ACTATAGCGGCCGATTCCGTTCCGACTTGATGCCAATGGTTGCGTGTAGTGATACCCCCTTGTCTTGAAGCCGTTGCGCTCACCTGTGAGCGTGACGAGCGCGTGCTGTTCGAGCAGCTGGATCTTGTGCTCGAATCTGGTGAAATGCTGCAGATAATGGGGCCGAATGGCAGCGGTAAAACCAGTCTGCTACGTCTTCTGGCAGGGCTTATGGCTCCAACGGCCGGTGAGGTGCGTCTGGCTGGTAGGCAGCGACACGAGCCGTTCAGCCAGTTATTCTGGCTTGGCCATGCGACTGGAATCAAGGGACTCCTGACTGCCGAGGAAAACCTTACTTGGTTGTGCGCTTTGAACAAGCCCGCCACTCGGGAAGCGATCTGGCAGGCTCTGGACAGCGTAGGGCTGTCTGGCTTCGAGGATGTTCCCTGCCATACGCTCTCTGCCGGACAACAGCGTCGTGTCGCATTGGCTCGCCTGTATCTTGACCCTCCTGCCTTGTGGATACTCGATGAGCCGTTTACGGCTCTCGACCGCCAAGCGGTGGAGCATCTTGAGCGGCATTTGAGCCAGCACTGTGAACAGGGTGGAGCAGTGGTGTTTACTACGCATCATCAAATGACGCAAACGCCGACGCGCTATCGCCAGCTAGAGCTAGGGCAGGGAGTCTCATGAGCGGGCTCTTCGTGCTTCTGCTTAAACGTGAAGCGCTACTGCTATGCCGACGCCCGGTGGAGCTGACCAATCCGTTGGTGTTCTTTGCGATCGTGATTGCCCTGTTTCCCCTGGCGGTGGGACCTGAAAGCCAGCTGTTGAAAGAGCTGTCGCCAGGGTTGATTTGGGTCGCTGCCTTGTTGGCGGTATTGCTTTCGCTGGACGGCCTGTTTCGTAGCGATTTTGAAGACGGCTCACTTGAGCAATGGGTGCTCTCGCCGCATCCACTCTTTGTTCTGGTATTAGCCAAGGTGATGGCGCACTGGATGTTTACCGGGCTGGCGCTAATCGTGCTCTCGCCTGTCCTGGCGCTCATGCTAGGGCTTCCTGTCCAGTGTTTGGGGGTGCTGCTGCTATCGTTGCTGCTCGGTACGCCTGTACTGAGTTTGCTGGGTGCTGTAGGTGCAGCGCTGACTGTAGGGCTCAAGCGGGGCGGGTTGCTGCTGGCTCTGCTTATTCTTCCGCTTTACATTCCGGTGCTCATTCTGGGCAGCGGTGCATTGCAAGCCTCTCTTCATGGAATGCCCGCCGCAGGACAGCTTTTGTGGCTGGGAAGTTTGATGGTTTTATCGCTGACGTTCTCTCCGTTCGCTATTGGCGCTGGGTTACGGATCAGTGTGGGTGAATAATGTGGAACAGTCATGAAGTGGACGTTTTTTCATAAACTGGGCTCGCCCAAATGGTTTTACGAGATCAGTAGCCGGTGGTTGCCCATCCTGGCGTGGGCGGCGGCATGCTTCGTTATAGTAGGCACGGTATGGGGCCTGGTCTTTGCGCCGCAGGATTATCAGCAGGGTAATAGCTTTCGCATCATCTATATCCATGTACCTGCTGCATTTTTGGCGCAGTCGGGGTATCTGCTTCTGGCAATTGCCGGGGTAGTAAGCCTGGTCTGGAAAATGAAGCTGGCCGATGTTGCACTCAAATGCGCAGCGCCCGTAGGCGCCTGGATGACTTTTGTTGCGCTGGTAACCGGGTCGATATGGGGCAAGCCAACCTGGGGTGCCTGGTGGGTGTGGGATGCACGGCTGACTTCCATGTTAATCCTGCTGTTCCTGTATTTCGGCATCATTGCGTTGGGGCAGGCTATTTCCAATCGGGAAAGTTCGGCCAAGGCCTGCGCGGTACTCGCCATCGTAGGTGTTATCAACCTGCCAATCATTAAATACAGCGTTGAATGGTGGAACACCCTACATCAGCCTGCCACGTTCACGCTTACCGAAAAACCGGCAATGCCCATCGAGATGTGGCTTCCGCTTCTGATAATGGTGGTTGGTTTTTATTGTTTCTTCGGCGCTGTTGTCCTGATGCGCATGCGTCTTGAAATCTTACGCCGCGAATCACGAACGTCTTGGGCCAAGGCAGTGGTTGAAGAGAGCCTTGGTAAAAGGGGTAAAACATGACGCTTCATTCGATAAGCGAGTTTCTGGCCATGGGTCATCACGGACCTTATGTATGGTCAGCTTATGGAATCACTGCACTGGTCCTGATAATCAATATCGTGATGCCACGGCTGGCACACCGTCGTTATCTGCAGAGCGAAGCACGCCGCCTGCGTCGGGAGATGAACCCGTGAATGCTGTCCGTAAAAAACGTCTTTTGATCATTCTGGCGATTCTGGCTGGCGTTGGGGTCGCCGTGGCCCTGGCTTTGTCGGCATTGCAACAGAACATCAACCTGTTCTACACGCCCAGCCAGATCGTTTCGGGGGAAGCCCCCGTGGGCACTCGTATCAGGGCGGGCGGTATGGTCGAGCGGGGCTCTCTCCAGCGATCGGCCGACTCGCTCGATGTGCGCTTCATCGTGAGTGATGGCGTTCAACACATTTCCATCAGGTACCATGGCATCCTGCCGGATCTGTTTCGCGAAGGGCAGGGGATCGTCGCGTTAGGCAAGCTCGATGCATCCGGTGTGCTCGATGCCGACGAAGTGTTGGCAAAGCACGACGAAAATTACATGCCGCCTGAAGTAACCAAGGCCCTCAAGGACAGTGGCGCCTACCAGCAGTTTAGTAACCAGAAGGGCAGCTGATGCTGCCGGGCTCTGCATTTTTGTTTTTAGTGTAATGCGAGAAATTCATGATTCCTGAACTAGGCCACCTGGCTCTGATACTTGCGCTGTGCATGGCTGTGGTCCAGTCGACGTTTCCCTTGCTGGGCACATGGCGAGGCAACCGGCAATGGATGGGGCTTGCGCGGCCGGCGGCCTGGGGACAATTCGCTTTCCTTCTTTTTTCATTTGGCTGCCTGACCTGGTCATTCCTGACGAACGACTTCTCAGTGACCTATGTGGCGGAGAACTCAAACAGTCTATTGCCCTGGTACTACAAATTCAGTGCAGTCTGGGGTGCGCATGAGGGATCGCTGCTGCTATGGGCTCTGATCCTTGGCGGCTGGACGTTTGCTGTTTCCATCTTCTCCCGGCAATTGCCCGAAGACATGCTGACGCGGGTCCTGTCCATCATGGGAATGATCAGCTCAGGTTTCTTATTGTTCCTGATCATGACGTCCAATCCATTCTCACGCCTGCTGCCCCAGTCGCCTGTGGATGGAAATGACCTGAATCCCTTGTTGCAGGATGTTGGGCTGATTGTGCACCCGCCTATGTTGTATATGGGCTACGTGGGGTTTTCCGTCGCCTTTGCCTTTGCCATCGCGGCCTTGCTGGGCGGGCGTCTAGACGCGGCCTGGGCCCGCTGGTCCCGGCCTTGGACGCTGGTGGCCTGGACATTCCTAGGTATTGGTATTGTCCTGGGTTCCTGGTGGTCCTATTACGAGCTGGGTTGGGGGGGCTGGTGGTTCTGGGACCCGGTAGAAAACGCATCATTCATGCCGTGGCTGGTCGGGACAGCGCTTATCCATTCGTTGTCCGTCACGGAAAAACGTGGAGTCTTCAAGAGCTGGACGGTATTGCTAGCAATTGCTGCGTTTTCCTTGAGTCTTCTGGGTACGTTCCTGGTTCGCTCAGGCGTGCTGACCTCTGTCCATGCGTTTGCTTCAGATCCCACCCGTGGGGTGTTTATCCTTGCCTTCCTTCTGGTCGTGGTAGGCAGCTCGTTAACCCTGTTTGCCCTGCGGGCACCTGTTGTTAAAAGTCAGGTTGGATTTGAGTTGTGGTCTCGGGAAACGCTCCTGCTGATCAATAACCTCATTCTGGTCGTAGCGGCGTCCATGATCCTGCTAGGTACGCTGTATCCGCTGGTCATTGATGCGCTAAGCGGTGCCAAGCTGTCTGTTGGTCCGCCTTATTTCAATGCCCTGTTTGTACCGCTAATGGTCATACTGATGATTGCACTGGCAATCGGCGTACTGGTGCGCTGGAAGAGCACCCCTGTGCGCTGGTTGCAGGGCATGCTCATGCCAATACTTATTGTCAGCGTTGTTCTCGGCGTGCTGGCAGCGTTCATGCTGGGCGACTTTCATTGGGTGGTGCTGGCGGCGTGCTCGTTGGCGTCCTGGGTTGTACTGGCTGGCCTTCGCGATCTCCAGGACAAGACGCGCCATAAAGGTTGGCTCAAGGGTATTCGCAGCCTCGGCCGCAGTTACTGGGGGATGCAGGCTGCCCATCTGGGGCTTGCGGTGTCGGCATTAGGGATAGTGCTCTCTACCCAGTTCTCCGCTGAGCGCGACCTGCGCATGGTGCCAGGGGAGTCGGTCGAGCTGGCAGGTTATCACTTCATTTTCGATGGCGCTCAGCATTTCGAGGGGCCTAACTTCAAGTCGGACTATGGCACTCTGCGGGTCTCGAAAGGCAATCAGAATGTTGCGGTTCTGCATCCGGAAAAGCGTCTTTATGTAGTACAGCGCTCGGTCATGACCGAGGCAGGCATCGATGCAGGGCTTATGCGTGATTTATACGTGGCGCTTGGTGAGCCGTTGGAAGACGGGGCCTGGGCAGTCCGCATCCATATCAAGCCATTCGTACGCTGGATATGGCTGGGAGGCGTGCTGATGGCGCTAGGTGGACTACTTTCCATGTCGGACAAACGTTATCGACTCAAGGTGCGCCAGCGTGCCAGTCGGTCCCTGGGGCTCAAGGAGGCGCAGGCATGAAGCGTCGCCTGGTTCTGCTGATTCCACTCGTCCTTTTTCTCGCCATGGCTGGCTTTTTGTTCAAGGGCCTGTATCTGAATCCATCCGAGCTACCGTCCGCACTGATCGACAAACCACTGCCGGCGTTCTCATTGCCTGCTGTTGACGACCCCGGCCGAACCCTGACTCAGATTGATTTTCAAGGCAAGCCAGCCCTGGTCAATGTATGGGGCACCTGGTGTGTCGCATGCCGGGAGGAGCATCCTGTTCTGAATACGCTCAAGGATCAGGGCATCACCATCTACGGCATCAATTACAAGGACGATAATGCCAGCGCATTAAGGTGGCTGAAGGAATTCCACAACCCTTATCAGCTCAACGTTCGCGATGACAAAGGCAGCCTGGGTCTGGACTTGGGTGTATACGGCGCACCGGAAACCTATCTGATCGATAGCAAAGGCGTCATCCGCTACAAACATGTAGGCATTGTAAGCCAACAGGTGTGGCGTGATGAGCTGGCGCCGCGTTACCAGCAGCTCATGGAGGCGCCATGATCCGCCGGATAGGAGCATCGTTATTATTGCTGTTTGTATGGATAGGCGTTGCACAGGCCGCCATCGAAACCTTCGCGTACACAAACGATGCCGAGCGCGAGCGCTTTCAAGCACTGACGCGTGAATTGCGCTGCCCGAAGTGCCAGAACCAGGACCTTGCCGACTCGAATGCACCCATCGCCGCTGATTTGCGAGGAGAGATTCATCGTCTGATGAGCGAAGGTAAAAGCGATGAGCAGATCATCAACTATCTGGTGGCGCGATATGGTGAGTTCGTCATGTACAGGCCGCCTGTTGAACAGCGGACCTGGCTGCTTTGGTATGGGCCGGCTGCGTTTTTAATCTTAGGGTTCTGTATCATCCTGATCATTGTTCGACGTCGCCAGCAACAAACCTTGCCATCCAATGCTCCATTGTCTGCCGATGAGCAGGCACGCCTTGCATCACTTCTGAAAAAGAAAGATTCCTGATGATCGATTTCTGGCTCGCCATAGGGCTGCTGCTGCTCGTTGCCTTGGGCTTCCTCCTGATTCCCGCGATACGCCGTCAGCACGTTGCCTCTGGTAAAGACCGTGCCGCCGTCAACGTTGAGCTTTACGAGGAGCGACTGACAGAGCTCTCCCAGCAACACGCTGCAGGCTTGTTGACTGCTGAGCAGTGGGAAGAAGCCCGCTCCGAAGCTACACGTGAGCTGCTTTCCGACACTCAGCAGGCAGACACTGACGCCACAAGCGCTAAAGGCGGGCGCGCTGCGCCGTTGATTGTGGCGTTAATCGTTCCGCTCGTTGGGCTTGGACTCTACCTGCATTGGGGTGCCAGCGACCGGGTCGAGCTCACTCGCGAGTTCAGCCAGCCGCCGCGCTCCATGGATGAAATGACTTCCCGGCTAGAGCGCGCGGTTGCCGTCCAGCCTGAGTCTTCTGAAGGCTGGTATCTGCTGGGTCGTACCTATATGAGCCAGGAGCGTTTTAGCGAGGCTGCTCATGCGTTTACCCAGGCAGTCCAGCAGGCCGGACGTCAACCTGAGCTGCTAGGGCAGCTGGCGCAGGCGCAGTATTTTGCGGACGGTAAAGTCTTGACCCCGGAGGTCAAGACGTTGGCTGACGAAGCGCTCAAGGCCAATCCCAAGGAGGTGACTACGCTTGGGCTCCTGGGCATAGCGGCGTTCGAGCAGAAGGATTACGCCGGTGCAATCACTCATTGGCAAACCTTGGTCGATCAGCTGCCTACTGGTGATCCGTCCCGTAAGGCTATCCAAAGTGGTATCGAGCGGGCCCGGCGCTATATGGCCGCTAGCGGCGAAGCTGCATCTTCAGTCAGTGCTACTCAATCAGCTACCCTGAGCGTCACGGTAAGTCTTGATCCAGGCGTGAGCTCACGTGTCAAGGCGAGTGATACCGTGTTCGTGTTTGCCCGCGCTGTATCAGGGCCACCCATGCCATTGGCAGTAAAGCGTCTGACAGTAGCGGACCTGCCTGCCAGGGTATCGCTGAGTGACGCAGATGCGATGATGCCGCAGCTGAAGCTGTCAGGTTTTGATCAGGTTCAGCTGGTTGCGCGTATCTCTCGACAGGGAAATCCGACGTCAGGTGAGTGGGTTGCGCTTAGCAAGCCGATTGCGGTGAAAGATGCCCAGCCGCAGCAGTTGAAAATAACGCAGCCCGACGCCAAATAGAATATTTGCATGGCTTCTTGCAGGAGGGGCCATGCCTTGCCGGATGGCTGTGCGCAAGCATTCGCCTCCCGCTACACTTAAGCCTTTATTTGCCGGTATTTCTACTTAGCAGGAGCGGGAGCATGTCCACACCCTTTGCCCAGATGCTCGATAACATCACGCCGGAAATCTACGAGAACCTAAAACGCGCCGTAGAAATCGGTAAATGGCCGGATGGCCGCAAGCTGACGCGCGAGCAGGTCGAGCTCAGTTTGCAGGCAGTCATTGCCTATGAGGCCAGGCATGTCCCGGAGGACCAGCGAGTCGGCTACATGGGACCACAGGAATGCAGCTCAAAGTCCGAGCCGATTCCCAATCTTCTCTTCAAGTCCGACGCGATTCACTGATCTTCGCATCACCGCAGTTCCAAGCGCCGCGGCCCTACAGCCGTGGCGCTTTCATTTTAAAAGGTAGTGCAACACCATGACAGAGTTAGGGCGCGGCGCGCTAAGCAAGATGACGGTGCGTCTCGGCGAGCCCGTGCAGTATTCGTTTCGCCTGGGCGAAACAGAGGTTCCCGTCAATCCGCTGATTGGCGAAAGAATCCGTCTGGAGTACCTGGGTGAAATCCATTGCACCCATTGTGGCCGCAAGACCAAGAAGAGCTTCGGTCAGGGTTACTGTTATCCCTGTTTTACCTCCCTTGCCCAGTGCGATAGCTGCATGATGAGTCCTGAGAAGTGCCATTTCGAGCATGGCACCTGTCGCGAGCCGGAGTGGGGAGAGTCTTTTTGCATGACGCCCCATATCGTCTACTTGGCCAACTCCTCAGGGCTTAAGGTCGGTATTACGCGTGCCAATCAGATACCTACTCGCTGGATCGACCAGGGTGCTCATCAGGCGCTAGCCATCTTGCGTGTGGCTACCCGGCAGCAATCGGGTCTGGTGGAGGATCTTTTTCGTAGCCAGGTAGGAGACCGCACCAACTGGCGCGCTATGCTCAAGGGAGAGGCAGAGCAGGCGGACCTCGCTGCGCTGCGCGACCAGATTCTGGATGCCTGTGCGCAAGGGATGCACGTGCTTCAGGAGCGTTTTGGCCTGCAGGCGATCCAACCAATAGTCGACATGGAGCCGCTTCAGATTCATTATCCGGTTACGGTGTATCCCGCCAAGATTGTTAGCCACGATCTGGAGAAGACGCCTGTAGTAGAAGGCACACTGCTTGGTATCAAGGGTCAATATCTGATGTTTGATACCGGGGTCATTAATATTCGCAAATACACAGCTTACCAGCTGGCCGTGCATCATTAAGCCGCCGCGGTACAACCGCCGTCGTGAATTAGCATAAGGGTTACGTCATGCGCACCGAGCAACCGAAGACGATACATCTCAAGGACTATCAGGCCCCTGAGTACCTCATTGACGAGACGCATCTCACGTTCGAGCTGTTCGATGACCATACGCTCGTTCATGCCGAGTTGCATATGCGGCGTAACCCTGACCGAGGCGCCGGTCTGCCACCCCTTGTTTTGCAGGGGGAAGAGCTTGAGCTGTTGAGCCTATCGGTCAATGCCGAGCCCCAGACGCCTAATGAGTATCAGATCGAGTCCGATCACCTGACGATCCAGCCCTGTGGCAACAACTTCACTCTCAGCACCACTGTACGCATCCATCCGGAAACCAATACGGCGCTGGAAGGCCTGTATACCTCTGGCAAGATGTTCTGTACGCAGTGCGAGGCCGAGGGTTTCCGCAAGATCACCTACTACCTCGACCGCCCGGATGTGATGAGCGTATTTACCACAACCATCAAGGCGGACAAGGTCAAGTATCCGATCCTGCTTTCCAATGGCAATCCGATTGCCAACGGTGAGGAAGAGGGCGGACGTCACTGGGCGACCTGGGAAGATCCCTTCAAGAAGCCGTCCTACCTGTTCGCGCTGGTAGCCGGTGACCTCTGGTGTATTGAGGATACATACACCACAGGAAGCGGACGCGACGTAGCCCTGCGGATCTATGTGGAGCCGGAAAACATAGGCAAGCTGCAGCATGCCATGGACAGCCTCAAGCGCTCAATGCGCTGGGATGAGGAAGTCTATGGCCGCGAGTACGATCTGGATATTTTCATGATCGTTGCGGTGAACGACTTCAACATGGGCGCCATGGAAAACAAAGGGCTGAACATTTTCAATTCCAGCGCTGTTCTGGCAAGCCCGGACACTGCCACAGACGCCGCGCATCAGCGGGTCGAGGCTATCGTTGCCCATGAATACTTCCATAACTGGTCGGGTAACCGTGTCACTTGCCGTGACTGGTTCCAGCTGTCCCTGAAGGAAGGCTTCACCGTATTCCGTGATGCCGGATTCTCCTCCGACATGAACTCGGAAACAGTCAAGCGTATCGAGGACGTGGCTTTTCTACGGACCAATCAGTTCGCAGAGGACGCCGGTCCGATGGCACACCCGGTGCGCCCGGATTCCTTTATCGAGATCTCCAATTTCTACACCCTGACTGTCTATGAAAAGGGTGCTGAGGTGGTGCGCATGCTGCACACCCTGTTAGGTGCAGATGGTTTCCGCAAGGGGACCGATCTGTACTTCGAGCGCCATGATGGCCAGGCGGTCACTGTCGAGGATTTCGTCAAGGCCTTGGAAGATGCTAACGACGCCGACTTCACTCAGTTCAAAAGCTGGTACAGCCAGTCCGGTACACCGCGTCTGGAGGTGGCTGAAGCCTTTGATGAACAGGCCAAAACCTATACGCTGACCTTCCGCCAGAGCTGCCCGCCAACCCCTGGCCAGCCCACCAAGGAGCCCTTCGTAATTCCGGTCAAGTTAGGGCTGTTGGGAGGGCAAGGGCAAGAATTGCCGCTACGCCTTGCTGGTGAGACGGAAGACGCTGTAACGGATCGCGTGATTGCCGTAACCGAGGCCGAGCAGTCCTTTACGTTCGAAGGTATTACGGAAAAACCGCTGCCCTCATTGCTGCGCGGATTCTCCGCACCGGTCAAGCTTAGCTTCCCCTATACGCGTGAGCAGCTGATGTTCCTCATGCAGCACGATTCCGACGGGTTCAATCGTTGGGATGCTGGTCAGCAACTGGCTGTACAGGTCTTGCAGGAGCTGATCGTTCAACAGCAGAAGGGTGAGGTGATGGTACTCGACCAGCGTCTTGTCGAGGCGCTGCGCACGGTACTGGAAGACGAGCGCCTGGATCAGGCTATGGTGGCAGAAATGCTGGCGCTTCCAACGGAGGCGTATCTGGTCGAGCTGTCTGAGGTCGCCGATATCGATGCTATCCATGCTGCCCGTGACTTCGCTCGTAATGAGTTGGTTAAGGCGTTGTATGAGCCGCTTTGGAAGCGCTATCAGGCGAACCGCGAAACCTCACGCAATACGCCGTATGTTGCCCAGGCGGATCATATTGCCCGCCGCAGTTTGCAGAACATCGCACTAGGCTATCTCATGCTGAGCCGCAAGCCGGAAGTGGTTGCAGCGGCTCAGGAGCAGTTCGACAACTGTGACAACATGACGGAACGCCTGGCGGCGCTGTCAGCCTTGGTAAACTCCGACTTCGAGGCAGAGAAGACCGAGGTGCTGGAGCGCTTTGCCGAGCGCTACAAGAATGATCCGCTTGTCATGGACTCCTGGTTCAGTGTGCAGGCGGCCAGTTACCGTCCGGGTGGTTTGGACCGCGTCAAGGCATTGATGGGGCATCCTGCCTTCACCTTGAAGAACCCCAACAAGGTTCGTGCACTTATCGGCGCCTTCGCCAACCAGAACCTGATTAATTTCCATCAAAAGGACGGCAGCGGTTATCGCTTCCTGGCTGATCAGATCATTACGCTCAATGCCTTGAATCCGCAGATTGCATCCCGCCTGCTAACGCCGTTGACCCGCTGGCGCAAGTACGATGAATCCCGCCAGCAACTCATGCGTGGGGAACTGGAGCGGATCATGGCAAGCGGTCAGCTCTCGAGCGATGTGTATGAAGTGGTAAGCAAGAGCTTGGCATAACGTAAATGCTTGGGTAGCAGGCCTGAAGGATGGGCCTGCTACTTCCGGCTGATGCCTATAGAGTGATGAGCAGGCGGGCGCTTGCCGTGACAGTTCCGGCGAGTTCGCTACCGCTTGCACGCTTCTGCCATAAGTGATGTTTATTCTTTCCTAGCATTCTGGTCGCGCGGACTTTCCCTGGTGTCGCTCCATAACGCTTGGGTATCGACATGAGATACCTTTGCGCCAATCGCCGTACAGCTGACCCGTCAGCGGGGCTGATTGCAATCTGTTCGAAACCGCAAAAACCTGTAGGACATACGTTTAAGAAACGTTTCCTAAAGGAATCGTGCTTCAGTCACTGCTCCCGGATGTGCGCCCAGCGGATAGCCAGACGTTTGAAAAAAATAAAACGATCACGAGTGACGCTCGGTTCGTGTGAGCGCCACTGGACGGTGATGCCTGGCAGCATGGCTTAGTCAATAAAGCGAGGCGTCGGCCCCTGGATTCTTAACGTGCTCAGTCCGTTGCCCTGTTTGCATACCTGTACCTGGACAGGAATACGCTCATGCATTTCCTGGACATGGGAAATGACAGCAACCTTGCGGCCTTGAGCCTGTAGTCCGTCCAACGCGTCCATGGCAAGCTGTAGCGAATCAGGGTCAAGGCTGCCAAAGCCTTCATCAATAAACAGCGACTCGATCTTCAGGTTAGTCGACGCCATGGAGGCGAGACCGAGGGCCAGTGCCAGTGAAACGAGAAATGTTTCTCCACCGGACAGAGAATGTACCGAGCGCAGCTCATCGCCCATTTCGGTATCCATAACCAAGAGCCCTAGCGCACTGCCGCCTCGCTTGAGCCGATAGCGGCGGACCAGCTGCTGGAGTTGAGCATTGGCATGATGGATCAGCAGATCCAGATTGTAGCCTTGAGCAATCTTGCGGAAGGTATGACCATCGGCAGAGCCGATCAGCTCGTCCAGCCTGGCCCAGCGCAGGTACTCCGCGCGAGCGCTCCCGATCGCGTTCAGCAACTCAGCGCTTTGTGTGCGCCGACGGTTGTCTTCAGCGATTTCAGCCCGTAGTTCGGCATGGCGTTCCTGAGAGGCCTGGTTGAGTTGGCTCAGCTCTGTCCAGCGCTGCTCCAGTGTCTCCTGCTCAGGAATGTCGGACCGCTCGGTCCGGTGGGCTGCCAGACGTTTTTCACGCTCTTGAACGACCACGTCAGCCTCATTGACAGCCCGTTCCAGGGTCTGCATCTGCTGGCGTAAGGCAGTGTGCTCACGGTCATTGATACCCAGCAGTCGAGTCAGCAGTGTCTCGTCAAGCGTACTGTGCTGGGCCTGCCAGGCCTCAAGCTCGACGAGAAGTAGACCATGTGCGGAGTCCAGCTTTTGCGCTTCGCCTCGCTTGAGCTCAACAGTATGGCGTAATTGCTCATGGCTCAGATTGGCCTCACTCCAGGCTTCCCTGGCTTGACTCTCTGCTTGGCGTGCCTGTTCAACGGATTGGTTCAACGCCTGTTGCCAGGCATGGGGGCTGGCATGTTCACCCAATGTTGTCTGAAGGCGCAGCTGACCACTCGTCAATTGTTCTTCCAGTGTTGCCAGCAGACTGGAAAGCTTTTCGTGCTGCTGAAGTCTGGTCTGCTGTTGATAACGCTCACGCTCGAGGTCGAACGTGCAGGTCGTCAACGTCTTTTCCAGCTCCTGTTTGCGTAGCAGGTGATGGTGTCGGGCTTCTATAAGCGCTTCCAGGCGCGTAAACGTAGACTGGGGCTGCTGTTGCCAATGTTCCAGCCAGGGTGCAGGCAGTAGTGCAGTGAGCTCAGCCAGCTCCTGAGCGTGTCGAAGCTCATCCTGCTGGATGGCTTTCAGGTGTTCTTCCAACTCCCATGCGGCCTGCTGGCTACGCTCGCGGGCGGTTTGCCAACGCTCCTGTAAGCCATCGATTTTTTGCTGATGATTCAATAGGAACTGCAGGCGCGTTTCTTCGGTCTGGATGCGCTTGCTGAGTGCTGTCAATTGTTCGTTCAGCCAGAAAGAGCGATGCTCCTCAGGTTGGGCGAGAAGTGTCTTGCCTTCCGGATGGCCTCGCAGCTGCTCATGTATTCCCAACTGCTGTGCGGTCAGCTGTTCTTCTTGCTGCTTGAGATCCTTGAGTCGTTCATTCAGACCGGCAACAGCGCTTCGTAGACCAATCAGGCGTTCGTACAGCCGTTGCACATGCAGTCGAGCCTGCTCTTCTTCCCGAGCTTCATGGGAGGCTATAGCCTTTGCCAGAACACTCTCCTGATGAAAAGGATGCTCCTGGCTGCCGCACACAGGGCAGGGCTCGCCTTCTACGAGTTGGGCACGCAGCTTTTCCACGCTTACGCTGCGCATCAGCCGTTGCCGCTCAAGTACGGCAAGGGTGAGCTTGAGGTCGCGCTCGGCTTCGGCGTGCTCTGCAGCGGCGCGTTTACCCTCGGCTATGGTGTGGGCCCGCTCCTGCAAGAGCGCTGTCTGCTTTTCCTGATTACTGAGCCAATAGCCTTCGAGCTCTTCTCCTTGTTGCCAGAGATAGATGAGTCGTTCCAGTGAGCTGAGCAGGGGGCGGCTGGCCTGTTGCTGTTGCGTCAGCGCCTGGATTTGCTCGCTCAGGTTGCCTTCCGCGCCGGATTCCTGCTGGAGCGTCTGGATGGCTGTCTGATAAGTATCGGCCTCTTCCTGGGCTTTTTTTACAGCAGCCTGTAACTGGGGAATGCGCAGGCGGGACCCCGCCAAGCGCTCGCCGAGCTGCAGGTTCTGCTGAAGGCGGGGGCGGTAGGCTGACCAGGCATCACATAATGCTGACAGTGTCTCGCTTGCCTGGAGCTGTGTGGCTATCTGCTCCAGTGCCTGACGTTGCTCCACCTCGGTAGTTGCCAAGGCATTGATCCTTGTCAGGGATTCGCGTTGAAACGAGTCTTCTTGACGCCACGCCTCGCGGGTCTGCTGGACGTCGATCTTGAGGCGGCTGAGGTCGTTCTCTTCCTGAAAAGCCTGTTGCAGTGAATCGGCACTTTGATGCAGGGCTTCTTCCGCGGTTTGGCGACGGGTTTGAGCGTGCTGCTGGCGTTCTGTCAACTCGTCCAGGCGTTGTTCAAGCGCTTGCTTCTGCTGTTCAAGCTGTATGAGGTGGGCCGCCAGCTGGCCCATGTCATGCTCAAGCTGCGCCTTCTGCTGATAGCGATGACGCTGTGGTAGCAACTGATCAAGCCAATGAAGCGTCTGGCGCACCTCTGTATGCTCATCGTGTTGCTGCTGCACTGTTGTACGCGTTGTCTGGGCCTGAGCAAGTTCCTGCTCCAATCGCTTCAAATCCCTTAACCAGCGCTGCTGCTGTTCCACCTCACCAAGCTCGACCTGAATGCGGGCCAAGACTTCCAGCGTGCTCTGGCATTGGGTTTCGAGTGCTGTGCGGCCAGCGTCGTCCAGGGGGCGGATACCACCTGCTTGCTGTTCCAGTTGATCAAGGGATTGCCGAGCCTGTTTCGCCCGTTCGAAGGCGCGTCGGCCAAGCTGGCTATAGATCGCAGTATCGGTCAGTTTTTCCAAGAGTTCGCTGCGGCCGTTGTCGTCCGCTTTCAGAAAGGCGCTGAACTCGCTTTGCGCCAGTAGCACTGCGCGGGTGAACTGTTCAAAGGTAAGGCCCAGGCGCTGCTCAAGCTGGGTTTTGAATTCGGCTTTCTTGTCGGCTGCCAACAGCTGCTGCGTGTCCAGGTTCCGCAGGCTCTGGCGGCTGGGCTGCAGCTTTCCATCCGCTCTGTCTCGAGCGCGATTGGCTTCCCAGCGTGCACGGTAGCGGTAACCGTCGATACCCAGAAAGTCCACTTCAGCATAGCCTGCACCGCTACCGCGGCGAAGAAGGGTACGCGGATCGCCTGTAGCAATCTCGTTATCGCCGTCTGGCACCTTGGCTTCCTTGCGCACATTGCTAAGGCGTGGCACCTCACCAAACAGCCCTAGCGAAAGGGCATCCAGCAGTGTGCTCTTGCCTGAACCGGTTGGGCCGGTAATGGCAAACAAGCCGGTGCTGGCAAGGGGTTCAGCGGTGAAGTCCAGCTCATGCGGGCCGGCAAGAGAGGCGAGGTTTTTCAGGCGAACGGCCAGAATCTTCATGCCTGTTCTCCCAGTGCGATGTCTTCAAGCAACTGGGCAAAATCGTCCAGTGTGGACGATTCTGGCACTTGCCCATAGGTATCCTGCCAGGCACGGCTGAAAAGCTCTTGTGGCGTCAGTTGCTCCAGCGCCACCAGCTCCGGCGACTCGCTGGAAGTACTGACGGCTCCCGCGTATTGCACGCCGATCCGTACGAGGCGCAGCGATTTTCTTTCAAGAGCAGACTCCAGCCGCTGCCGTAGATCGGGTTGGGGTGCGTCGAGTATGACTCTGACTTCGAGCCAGGGAGCCAAGTGGCTTTCGGGGGTATTGAAGAGGTCGATTTCGGATTGGCTTTTGAGATGCTCAAGGATATCTGCCAGTGGTGCAGGGCCCAGGCGCACCATGTCCACGGCTCGCGGGATCCGAATGCTCTCGACAGTCTTGAGCGCTTCTCCTTCGAACTGAACATCAAGAATCTGGTGAGGATAGTCCATTTCCGCGAACGAGAGGGGAAGGGGAGATCCGCTGTACCGGATACGCTCCTGCTTGGCTACCTTTTGCGGCTTATGCAAATGACCCAATGCCACATAGGCAATGCTTGGGGGAAACAGAGAGGCAGGTTGAGCTTCGGCATTACCAACAATAATGTTGCGCTCTGAATCCTCCGATATCTGGCCTCCCGCCAGGTGTGCGTGGCTCATGGCGATAAGAGCCTGGCCTGGTGTGCGACGTGTTTCAGCGTGGGCAATCAGCTCTGCGTGTACCTTGGCGATACCCTCCATATAGGTACCGTCACTTCCCCCTGTTACTTCTGCCGGTCGTAAAAAAGGTAGGGCTAGGCACCAGGCTCTAATCGCGCCGTTTGCATCGGTAAGCGGAACCATTAGCCGCCTGGCATCCAGCGAGCCGTCATCCAGCCAAAGCACTCGGCCTAACGCATGGGTCCGCAGGCTGCGCATGAGCGGAGCGGGAAGTTCGATCCGGGCTCCGGAGTCATGGTTGCCTGCAATCATCACCACCGTTAGCGTAGGAAGCGCCAGGTGTGCCTGTACGATAAAGTCATAGAGGCGCTCCTGCGCCTTGACCGGCGGGTTGATCGTGTCGAAGACGTCGCCAGCGATGAGCAGGGCATCGGGGCGGCGCGTCTTGAGTTGTGCCAACAGCCAATCGAGAAAACAGGCGTGCTCGAAGTCGCGATCCTGACCATGAAGAGTCTGGCCAAGATGCCAGTCGGAAGTATGAAGAATACGCATGGTGTTCCTGTTCAGGCGTGTGGTCGAGGCGTTGCGTCCGGACCATCAGCGCGGGTATAGCGGTGGCAGTGAGCCAGGCTCCTGTTGTACGGGCTGTGTAGAGGGCGGTAAAGCCTGGAACGCCTGCCACAGTGTCTCGCCTTGCCAGTGCTGTCCGCTTTCGCTGTAAAGCGCGCCGTTAAGGTCATCCAGAGCGACAGAAAGCGGATCGAAGCGGGCTGCCATTTCTGCCAGGGTTTCTGGCTGTTGTCGAGCCCAGGCATCGAGCGCCTGACGCGTGGCATGCGGATCGTTAGCCTGGCAGGCGCGTCGCAAATCATCGAGCAGCGTGCGTGGGCTCGGGCCGGCAGGAGCCATTTTAATAATGGCGGGCAGTTGGCGGGCTCGCCACCATAGCCCGAAACCCAACAGTGTGGTTAGAAGCAGAATAAAACTGGCCAGCTGCCATGGCCAGAGAGGTAGTCGCTTCCCGTTCACACTGGTAGAGGCCTGTCCTGGGGATGGTGACATTAGGGCCGGGTCGGCAGCGACGGTAAGGGTATGGGCAGGTAGCTGTGTACGCTCAAGTTGGTCGGTCCGAGTGTTCCACCAGACAACTTCCAGAGCAGGTAGAGTGATGTCGCCGCTCCGGTTGGGTACGAGCGCCTCCCGCTCCTCGCGACTGCCGACCAGGCTTTGGTCCTGCACTTCGTTGGTCAGCTTGGCCTGGTCTGGATAGCGGCGAAGCCCGTCTACAGTCGGCTGCGGCAGAGGCGGCAGCTGTGCACTGGACAGGCCTTCTGCCTTGAGAAGAAGGTGGCGTGTCAATACGGCGCCCTGGCGCGCTTCTTCCGGTTGGGGATTCCACGCTTCGCTCAGCTCGATATGGCGTGCCGGTAGCCAGGGTGCGTCAGCAGGATAATCGGCAGGCTTGGCTTTGACCTGAATGGGAATCTCGCTGGTATCCACGCGTATTACCCGACCCGGCCTTGAGCTGAACGGAGACGACTGCTGACCACTGGTTGAGGTATCAACCGCCGTGGCACTGAACGACAGGCTGGGAATGCGTAATGGACCGCTTTGCTGCGGAAAAATGGCATAGCGGATCTCGATAACACCATGTCTCACGCCGCCAATGGTCTGCTCATACGTCCTGGGCTCTCCCAAGGGCTCGACGCGCGCTGATGGCATGCTCAGCGTACTGAGGTTACTGTCATCGTAAAGCGGTACGGAATGGAGGATGCGTAGCGTCAGGACCAGCTGCGCCTGCACATAAACGGTTTCTTGATCTACCGTAGCATCGATAAAGACCGGCTCAAGGTTCTGGGCGCTGGGGGTGAGTGTCGACGTTTCGTTGACATGCAGCGTAATCGGCTGGCTTCGCACCCCACTGAGGGTCAGCGGGGGAATCACTACGATTCCGCGCTGCCGCGGTTGAAGCGTCACGATCCAGCGGGTGATAGGCTCGCTTTGATCGGGTCCCGTACTCAACTGGTTGATCTGGCGTGTGCCGAGAATATCGAACTGGGGTTCCAGAGGGGACAGATCCGGTTTGCCGAAAAGCGTCGGATCGCTTGATTCGAGGACAAGCTCGAAGGTCTCGCCAGGTACGAGTTGGGTATGGTCCACGCGAGCCGTAAAGTCTGCCCCCCAGCCAGCCAGGCTGACCAGCAGAAGCAGGGTGAGCGCAATACGGACTAGGCTCATGGTGTTCTATTTTCCTGTTTTTGTTGCTGCTGATACCAGAACTTGCGGCGTAACAACTCTGCGGGATCGTCTGGTATTTCCCTTAGCCATTGTTCCAGTGACTGCCTGCGTTCCTCGCTCAGTACGTTCGAGTGAGGCTGGGACAGAAGGTCGTCGTTCTCTTCCTCGGTCTCGACGGCCTCGCTATCGCTGGCTTCGCCTGGGGTTTGGCCAACGGGCTGCCCTGATTCGTCATGGTTCGACGCAGCCTTTGGCTCATCAGTGGCGTCACTGTTCTGCGGTGAGGGTTGGGCTTGGGTGTCGGACTGACTGTGCTGGTCGTCACTTCCTGCTTCATTGGGCGTGGTGTCCTGAGCGGTTGCCTGTTCCTGTTGCTGTTTGAGCAAGGCTTCTACCAGGGCTCTGTTATGGAGGGCCTTGGGAAAATTGCTTTGCAGCCTGAGTGCTTGGTCATAAGCGTCCAGCGCGCCAGTCAATTGACCGGCTTTGGCCAGGGCGTTAGCGCGGTTGTAGTGATCTACCGCACTGTTGCCCTGGGCAAAGGTTTTGGCAGCCTCTTCATATTGACCTGCTTCGTATTGGGCGACACCACGCCATTCACGATTCTCGAACCGTCGAGCGGCTTCGTCAGGACGTTGTGCTTCAAGCAAACGGGCGCCTTGCTGATCCTTGCGCAACCAGAGATCTTCGAACGCAAACGCGTGAGCGGGAGGTGGCATGACAAACAGCAAAAGCGGTATACACAAGAGCCAGCCTTTTCGCCCTGCGCATGCAGCCAGAATCAGCACGGGGATAAGCAGCCAGTAGCCTTGGTCGACCCAGGCATCCAGGCGTACCTGTTCTTGTCGCTCGGCTACGGTGTCTGGTGTGTCGAGCAGACCCAACGCGCGGAGGTCACGCTCATTGGGCTGTTGGCGCTGATACTGCGCACCCACCGATTGAGCGAAGCGGAGCAAGGTAGCCTCATCCAGGCGTGACAGCAGAATATTACCCTGATTGTCGGTCAGATAGCCGCCTTCTTCCCGCGCCATCGGCGCACCTTCAAGTGTCCCCATACCCAGCATAAGCAAGGGAACCCGATAGCTGGACAGCGCTTCACGTATGCCTTTCTGTTCCTGGGTGCTGAGCTGGCTGGTTATCAGTAGGACTCGTCCTCCTGTACCGCTGCCTTGCCGGAGTAGCAGCAGTGCTTGGCGTACCGCTA
Source organism: Pseudomonas sp. WAC2 (assembly GCF_030403525.1). Classification (NCBI taxonomy): domain Bacteria; kingdom Pseudomonadati; phylum Pseudomonadota; class Gammaproteobacteria; order Pseudomonadales; family Pseudomonadaceae; genus Pseudomonas; species Pseudomonas sp. WAC2. Next base: position 91,031 of record NZ_JAUEPD010000006.1, read on the forward strand.
AGTCCGCACGCTCGCCGGCTTCTGGCATGATCGCCGGACGCACGGCTTCCAGCAGGTTTTGTGCTGTATGCAGATCGTTGGTCAGCGGGACCAGGACATGACTGCTGCCGGCATAGACGACAATGGCAGTTTCAGCATCCCGACGAGCCGCCAGCAGGTCCAGAATAGTGTGCTGGGCCTGAGTCAGGCGAGAAGGGGAAACGTCCGAAGCCAGCATGTCCGGTGTCATGTCGAGCACGATAACCAGCGGATCGGTACGTGTATAAGCCGGCTGCTCGGCGCGCTGCCAGCTGGGGCCGCTCAATGCCAGGATTGCCAGCGCAGCGCCAAGACTAAACAGTAACAACGGAAGGCGTTGGGTATCTCTGGACGGTGTGGTCAGCAGCCATTCGTGAAATGCCGTTGGCAAAAGCCGTTGCCAATGTCCTACGCGACGCGGACGATGCCACAGCTTCCAGAGTAGCCAGAGCAGCACGGGGAATGCCAGAAGCCAGAGAGGACGCGACAGGTGTGGAATCAGCGACATCATGTCTGTCTCCTCCCGCGCGCCTGTGCGTAGGCACGCAGCCGGGGAATACGCCGCCAGGGTTTCGGCCAGATATGCAAGGCAGCGGCGATCAGGCTGGTCAGAAGAGCAAGACTCAGTGGCCAGTAAAAGAGCGCTTTGGCTGGACGTACACGGGTGGGCTGTTGTGCAATCGGCTCGAAGCTGTTGAGTTCATTCGAGATGGCAGACAGCTCTTCCTGCGAACGGGCACGGAAATAGCGGCCTCCGGTTTCCTTGGCAATGGCTTTTAGTGTGTCCTCATCCAGATCCAGGCTGCTGAAACCGAATAGGCTCGAGAGACTGGCCTGTTGTGGGTCGGCACCAATCCCGATGGCATAGATCCGTACATGCTCTTCGGCGGCCAGGCGAGCAGCGATCAGTGGATCGACGCGGCCACCGTTATTGGCGCCATCCGTAATCAAGACCATGACTCGACTATTTTCCGGACGCATCCTCAAATGCTTTACCGCCAGGCCAATGGCATCACCGATAGCGGTGTTCTTGCCTGCAATACCTACTAGGGCCTCATCGAGCAGGGCATGGACCGTCCGGCGATCAAAGGTGAGCGGCGCCTGCACATAAGCTTGCGAACCAAAGAGGATAAGACCGATGCGATCACCCGTGCGGCCTTCGATAAAATCGCCGATCAGATGCTTTACCAGGGTGAGGCGGCTGATGTCTTCTCCCTTCCAGGTCATGTCGGGATAATCCATGGAGCCAGACACGTCAACGGCCAGCAAGATGTCTCGGCCACTGGTAGGAAGCGGAAGGGGTGAACCCACCCATTGGGGACGAGCTGTTGCTGCCAGAAGCAGCACCCAGATCAATACAAACGGCAACTGCCGCTTCAGGGCAGGCAGACGTGTATGGGCGCGGTGTCCTGCAAGGTGCTCAAGTTCTTTCAGAAAACTGACCTTGAGTGCTGACTCCTGGCTTTGCGTAGGCGGCAATATCAGCCTGGCCACCCAGGGCAAGGGTGCCAGGAAAAATATCCACGGCCAGGCAAATTCAAACATGTTTGCGAATCCATATGCTGACCGCGGCGTAAAGGCCATCGATGGTCTTGTCGTCCAACCGGCAGTCCGGGCGATAAGCGCCTTCTACCAAGACCATCCAGCGTGTCAGGCCAGCTGCCGTACACCGGGTGTCGAGAAAGGCCAGCCAGGCGCGCCCGCTCAATGTCTGGCAGTGGCTGTCGGGATAGCGGGTCATGCACAGCCGTTTGAGCAGGGCATTGAGACTTTGCAGCCAGGGCCCGGCGGATTCGCCATAGGGACGGGGCATTTGTGCCAGCTCAAGCAGTGCCGCCCGGCGAGGCCCCTCCAGTTGCTCTTCTTCTGAAACAGGCTGTTCCACAGACGTCTGGCGCCGATGCCGCCATACCATGAATGCTGCAGTAGGTAACGCCACTAACATGACCAGCGCTATCCACCAGCCGGGTGCCAACGGCCAGAGCGAAACGGGCTCGGGCCTGACCAGAGGGGCCAATTGATCGAGCGGGTTCATTGCTGGTAGCCAGGCTGATGCTGGTGCAGATGCTTGCGCAGCTGCTCAATCAGGTCGTGGGAAGTAGAAAGCGGAAGCAGCGGGATACCCAGTCGCTGGCTTAGGCGTGTCCAGCGCTCCCGACGCTGTTTTGCCTGCTGCAGGTAGGCGTTCGACAGCGTGCCGTTCAGGGTGTCGATTTCAAGCTCGGTGTCGTGCTGGGCGAAGCGAAGAAATCCGGCTGCTGGTAAACGGTGGTCCAGCGGATCGGAGACCGGTAACAGAACCAGGTCCGTATGGCGAGACGCCAGGGCCAGTTGCTGCTCCGCGGCCTCGCTCAGGCTACGCTCATCGCATAGGATCAATGCCATGCTGCCTGGACGCAGTACTTCACGTGCGCGCCGCAGCACCAATGAAAAGGCGTCGCTCGGAAGTTTGGGTTCGGTCTGGTCCATAAGACTGTGATTGGCCTTGATCAGATGATCGAACAACCTCAGCAGGTTTTGCTTGCTGCGCCGGGGACGCACGTCGTGAAAGCCGTCATCACCAAAAACCATGCCGCCAACGCGGTCGCTGTGACCCAGTACGGACCAGCCGATTAGGGCGGCTGCCTGTGCCACTAATACCGATTTGAACACGCGCTCTGAGCCAAAGAACAAGCGCTGGCTCTGTTCAATCAGCAGATAGACAGGGCGCTCACGCTCCTCGTGAAACAGCTTGGTATGTGGCTCGCGGCTTCTGGCGGTCACACGCCAGTCGATGGTGCGGACGTCGTCGCCTGGTTGATACACCCGTACCTGATCGAAGTCCACGCCGCGACCCCGTAGGCGTGAATGGTGAACGCCAATGAGCGGGCTGCGTCGCCCGGCGGCCGCAAACAGTTTGACCTCTGGAACGCGGTGTCTCATGTCGATCAGCTCGGTCAGGCTGATACTGACGCTGCGCGGCGTGCCCATGGTGCTATGCAACGGCCACAACGTCGAGAATACGTTGCACTACGCGATCATGGTCGACGCCGGCCGCTTCGGCCTCGAAGGAGAGGATTATGCGGTGTCGCAGAACGTCGAACAGTACCGCCTGGATGTCTTCCGGACTGACGAAATCCCGTCCCGCAAGCCAGGCATGTGCGCGAGAGCAACGATCCAGCGCGATGGAGCCCCGCGGACTCGACCCATAGCTGAGCCACTGTGCCAGTTCGGCATCGAAGCGTGCCGGTGTCCGTGTCGCCATTATGAGCTGGACAAGATACTCCTCGACCGCGTCGGCCATATACAGCGAAACAACCTCCCGTCTGGCCGCAAAGATGGCCTCCTGCGTCACCTGATTAGGCGCCTTCGTTTCCCCGTGTAATGCCTCGCCTCGTGCCTGCGCCAGGATCCGTCGTTCAACGCTGGAATCCGGGTAACCAATCTTGACATGCATGAGGAACCGGTCGAGCTGGGCCTCCGGCAGCGGGTAGGTTCCTTCCTGTTCGATAGGATTTTGTGTAGCCATGACCAGGAACAACGGCGGTAGGTCATAGGTGGTACGGCCAATACTGACCTGGCGCTCCGCCATGGCTTCCAGCAGGGCGGACTGTACCTTGGCCGGTGCTCGGTTGATCTCGTCTGCCAACACGAGATGGTGAAAGATAGGGCCGCGCTGGAATTCGAAGTTACCGCTGTCGGCTCGATAGATCTCTGTACCGGTAATGTCGGCCGGTAATAGGTCCGGAGTGAACTGGATACGATGAAACTCGGCTTCCAGTCCGTCGGCGAGATCTTTGATTGCCTTGGTTTTCGCAAGTCCGGGAGCGCCTTCTACAAGAAGATGCCCGTCGGCGAGCAGTGCGATCAACAAACGCTCGATAAGCTTTTCCTGGCCTAGGATCTGGCTGGATAGGTAATTGCGTAGCGAGATCAGCGCTTCACGGTGTTCCATTAATACTTCCTGGAAAAATGGCAAGGATGAAAGCCTCGGCAGAGCGTTACTTTAATCCATTCCCATGCACTACACCTAACCTCTAGCGGCGTTTGGCTAGCACACGGAAGATCAATGGTCTTGCAAAGGCTGCAGGCGGTATTTTGACGAAATTTTGATTCCTGATCCGGCATTCTTACGCTTTTTGAACGGGTTTCGTATCAATGACGCTGAATAGGCGCGCCGGAAAGCTGGCTGCTATTGCAGGTATTGCGCTGATTGCAGCGGCCTGCGTTCCACTTTGGAAACACTTCTTCCCTGTCCAGGCCGCTAATGGTTGGGAGTACTCAATTTACCGCCAGGATATTCCTCACGTCAGTGCGCTGATCAGGGATGAGGCAGGCACTCTGTATGTAACGGAAGAGTTCCAGGATGGAAAGGGAAGAATCATGACGCTTTCTCCCGATGGGATGCTAAATCCTTATGTCGAAGGTCTTTCCAAGCCTGATGGTCTGACCTTCTTTCAAGGGGGGGTGGTGTATAGCCAGGAGGCCGACCGACATCCCGTCATCTGGCAAAAGGGCGATCAAAGACGCGAGCTGTTCATGGGTAATGATGTCGAAGAAGTCTCAACCGACGGACACTACCTCTACGCCATCGAAGATTTGCATGGCAACGGGCGATTGCTGCGCTATGACCCAAGCACCCAGGCGGTGACCATTCTGCGGCAGGGCCTTGATCAGGCAGAAGCCGTCGCACCTTGCCCGGACGGTTCGCTGTTCTATCTCGAAAAGCAGAAGGGTGAAATCCACCAATGGCAAGCCGATGGCCAGGACCCTATAGTGCTCACCGGTTTGAATGCGCCTGGCTTTATGGTGTGTACCACGGAGGGTGTTTGGATTACGGAAGACGCCACGCACATGGCCCGGCTGCTGCTGCTCGATCGACAGGGCAAAGAGCATGTGGTTCTAAGTCATCTTCGCTCTGCCCAGACCCTTCTGCCATCACCTGACGGCAGTTTTCTGCTATCCGAGCAGGGACGCAACCGCATCCTGAAACTCCAACGCACCAAAGAAGGCGCTTAAACAATGCAACAACCGGACGCCAAACGACCCGCTAATCCAGGGCGCAGGCCTATACAGCCAACCATTGCCAGTCATCTGGCCTTTACGCTGGGGAGTGCGCTGGCCTTGCTGGTCATGTTCGCCCTGCTGCGGCTGGCCTTGCTGGCTTACAATCATGAATCCATTGGCGATACGCCTGCCGGCGAGTTCATCGAGGCGTTTATCAACGGTGCCCGCTTCGACCTGCGCCTGATTGCATACATCTGTGTGCCGCTACTGCTTTCACTGCTCAGCGTGCGTGCCATGGCGGCTCGCCGCCTGCACTGCGTCTGGCTTACGGTCGCTGCAAGCCTTTGCCTGTTCCTGGGTGTGGTGGAGCTGAACTTCTACCGAGAATTTCATCAGCGCCTGAACGGCTTGGTGTTCCAGTACATGCAGGAAGACCTCAAGACCGTATTCAGTATGATCTGGTACGGCTTTCCTGTTGTTCGCCTTCTGCTGGCCTGGCTGGTAGCAGCGTTATTGCTGGGATGGATGTTTCATCGTATCGAGCGGGCGACGCGGCCGAAGGTTGTCGCTTCGGACAGCACGGGAGCCCGCCCGGTCGCTTCACCTGCCTGGTATGCGCGGGGCGCGGTATTCGTAGTCTGTCTGCTGGTGGCGGTCGTTGCCGTACGTGGCACGCTGCGCCATGGCCCACCGTTGCGCTGGGGGGATGCCTATACAACGGAGTCGATGTTTGCCAATCATCTGGGGCTCAATGGCACTCTGACGCTTATCAACGCGGCAGAGCACTCCTTCTCTGACCATCGGGACAACACCTGGAAAGCGACCCTGCCCGAGGATGAGGCGCTGAAGACCGTACGCAGCATGTTGCTCACACCTCGTGATCAGCTGGTGGATGCCGATACCGCTGCCATTCGTCGCGACTATACACCGGCGCCCGAAACCAGGCTGCCGGGTGTACGCAATGTTGTCGTCGTTCTGATGGAGAGCATGGCGGGCCGGTACATTGGTGCGCTGGGCAGTACGGATAACATCACGCCCAATTTCGATGCGCTAAGCAAGGACGGCCTGCTGTTTACCCGTTTCTTTTCCAACGGCACTCACACCCACCAGGGGATGTTTGCCACCATGGCATGCTTCCCGAACTTGCCGGCTTTCGAATACCTCATGCGGATGCCAGAGGGCAGTAACAAGTTTTCGGGACTGCCGCAGATGCTCAGCCCGCGCGGCTATAATGATGTCTATGTCTACAACGGAAGTTTCGCCTGGGACAATCAGTCTGGCTTCTTTAGCAACCAGGGTATGACCTCTTTCGTAGGGCGTGACGACTTTGTCAATCCGGTCTTTATCGATCCAACCTGGGGTGTCTCTGACCAGGACATGTTTGCCCGCTCGGCTGAAGAACTCAGCAAGCTCGAAAAGCAGGGCAAGCCGTTTTATGCCCTGCTGCAAACTCTTTCTAATCACACCCCTTACGCGTTACCCAAAGACCTGCCGGTTGAGCGTGTAACCGGACACGGTTCGCTGGACGAGCATCTGACAGCGATGCGCTACGCGGACTGGTCGCTGGGCCAGTTCTTTGCCGAGGCGCGCAAGCAGCCCTATTTCAAGGACACGCTGTTCGTCATTGTGGGCGACCACGGTTTTGGTGCGCCGGAACAGTTGACGGAAATGGATCTTTTCCGCTTCAACGTACCGCTGCTGTTGATTGGGCCTGGCGTACAGGAAACCTTTGGCAGCCGCCGCGATACGATTGGTAGCCAGATCGACATAGTGCCCACCATCCTCGGGCGCTTGGGCGAACCGGCCCGCCATCAATGCTGGGGCCGGGATTTGCTGGACCTGCCAGCAGGCGATCCTGGTGTTGCGGTTATCAAGCCGTCAGGAGGCGAGCAGACCGTGGCTATCGTGTCGGGTGACGATATTCTGGTGAAGCCCAAGGATCTTGACGCACGCCTGTATCGATACGAGTTGGGCGCTATCCGCCGTGTGGAAGTGGTCAATGATGCGGACAAGGCCTCTGCCATGCAGCACAAGCTGGATGCCTTCCTGCAAACCGCAACCGACAGCCTTTTGAATAACACGACCGGTGTGACGCCGGCGCTCCAGATTCCCTCCTCGAAGTAATCGCTCTGGCGCAGCGGCAAACGCTGCGCCAGCCCTTTCCCAAACCCCATCTGCAACAGGTATGAACGAAGATGTCGCGGCACCGAATGCAGCGGCGGCAGCTTCGTTTTAAGCTTTTACCCGGCTGAAGTCGCTGCTGCCAAAAATGTCAGGGGCTTCAGTTGCAATAAAGTTGAACTCGAGCTGAACACCCTGGGTCCTCGTCCTTGTATGTAGGCACCAGGCGTGCAAAAAACGAATAAAGCCCAGATGGAGTACAACCATGGCGTTTTTTACCGCTGCCAGCAAAGCGGACTTTCAACACCAGTTACACCTTGCTCTTGCTCAGCATGTGGACGAGCCGACGCTCTCCAGGCTGACACCCTTCGCTGACCAGTTCTTCGGAATTGTCGCGTTGGAAGAACTGACCCAGCGCCGTCTTTCGGACCTTGTTGGTTGTGTACTCTCGGCCTGGCGCTTGTTGGAGCGTTTCAATCCGGCTCAGCCGCAGGTCAATGTATTCAACCCTGAATACGAGCGGCATGGCTGGCAGTCTGCCCACACGGCGGTAGAGGTCCTGCATGCCGATATCCCGTTCCTGGTTGACTCGGTCCGCATGCAGATCAATCGATCCGGACACAGCGTACATACTCTGCAGAACAGTGTACTGAGCGTACGCCGTGATGAGACAGGCCGTCTGCTGGAGGTACTGCCCAAAGGTACCCAGGGAGAGGGAGTCAGCCAGGAATCAGTCATTTTTCTTGAGATCGATCGCTGTGCTTCAGCCAGTGACATGAAGGCGCTTGAATCAGCCCTGCTTGAAGTGCTGGGCGAGGTGCGCCTGGCCGTGAACGATTTCAACCCCATGAAACAGCGTGTAGCGCATCTGCTCGATCAGCTGGACACCATGGCGGGGCCAAATGTGGCAGCAGAAGAGCTGGACGAGGTGAAGACCTTCCTGGCCTGGCTCAACGACAACCACTTCACGTTCTTGGGATATGAAGAGTTTACCGTCGAGAACGAGGGTGAGGGTGGCCGCATCTTCTATGACGAGTCCTCTCTGCTGGGGCTTTCGCGGCAGCTGCGCATAGGCCTTACTGCCGAAGACGCTCATATCCAGACCGAGTCGCTGCAGTATTTCCGTGAGCCGTTGCTGCTCTCGTTTGCCAAAGCTGCGTTGCCAAGCCGTGTACATCGTCCGGCCTATCCCGATTTTGTCTCTATCCGTCAGTGCGACGAACAGGGGCATGTCATTCGTGAACACCGGTTTATGGGGTTATATACCTCCAACGTCTATAACCAGAGCGTCGAAGCCATTCCCTTTATCCGGCGCAAGGCGGCGGAAGTCAGACGTCGGGCGGATTTCGGTGCCAGTGCACACTTGGGCAAGGAACTGGCGCAGGTGCTTGAAGCACTGCCTCGTGATGATCTCTTCCAGACACCGGTAGATGATCTTTTCGCTACGGCGATGTCCATTGTGCAGATCCAGGAGCGCAACAAGGTTCGCGTCTTCCTGCGCCGCGATCCCTACGGACGCTTCTATTACTGCCTGGCCTATGTACCGCGCGACATTTATTCCACCGAGGTCCGTCAGCGCATGCAGCAGATCCTTATGGAGCGCTTGCATGGCACCGACTGCGAGTTCTGGACCTATTTCTCCGAATCCGTTCTGGCGCGTGTTCAGTTCATTCTACGTATCGATCCAGGCCAGAAACCGGAAATTGATCCTTCGCGTATTGAAAAGGAAATGGTACAGGCGTGCCGGTCTTGGAAGGACGACTATGCCAGCCTGATCATCGATACCTTGGGCGAGGCGCAGGGTACAGCTGTACTGGCCGATTTCCCTCAGGGTTTCCCGGCCGGTTATCGTGAGCGTTTCGCGCCGCATCTGGCGGTGGTGGACATGCGGCATCTGCTGAACCTGTCGGAAAGCCGCCCGCTGATCATGAGCTTCTATCAGCCGCTCGGTTACAGCGGCGGCGACAATGTCCTGCATTGCAAGCTCTATCATGCGGATACGCCGCTGGCCTTGTCAGATGTGCTGCCAATCCTTGAAAACCTTGGCTTGCGCGTACTGGGTGAGTTTCCTTATCACCTGCGCAAGAAAGATGGGCGTGAATACTGGATCCACGATTTTGCCTTTACCACGGTGGCAGGGTTGCATGTGGACCTGCAACAGCTCAACGACACCTTCCAGGATGCGTTCATCCATATCGTCAATGGCAGCGCCGAGAATGACTCCTTTAACCGGCTGGTCCTGACGGCCGGGCTGCCCTGGCGTGATGTGGCCCTGCTACGTGCCTACGCGCGTTATCTCAAGCAGATTCGCATTGGGTTCGACGTTGGCTACATTGCCAGTACGCTGAACAATCATGTGGACATTGCACGCGAGCTGACACGCCTGTTCCGTATGCGCTTCTATCTGGCGCGCCGCATGAGTCCGGAAGATCTGGAAGACAAGCAACAGCGTTTGGAGCAGGCAATCCTTGCAGCACTGGATAACGTGGCAGTGCTCAACGAAGACCGTATCCTGCGTCGTTACCTGGATCTGATCAAGGCAACGCTGCGAACCAACTTTTACCAGCCAGACGAAAATGGACAGCCCAAGGGCTATTTCAGCTTCAAGTTCAATCCGCGTGCAATTCCCGAACTGCCCAAGCCTGTACCGCGATTTGAGATTTTCGTTTACTCGCCACGTGTGGAAGGCGTCCACCTGCGAGGCGGCAAGGTTGCTCGTGGCGGTCTGCGTTGGTCGGATCGGGAAGAGGATTACCGTACAGAGGTGCTGGGCCTGGTAAAGGCGCAGCAGGTTAAGAACTCGGTAATCGTACCGGTAGGAGCAAAAGGTGGATTCGTACCGCGGCGTCTGCCTGTAGGCGGTAGCCGGGATGAAATCCTGGCCGAGGCAATTGCGTGCTACCGCATCTTCATTTCCGGTTTGCTGGATATCACGGACAACCTGAAAGAGGGTGAAATCGTTCCGCCAGCGGGTGTTGTGCGTCAGGACGATGACGATCCCTATCTGGTCGTGGCAGCCGATAAAGGCACGGCGACCTTCTCGGACATTGCCAATAGTATTGCGGCTGAATACGGCTTCTGGCTGGGTGATGCGTTCGCTTCTGGCGGTTCGGCAGGTTACGACCACAAGAAAATGGGTATTACCTCGCGGGGTGCCTGGGTTAGCGTACAGCGGCATTTTCGCGAGCGGGGCATTGACGTCCAGAAAGACCCGGTCACCGTGCTGGGTATCGGCGATATGGCGGGCGATGTTTTTGGCAATGGTCTGTTGCGTTCGGAAAGCCTTCAGCTGGTGGCGGCATTCAACCATTTGCATATCTTTATCGACCCAAACCCCGACGCTGCCCGCAGCTTTGCCGAGCGCCAGCGTCTGTTTGACCTGCCACGCTCCAGCTGGACGGACTATGACGCCAGCCTGATTTCCGAGGGTGGCGGCATTTTCTCGCGTAGTGCCAAGCGAATTGAAATTTCGCCGCAGATGAAGGAACGCTTCGATATCCAGGCCGATCAGCTGACGCCCAACGAGCTGATTCATGCACTGCTCAAGGCTCCGGTCGATCTTATCTGGAACGGCGGTATCGGTACTTACGTCAAGGCCAGCTTCGAATCCCATGCGGATATCGGAGACAAGGCCAACGATGCGCTACGGGTGAACGGCAACGAGCTTCGCGCCAAGGTGGTAGGTGAGGGCGGTAACCTGGGCATGAGCCAGCTGGCACGGGTCGAGTATGGTCTCAATGGTGGCGCGTGCAATACCGACTTCATTGATAATGCCGGCGGCGTGGACTGCTCTGACCATGAGGTCAACATCAAGATTCTCTTGGGCGATGTGGTGTCCTCTGGCGACATGACCCTGAAACAGCGTAATCAGCTTATGGGCGAGATGACCGATGAAGTCGGTGAGCTGGTCGTCAACAACAATTACATGCAAACCCAAGCGCTGTCTCTGGCGGAGCGTCGTGCACGGACGCATCTCATGGAGTACAAGCGTCTCATCGTGGACCTGGAAGGCCGTGGCAAACTTGACCGCGCATTGGAGTTCCTGCCCTCTGATGATGTTCTGACAGAGCGCGCCAGCCAGGGTATAGGCCTGACCCGCGCCGAGCTTTCGGTGCTGATCTCCTACAGCAAGATCGATTTGAAGGAGCAATTGCTCAAGTCGAGCGTGCCGGACGATGAGTACCTTAGCCGCGACATGCATACTGCGTTCCCGCAGCGCCTGACTGAGGAGTTTGGCGAGGCGATGCAGCGGCATCGTCTGAAGCGCGAGATCGTGAGTACCCAGATCGCCAACGATCTGATCAACCATATGGGTATCACCTTTATCCAGCGCCTCAAGGAGTCCACCGCCATGAGCGCGGCGGATATCACGCGTGCCTATGTTGTGATGCGAGATGTCCTGCATTTGCCTCATTGGTGGCGTCAGATCGAAGCGCTAGACTATAAGGTTCCGGCAGATGTTCAGTTGAGTCTGATGGATGAATTGATGCGCTTGGGGCGTCGTGCGACGCGCTGGTTCCTGCGCAGCCGTCGCGGTGAGCTGGATGCTGCGCGTGATGTTGCTCACTTCGGGCCACGTATTGCCGCGCTGGGCGTTCGTTTGAACGAACTGCTCGAGGGCGAGCCACGCAGCCAGTGGGAAGGGCGGTATCAGCATTACATCGATCAGGGTACGCCGGAGCTACTGGCGCGTGTGGTGGCGGGTACGACGCATATCTACACGCTTTTGCCCATCATCCAGGCGGCTGACGTGACCGGGCATGACCCAATTCAGGTGGCCTCTACCTGGTTCGCTGTTGGCAATGCGCTCGACCTGACCTGGTATCAGCAACAGCTCAACGAGTTGCCGGTTGAAAATGCCTGGCAAGCATTGGCGCGTGAAGCGTTCAGAGATGAACTGGATGCACAGCAGCGCATCATCACGATTGCGGTTTTGCAGATGCCTGAGGCACCTGAAGATAACGCTGCGCGGCTGGCCCTATGGATGGAGCACAACCGTACCATGGTGGAACGCTGGAGAGGTATGCTCAGTGATGTGCGTGCCGCCAGCGGAAAGGATTTCGCCATGTATGCGGTGGCAGCCCGTGAACTAATGGACTTGGCTAGTCTGGGTTCTGCCACGAGTTCGACGATGTAAGTCGCACCATCGATAAAAAACCCCGCCTCGGCGGGGTTTTTTATAAGCTTATTTAATTTCAGCCAATCCTTTGAGCAGCGCCTTGTGAAAGCGCTCGGGATCCTGGATTTGTGGTGCATGTCCCATGTCATCAAATTCGACTAGTGTGGCATGGGGAATTGTCTTGGCTGTCTGCTTGCCTAGGGTCGTATAGTCACCCAGTGCCTTCTGTGCTTCTGGAGTGGCTGCGTCCTTGCCAATGGCGGTATTGTCCTTGGTGCCTATCATGAGCAGGGTTGGCATGCGCAGCTGATCAAATTCATAGACCACAGGCTGGGTATAGATCATGTCGTACAGCAGGGCCGAGTTCCAGGCTACGACCTGCTTGCCCTCACCACGATACAGCCCGGCCAGCATATCGACCCAGCGATCGTATTCAGGCTTCCACTGGCCGGCGTAATAGGTGTTCTGCTCGTACTTGCGAATACCTTCGGCGCTTGTTTTCAGCTCCCGCTCGTACCATTGGTCAACACTACGGTAAGGCACACCTTTGGTCTTCCAATCTTCAAGGCCAATGGGGTTAACCATGACCAGTTGCTCGACCTGGCTGGGGTAGAGCAGGGCATAGCGGGTAGCCAGCATGCCGCCGGTGGAATGACCTAAAACTGTGACCTTGTCTACACCCAGATGCTCGAGAAGCGCGTGGGTATTCACCGCCAGCTGCTGAAAGGTATATTGATAGTGTTCAGGTTTGGTGGATTTACAAAAACCAATCTGGTCCGGCGCTACGACCCGATAACCGGCCCCGCTCAGTTGGGCTATGGTCGTTTCCCAGGTTCCGGCACAAAAGTTCTTTCCATGCATCAGCACCACGGTACGCCCGTTAGGTGTTGCGGTAGGCTTCACATCGATGTAAGCCATTTGCAGGCGTTGATTTTGGGATGTGAACTCAAACTCACTTACCGGGTAAGCGTATTCGAAACCTTCCAGGCGTGGACCATAGGCGGCATCGGCAGCCAATGCCGAATGTGTCAGGGTAGCTAGCAGCAAAGCAGGGGCGAGGCGCGCGAACATGGATAACTTGCTCCTTGGGATGATTCAGCCGTTTCGACTTACCCTAGGCAACTAATAGTTCCGTAGTCCACCAGCACTGTTTGACAAGACATGTACAACAGGAAAGCTCTAGCGGGCGGATCATAGATCTTTAGCGCTATCCCGATCAATCACACTTGTACAATAACGTACCTATGCAGGCACAATAGGCATAGATAAAACATCCATACGTAACGACAGGAGAGGATGCTTGGCCGTCGCCGACAATCCCAGTTCCTCGCTTCCAGCCAGCACGCTGACGGAATGTGCGAAAGAACCGATACACATTCCCGGTAGTATCCAGCCACATGGGTTTCTGCTGGCCCTGAGCGAGCCGAGCCTGACGATTACTCAGGTTAGCCAAAACGTACAGGATTATCTGTGTGCCAGCCCTGCCGATCTGCTAGGAAAGTGCCTGAGTGATTTTCTGCCAGAGACGGATCTGTCCGAGCGGCTGAAAGAGCTGGTCGTCGAGGACCACAATCCCTTCTATCTAGGTGATGTAACCTTGCGGCTTGGCGATAACAGCTACCGTTTTGCCATGTTCGTGCATCGTTTCGATGATGTATTGATCGCCGAGTTCGAAGCGGCCGGCACGGCGGCAATGGCCTACACGACGATGTACCCGTTGGTGCGTACCTTTGTCGAGCAGCTGCAGCATGCCGAGTCCATCGAGGCGCTTTGTCTGTTGGCGGTGCGAGAGGTTAAACGCATTACGCAGTTCGGCCGCGTACTGGCGTATCGCTTTGATCGCGACGGCCACGGCCAGGTGATTGCCGAAGAGGCAGACGAGGGCTACGATCGCTACCTTGGCCATGTCTTTCCCGAGTCGGATATTCCGGCTCAGGCGCGTCGGCTCTATCGTGAAAACCGGATTCGCGTCATTCAGGACGCCTATTACAAGCCCTCCATCATCGAGCCTTCCGTCAATCCAGAAACGGGGCGCCCGCTGGACTTGAGCTTTGCAATGCTACGCAGCGTGTCGCCAGTGCATATCCAGTACATGCGTAACATGGGGACGCAGGCCTCTATGTCCATTTCCATTCTGGTGGACAATGAACTCTGGGGGCTGATTTCCTGCCACGATGCGGGGTCAAAGCCGGTCAGTTTCCAGAAACGCACTGGCTGTGAGCTCCTGGGGCGTATGCTGTCCTTGCAGATCGAGGCAGGCGAGTCCCATAAACTATCTGATCGTCGTTTGTCGCTTCGGCAGATGATCGTGCAGCTGCTGGCCGCAATGGCTGACCGCGATAGTGTGATCGAGGGCATTGCCGAAATGCCTGATGTTTTCCTCCGGTTCGCCAGTGCATCGGGTGGCGCTATCGTGTCGGCTGAGCGCTGTGACCTGATTGGTCAGACGCCCCCGCGTTCGGTCGTCGAGTCGTTGGTGATGTGGCTCTCGACGCACGTTGAAGATGATTTTCATACCAACAATGTGACACGCGATATTCCCGAGCTGGAGTTGGGCGGCTATGTTGCCGGTTTGCTGGCGGTGCCGATTTCCGAGCTTCACTCCCATTACCTGATCTGGTTCAGGCCTGAGCAGATTCAGGTCGTCAATTGGGCCGGACCGCCGCACAAGGCGGTGCAGGACAATGGGATGCTCAACCCCCGTCTGAGCTTTAGCACATGGCAGGAAACCGTCCGGGGCTTCTCGTTGCCGTGGGACCCACTCGAGATCGAGGGCAGCATCGAGCTGCGTAATGCTGTTCGCGGTATCGTCTTGCGCAAGGCTGAAGAACTGGCTGAATTGGCGGAGGAGCTCAAGCGAACCAATAAAGAGCTTGAAGCCTTTTCTTATAGTGTCTCACATGACCTGCGTGCGCCTCTGCGGCACATCGCGGGTTACGCAGAGCTGCTCAATGACTTTGAGGGCGACAAGCTTTCTGATCGTGGAGCGCGCTTCCTTGAGAACATTGGCGTTTCAGCACGATTTGCCGGAACCCTAGTTGATAATCTGCTGAGCTTTTCCCAGATGGGAAGGGCTGCGATCCGCTATTCCGATGTCAATGTCGCAGCCTTGATCGAAGCGATTCGTCAGGAGATGGCGCCTGACTTTGCCGGGCGCAACATCGCGTGGAAGGTCGAGCCATTGCCGATGGTCATTGCAGATGCGGCTTTTATTCATCTGGCGCTCCGCAACCTGATTTCCAACGCGATCAAGTACACCCGCAACCGCGAGCAAGCGGTTATCGAGATCGGCTCAGAATCAACCGACAAGGAAGACATTTTCCATGTCAGAGATAACGGGGTCGGATTCAACATGGATTACGTGGGCAAGCTGTTCGGCGTCTTCCAGCGACTGCACCATATGGACGAGTTCGAAGGCATCGGTATCGGCCTTGCCACTGTCCGCCGTATCATAGAACGCCATGATGGCAGGGTCTGGGCTGAGGGCGAGCCGGGCACAGGTGCCACGTTCTATTTTGCTTTACCGAAACAGCGCCCCCTTTCCACACAGAAACGTTGAGACTCCTTCTATGCTTAAGCCGATTCTTCTGATCGAGGATAATCCGCACGATCTCGAGCTGACGCTGGTTGCGCTTGAACGGAGCCAGTTGGCCAACGAGGTCATTGTTCTGCGCGACGGTGCCGAGGCGTTGGACTATCTCATGCGCCGGGGCGCTCATGCTGAGCGACTTGAGGGAAATCCGGCGGTAATACTGCTGGACTTGAAATTACCCAAGGTCGATGGCCTTGAGGTGCTCAAAGAAGTGCGTGATACCCCGTCATTGCGCAGCATACCGGTTGTAATGCTGACCTCTTCTCGCGAGGAGCCTGATCTGGAGCGGGCCTATCAGCTCGGTGTCAATGCTTATGTGGTAAAACCTGTCGAGTTCCGTGATTTCGTAGCGGCCATCAGCGACCTAGGCATCTTTTGGGCTGTGCTCAACGAGCCGCCGCCCGGTTCGTTCCGTCTAACCCGTCGCCCTGGCTCATAGAGAGGTCCTTATCAAATCCTATACTGCAGATGACCCGAACGGCCTGATTTCACGTTCCATGCTCGTGGAACCTGCTCGGCGAAGCAATATGTCCTTACCGAAACGCATCAAGATATTGTTGGTCGAGGATAGCAAGCTCGACGTCGAGCTGATCCTTATCGAACTGGAGCGCAACGGCTTTAGTCTTGAGCCAACGGTTGTGTATGACCGAGCGGGGCTTGACGCAGCACTGTGCGGCCAGCCGTTCGATCTTATCCTGTCGGATATCATCCTGCCTGGCTTCTCTGGAGCCGAGGCGCTCAAAGTGGCGCGCGTGGCGGCTCCCGATACGCCGTTCATCTTTGTTTCCGGCATTTTTGGTGAGGCACATGCCGTCGAGATGATGCGCCTGGGCGCGAATGACTACGTGCTCAAGCAGAGTCTGGAGCTGCTTTCTACTTCCGTAGAGCGTGCATTGACTGTTGTGCATGAACGACGGGAGCGCCGCAAGGCCGAAGAGGCTCTGCAAACGCTTGAAGTGCGCTCCCGGCTGGCAATCGATGCGGCGCGCCTGGGCATGTGGGAGCTTCAACCCGAGACCAACTGCCTGCTGTGGGACGAGCGCTGCAAGGCCATGTTCGACTTGCCTTCGGACGCACAGGTCGATTTGGAGTTGTTTGCTCGACTGGGGCATCCGGACGAAGTCCAGAAGATGTTTGACGCGGTCCGCCGTGCTACCGAGCACAGCAATGATCAGGAATATCATGCGGAATACCGGATTTCTCTCCCTACTGGAGGACAGCGCTGGATCGAGGCGAGAGGCAAGGCATTCTTCGAGGATGGCATCTGCACCCGCCTGCTCGGGGTAATGATGGATATCACCCAGCAGAAGCGGGCCACCGAAGCGCTGGAGCAACTCAATACCTTGCTGGGCGAACGTGTACAGGAACGTACACGCGAGCGCGACCGTACCTGGGATCTGTCACGAGGCCTGTTGATCGTAACCGGATCACAAGGTCGTCTGTTGGCATTGAACCCGGCCTGGGCTGAGACCCTAGGATGGGATCGCCAGGCCTTGATCGACAAGCCGTTCATTGAGCTGGTGCATAGTGATGATCGCAGCATTACCCAGGCTGAGCTGAACAGTGTTAGTAACGGCCGGATAACCAACCGGTTCGTTAATCGTATTCAGCATCGAGACGGCAGCTATCGCTGGATTTCCTGGACGGCTGTGCCCGAAGATGGAAAGTTGTATGGCTCGGGGCGCGACATCACCGCCGAAGTGGATGCCATGGAAGAACTGGCGACAGCCAACCGGCAGTTGCGTGAGCAGATCAATGAGCGGGAGCGCGTAGAGGCGACGCTGCAGCAAATGCAGCGCCTGGAAGCCGTGGGTCAGCTTACGGCCGGTGTTGCGCATGACTTCAACAATCTATTGACTGTCATTCTCAGCAGTGCGGCGTTCATGGGGCGCGATCTGGAAAAGGGCACTTTAGAAAAATTGCCTTCGCGTTTGCAGAATGTTCGCGAGGCGGGAGAGCGAGGCGCCAAGCTGATTGGTCAGTTATTGGCGTTTTCACGACGCCAGCGCCTTGCGCCAAAGCCTGTTGAATTGAACGAGACGGTCAACAGCATGCTGGCCTTGTTGCAAAGCACCATGGGCGGCAGCGTGTGGATTGAGACCTCCCTGGAGCCGGGGCTTTGGCATGCCTTGGTCGATCCGACCCAGATCGAGTTGATCATCCTGAATCTGGCAATTAATGCTCGGGATGCCATGAGCGTAGGCGGGTCGCTGCGTCTGACCACGGCCAACCAGACGATTACAGCCGCACCTTCGCGGCCTGAAGAGCCAGAGCCGGGCGATTACGTCATGATGTCCGTGCGGGATTCTGGCACGGGTATGACAGATGAGGTGCTGGCCAAGGCATTCGAGCCGTTCTTCACTACCAAGGAAGTAGGCAAGGGCTCTGGCCTGGGGCTTGCTCAGGTGTTTGGTTTTGCCAAGCAATCCGGTGGTGGAGTGCGCATCGAAACCGAATTGGGTGTAGGCACCGAAGTCAAAGTATTTCTACCCCGCGCCGAGGTGGAGTTGGATGATGCGGCGTCGGATATCCAGGCAGCCTCCGAGAGCCGCATGGATGGGCCCAGGCGTACGATCCTGCTGGTTGATGATGACAGTGCTGTTCGGGAGGTTACCGCAACGCTGCTTCAGGAGCTGGGATATAGCGTCATCGAGGCGCAGAACGGTTTTGCTGCATTGGCGGTGATAGAGCGTACGGCCAAGATTGATCTGTTGCTGGCTGACTTTGCCATGCCGGGCATGAACGGCGCCGAGCTCGCCCGGACGTTGCGTCAACGCCAGCCCGATCTTCCCGTAGTTTTCATTACCGGATACGCCGAACTCGGTGAGCTGGACGAGCAGGAATATTTCATCGTGCCCAAGCCCTTTCGAGAGAATGACCTGGCGAACAAGGTTCATTCAGCCCTGAAAGGCTCCAATCCCTTGAAAGTAGTACAGCAGACATGAGTACGTCCTCTATTCGTGAGCGTTTACGACAGGCCGGTGGCGAATTGCATCAGCAGGTGGACGCCTTGTTTTCGTCCTATCGACTAACGGATCTGGATGGCTACCAGACGTTTCTGGTTGCCCATGCATGGGCCTTGTTTCCCATGGAGGAGATGCTTGAGTCCTCCGGCATCGAAGCGATGATGCCTGACTGGAAGCAGCGTCGGCGTCGGTTTGCGTTGGCCGAAGATTTGGCCATGCTGGGTGTGTCTGTACCTGAATATAAGCCTTTGCAGGCCTGCAGTAATGAGGCCACCCTTTGGGGATATGCCTATGTGCTTGAAGGGTCACGGCTCGGCGGCAAGATGATTGCCCGCTATGTGGCTAGTAGTGATGAGCCATTGATTCGGGCTGCAACTCATTATCTAAGTCATGTTCCTGACTCCGGGCCGGCCGGATGGCCTGCTTTTCTGGCAGAGCTGGAGCATCGGGCGGTACATTGGAAAGAAGACGATCTCTTCAGCGGTCAATCTCAAGCCTTTGGCTTGTTTTTACAGGCAGGGCAACGCTTTCAACCGGTCGCCTCAAGCACCGCCTGATTCTTCAGGCGGTAACGGCGCTGTGGGTGTCCTTTCATCAGGAATCGCTCCAATCTGGCGTAGGCGAACCAACAGATCGGGAGCGCCTGCCAATTTGAGTCCCTGACCTAGCGCATCGCTTAACGGTGACTGACGGGGCAGCAGAAGCCATTCTAGCTGCTCCGGGTGTCCGGGAAGAGTAAGTCGGGCATAGGGAATGGCGTTATCAATCAGTAGTTTTACAAACCCTCGCTCGTTCCAGCACTCCGAAGGTACGGCAAGTACATGGAAGGCTTCACCGAGTGTCTCTACCGCAGCCGGATCGAGCTGATAGGTCGTCAATTCTGCGGGCAGTAGATATTCAAGGCCTCTTAAGCGTGCATAGGCTACTGCGCCTGCAAAAGCGCAAACCTGCTGCTCATCGCCATACCAGAACAGCCGTGAGCCGCGCCAGCTCGCTTCACGAAGCTGCAGTGAAAAGCGGTTTCCTGCCAGGGCCTGGCCCAGTGTGGACTCAAAGTCGCGATAACTGATAATGCGTACATGGCGGCGACAGTAGGGTGTAGCGGCCAGCTCTTCAAAGCTGCTCGCCGAGACCGTGCTGACGGCGGGGTGGCGTGTATAGACGCCGTTGATCCAGCGCAGGTCGAAGCTGGAGTAATTGATCTGCCGCGTCTTGATGAGCTGGCTGAGAAGCTCATAGGCAGGCGCCTTGTCTTCCTGAACCGGACCTGAAAGTGCTCCACGTGACAGGGAAATCAATTGATACAGGGGAAGCCCTTCATCCCACCAGATGCTTTCGACATCCTTCGGGAGTGGCTGAAAATCAAGATCCAGACGGCTGGCGCGATGCAGCACTCGACTGGCCGACTGACCAAGTTTCAAGCGCTGGGTAAGCGCCATGAACCGAGCACTGAGGCTTAGCGCATTCCGCGGGCTCATTTTCCCTCCGTGGGACAATTCACTGGCGCTCCATTCGTATTCAAAGACCCGTTGATAAACGGCGGGCCATCGGACCCTGCCGACTGATAAAGATTCACTGATTGCACTAACAATTCACTATGGCATGCATAGGAAAGTCTGCGCGATTTTCTTCCGAACGGTTGGAATAACCCGGGGAAGTAGAGCACACGTTGAAAGGCACCAGCCAAATACGAGCGGGTTTTGAAAAATACTCTTTTTATTCTGACATTTTATAACTTGTTCAGTTCGTTACTGATAACTGCTTTGCAATTACAAAAGAGCTGTACGGCTTATTCCCACTACGGGCATGGAGAGACTCGCGACTTGTTGAGCTGTATAATGGGCGGTCCTTCCATTCGAACAGCCCTTGCCCATGTACTCCACGGTTCGTAACCTACTGTTCAAGCTTTCTCCGGAAACGTCCCACGATCTGACCCTTGATCTGATTGGTGCTGGTGGCAGGCTGGGTCTCAATGGCCTGTTTCATCGCCAGCCTTCGTTCCCCGTCACGGTCATGGGGCTGGAGTTCGCCAACCCTGTAGGCCTGGCGGCTGGACTGGATAAAAACGGTGCTGCCATCGACGGTTTTTCACAGTTGGGGTTCGGTTTTGTCGAGGTGGGTACGGTAACGCCAAGGCCACAGCCGGGTAACCCTCGGCCACGACTGTTCCGTATTCCCCAGGCTGAGGCCATCATTAATCGCATGGGGTTCAATAACCTGGGCGTCGACCATCTGATTCAGCGGGTTCGGGCCTCCCGGTACAAAGGCATTCTTGGAATCAATATCGGCAAGAATTTCGATACGCCTGTCGAGCGTGCCGCTGACGATTATCTGCTATGCCTGGACAAGGTCTATGCGCATGCCAGCTACGTGACCGTCAACGTCAGCTCGCCCAATACACCCGGACTGCGCAGCCTGCAATTTGGTGACTCGCTCAAAGCGCTTCTGGAAGCGCTTCGGCTTCGTCAGGAGGATCTGGCGGTGCGTTACGGCAAGCGAGTGCCGATTGCCATCAAGATCGCGCCGGACATGACGGATGAAGAGACTGTACTGGTAGCTCATGCCATTCATCAGGCAGGCATGGACGCGATCATCGCGACGAACACGACTCTGAGCCGGGACGGCGTGGAGAATTTTCCCTATGCTGCCGAGGCGGGCGGTCTTTCCGGTGCGCCGGTGCGTGATAAGAGTACGCATACGGTACGTGTGCTGGCGTCGGAGCTAAAGGGCAAACTGCCCATTATTGCGGCAGGCGGCATTACCGAGGGTATCCACGCAGAGCAGAAGATAGCGGCGGGTGCGAGCCTGGTTCAAATCTATACCGGCTTCATTTACAAGGGACCGGCACTCATTCGCGAGTCGGTAGATGCTATCGCTTCGACAATCAAAAGGGCTCCTTAAGGAGCCCTGTGCCTCGTTGGAGGCGTATCTGGTGTTCACCAGTGCGATCTGTTTGAGGGCGTTAAGTCACCCATCCAAAACGAATTAGGTTGTATCAGCCTGCTACGTTGAGTTGATTTAAGCGATGAATACCTGCTGTGCCGATGAAGCCATCCCAGTGGTCGCCGCGGCCTTCGCGCCAGCCGTTCATCCAGGCCTGGCGGATTTTTTGATGGTTAAAGGGGCAAAGATCGCGGGATTTTCCGCTAACGCCGTGCTGATAACCACGTTGAAAAGCTCGTTCCATCGGATCACGCTTAAGTCTTCTCATAGGGTGTTGCCCTCGTTTGTTGACTGTTTTTCCAATGGCCCTTGGGCCTCGTGGAAGCGTTGCCGGCGTGACGCTTCTCATCCCGCTCATTGCGAATCGGGATTGGTTAAGTTCTAACCAATGGTTACAGCTATGTGAATGATCGTTTTGGCATAACCATAGTGTTTTTATCAAATCTAACCATAACGACCGGCTAAGAAAGACCTGTACCAGGCCGGTCCTAACAGTCAAAGCCTTATGTAATAGGGCTTTTTATGGTTTTCAGTTTTCTGGCCGGTCAGTAAACCTGCCATCAATGAGTAATGACGATTCATGACCAATCAATACGAATTGTTTCTGACGTGCCCTAAAGGGCTGGACGGGCTGCTATTGGACGAGGCACAAGCGCTTGGTCTGGAGCAGGCACGCGCTCAGGTCTCTGCCATACGTGGACAGGGCACGCTGGAAACAGCCTATCGGCTTTGCCTCTGGTCACGTTTGGCAAACCGGGTGCTGTTGGTACTGTCGCGCTTTACAGTAACCAATGCCGATACCCTTTACGACGGGGTGGCGGCTATTGATTGGAGCGAACACCTTGAGCCCAACGGGACATTGGCCGTTGAATTTTCCGGAAAGGGTTCGGGGATTGATAACACACATTTCGGCGCGCTCAAGGTTAAGGACGCTATTGTCGATGGGCTGCGCAGGGTATCGGGGCAGCGTCCGTCGATTGACAAGGTGCGGCCGGACGTTCGCATTCACGTTCATCTGGATCGAGGTGAAGCGACGGTATCGCTGGATTTGTCCGGACACAGCCTGCACCAGCGAGGTTACCGTCTGCAGCAGGGTGCTGCACCGCTCAAGGAAAATCTGGCGGCGGCCATTCTGATTCGTGCGGGCTGGCCGCAACTGGCCGCGCAGGGCGGCGCGTTGGCTGACCCGATGTGTGGGGTAGGGACGTTCCTTGTTGAGGCAGGGTTGATGGCTGCGGACATCGCGCCCAATCTGAAGCGGGAACATTGGGGGTTCTCGAACTGGTTGGGGCATATCCCGGCGGTGTGGAATCGCTTGATTGACGAGGCCGAGGATCGAGCTGTCGCCGGGCTTGCGCGTCCACCGCTATGGATTCGCGGGTATGAAGCAGACCCTCGGCTTATTCAACCCGCCCGCAATAATATCGAACGGGCAGGGCTGGGCGACTGGATCAAGGTTTATCAGGGAGAAGTAGCGAGTTTTGAACCGCGACCAGATAAGAACCAGACTGGTCTGGTCATCTGCAACCCACCCTATGGCGAGCGCCTAGGGGATGAGGCAAGCCTGCTGTATCTCTATCAGAACCTGGGTGAGCGTCTGCGCATGAGTTGCTTGAACTGGCGTGCCGGTGTGTTTACGGGAGCACCGGAGCTGGGCAAGCGCATGGGTATCCGCAGCCACAAGCAATATGCATTCTGGAACGGTGCACTGCCTTGCAAGCTGCTCATGTTCGAGATCGAACCACGGCAATTTGTGACTGGTGAACGTTCTTCCACATCGTCAAAATCCCGTGATGAGGCGCAGGTAGCAGCGGAACCTGCCAAGCTGAGCGAAGGCGGGCAGATGTTTGCCAATCGCCTGCAAAAGAACCTGAAGCAACTTTCCAAATGGGCGCGTAAGGAAGAGATCGAGTGTTATCGCGTGTATGACGCGGACATGCCCGAGTACGCTGTTGCCGTCGATCTGTACCGTGACTGGGTTCATGTGCAGGAATACGCACCGCCGAAGACTATCGACCCGGAAAAGGCGCAGTCGCGGTTGTTGGACGCATTGGCAGCCATTCCGCAGGCGCTGAATGTTGATCCTTCTCGTGTGGTCGTGAAGCGTCGCGAGCGCCAGACTGGTAAGAAGCAGTACGAGCGTCAGGCTGCGCAGGGTCACTTTATGGAGGTGATCGAAGGGGGTGTGAAGCTTCTGGTCAACCTGACCGATTATCTGGACACCGGCCTGTTCCTGGATCATCGACCCTTGCGCTTGCGTATCCAGCAGGAGTCCGCTGGCAAGCGTTTCCTGAACCTGTTCTGTTACACCGCGACGGCGACTGTACATGCAGCGGTTGGCGGTGCCCGCAGCACCACCAGCGTAGACATGTCACGGACCTATCTGGACTGGGGACGTCGCAATCTGGCGCTCAATGGCTTCTCTGACAAGCATCGTCTGGAACAAGCCAATGTCATGGAGTGGCTCGATGAGAACCGGGGAGAGTACGATCTGATCTTTATCGATCCGCCAACCTTCTCCAACTCCAAGCGTATGGAGGGCGTGTTCGATGTTCAGCGTGATCACGTTTCACTGATCGATATGGCCATGGCTCGGCTTGCCCGGGGAGGCCTCCTCTATTTTTCGAACAACTTCCGAAAGTTTGAGCTGGATGCTTCGCTCTCAGCACGCTACCAGGTAGAAGAGATTACGCAAGAGACACTTGATCCGGATTTTGCACGGAACAGCAAGATTCACAGAGCGTGGCGGATTTCGGCTAAGCCAAAAGCATAATGATGCGCTCGCTTGTGACTTCTGTCATGAAGCGGGCCAAAACTTGAAACCCTGAGGGTCGATGAGAGTCGACCCTGGGCGGATATAGCCTCTAAGGTTTGTCTGAACAGGTCAGCGTTGCCTAATCAGTACCGAAAATGTGCTGTCAGAGCGGCTGATGCTGCAGCAGTCCTATCCGCATCAATGGGCTTCAAGGAGGCAAACGCTTTCAATGTTGGTTTCGCTTCAAGCGCTAAGGGCTCTGGCAGCCTGGCTCGTGGTGTTTCATCACTTCATGCAGGTCTTCTTTGATTTCCGGTCCGACACCCTGGTCGGCCATCTGCTCTCGACGCGAGGGCAAGTGGGAGTCGATATCTTTTTTGTGCTCAGTGGGTTCGTGATCTATATCTCGACAGCAGGTCGAGCCATGCCCACGTTCCGGTTCATGGTGAATAGGATCGCGCGAATAGTGCCCGCCTATTGGCTTTATACCGGTATTACCGCTGCCATCATTTATTTTGCGGCGGATGTGATGCCTGTTTATGGAGTGGCAAGCAAGGAGCTATTGCTATCGCTGTTTTTCATTCCGAGCCAGAATCCCGGAGGATTCGGTTTGTATCCCACGCTGCCGGTAGGATGGACGTTAAATTATGAAATGCTGTTCTATCTGCTGTTTGCACTGTCATTCAAAGTGCCGGAACGCTGGCGACTCTGGGTTGTATCGCTTCTGGTGGTTGGGGTCAGCGTTGCGTCAGCAGAGCAGCCTTTTATCAGCCATTTCTACCATAATCCCATCATGTATGAGTTCTTGTTGGGCATGGGTATCGGTGTGCTGTACCGAAAGGGGTTCATACCGCAAAGTCTGAAGTTAGCGCCACTGGTTGCAGGATTTTCGATAGCCACGATTCTGCATTTTGATGCCGGTAATGACTGGCGTTTGCTGACTTGGGGTGTTTTCAGCGCCTTGCTGGTAGCCAGCTGCATCGCAATGGAGCCACTGTTTGCGGGTAATCGGGTTCTCAAGGCGTTGGGTGATTGGTCCTACTCGGTCTATCTCATCCACGTCATCGTCCTATGGCTGGGCGACTACTGGCTACATCATCAGGTGGGGTTGAATCCCTATGAAACCCTGCTGCTGTGCTTGCCGATCATTCTCGTGTTGTCATGGCTCAGTTTTGAATTCATCGAGCGTCGAATGACCCGCAAGGTTAAGACGGCATTGGAAGCGGTCCCGGCGCGTATTGCCGAGACCCTGGAATCGCGGGCTCGCTGATCAGCGCCAAGCGTTGCGCTCGGCTTCGCTAAAGTCGGGCACAACGCTGATCCCTTTTTTTGCAGAGCGCTGGACAGCCTCGATGACAGCCATGAGTGAGCACGCCTGGGCTGGCGTAACCGGGTTTTCTGCCTCACCCCGTAACGCACTGATCACGCCTTGGTAATAACGACGATGATCCCCTGTGGGCACCGCTACAAGCTCTTGAGTGCCGTCGGCATAGAACAGCTGTCCGGCATCCTCATCCAGGCCCCAATGTTCTCCGCCCGGCAAAATACCCTGACGTAATGCGTCCTCCTGACGATCAGCGCCACGCTTCAGCCAGCTGGCCTGTGTACCCTGGATCATGAAACGGGGCGATCCTCCAGCGCTCAACATTCCGGCCTGCAGGATCGCCTGAGTACGTCCATAGTCGAGTACGACGTGAAACCAGTCATCCGCCAGTGCGCCTTGCCGCTGCTTTACAAGCTGGGCAGTTACACGGTGCGGTACACCAAACAGGCAGAGTGCCTGATCCGCCAAATGCGGCCCCAGGTCGTACCACAGGCCGCTGCCCGGTCCATCACTTTCACGCCAGCGTTGCCTAACCTCGGGCCGGAAGCGTTCGATACGCGATTCATACACGGCGATCTCACCCAAACGATTGCTGTTTATCAGCTCCTGAGCGCCCAGGAAGTCACTGTCCCAGCGGCGATTCTGAAAAACGGACAGAAATCTATTTTCTGCCTGAGCAATGTCTGCCAGCTGGCGTGCTTCGTGAAGCGTCAGTGTAAAGGGCTTGTCCACCACAACATGCTTACCCGCTCGCAAGGCTGCTTCAGCCAGTGTTGCATGGGTATCGTTGGGCGTGGCCAGGACCACCAGATCGACCTCAGGATGCGTTACTGCAGCGTGATAATCACTGATGACATTGGTATGAGGGCGTTGAGAGCGAATCTTATCGAGCTGGCGAGAGGCAATATGCGTCAGAAGAAGGCCATCGACGCTTTCGATGAGAGGGGCATGAAAGATTTCCCCTACAAAGCCATAACCGATGAGAGCAACTCGAACCTGCGTATCCATGATGAACTAATACATTGACTGAGATGAAGTCGCAGTATAGCCAGGCTGGACACTATCGATAAGAAAGCCGCGGGAGGAAACAATTCTCTCCCGCGGCAAGGTAGGAGATACGTTATTCCTTACCTAACGCTGCCTGCTTGGCCAGGAAGTCGTCCTGCAGAAGCGAGTCGGTAAATTCCTGTGAATCTTCCAGATTAATCGGGTCGTCGATGTGGCCGGTAGACGTAACCTTTGCATCAAGTTTTCCGGTGAGGTGTTCAAGGGCGTGTCGCATTTTTTCTGCAGCGCCATCTACGGCAAGGTCTAGCGCTTCGGCTTTATGAGTCACTGAGATCGAGCGGTACCCCTTGGGACGGGCTTCGATCTGACAACGCTTATCTTCCGCTCCGGATTTTTGAGCATTCTCATCGCTCAAGTGAATTTCAACGCGGGTCAAGAGATCTTCGAAACGCTCCAGGCGATCGACAACAGCAGAACCTACCCATTCTTGCAGCTCGGCACTGCCTTCGATCTGATTGGTGTTCACTTGGACTTGCATACCACATCCTCATGTTTTTTGACGTGCCTATCTAATAGGACGGGCTCGGCAGTAGGAGGTTCATCTTTTAAAGACTAATGGATGCCAAGTACTTCGCCATGCAAGGCATGGAGCTGGTGCCGATAACGCTGGTAGACAGCTTCATAGGCACGCGCACGGTCGGGATCAGGAGAGACGTGCGATGCTTCGTCCAGCTGCACGCAGCGTTTGCTCAGCGATTCAAGGGTGTCTGCCGAGTCATGCTGAGAAGACCAGCACCATGCTGCCTGTATGGCACCGCCAAGGGCCGCCGCTTCGGTGTGAAGGGTGCTGATGACCGGCGTATCCATGATATCTGCCACCAGCTGCCGCCAGACAGGGCTTTTGGCTCCTCCGCCAATCAGGCGAATGGTCTGGCTGTGCATGCCGGTGTCGCGCAGCAAGTCCAGCCCATAGCGCAGGCCAAAGGTTACGCCTTCGATCATCGCACGGCACAGGTTGGCACGGGTAAGGTTGGAGGCGGTCAGGCCCAGCAGGCTCGCCGTAGCAGTAGGCAGGGAAGGGACGCGCTCGCCGTTCAGGAAAGGTAGAACCGTAATACCCTCAGCCCCAATGGGTGCCTGTTCGACAAGGCGGTTGAAGGTATGCAGGTCGATGTCCAAAAGCTCGCGTAGCGCGCCGCTTGCGTTTGTCAGGTTCATGGTGCAGATCAGCGGCAGCCAGCCGCCAGTCGAAGAGCAAAACGTTGCGACAGATGCATGCGGGCTGACGCGGGGGCTAGCAGAGTAGGCGTATACCGTTCCGGAAGTGCCCAGGCTCATGGTAATAAGGCCTTCCTGACTGTTTCCGGTGCCGATTGCTCCCATCATGTTATCCCCACCGCCACTGGACACGATGACGTGCTCATTCAGACCCAGCCGCTTGGCAACCGGTGGAAGCAGCGTGCCGACAGGCTGATGGGCCTCGATGAGTTCAGGCAGAGCCTTCATCAAGCGTCCAGTCGGATCAAGGTGCAGAAGCAGGTCGTTATCCCACTGCCGGGACCGCACATCGAAGTAGCCTGTCCCTGACGCATCGCCAAACTCGGTACAGCAACGGCCGGTGAGCCAGTAATTCAGGTAGTCATGGGGAAGCAGAATATGAGCGATGCGGGCGAAGAGGTCGGGAAAGTATTTTTGTGTCCATCGAAGCTTGGATACGGTATAGCCCGGCGCAATGGCTATACCAAGACGTTCCAGCGAACCGGCAGGCCCGCCCAGGTAATCAAGCAGCTCCTCGTTCTCTAGTGTTGACTCGGTGTCGCACCACAGCTTGGCAGGGCGGAGCACTTGGCCTTCACTGTCAAGTAATACCAGCCCATGTTGTTGACCTGATATTCCGATACCCCGGAGAGCGTTTCCTGGCAGGCCAGCATGAGCGAGTGCTTGCTGTGTAGCCGTTTCAAATGCCTGGACCCACTGTTCAGGCAACTGCTCACGACGACCGTTGGGCCCGCTGACCATGTCGTGGGCCGCGGAGCCTTCCCCCAGGATCTGGCCCGTAGCTGAGTCGAGAATGACGGCCTTGGTGCCTTGTGTACCGCAATCAATACCAAGAAACATGTGTAGTCTCGCTGTTGTTCGTACTGAGAGGCTCCGGACGCGTTTGTCTCTAGAGCCTAGGGATCACCTGTCTGACTTCAGAAGATTTTCCAGGGTTTTCTCTACGCCTAAGGTTTTCAGGCTGGCGAGGTTACGTTCGAAGGAGGCAATAAAAGCGGCGGACTTTGGAATAGAGGTTCCAAAGATTTCTTCAACCCCCAGCAGCTGCTCGGTTAGGCGCTGATCGTTTCTGACCAGGGACTGGCAGAAGTCGGCGCGGGGATCAGGAATACGATAGGTTTCACCGCGCTCGTCTACGCCTTTGAGATAAAGCGCCCAGGCGGCCACGACGAGGGAGGCGCGATCCAGGTTCTGCTTGTCGGCAATCAGACGATTGATAGTGGGAATGGTGAACTTGGGAAACTTGGACGATCCATCCGAGCAGACGCGCTCCAGCTGATCGGCAATCGCCTGGTTGGAAAAGCGCTCGATCAGCTTGTCCTTGTAGGCTTCCAGATCAATACCGGGAACAGGGGCGAGCTGCGGGGTAACATCCTTGTTCATGTAATCACGAATGTACTGAACGAATAGTGGGTCATTCATGGTCTCGTGAACAAAACGATATCCCTTGAGAAAACCCAGGTAGGTAAGGGCAAGATGGCTGCCATTGAGCAGCTTGATTTTCATCTCCTCATAGGGCGTAACGTCGTCAGTGAACTGAACACCTACCTTTTCCCAAGCCGGTCGGCCATTGACGAATTTGTCTTCCAGTACCCATTGCATGAAGGGCTCACACGCAACCGGCCAGGCATCTTCGATGCCGTAGCTGTCCTTTAGCTTTTGCTTGTGCGCGGTGCTGGTCATAGGGGTGATACGGTCGACCATCGCGTTAGGAAAGGAGACGTTTTTGGCGATCCAGTCCGCCAGCTCCTTGTCTACCAGTTTGGTAAAGGACAGCAGCATTCGCCGGGTGACGTCGCCATTATGAGGAATGTTGTCGCAGGACATGATGGTGAAAGGGGGTATGCCTTCGCAACGGCGTTTGCACAAGGCCGCCAGCAGAAATCCGAAAACCGTTTTAGGATCCTCCGGGTGGGCGATGTCATGCTGGACCAGCGGAAGTTCATCGTTGAACTCGCCGGTGCTATCGTCCATGCAGTAGCCGCCCTCGGTGATGGTCAGCGAAACGATGCGAATATGGTGATGGGCCAGTTTATTGATCAGTGCCTGGGCACTGTCTTCTGCCAGCAGCATCTCGCTGATTGCCCCCACAACACGGACTTCAAGATCTGGCGTGTCGCCCAGCTCGAAAAGCGTATAGAGATAGTCCTGCTCGGCTAGAGTGTCGCGCATGGCGCGGTCTTCACTGCGCAATCCCACCCCACAAATGGACCAGTCCAGCGCCTCGCCCTGATTGAGAAGGGCTTCGGTATAGATGGCCTGATGGGCTCGATGAAAGCCACCAACGCCGATGTGAGCAATGCCATGCCGGGTCTGACATGGCACGTAGCTTGGCGTGCGGATCGGGTCTGTCAGCTGTGCAAGATTCTGGCGATTGAGTTTCATGCAGGTGTCTCCAGGTGTGGCCCTATTGAGCCACGCGAATTCAGTTGATCAGGCGGCTTGTTGCAGGGCACGGCTTACGGCCTGCCCATGCTCATCGAAGAGATGACAGTGGCTCACATCAACGGCCAGCTTGAGCCGCTCGCCATAGGCACCGGAAAAGTCTCCCGGTACGCGTACGGTGAGGGGTTCGTCAGACGGCGTGGTCATGTGACAGTACGTATCGCTGCCCAGGCGCTCGGTTACGTCCGTGACCACGGGCAGCTGACCATGAGGGTCTATGACGAGATGCTCAGGACGAATACCTAGGGTGACTTCGTGGCCGACTGCCAATGCTCTGCCGTCACGTGGCAGACGCAGTCGAGGTCCGCTGGCCAGCTCGATTTCCGTCACCTGAGCGCTGGTATGGATGACCTTGGCTTTCAGGAAGCCCATCTTGGGTGTGCCCAGAAAACCTGCGACGAAGAGATTGGCAGGGTGATGGTAGAGGTCCAGCGGCGAGCCGACCTGTTCGATACGGCCGCCGTTGAGCACTACCACTTTGGTTGCCAGCGTCATGGCTTCGACCTGATCGTGGGTGACATAGATCATGGTCGCCTTGAGTTCCTGGTGCAGCCTGGCCAGTTCCAGGCGCATCTGGACACGCAAGGCAGCGTCCAGGTTGGACAGGGGCTCGTCGAAGAGAAAGACCTTTGGATTGCGTACGATGGCGCGGCCAATGGCGACACGCTGGCGTTGGCCGCCGGAGAGCTGGCGGGGCTTGCGTTCAAGCAAATGACCCAATTCGAGGATACGTGCCGCCTCGTCAACTTTCTTCTCTATTTCGCTTTTGGCAATTCCCGCCAGATCCAGCGCGAACGACATGTTCTTGCGCACCGTCATATGGGGGTAAAGCGCATAGGTCTGGAACACCATGGCCAGATCCCGTTTGGCGGGGCTGACTTCGGTAATGTCACGGCCGTCCAGCTCGATGGTGCCGCTGGTGACATCTTCAAGGCCGGCAATCAGGCGCAGCAGCGTGGACTTGCCGCAACCGGAAGGACCGACAAACACCACGAATTCACGGTCGTTGATATCCAGGTCGACACCCTTGATGATCTCGATGGAGTCAAAGCCTTTACGCAGGTTACGAATCTTTAACGTAGCCATGGAAAATCCTCTTGTTCTTATTTGACGGCGCCGAAGGACAGGCCGCGTACGAGTTGCTTCTGACTGATCCAGCCGAAAATCAGGATAGGTGCGCAGGCCAGTGTCGAGACGGCAGACAGCTTGGCCCAGAACAAGCCTTCCGGACTTGAGTAGGACGCGATCAGGGCAGTCAGTGGCGCGGCGTTGGACGATGTGAGGTTGAGTGACCAGAACGCTTCGTTCCAGCACAGGATTAGCGACAGCAGGACCGTCGACGCCAGGCCCCCTTTGCTGATGGGCAGAAGAACCCTGACGATTTCCTGAAAGGTGGTGGCGCCATCCAGGCGAGCGGCTTCCAGGATGTCCTTGGGAATATCCTTAAAGTAGGTGTAGACCATCCAGACCATGATGGGCAGGTTGATCAGCGTATAGATGATGATCAGCGAAAGCTTGGTATCGAGCAGGCCCAGGCTCTTGGTCATCAGGTAGATCGGCATGAGAACGCCTACGGCCGGTAACATCTTGGTCGAAAGCATCCAGAGCAATGTCTGCTTGGTCAGGCGCGTCTCATGGAAGGCCATGGAGTACGCCGCTGGAACCGCCAGCAGTAAGCCCAGCACCGTAGAACCAAAGGAGATAGCGACGGAGTTCCAGGCAAAATGAAAGTAATCGCTGCGCTCCTGAATGTGCAGATAATTCTCCAGCGTGGGCATGAAGATGAACTGCGGAGGGGTTGCAAAGGCATCGATTTCAGTCTTGAAGCTGGTGAGGATCATCCAGAAGATTGGAAAGAACAGCACCAGCGCAATGATCCAGGCCAGCGTGCCGAGAATGGCACTGTGCAGGCGACGAGATTGCTTGAGCGTCATCATGGTCGCATCCTCACTGTTGGGTCAGGTTCTTGCCAAGCATCCGAACCAGGATGATGGCGGCAATGTTGGCGATCACGACAGCGATCAATCCGCCTGCCGAGGCCATGCCTACATCGAATTGCAGAAGTGCCTGGTTATAGATCAGATACGCAAGGTTGGTAGACGCGAAGCCAGGGCCGCCACTGGTGGTGGTAAAGATCTCAGCGAAGACCGAAAGTAGAAAGATCGTTTCGATCATCACCACGACGGCAATGGGACGCGCCAGATGGGGCAGGGTGAGGTGCCAAAAAATGGCAAGCGGGCCGGCGCCGTCCAGCCGTGCTGCTTCTTTCTGCTCCTGATCAAGCGACTGCATGGCGGTCATCAGGATAAGAATGGCGAAGGGCAGCCATTGCCAGGACACGATCAAGATGATCGACAGCAATGGATAATTTGCCAGCCAGTCGATTGGCTGTGCGCCAAAAAACTTCCAGACGGCGGCGAGAATGCCTGAAACCGGATGGAAGATGAGGTTCTTCCAAATCAGTGCGCTGACGGTAGGCATGATGAAGAAAGGGGAAATCAGCAAGACCCGTACAATCCCGCGCCCCCAGAACTCGGTGGCTTCCAGAAGCGCTGAAATCAGTACGCCCAGTATCACACTGATCAACAAGACACTGCCCACCAGTAGCAGGGTGTTGGTCATGCCCGGCATGAAACCGGTGTCGGTGATGAAGTATTCGAAATTCTCCAGACCGACAAAGTCATTCTCACCGGGGTAGAGCAGGTTATAGCGAATTAGCGAGAAGTAGATGGTCATGCCCAGTGGCACGATCATCCAGAGCAGAAGTAGCAGGACCGACGGGCTGACCAGAAACCAGCCGGGGCTGGTCCGGCGCTTGCGGGCGGTGTGCTCACGAGCTCGTGCCTGGGTAGAGACGGGGCTTTTCAACGTGGTTGTACTCATGACAGTCGCTCCGAACCGTTGCAGCGAGAGGTCTACAGGGCGGCCATCCAGAGAGCTGTCAGGCCAGGCTTGTCCTGAAGCGGCGCAGCCATTACGGCCACGCCGAACCGGTTAAGCTATTTGGGATAACCCGCGCGTTTCATTTCGCGAGAGGTCGACTGCTGGGCAGCCTGCAACGCCTGTTGCACGGGCATCTGTCCGGTCAGTGCCGCCGAGAACAACTTGCCCACCGAGGTGCCGATAGCCTGGAACTCAGGAATGGTTACGTACTGAATACCCACATAAGGAACAGGCTTGGCAGCGGGATGCGCCGGGTCGGCCTTTTCCAGCATGGACAGGGATACCTTGGCGAAGGGTGCGGCCTGCATATAGGCCTCGCTGTATGTAGACTTGCGCGTACCTGGCGGGACGTTGGCAATACCTTCCTTGTCAGCTACCAAGGTGGCGTATTGCTTGGACGTCGCCCATGTCACAAAGGACTGTGCAGCTTCCTTGTTTTTGGAGCTGGAAGGAATCGCCAGGGACCAAGCATAAAGCCAAGACGAACCTTTATCGGTTACCTGCGTTGGGGAGGCGGCAAAGCCCACCTGGTCAGCCACCTTGCTTTGCGATTTATCGGTCGTAAAAGACCCGGCCACGCTGGCATCCACCCATAGGGCGCACTTGCCGCTGTTGAACAGCGCCAGGTTTTCGTTGAAGCCGTTGCTGGACGCACCGGGAGGGCCGTACTTCTTCATCGTATCGACATAAAAGTTGGCGGCCTTGGTCCATTCCGGGCCAGTGAATTCCGGCTGCCACTTTTCATCGAACCAGCGTGCACCGAACGCATTGGCCATGGTGCCGATCAGCGCCATGTTTTCACCCCAGCCAGCCTTGCCGCGCAGGCAAATGCCATACTGATCCTTGTCAGGATGGTGAAGTTTGGCGGCAAATCCACCGAGCTGTTCCCAGGTTGGCTGCTCGGGCATGGTCAGCCCGGCGTCCTTGAAGAGGTCCTTACGGTAGTAGGTAATTGAGCTTTCCGCATAGAACGGCAAGGCATACAGCGTGCCCTTGACGGACAAACCTTCTCGTACCGAAGGAAACAGATCGTTTACATCATAGTCGGCTGGCAGGTCTTTCATAGGTTCCAGCCAGCCTTTGGCGCCCCAGAGACCGGTTTCGTACATGCCAATGGTCAGCACATCGAATTGACCGCCCTGCGTGGCAATGTCAGTCGTCAGGCGTTGGCGAAGTACGTTTTCTTCAAGGACTACCCAATTGAGTTTGATATCCGGATGCTGCTCTTCAAAGGTTTTGGAGAGCCGTTGCATCCGAATCATATCGCTGTTGTTAACGGTGGCGATGGTGACCGTGGCGGCCTGAGCATAGGTGACGGCACAAATTCCGGCTGTAGCGAAAAGCGCTTTCAATAGCATGTTCATGTCGCACTCCCTTCTGCGCCGTAGCGACAGAAGCTCTTATTGTTGTTTTAACCCCCAGACTGCGAAACAGGAGGAGCGTGTTCGATTGATTACACCTCTTAAGTTAAGCGGTAGACAAATGCGAAAACACACTCAGACTGATACTTTTTTGCACTTGTTAGCGAGTGATTTTTGCGTGTGAAATAGCAACAGAACGCTCTGCAGTAGGGCTTGGCGCGTTTTTGGCGTTGAGCCTGCGTGACAGAAATTGCAAGGTATTGGCAGGCAATGAGCAGTCGCCTGGACCCGGTTTATACGTTCTGCTCGGTCAAGCGTTTTACCGTGAGGCGCCGATAATGCGTAGGCGTCATGCCTTTCATTTGCTGGAAGCGGCGATTGAAATTGGAAATGTTATTGAAGCCTGACTCGAAACAGACGTCTGTCACGGCCTTTTCGCTTTGCGATAACAGCTCGCAGGATTTGCTGATACGCAGGCTGTTCACAAATTCAATAAAGCACCGCCCGGTAGCCTTGCGAAAGAAGCGGGAAAAATAGGTAGGCGTCATGCCCAGGTGCTCTGCTGCTTCCTCAAGCGTGAGCTCACTGGTGTAGCGTTCGAAGATGAAGTTAAGCGCCTTGTTGGTACGGTCCAGCGTATGTTCGTCGTCTTCCGAACGAATCGGCGCGCCGCTCAGCAGGTGATAATCCTCACAGGTCGCCAGCAGTTCCATCAGTACGAAAAAGTGACCCAGACGGCTGGCACCCCGCGTCTCGGCAATACGCTGCAGAAGATCTGCCGATTCATTGATGGTGCGCGAACAGTGGAACTGAATGCCGAAACGGGCGCGCTCAAGCAGCGGGTTCAGTGCATTGAGTTCAGGAAAGACTGTCGCCGCGTTTTCAAGCGTCTCATCGGTAAAGTTAACCAGCATGTCGCGCTTGTCGACGACCTCACCTTCCGCTACTTGGCTGATCCAGTTATGGGGCAGGTTAGGACCGGTCAAGAACAGGCTGTAAGGATAAAAGCTGCCGATATAGTCGCCAATGAAGGCTGTGCCCGAGCTGGCTATGATCAGATGCAGCTCGTATTCCTTGTGAAAATGCCAGCGAACCAGAGGGCAGGGGAAACCGTGCTCGCGGTAGATCACCGAATGGCCGCTAAGGTCGTCCATCAGTTCATACGACGGATCGCGTTTGCGCAAAGGTCGAGTCATGGCCGGGTCCGTGGTGTTGTGGTTATACGGAAAAGGCCACCGCAGCATAGTCCGCTTCCTCCGAAATGTCTTTAGCGACTCAACGATACGGCCATGCCGGGTCAGGTAACGCCGGTTTGTCGCCGGTCATACAGAAGCCGGTTGCATTTTGCTACCGTAACGCCTCCCCGCCGTCCGGATCAGGATGGTGCGACTCTAAAAAGCAAAGATTATGACTACTTATCTAGATGCCTCGTTAAACTGGCTCAGGAACTATCCCGAGCTCTACACGCTGTTCTGCCTGACCTTGCTGCTGCTGGCTGCCTGGTTATGTAACTGGATTGTGAAGCGTATTCTAGTGAAGGGTGTTTACCGGCTATTAAGCAGTGCTTCGCTGGGTCTTAAAAGCGAGGTCACCAATACCCCGATGATCGCGCGCCTGGCTAATGTCGTGCCAGCTTTGATCCTTTCGACAGGTATACTCGCAGTGCCCGGCCTGCCGGAGGCGTTGGTCACAGTAGTTGGGAACGTGTGTAGCGCGTTCATTATCCTTACTATCGTGTTGGCGATCAGTAATCTGCTCGATATTGTCAATGCGGTTTACCAGCGCCGTCCCGATGCGCGATTTCGGCCGATCAAGGGGTACATCCAGGTCCTCAAGATCGGCATATTCTGCCTGGCATCCATTCTGATCATCGCCACGCTGATTGATCGCTCGCCATTGATTCTTCTGTCTGGACTGGGCGCGATGGCTGCTGTGCTGCTATTGATCTTCCAGGATACGCTCCTGTCACTGGTGGCCAGCGTACAGATCTCATCCGGGGACATCGTGCGCATCGGTGACTGGATAGAGATGCCCCAGCTCAACGCCAGTGGGGATGTCATCGATATCGCTTTGCACACGGTTAAAGTGCAGAACTTCGACAAGACGATTACCACGATTCCTACCAAGCGATTCATCTCCGACGCGTTCAAGAACTACCGCGGCATGCAAGAATCCGGCGGTCGCCGCATCAAGCGCAGCCTGTTTCTGGATCAGCAGAGCGTGCATTTCATCGATGGTGATGAGTATCGACATCTGCATCGTTTCAGCTTGCTGGCGGACTACCTGGACAACAAGCAGAAGGAGCTGAAGGAGTGGAATGATAAGCTGGCTGAGCGCGGTCA
This sequence comes from Pseudomonas sp. WAC2, assembly GCF_030403525.1. Lineage (NCBI taxonomy): Bacteria > Pseudomonadati > Pseudomonadota > Gammaproteobacteria > Pseudomonadales > Pseudomonadaceae > Pseudomonas > Pseudomonas sp. WAC2. The sequence goes on from NZ_JAUEPD010000006.1 coordinate 128,232, forward strand.
GGAGCCTGTCAACACGCGTCGCATTACCAACCTGGGTACATTTCGGGTATATGTGGAGCGTTACCTGCGTAGTCATCCCGGGCTTCGGCAGGACATGACCCTACTGGTTCGCCAGCTCGATCCTACTTCCAGCGGTTTACCCCTGGAGGTGTACTGCTTTACCAATACGGTGATCTGGGCGCAGTACGAGAATATCCAGAGCGATATTTTCGATCATTTGCTGGCGATCCTGCCGGAGTTTGGGCTTCGTATCTATCAACAACCCAGCGGGGCGGACATGCGTGCCTTTCTGACGTCGGATCATCCGATCAACGCGGTAACTTCGCTGGATGACAAGCATCTGACCATACGATAGGCCGGGACGCTTTTTACCTTTGACGGTGCAACCTGGGTAATACTAGCTAGCGACGGAGTGTCTGGGTCAAGCCAACGCTCCAGCTTGCGTGTCGGGTGGTTGAGAGGGTGCCGTGATAAAAGAATTCAGAAATGCCTACTGGAAACGCTGGCTCAGAAAGCAGGGCTGCAAGCTGTCGAACGGACCTCTTGGCCTCAGTAGCAGAACCACATTGCTACTGGAAGAGCATGTTTCGATCGGTCCTGTGGATGTGGCTGCCCGTCATCTTTCTGTTGGAGCCTATACCTATATTCGAGGCGGCAGCGAGCTATATCTGGTCCAGTCTATCGGGCGTTTTTGCTCGATTGGCAACAACGTTCTGATCGGACAGGAGCGGGATACCCATCCCGTTCATTGGGCAACTTCTCATCCGTTCGCGTCCGATGAGGCGGGGCTACCTTACCAAGGCAGGCAGAAGATGAGCGTCATTGGCCATGATGTATGGATTGGCCGTGATGCCATGATTATGGATGGGCTCTCGGTGGGTACCGGTGCGGTTATCGCTGCCCGAGCACTGGTTACTAAGGATGTGCCGCCTTATGCCATCGTAGGGGGTTCTCCGGCCAGGATCATTCGATACCGCTTTGCGCCTGAGCTTATTGAACGATTATTGGCGTCTCAATGGTGGACGCTCAGCCCGGAGGCGCTCAGGCAGCTTCCTTTCGATGATCCAGAGCGTTTCGTGCAGCATGTATCCGGCAGCGTACCGCCAGCAGCATACAAAACGGTGGAAATTACCCGAAAAGGGTGTCGAGTGTGCTGACTCATTTGCCAGAACTCGTCTGACAGGCGTCCTAGCCGCTTTTGCGGCAGATTACCATGCTATGTCAGAGGAGCTGGTTACTTGAGAACGCAGGACGCACTAATGGAGGGGTTCATTTTTATCAGCTGGGTCCGCGCATCCATGCAGGTCTTCTGGGAATTGAACTCCTGCATGGCGACCATGGGCGAGCTGCCCTTATCGGTATGAGGATTGGTTGTATTCAAAAGGGTCACCACAAGAAGAACCCAAGTGCTCATAGGAGCTCCGTTTTAGAAACAGCGTCAATGTTGTTACCAAGCGTCTTTTTCTACCTTAAAATTGAAGCCGGCTTATGGCGCTGAAGCGGTACGCTACTGCCTTACGCTGCCGGCTTTTTCACTGGGGCTGGAGGATACAGGATCACCGCAGCCCGCAGCTTGCTCTTGCCGAAGCGGCTGAGTTTGTCGAACTCGGCATGACTGACCGGAATGTGTTGGCAGTCCAGCTCCCGACGATGTTGGCTATGGTCTACGTCTGGGTCGTGGAAGTAAATGAAGTCTTCGTCGCAACCGGTTACAGCGATCCAGTGAGGGCCTTTGGTCTGGATAAGGCGAAAGCTGCTGATCAACACCAATGGCAGACCACCGTCGGCAATGATTTGTGGAATATTCAGCTTTGTTCGAATCAGGCGTTCAATATCAGTCTGTTTGAGTTCCCGGCTGAAGTCCTCATGCACCAGCCGCATCACGTCACGTTTTTCTTCGCTGCGTACGCCTTCCAGGAAAAGAGGGCCGCGGGTGTTAACCTGCAACTTCACACGAAAGCCGCGGCGTCGGGCGGCCAGGGCCAAGCCGTGTGGCCCGCAGCCACCGTGGCCGGCAGTCATGTAAATGGTGGTAGCCTCACGCCAGAGACGTAACTCTTCCCAGCGCTCCAGCGGGCGTCCAGGCTCCAGCGCGCCCATGGCCATCAGAAGCGAGGCCGGGCCGCAAGTGAAATCCGTGGTCTGTCTATAGAAGGGTACCTTGCGTAGCCGGCCTTCACCGGGCTGCCGGATACGTTTCTCGAAGCGCAGCGCCTGACTGTGATCTTCGTAATAGTCATCGACGGTTGCAAAAGGGAGATAGCCATTGCGTTCATACAGGGCAATGGCTGCAGTATTGTCCGGGCGCACCTCCAGACGCATGTACGCACAGTCCCGCTCAATGGCACAGGCCTCCGCCGCCTCGAGCAGGCGCTGCCCAAGCTTGTGCCCTCGAGCTGCCGGGTCGATGGCAATGGAATACAGCCGCGCCAGGGAGGTGTTTTGGTGAAACAGAACCAAGGCGTACCCCAGGGTATTTCCAGTCTCTTCCACCAGCGTGAGAGAGGCATTGGCTCGAGTCAGCATCCATTGGAAATTGCGCCGCGAAAGGCGGTCGTATTTAAAGCACCGTTTCTCCAGCTCAACCAGTGCGTTGAGGTCCTCATGAACAGCAGGGCGTAGCGTGAAATTCATTTGTGTGAATCCCTAGCCAGGTCAAGCGCCTCAGAGACAGTCGCTCGGTCCTCAGCAGTGCGGTTAAGCCGCGGTTAATGGAGGCTGTGTTACGTAGTTTTCGTCTGTCCACCTTATTGGTACAGACCGAACCTGAGTCGTTTGACAGGAACGTTGGTAATAGGCTCCCAAGGCGATTATCTGCACCGAGGAGGTGTCGTGAGCAAGCTGTATATCATCGTCGAGCGCAAGGAGGATTGGTCATCCTATTATCCGAGCGAAGACGTTATCACTGCCCAGGAATACCTTGAGCAGTCAAATGAGCAAGATAACGGCAAGCGCGTGCAGGTCATCAACCTGTGCCGTAACCAGAAGTACCTGGGGCACGGGTATTACTGCTCATTACTGGCAGAGGCCCGGGGTCACAAGGTAATTCCCTCCGTTCGCACCATCAGTGAGCTCTCCCGTAAATCCATCTATAACTTGGCTCTGGAAGATCTCGACAGGTTGTTGAGCAAGGCCTTGAAAGGCCATCCCTACGCCAGTGCTGATGGATTCACGTTGACCCTGTACTTTGGGCGAACCGATATCGAAGCCTTGCAGGATCTGGCCCGCCAGCTGTTTGAAGCCTTCCCCAGTCCACTGCTGCTCGTGGATTTTCGCCGCAATCGTGAGGGCTGGCATATTGGGGGCGTCAAGCTGGGAGCCATACACAAGCTGCACGAAGCTCAGGAAGACCTTTTTGCCAATGCCCTGGATGGTTTTAGTCGGCAGGTCTGGCTCAAGCCGCGCGTAAGAGAAAAATATCGTTTCGAAATGGCCATTCTGCATGACCCGAAAGAAGCGTTCCCGCCTTCTGATGCCAAGGCTCTGAAGAGCTTTGTCCGGATTGGCAAACGTCTGGGAATCGATGTTGAGTTGATCGAGAAAAAGGATTACTCGCGTCTTTCGGAGTTCGATGCGCTGTTTATCCGTGAGACAACTGCCATTGATCACCACACGTATCGTTTCGCCAAAAAAGCGGAAAGCGAGGGGTTGGTGGTAATGGATGATCCCCGCTCGATCCTGCGATGCACCAATAAAGTCTATCTGGCGGATTTGCTCAAAGCACACAAGCTGGACATGCCCAAGACGGAAATCCTGTACAAGGACAATGCCGCCCAGTTGGCAACGGTAGGGGAGCGGCTGGGCTTTCCGCTGGTGCTAAAGATTCCGGATGGCTCGTTCTCGCGTGGCGTTATGAAGGTCTCCAATCAGGAGGAGTTGAACAAGGCGAGCGCCGAGTTGTTCGAGCGCTCCGTACTGCTCCTGGCCCAGGAGTTCTTTTATACCGACTATGACTGGCGCATAGGCGTGCTCAACCAGGAGCCGATCTTTGCCTGTCAGTACTTCATGTCGAAAGGGCATTGGCAGATCTACGATCACAGCGCCGGTGCGGTCGAGAGCAGTGGTGACTTTCGTACCGTACCGATTCAGGAGGCACCTCATGAAGTGGTCGAGCTGGCGGTTCGTACTGCCAACCTTATCGGCGACGGCCTGTACGGCGTTGACCTCAAGCAGGCGGGCGAGCGAATGGCGGTCATTGAGGTCAACGACAATCCCAATATCGACTCAGGGATCGAGGATGCCGTCCTGAAGGATGATCTGTATGCATTGATCCTGGAGGAGTTCATCCGCCGGTTGGAGTTGCAGCGCAACGGTCAGCGTTGGTGATTGTTGATGCTCATGAAAACACTTGGACGCTAAAGTGCCCACAATGCGGTCGGAGATTTAACCAAAGCATAGCTTTTATCCCTGGATCGGCCCGCCGTGGAAAGAGGGTTTTCAATCCCCGGTAAGCATGTGCCGAAAACATCGGCTTCAGGCGTAGCTGTAACGCCTGAAGCCTTTTGGCTCAATGAAACACCATCCAGATCAGCAGCCCGGCCTCGAAGAGACAGAACGCCGTCAGGCACGCCATGGTGAACTTGAGGCCCGCGTCGTCACGACGGTAGGCGGCAATCTGCTCCTGCAGCTTGAACAGGCTGAGGTCACGCTCATGCAGGTTCTTGTCGGCCTGTTCCAGCATGCTACCTACATCCAGCAGAGAAAGCACTTGCACCTTATCCATGTTCCATTCGCTTTTCAGCTCGCTGGCCTTGGGCGCGCTGCAAATGGCCTTGAGTGTTTGCCCTTCAAGATAGGTAAGGGTAAAGCCCTGGGCTTCCAGCGCATGGTCGCGGCGCTTGCGCATATCTTCTACGAATCCATCACGGGCTGGCAGGTCAAGGTTGGCCACCTTGTAGTGCCCCCATTTGGCCTTGGCCCATGCAATTCCCTGGGCCAACAGAAAGCGTCCCACGCCACGATTGGATGGTTCGACTTGCAACAGTCCGCCTTCAAGTCCGCCGGGTTCGGCGGTGAAGCGGATCTCTTTGTTCTCGTGATCAGCCCAGATATTCAGGAAGTTTTGATCACGGTGAACGCGCTGTCCGGGCAGCTGAATGCTCAACGACAAAACGCTCAGATCGTCTCCATGCCGTTCGGCCTTGCCAAACTGCACAAAGCGCAGCGGGCGAGGCCCGGTAATACGATCCGTGGGCAATGGTGTCAGACGCAGCAGGTAAAAATGTTCCGGTCCGAGCTCGGCCCAGGGATGCGTCTGCTTCTCAGGGGCGGTTTCCTCGGCGGTAGTGGGTTCTTCAATATCGGTTTCAGTCATAGCCGCGATCCTTTTCTACCTCCGCATGGGGTAATTCAAATCGCTATATCGGCCAAATTAGCGTGGACTAGAGACTTTTTCCTGAATGAAGGCGGTCATTCGCTCCACCAATTCGCCCGCTAATGGAAGATTGGGGTTGTTGTAGGTGGAAAGCTGAGCTTCGACATTGGCTGGCGTGATTCTGAGCATATGATTCATGCCGGGAATCAGTGCCAGCTCGGCCTCGGGCCTTGCCCGTTTAAGCGCCTCGGCATCCTTGATGTCTACCTGAATGTCATGCTTGCCCTGGATGATCAATGCCGGAGCCTTGACCTGAGCGAAGGCCAGGGCGGGATTCTCCCGGAAGAGGGTGATCAGGTAAGGCTGAACGCTGGGGCGGAACAGTACCATCAGGGGCTCCGGTACCTGAAGCTGCATCTGGCCTTTATCCAGCTGATCCATGATCCATTGTGCGCTGGCCAGCAGCGGAGGGGATAGCTTGGTTGCTAACTGCTCGCGCAACACGTCGTCGATGGGGCGGCCACTTCCCGACAAGGTAATCAGGGCATCGGCATCTGCATCGTTGGCAGCGAGGCTGGCCATGAGGGCGCCTTCGCTATGGCCGATCAGGATCAGTTTTGTAAAACGCGGGTCTGAGTGGAGCTTTTTCGACCACGCGACGATATCTGCAACATAGCGTGGGACGCTCAAGTCTTCTTCCCGTGGCGCAGCAGGCGTACTTTGTGCAACGCCACGCTTGTCATAGCGAACGCTGGCAAGACCGTTCTCAGCCAGGGCCTCGGCCAGGCGTTTCAAGGCAAAGTTACGCGCCATGGGGTTATTGCCGTCACGGTCTGTAGGCCCGGAACCTGCAATGATAAGAGCTACCGGCTGTGGCTTGTGACTTTCCGGCATGACCAAGCTGCCATACAGCGTTCCGTTGGCCGTCTCAAGGTTGATAGGGTGATACAGGATCGGCCCCCTGGCCGCGAATGCGGGTAGCGTCAGAAGGCAACACAGCAGAACAAGCAGACGGGACATCACAACACTCATGACCATAAACAAAGGGCACCGGACGGTTCCGGTAACCCGTAATTGGACGCAGCGTAACGGTTAGGGTTCTAAAGATGAACTCGGGAAAGCCAGAAGGTATACTCGTTCGCTTTCTGTGCCGGCGCTGGATAGGCTCCGGTCCATCGATTCTGCGGAGCTTTGCGACATGTCCGGCAATACCTTTGGCACATTGTTCACTGTTACCACGGCTGGCGAGAGCCATGGGCCCGGGCTGGTCGCGATTGTAGACGGATGCCCACCGGGGCTGCCGTTGGCGTTGGCTGACCTTCAACATGATCTGGACCGTCGCAAGCCGGGCACCAGTCGGCATACTACCCAGCGCCAGGAGCCGGATGAGGTCGAGATCCTGTCTGGCGTGTTCGAAGGCGTCACCACGGGTACGCCTATCGCTTTGCTGATTCGCAACACCGACCAGAAGTCAAAGGACTACTCTGCCATCAAGGACCTGTTCCGCCCAGCTCACGCGGACTATACCTATCACCATAAATACGGGTTGCGTGACTACCGTGGCGGTGGCCGCAGCTCTGCTCGTGAAACATCCATGCGGGTTGCGGCTGGCGCCATTGCCAAGAAGTTTCTGGCGACCAAGGGCATCCGTGTCCGGGGCTACATGAGCCAGCTCGGTCCTATCGAAATTCCGTTCAAGACCTGGGATAGTGTGGAGGAGAATGCGTTCTTCTGTCCTGATCCAGACAAGGTGCCAGAGCTGGAAGCGTACATGGATCAGCTGCGTCGCGATCAGGACTCGGTAGGTGCCCGGGTCACGGTCGTGGCCGACGGCGTTCCGCCGGGCCTGGGTGAGCCGATTTTCGATCGCCTGGATGCCGAGCTGGCTTATGCACTCATGAGCGTCAACGCCGTGAAAGGCGTTGAGATTGGTGCCGGATTTGCCAGTGTAGCGCAGCGGGGCACCGAGCACCGCGATGAGCTGACCCCCGAAGGCTTTCTCAGCAACAACGCCGGCGGTGTACTGGGAGGCATTTCCTCCGGGCAGCCGATCGTAGCGCATCTGGCGCTCAAGCCTACCTCAAGCATTACCACGTCTGGCCGCTCCATTGATGTGAATGGCCAGCCCGTTGATGTGATAACCAAGGGCCGCCACGATCCTTGCGTTGGTATTCGGGCCACCCCGATTGCCGAGGCGATGATGGCGCTCGTCCTGATGGATCACTACCTGCGACATCGTGCCCAGAATGCGGATGTACACGTAGGAACGCCTGTCCTGGGTCAGCTCTGATTGCGGGCTTATCAGCCTATAGACAGGTTCAACTGCAGCCTGCCCGTTGAGGGCAGCTGCATGAATAGGCACGCCGCTGATCAGCTGTACCGGCCTACTCGGGTACTGCATGAATACACATGAGTCAATGCCGATTCCTTATTGGCGTCTGTCCAGCTTCTATTTCTTCTACTTCGCCTTGTTGGGCGCAACGGCGCCGTTTCTGTCACTCTACTTTCATCATTTGGGGTTTTCCAGCGAGCATATCGGTCAACTGGTCGCTATTCCCATGCTGATGCGCTGCTTGGCGCCCAATCTCTGGGGGTGGCTGGGCGACCGTACCGGTAAGCGGTTGACCATTGTTCGTTTCGGCGCCTGCTGCACGCTCATTTGCTTTGCAGGGATTTACCTCAGTCATAGCTACGCCTGGCTGGCACTGGTCATGGCGGCCCATGCGTTCTTCTGGCACGCGGTGCTGCCACAGTTTGAAGCCATTACCCTGGCACACCTGCGTGAACAGGCTTCGCTGTATAGCCGCGTTCGCCTCTGGGGATCCGTCGGGTTTATTGCAGCAGTGGTAGGGCTGGGCAAGCTGTTCGAGCATTTCAGTCTTGATCTGTACCCAGCCGGCCTGCTGGTCATCATGGCCGGTATTGTCATAGGCAGTATCTGGGTTCCGTCGCCTCTTGCGGTAAAACTGGAAAACAGCGGAAGCGAAGGCGGACTCATAGGTTGTCTGCGTCAACCGGGCGTCATGGCTTTTTATTTGGGGGCCTGCCTCATGCAGCTCTCCCATGGGCCTTATTACACCTTTCTAACGATACACCTGGAAAACCTGGGTTATGCTCGCGGCACGATCGGTCTCTTGTGGGCAGTAGGGGTTGTGGCGGAGGTGCTGATCTTTTTGGTCATGCCTCGTTTGTTGACCCTGTTCAGCCTGAGACAGGTACTTGCGGCCAGCTTTCTGCTTGCAGCGCTGCGCTGGCTGCTGTTGGGTCATCTTGCCGATCACCTGGGGGTTCTGCTCTTTGCCCAGGTCATTCATGCGGCTACATTTGGTTGTTTTCATGCATCGGCGATCCATTTCATCCAGCGCCGTTTCGGAAACAGACATCAAGGGCAGGGGCAGGCACTGTATGCTGCACTGTCGGGAACCGGAGGCGCCTTGGGGGCGTTTTACTCCGGTTATAGCTGGCAGGTGTTGGGTCCTGCCTGGACATTCGGCTTCGCCAGCCTGGCAGCGCTGGTGGGGGCATGCATGATCATTACGCGTTTGGAAGATCGACATCATGATGAATCATCGGGAGCTGCTGGCGCAGCAAATCATTGAGGCGGGTCAGTTTCTCTACAGTCGGGGATGGTCTCCAGCAACCAGTAGCAATTACTCTGCCCGGCTGTCCGAGACCCGCGCGTTGCTTACAGTCTCAGGCAAGCACAAGGGACAGTTGGGCCTGGATGATGTGCTCGTGACGGACCTGGAAGGTAATAGCCTGGAGCCCGGCAAGAAGCCGTCGGCCGAAACGCTGCTGCATACCCAGCTGTATCGATGGAAGCCGGAGATTGGCGCGGTGCTGCATACGCATTCGGTTAATGCCACGGTTCTGTCCCGGATGGTTGCCGACGAGGCGCTGGTACTGCATGACTATGAGCTGCAGAAGGCCTTCAGCGGTATCACGACCCACGAGGGCAGGGTACTGGTGCCGATCTTTGAAAACGATCAGGACATCGCCCGGCTTGCCATGCATGTTCAGACATGGCTCGACACGCATCCAGACTGCGTGGGGTATTTGATTCGTGGTCATGGCCTCTATACTTGGGGGGCTCGTATGAGCGATGCCTTGCGCCAGATCGAGGCGTTCGAGTTTCTTTTCGAATGTGAACTTAAAATATTGAGTATCCGGACATGAGCCGCCTGACTGTCTACCATGAGTCCCATCCCGAGCAGCCCAACAAGGTGCTTACCCAGGGTGATCATATCGCGGCAACGCTGGCCGAAGTAGGCGTTCGATTCGAACGCTGGCAGGCCACGGCGCCTGTAGCGCCGGGGGCGAGCCAGGAAGAAGTGATTGCTGCCTATCGTCCCGAGATCGATCGTCTTATCCAGGAACGCGGCTATCAGACCGTGGATGTGATCAGCATGAAGGCTGATCATCCTCAGAAAGCCGAGCTGCGCGCCAAGTTTCTGAACGAGCATCGTCATGCAGAGGATGAGGTCCGCTTTTTCGTGGCCGGGCGTGGCCTCTTTACCTTGCATATCGGCGAATATATCTATGCCGTACTGTGCGAGAAGAATGACCTGATTTCAGTGCCCTCCGGTACACCGCACTGGTTCGATATGAGCGAAGAGCCTAACTTCGTTGCGATCCGGCTGTTCAATAATCCTGAGGGATGGATCGCCCAGTTCACCGGGGAAGACATTGCTTCCCGTTTTCCACGCCTGGAGGCAGATGCATGACCATTCGCGCTATCCTGACCGATATCGAGGGCACGACCAGCGCGGTCAGCTTTGTCTTTGATGTCCTGTTTCCTTTTGCGGCCAAGCATCTGCCGGGCTATGTGCGTGAGCATGCTCAGGAGGTGGCAGTGGCAGAGCAGCTGGATGCGGTGCGCGCCGAGGCCGGGGAGCTGACTGCCGATACCGAGCGCGTCATCGAGATTCTGCTGGGCTGGATCGCTGAGGATCGTAAGGCTACACCGCTCAAGGCCTTGCAGGGCATGATCTGGGCACAGGGTTACAAGGCCGGCGAGCTGAAAGGGCACGTCTATCCGGATGCCGTCGAAGCCCTTCGGCGCTGGCATGCGCTGGGGATTGCGCTTTACGTCTATTCTTCCGGCTCTGTACAGGCGCAAAAGCTCATCTTCGGTTGTTCCGAGGCTGGAGACCTGACGCCGCTGTTTTCCGGCTACTTCGATACGATGACCGGAGGCAAGCGTGAAGCCGCTTCCTATAGCCGTATCGCCAGCGCAACCACGCATCAGGCAGATGAAATTCTCTTCTTATCGGATGTTGTCGAGGAGCTGGATGCTGCCCGGTCTGCCGGTATGAAAACCTGTGGCCTGGTTCGCGAGGGCGGCGAGCTGGCCGGTCACCCTTGCGTGAAAAGCTTTGCTGAAATCGACCCTCTGACGCTCTGACAAAAGGGATATCAGCGACATTCGGTCGTTTAAGGCGAACTACCGCCTCGGGTGCGCAGTCCCAATTTTACCGGAACTGAATTGGAGAGCACCCATGATTAACTCAACTATAGGCGGTGTCATCGGTTTCATCGTCTTCTTGCTGGATATCTGGGCTATCGTCAGCGTCATTCGCAGCGACAGCACCAGTAACAAGAAGATCTTCTGGACACTGCTTATCATCATTCTGCCAGTCGTGGGGCTGATTGCCTGGGGGCTTGCGGGTCCTCGCGGAAGTACGTCCGTATCGGCGCCAACGCATAAAGGGTAATAGAACGCGTCTGGAGACCGTCACGCATTGCCCTTACAATGCCCGCCTTTTCCAGGGCGGGCGTTTTCCGTTCCGCCCATCCGAGGAACGGGAGACCTCTCAATGAAAGATTATCTAGAAACTCTATATGACGGCTATGGCCAACGCTTTCGCATGGACGAGCTGCTCCATGAGGTTCGTACCGAGCACCAGCAACTCGTTATTTTCAAGAATGCCCGCATGGGACGCGTCATGGCGCTGGACGGCGTAATCCAGACGACCGAAGCCGATGAGTTCATTTACCACGAGATGCTTACCCATGTGCCGTTGTTTGCCCATGGTCAGGCCAAGCGTGTCCTGATCATCGGTGGCGGTGACGGCGGCATCCTGCGTGAAGTGGCCAAGCACAAGAGTGTCGAGCACATCACCATGGTGGAAATCGATGCGGCCGTGGTCGACATGTGCAAAACCTATCTGCCCAATCACTCCAATGGCGCATTTGACGACTCGCGTCTCAACCTTGTCATCGATGACGGTATGCGCTTCGTGGCAAATACCACTGACCGTTTCGACGTGATCATTTCCGACTCGACCGATCCCATCGGCCCGGGTGAAGTACTGTTCTCGGAAAACTTTTATCAGGCCTGCCATCGCTGCCTGAATGAAGGTGGAATCCTGGTCACGCAGAACGGCACGCCCTTCATGCAGCTTGACGAAGTGAAGACCACAGCAAGCCGGGTCAACGGGCTCTTTGCTGACTGGCATTTTTATCAGGCTGCCGTACCGACCTACATTGGCGGCGCGATGACCTTTGCCTGGGGCAGCCGAGACGCTGGCAAACGTTTCGTGCCGGTAGATACCCTACGCGAACGGTTCGCAGTCTCCGGCATTGTTACGCGCTATTACAATGCCGACATCCATATTGGTGCCTTTGCGCTGCCTCAATATGTACTAGGCGCCATTGGCAAGACTTCCAACGCCTGATACTTTCGGAAGGTGCCCTGTGATCATTTGCAGGGCACGCACCACTCGTCGCTATCCAAGGAACCGGTGCCGCCTCAAAGCTCTCTTTTAGTTGTGTGCAATGCTATACGTCAGGCGTTTGTGTTGGCGTTCTTTTAGTTGAAAGGGCTCTGCGGGTGGCTTCGCTGATACCGGCGATCACCGTTGCAACGCCTCTATCACGCTCTATCGCATTAACTAAAAATCCCATTCAATGAGCAGGAGGTGCCCTATGCCTTTAAACATCTCCGATGATGTAAGCCTTACTGTGCTCCGGCAGATGAAGGAGGGTGGTTTCGACTTCTCACGCATACATCCCATCGATTTCTTCGCTATTTTTCCTGATGAAAAACAGGCCCGAGAGGCCGCATGTCAATTCAAGGGAGAGTCGTTGAACGCTCAGATAATCCCACACGAAGAGGGCGGGTGGCACTTACAGGTCAGTAAGGTCATGTTTGCTACCTATACGACAATTGACGATTTCGAGTCTGATCTTGAGGCCGTCGTCAGTCCTCTTGGCGGAACGTTGGATGGCTGGGGCGTAACCCAGGAAATCAGGAGGACCTGATCCTGACGTCGAGGCATGGCCGTTCGTGTCATGCCTCATTTTAGTTTCTGCCATATGCTCCGTTTGATCTCACGTCCTGCACTACCGATTTACTACTCCCCGTTCTTGCCCAAGAGGGCATAATGAACTCTTGATTCAGGGGAGAAAGGCATGCTGTCAGAGTTATTCGCGGTCATGGCGCCTGTGCTCATTGGCGCAGGTATCGGCTATTTCTGGAAGCGCTGGGGCTATGAATATCCCACTGACTTCATCTCCCGCCTGGTCTTCAACGTAGCCTCTCCCTGTTTGGTCCTGGCGACACTGGGGCATGCACACATCGACAAGCACAGCTTTGGGCAAATGGCCCTGGCCTGCGTGGTTATCTGCGCGATCATGGGGTTGGCAGCCTATGGGCTTGCCCGTGTCTTCAAGCGAGACTGGAAGGTATTAGCCCCGGCATTCATGTTTCCCAATGTAGGCAACATGGGCTTGCCGGTGTGCCTGTATGCGTTTGGCGAGCAAGGCATGACGCTGGCCGTGGCATTTTATCTGGTCTTGTCGATCGGTAATTTCAGTTTAGGGATCTTCTGGATGTCCGGCGAGCGCTCGCTCAAGATGCTGCTGGGAAATCCCATCATGATCAGCGTAGCGATTGCATTATCACTCATGATGCTTGATGCCCAACTGCCGCGCTGGATTGCCAATACCGTCGACCTCATGTCCGGCCTTGCCATTCCGCTCATGCTTATTACGCTGGGCGTGTCACTGGCCAGCATACGGCCACAACACCTGGGGTCCGGCTTCCTATTCGGTGGAATCCGGCTATGTCTGGGTGCTCTTGTGGGCTGGCTGGTGGGTTGGGCGCTACATCTGCCACCTCTGGCCCATGCTGTCCTCGTCACCCAGTCATCCATGCCCGTAGCGGTTTTCAACTATCTCTATGCCCTACGCGCTAACCGGTCTCCCCAGGAAGTAGCCAGTCTCGTATTGTGTTCAACCATACTGGCGTTTGGGTTCTTGCCGCTGATGCTGGCATGGTGGCTGCCTGCCACAGGATAATCAGCCCCCCAGCAGGCGGGTCAGGTTGGGAAGTACAAGTACGATGGTGGTGATGATCAGCACAAGACTCGCTTGCCGCCACTTGGGTGTCGGTTCTCTTAACATGACTCAAGCCCTTTCTTCTTATAGGGAGAAGCTCGATTGCTCTGTCGGCATTTATTATGGCCCTCGCAAGGGCCATATCACATTGAGTCGAGACTAGGTCGCAAGTTACAGCCTGTTTAGATCTAAAGCTTTTCTAAATCTCCTACTTAATGGTGTTTAGCGATTAAAAGGAGCGCTGTACAGCGTCTTTTCACTGTTATAGACGCGTTTCACAGAGGTTTCGTGACAGCGTGCCGTTTGTCTGATGATTGTCAGGCGCGGCCGAAGTGTTGGGCGTCCAGGGCGATAGCGTCATCCAGTGCGGACAGTAATGGCGCTCTGGCCTTTACCTTCGTGTTCCCATGGGCTGACATGTTGAGCTTGCTCAGGCGCATAGCGGCGCGGTGAACAGCGTCTTCCAACGCTTCTGGCGCTACGACTTCATCCAGAAAGCCTGCTTCGACAGCCGCTTCAGGTGAAAACATTTCAGCACCAATCACGGCTCGTTGAAAGGCGGGACGGGGCAACCGGTCGCGTGCGATTTCAATACCCGCCTGATGCATTGTCATACCAATGGCGACTTCATTCAGCCCTATGGTAAAGGCGCCTTTGACGCCAATCCGGTAGTCCGCCGACAGTAACAGGAAGGCACCTTTGGCAACGGCATGACCACCGCATGCAACTATCACGGGGAAGGGGTGGGACAACAGACGGCGTGACAGACGAGACCCCATTGTGACTAGGTCGATCGCCTGCTGCGGGCCGCTCATCATGACCTTCAGATCGAAGCCCCCGGAGAGGATTCCCGGTTGGCCTGTAATGACCACAATGGCTTTGTCCTTTTCGGCCTGATCGAGGGCCTCGTTCAGCGCATCGATAACAGCTGGCGAGAGCGCATTGACCTTGCCGTTATTCAGCGTAAGCGTTGCAACAGGGGATTCATAGCGATAAGAAATAAGTGCGTTCATGAGTGAGCCGTTGTCGTTATTAATATTGTGGCGAACGTAACGACTGTTTCGAGTCACGTAAAGCCGTTTGGTTGACTGCTTGGTCACGCATGAACTGGGCTTTCTGATTTAAATGCATGAATACATTAAAAAAAATTTGCCATTTCAAAACTACATGGATATAGTAGCGCACCTCAACGACGCAGACGTTGAGATAAATTCTGGTGAGGTGTCCGAGCGGTTGAAGGAGCACGCCTGGAAAGTGTGTATACGAGAAATCGTATCGTGGGTTCGAATCCCACCCTCACCGCCAGATTAACAAAACCCCTGAGAGCGAAAGCTCCAGGGGTTTTGTGCATTCTGGGTGAAATTTCTGCCGAATATACGGGCAGGATGTCAGCGTTTTAGATACCGAGCGCTTGGGGCGTAAGTTGCGAGTGTCAGATCTGGCAGGCAGGGTTCGCTGAAAGAAGGTGGTTTGCGAAGTTCACGCTCTATGTCTGTTAGCACAGTGTCCATCAGCAAAGGGTTCTGGACTTGCGCTGAGGTCAGCTTCCAGGTGAGCGGAGAATTCCCCGTTACAGGAGCTGCAGTAATGGTCAGGCTACCATCGCAATCGACCACTGTATTGACCTGGTAGCGTCCAAGCGAGAGATCCGACAGGTGAAGAAGTGACTTCATGATCAAAGAGCAGCGTTTTCCGTGATGAGTATTAGATACGGAATTTCCCAAACATTCCCGCACGGCTTGACCGTTTGTCAGATCTTCTTTTCCTGTCTTACGTCTTGATTTAGATCAAGAAAGGGGTTGTTTCACCGACGCTGTTGACTCAAGCCGCAGCGTGTCGTGGCGACATGTCCGCCGCGACTTGCCTTTTATGGCCAAAACTTCTGATGGCCTGAAGGCTGTACGGGAAGGATGGTGGTAGGTGCGGTTATGAGGTCGCTGCTTAATCGCTCGACTATTGTTTGCCAATTTGCTGGCTATTGAATGGCTAGGCTGACTTTTTCCCCTGGGTACTGTCAAAAACCGGGATTGTGGCGTGTAGCCAACTGGATGTTCGCTGGGTTGTCTGCAATGCTGTGTTTATCTTCAGGCAAAGGCGAACAGTTTGCACCTCGCTATTCATTCCCTACCTCAACAATATGGCCATATGCGCCAGCCAGGCCTGTATTGGTTGTTGGTTAACCAGGCACTGGTGGCCGATACGCTGCTGCTGTCAACCCTCCATGAGCAGGCTTCGGACGTATCGTCAATTTGCGTATTGCCTGACCGGCCCAAGGACAGCTGGATCGACGTTCTGCTGGCTCATAAAACTAACGTCCGGTTTTATACGCTAGCTGAACAGAACCATGAGCGCTGGCTGGAGCGGTTGACCGAAGAGCTTGAATGGTATGGCAGGTTGGCCGGCCGGCTGATCGTGGTGCAGTACGATGTTCGCCAATTGGACAGTCTGACCGAGGCTGCGCTGAAAAAGCGGCTAACTCATCTGACCGGATGGGTCCGTAAGCACAAGGCTACATGGCTCATGATTGGGGTAGGAGATGGTGTCCAGCAGCGGACACGTCTGGCGCCGCTGAGTGATGAGTTATCCGGCCTGGGTGAAATGGAGCGTCATGCCTTTCATGTGCATTACCATATTGATCACTGGCGTAGCGGGGAGGGTGGTGTTTTTCATGCTGACTTCTCACTTGAGCTGAGTGAGTCCGGCCTGCGACTGGCCAATGCCGCTGATGTGGAGGTGTCTACCAGTAACCGTGATGACGAGGTGGTTCTGGCCTGGCGAGAATGCTTGGCAGGCCGACAGGCACCCTCCCGGCATTGGCAGCTGTTTGACTCACTGGAAGATCTGCTTAATGCAGCCCATGGCGCCCATGCCGCTACGGTAGTGCTGGGCATTGCAACTGCGGGCAAGGTAGAGGAACTCGCAAGACAGATCCATGGCTTACGCGCTGCCCGAGGCAATCGGCTCAAGATTGTGATTCGTGAAATCAGTCAGTGTCTTCGCCACGTGGATGAACGGCTGTTCTTTTCAGCGGGTACCAACCTCGTTGTGCCGTACCTGAACGATGTATCCCGTTTCTTTAGTCAGTTGCAAAGTGTACAAGGACAGATTTATCGGCGAACGGGCGATACGGACTTCGATAAGCTCCTGCAGGCATTACGTCCCCAATTCATGCGTGGCTATGTGGCTGCAGAGACTTTTATTGGCAGTGTACAGGCCGAGCTGGAGCGCATCGTACAGGATGAGCTGCCCGGCATGGTATTAAAGCTCAAGCCCGCCCATGGTCTGACCGCTCTGGATCTATTGGCACAGTGCGACATGAAGCGTCGTGGCGATTTCGTGACGGTGGTCGAGCAAAGCTTGTACCTGTATCTGTTTGCGTGTCGCCTTAACGATATCGAACCGGCCTTGCGAAATATTTTTCGTGTTTCTGTCGATACGCTGGCATCGAGTGTCGAGATTTATGACAGCGCCGAGCGGTTGGGGCTGGAGCTGAGTCGAATGAATGCGCTACCGGCCCAGCATGACTATACGGATGACCTTGCCTTCCGGCTCAAAGGTATTGCCGAGCCGGCTGACATCAAAGATGTCTCTCCCGAATCAGGTGAGCCACAGCCTGTATTGAGGCGTGTTTCGCTTATGGTAAAGAGGACTGCAACCCATGAGCGATGAGCTGTTTCACTACGCCATCATTCTGACCGGCATTCTGGCCTTTCTGGCGGGTTTTTTGCTGCGCTCGGCTTGGAAGGCCATACTGGATTGGATATTTCACAAGACACAAAGGCCTCGTTACCTGAAACCCTCGATAGAGCTTAAAGGGGGCAAGATTCGTGATGGCGAGACAAAAGGGCGGGGTAATCAGTAAACCTGACGGACGTTTATGCTCCGTCATCCATTCGACTACGCCTCGCTATCGCCTTGAGCGGGCAGGACGCCTTGATTGAAGATGTGTTTATGACCGATAGACCACTGCTGCCGCCACCCACCGCGCTTCAATACTGGCGAGGGTTGGGCTTCTGGAATTATTACTTCCTCACCAAATTCGTGCTGGTCTGGCAAGGCCTGCTAAATTTTCATGCGTTGGAGAATTTGGCCTTTGCGGCTTTTCTGTTGGTGCCGCTGCCGCCGGTATGGCTGCACCGTCTGAGGCATGTCGTGGCGATTCCCATTGGCGTGTCGCTTTATCTATATGACACCTGGCTACCCCCTGTCAGCCGGCTCTTTGCCCAGTCTGCTGAGATATCGGCGTTCAGCTTTGACTATATCCTTGAGCTGGTAGGGCGGTTCATTAATACTTCCTGGCTGGCCGCAGGTCTCGTGCTGTTGGTGGGGTACCTGTTCTTCAGTCAGTGGATACGTTTCACGGCGGTAACGGTTGTAGCCTTGGTAGCGATTCTGATTGCTGGCCAGACAACCTTCTGGCGTTCATCAAACCCTGCCGCGGGACCAACACTTGTAGACGTCCCAACCACGGCTGTACAGCCTGGAGGACAGGCGTCGCCTGTGCCCAGGCCGGTGGCGGGCGGAACGGTAGAGCCAACCGACACCAATCTCAATGCAACACTCAGTGATTTTTATACCCATCAGAGCACTCTGGTCAGCCAGTTCCCTCCAGCTCTAGGTAGCGACGCGGCCCCCTTTGACGTGCTGATCCTGAATATCTGCTCGTTGGCCTGGGACGACATGGAGGATGTCGGACTCAGTCAGCATCCGCTCTGGAACAAGATGGACGTGCTGTTTGATGACTTCAATTCGGCCGCTACTTACAGCGGACCAGCTGTATTGAGGCTGCTTCGAGCGAGCTGCGGCCAGTTGCCTAATGCCGGGTTATATCAGCCTGCCAGCAAGCAGTGCTTTCTCTTCGAAAATCTCAAGCAGTTGGGTTTTGACGAGGCCATGGTCATGAACCATACCGGTCGCTTCGATAATCTGATCGGGCAGGTCAAAGACAACGGTGATATGCAGGCGACTCTTTTCCCGTTTGGGGACTTGCGGCCTGTCATGACGGGCTTTGATGGCTCGCCCATTTACCGTGATGGACAAGTGCTCTCCAAATGGTGGCAACAGCGGCTAGACAATGCGTCAGCGCGCGAGGCGATGTTCTATAACACGATCTCGTTGCACGACGGGAATCGGGTCATTGATCCAACGTCCGGCAAGACGGTCACAGCAGAATACAAGCCGCGTCTGCAGAACGTACTAGATGACCTGAGCGGATTTATTGATCGCCTCCAGGCTTCTGGAAAGCCGGTTCTGCTGGTGATCGTGTCCGAGCATGGCGCCGCATTGCGAGGCGATCTCATGCAGATCAAGGGAATGCGAGAAATTCCAAGCCCTACCGTGACGCACATTCCGGCCGGCGTCAAACTCATCAATGCCAAGGCGACGTTGAGTGGGGCGCCTGTTCATATCCGTACGCCTGCCAGCTACTTTGCGTTGTCGGAATTGATCAATCACCTGGTGGATGGCGCTGCCTGGAAAAATCCGAATTTCGACCTGAATGCGGTCATTACCAGCCTGCCGCAGCTGGATCATGTGGTGGCGGAAAACGAAGGCAGTGTGATGATGCGTTTCAACAACACGCATTATTTGAGGCTGGATGGTAAAAGCTGGATCAAGTATCCGGAGCGGGGAAAGTAAGCGAGAAAGGCCAGTCGTAATGTACGGCTGGCCTTTCTGGCGCTAGCTTCAGTCGTTGCCGACCCGGACGACCAGCTTGCCAAAGTTCTTGCCTTCCAGGAGGCCCGTAAACGCGTCAGGAGCATTCTCCAGGCCGTCCACGATCTGTTCGCGATATTTGATCTTGCCTTCACTTACCCAGGGCGTCATGTTTTCCAGGAACTCACCGTAACGGTCGCCGTAGTCCATGGTGATGATGAAGCCTTGCATGCGAATGCGCTTGTGCAGGAACGTAGCCTCCAGCATCGGGAGGCGATCCTTGCCGTCAGGCAGATCCTTTGGATCCTTGTTGTAAGTGGCGATCAGACCGCACACCGGTACGCGTGCCTTGGTGTTCAGGAGAGGCAGAACCGCATCGAATACCTTGCCGCCTACGTTTTCGAAATATACATCAATACCTTTGGGGCAGGCCTTGGCCAGTGCCTCGGCAAAATGCTCACTCCGGTGGTCGATGCATTCATCAAAGCCCAGGGCTTCTACGGCATGCTGGCATTTTTCGGCTCCGCCCGCGATTCCTACAACGCGGCAGCCCTTGAGCTTGGCAATCTGTCCCACCGTCGAGCCAACGGGACCGGTGGCCGCGGCAACCACAACGGTTTCACCCTCCTTGGGCTGTCCAATATCAAGCAGCCCCATGTAAGCAGTAAAACCAGGCATTCCAAGAACGCCCAATGACCAAGAGGGATGCTCCGGATTATCGCCGAGCTTGTTGAGACCATCGCCATTGGAGACGGCATAATCCTGCCAGCCATTAGCAGCTAATACCCATTCGCCTTCCTTGTAATCCGGATGTCGGGAGCTTTCCACGCGGCAAACCGTGCCTCCCACCATCACATCGCCCACTTGCATCGGATCGGCATAAGATTTCGCATCGCTCATCCGGCCCCTCATATAGGGGTCGAGAGACAGGTAGACCGTGCGCAGCAATACTTCACCGTCTTTTGGCTCAGGGCGAGGCTCGCGCTCCAGACGAAAGTTCTCTTGCGTCGGTGCGCCTTGCGGGCGCGAGGCCATTACGATGCGGCGATTTTCGTTTTGGGATTGGGTCATGTCTCACTCCTGTGGATCATCCAGGGTCAGCGCTGTGCCTGTTCAACGAGAGCAGGCGGGCTGTTGGTTACAGGGAAGGGACTGACCCAGATGCCCAGGGTTCCTGAAAATCTCTTTCAGGCTGGCCTGGGTTTAATTGAACTGTGCATATTCCTGAAGTGGCTCGGGCGGCATCCTGAGATCGCCTTCCCAGGGAGCAAAACTGTAGCGCAGGTACAGGAGTGCCTGGTTGGGTTTGTAGTCGCTCCCCACAGAGCGCTCGATTCCGGCAGATGTACCAATGAACCAGCTGGGCGAAAGACGACGCTCCAGCGAAAAGCTGGCTCGATAGCCAAGGCCTTTGCTGCGGCCTCCCGTCAGTACAGGATTTCCTGCTCCGCGCTGCCAGGCGGACTTTGTCGGGAAGTAATCCGCATCATCCTCTTTCACCCACGAGTAGCTGGCTGATGCTTCGGCGTAAAACGACCAAGCATCCCAGCGTTGCGCAAAGTTGATCGGGACAGAGTAGGACAGGTATTGCTGTGGGCTATAATAGCCTCCCTGGCCGAACGTATAACCGCTCAGGTTTTCCTTGAAGTGCCAGTACATGACGTTACTGCCAACCCGCAGGCGTCGATTGGGTTCGTCGATCAGGCGAAAGTAGATTCCGCTCATCAGGCGCAGGCGATCATTGCTTTCCACGTTTTTACCCGTCAGGCGATGGGCCTGCAGGCTCGACCAGATGCCGTAGAAGCCGCCCTGGTCGTAGCTTAAACCAAGCGATACCCCATTGGTACGGACGCCACCCCAGGTTTTGCCTGTGCGAGGGTCTTCAGTACCTGCATAGGCTAATAAGGACGTGGACAGGGCGCGGCGGGAGATATCCATTGTCCAGCCAAGGGACTCAAGATCGCCGCTCAGGCGTACACCTCCCACGATATCCTGTACTGGAAACCCCAGGGGCGTAGTACCTACGTCCCACTGGGTGTCCTGCCCACGCCAGCCAACAGCCAGGCTGGTACCTTGGGCGCGTTGATTGACATGCCCGCGACTGCATTCCTCACGGGTCTGGCAGAGGGCGACACTTCCAAAGTTGTTCTGCTCAATAATGTTTCCCAGGCTGCCATTATCCATCGTAATGGTTTCCGCCCGGAAAAAGCCTTTGCCATCCCTGAGGGGATGATCAGCTTCAAAGCGTAGATCATGGGCCTTGAGGTCCGATATACCCGGTGTGCCTGAACTGTCCCATGCGTCATACTGCAGTGTCGCAGTAGCGGTCTGCTGTTGATAAAGCTCAGCGGTATCGCTGCGAATGCTGCGTTTGAGCCAGTCGTCATCAGGTTGTACTCGGGTTTGCCAGGTGAACTGCGCATCGTTTTCGCCCGGATCGCCCATGTTGCTTGTGCGCATGGCCTGGCGATAGCGATCAAGCGCCAGGTCCGGCTGTTGATTGCGCCTGGCGAGCCTCGCCGCGTCGCGCCATAGGAGCGGATCACGGGTCTCGACCTCTAGCGCGGCAGCCATGTAGGCAGCGGCTTTCTCCGGCTCTCCCAGTTCCGACCACAAATTGGCCATTCGACGTTGTTGTCCTGCAGTGGCTGCTTTGGAGGACAGCTCGGCCAGCTGGCGCCGTGCCTGGATATCAAGGCTCTGCTGATGGGCAAGCTCTGCCAGGCTGAGTCCGGCTTCTATATTGTCGGGCTCAAGTACCTGAGCTGCACGGTAATAACGTTTGGCCTCGCCAGGATGTCCACCTAATACCGACCACTCGCCCAGCAGGAGAGGAATACCCGCTTCCTTGGGAAAGCGCGTACGTGCCTTTTCAAGCAGGGCGGTCGCATCCTGGGTGCGGCCCTGATTGTTTAAATCGCGCGCTTGAGCCAGAGTCAGGCCATAATCTAGTCGATAGGCAAGGCTGTGCATATCCTCACTCCACTGGTTGGCAGGGACTTGACGCAGGCTATCAAGCGCCCGTTGCGCCTGGTTCTGACTGTCGAGAAAGAGCGCATGGGCATACCGCAGGACCGGATCAGTGGAGCGCTGACGCAGTTGATTTGCAAAGGCGTCTTCTGCCTTTGGATTACCCAGTGCTGCGCGCGCTCTGGCAAGATTATAGGCCAGCCAGGGATCCTGCGGCTGCAGCTCAAGGGCTTCTGTCAGCTTGTGCTCAGCGGTTGCCCATTGACCTTTGGCGGCATGGGCATCGGCCTCGCGCGACAAGATGTTCGCCTGAATCCGGTTCAACTCAGGTATATAACGTTGACGCTGATCCTGGGGAAGGGAGGCGATGAGAGATTTGGCCGTGTCGATCTGGTTTTGCTGAAGATAAAGGTTGATGAGGCCGCGTAGTGCTGGACCGTTTCGACGGTCATAGGCCAGCGCCCGCTTGTAGGTCTGCTCGGCTCTGTTCGTATCGCCCTGCGCTGCATAGACATCGGCAAGGCCCGTCAAGGGCTCTACGGCGCGAGGTTGCAGTCTGGCAGCGTTCTGGTAGGCCTTTGTCGCTGCAGTGTAATTGCCTGCACGCAGTGCAGTATCCCCGTCATTGAGGGTTGCCCAGAATTGGGCTGTTGCAATCAGGTTCTGCCACTTGGCTCGCTGGTCGATGTTTTGTTCGCTGGCCAGGGCCTGCTGGTAAAACGCCAACGCTTCTCGATGCCTACCTTCGCGCTGCCGTAGTCTTCCCAGATTGCCTAACGCATCTGAATCATTGGGAAAGCCCTTGAGGGCCTGCTGCAGGGCGCGCTCGATAGCAGCATAGTCCTGCGAGTCTTGCTCCAGGAGCTGCTGCGCCCTCTGTTTGGCTCTGAACGCTGGGTTTGCCAGCAGTTGGTGCTGCGCGGCTAACCCCTCGCGGGCAATAGGAGCTGCATCCGGGTAGGACTCAAGGTAACGCTTCCAGAGCGTGACAGCCCGATCTTCAACTGGCATTCGCTGAAGCTGGTCCAGCCATACAGCAGAGGCGCCCTGGCGGGCGTAGGGGTCCTGACTGAGCTTTTCCAGATCCTTGTAGGCTTCTGGATCATACGGATTCAGATCAAGTCGCTGTCTGACCAGCGCCAGCCGATAGTTGCCACTTTGTGGATAGCGGTTTACCAGCGACTGAATTCCCTGTAGGGCTCTGGTATGACCCTGCGGCGTATTGGCAACCGCTTGCCAGTATTCCAGCTCGTATTCCGGCGACGGCAGGCCTGGCTTGAATAGCTCATCGTATAGCTTCAGGGCTTCGTCATAGCGACCCGCCCGTGCGAGCAGCCTGGCTTGAAGAAGCTGCGATTTTTTCTGTGGCTGATCAAGCTCGATATCAAGCCGTACCAGACTCAACGCCTGCGAACCTGGAGCAACCTTCTCCAGATGTTCCAGTGCGGCCTGTGCTTCCTGCGGCTTGTTCTGTCTTAACCTCAGGCGGGCGAGGGCAGCCAAGCCTTCCGGATGATCAGGTGCAACTTTGAAGAGGCGGTAAAGGCTGTCTTCGATCAGGTCATCTTTGTTACGCGCCTCGCCAGCCCTGACTTGCGCCATTAGCCGATCCTCCGGCGTAACGGGCCCCTCGGCCTGGGCCGACAGGCTAACCAATAGAAGAGACAGCAGAACAATCAGCGTGGGCATGCAGCGGTATCCGGCAACTGCAATTCACCATGAACGTTGAAGCGGAAGCGACCTTCTTGCCAGCCTCGTCCAAACAGCGACAGGACATTGCCATAATAGGCATCTGCCTCGAGCGGCTCCTGCTTCAAACGGGTTAGCTGAGCGTCGAGAGCCGCCTTGTCACCCAGGCTTGCCAGAAGCGGAAGTACAGCTGCCGAGAAGCCTAAAGGCCCGCGGTTTTGAGTAGTCCCTGTCTCGGCATTGACCTCTTCGGGCGGGTACCCCCGTTGCGAGATATAAGTCTGCATGGGCTGAAAGCGCGAAAGCAGGCTATCCCGGCCGGCTGATCCAGGCGCCTGCATACCTGCCCACAGGTAAACACGAATGGCGTTATAACTGCCTTGCCAGCCGCTCCGCTCGGAGCCATGCCAGGCGCCTGATCGCCAGTCAATCCAGTCGGGTGCAAAGCCTTTGGGTGCGGTTTCGTTCAGCAGTCGCAGCGTAGGGGCAATCATGCCTTGCCAGGGGCCTTCCGGATGCTTGTATGCGAAGCTGCTGAGCAAAAAGAGCGGCGTGTAGCTAGGATTTAGCGTCCAGCTGTCCTCGTCGGTAAAACCGACCGGGGCGGGCAAAAGCATGGGACCAAGCCCCTCGATTCGCGCGACTTCTTGCTTTTCGACCTGCTGAAGAAGCCGGTTGGATAACGTCTGGTAGTGGTGAATTCGCCAGAGGCGCGAGGCTTCCTGAAGGCTGTAGGCAATCCAGAGGTCGGCATCGGAAGCTGCGTTGTCATCCAGTATTTGAAAGTTGCCGTTTTCCGCACGCCCCCAGAGCCAGGCGGGCAGGTGTTTGGAAAAGTCTCCCTGGCTCAGGTTGCCCTGCGTCCAGTTGACTAAACGCTGAAACGTGGTTCGGTCACCTGCTACCAGGGCGAAAAAGAGCGCGTAGGATTGCCCCTCCGATGTCGTAATTGCGCGCTCGTCGCTGCGATCAATCACCCTGCCATTTTCGATGAACCCGCGCTTGAAACTTTCCCAAGCCGGCCACTGGCAGGCAGCCGAGACGGGGCTGGCGAGACTGATCAGACAGAGGGAGGCAAGCACTTTTTTCATGAAGGTTACTCCTGTTCCTGCAGGCGACGGCGCGCCAGCCAGCGGAGGACATTCCAGAGCAGGGCAGCCAATATCAGTGTGGTCACGATTGCAATGAATGCCAGTAGTAGCGGATGTGCGGACAGGTGATACCAGAGAAGCAGCCACCAGGGCAGGCTACCTACGTAGTAAGGCTCTCCTACGATATGACTGTCGATCCGGTCTCCGCGGAAAAGACTGACGGACCCGGTGACATTCTCAAGCCCGGTATTCTGGCTCAAGGCCTCTTGCAGCTGCTGATAGCTGTTTTCGCCATAACCCATCAGAGCGACTACGCTGCGCGAGCTGGCGTATGGGGATTCAAACCCGACCAGCGCCGAGATCGGCCCCGACGACGACGTTTGCAATTGTGTGTCTGCCATGGCAGACCCGGTGTCCTGTAGCGGTGACTCAAGGCGGGATGTCTTGCGGTTGGGAAG
This sequence comes from Pseudomonas sp. WAC2, assembly GCF_030403525.1. Taxonomy (NCBI): domain Bacteria; kingdom Pseudomonadati; phylum Pseudomonadota; class Gammaproteobacteria; order Pseudomonadales; family Pseudomonadaceae; genus Pseudomonas; species Pseudomonas sp. WAC2. Next base: position 153,749 of record NZ_JAUEPD010000006.1, read on the forward strand.
CATGAGCGACGTTCGGGTCTCATCCACGAACGCTGTCATATTCTTGTCCAACTCGGTCCGAGCCTGCTCGGGAATTTCACCTATTATCAGAACGTCGCGTTCGCCTTTCTTTACGGCTGACCAATCATCACCAATGGAGACCTGTGTCGCGGGATAGCCTGTAATGGCCCCCATGCGTCCCATCAACGTAAACAAAAGGCCTGTCTGTTCCGGCGTTGGCTGCGAGGGCATCATTACCTGCGTCTGGGATAGATCGGCAAGGCGAGTAAAGGGATATCCGGCACTGACAAAGGCGCGTAGATCGGGCATGGCCTTGTAGTGATAGAGCGAAGAAAAATCAATGGTCGAGTCCGGATCGATTGCGGCTTGAACATTGAGCGGAAGCGTCGTGGTACAGCTGGTATTGTCGCCATTGGCCGGGAAGGCGCCGAAAGAAAAATCAAAACGCAGCTCATTGCGAGCCCCTAGCTTGAGTGACGGCACTTGAAAGCCGGTACTGGTCCCTAGCAGATTTTCGTTAAGAATCGGCAGATTAACACCGCCCATGCTCTGGTTGGCATTCTTGCTCAGCGTAAAGGCCTTGATGAACTGGTTGTTGGCGTTGACCGTCAACAGGGCTGTATCGTCACGGAGCGGGGGCGTGTAGCGGTATTTAAGATCCAGCGGGATACCGCGATTACGCCACACGAACAGGTCCGGCGGAATATTGAACGCCAGCGTAACCGGTCGCGGCACCATGCCGGTGACTTCCAGCTGGTTGGGATAATCCATTAGCTCGCCCAATCGAGTAGGGCGATCCAGTGAAACCCAATTTGGGGCATCGTAGGGTTGGCGGGGTGCCAGGGTTTGCAGAGAGTCCACGGTGGTGGATTGCCCTCGTAGCGTAACAGCGCCCAGGGCGACAGCTTTCGCTGCAGTCAGCAGGTCGTTGTCGTCACGCCCAAGGATCAGTAACAGCTTCCCATAAGGATTTTGCGGATTCTCGACAATCTCAATGGTCGGTGCTGTCACCTCCGCATGGCCTTCAATCAATGCAGGCAACTGTGCATTCGTTGCAAACACAACGGCATTGCCTTGAGAGGGCAGGCGTCCAAATGAGGTTGGAAAGCTGGCGCCTCGCCAGCCGCTCAGCGTTCCAAACCAGGACGCCATTACTGCCCCAGCAGTCTGCTCGGCACTGTTAGGCCGATCTGCAAAGATGAATGGAACGCTCAGGGCCGCCGGGTCGCGCTGATCGAAAAAGGGCTCTGGTAATTTGGATAAGTCATTCTGGATCTTTAGTGCCTGAGTGCTCAGGAGCAGCTGGCTTTTCGCGCTGAAGTCAACCCATAGGCTGGAGTGCAGCGGGTCTTCGCAAATGGGGGCATAGTGGCCAACCAACTCAAAGCGCACGTTGTTGTAATCAGAAATAAACTGGGCATCGAGCGGTAGATCCCGAGTAATTTCCTTGCCCAGATCCGCCTGATTGATAGGCAATACCCCCATCAACTCATTGTTCAGATAGACTTTCAGGTGCGACTGCACCGGAATCAGCGCCGGCGAGGGGGTATACACCAGATGGAGTCGAGCGCCTGTGACGACCTCATCGCTACGTAACCCAAACGATGCGTAGAGATTTCTCAAGACATTACGGGTCGTCAGGTTTCCCGCTGATGAGATCTGATTGAAGCCCAGCTGCCGCTCCTGTACCGGTGGGGCAACGGGTGTCGTGTTGGGAGCAGGCGCAACCGTAGGCGCCGCGGTAGTCCAGGGGGCGCAGGCCAGCAGAGCCGCTGCGATGAGAAAGCGGATTACGCCTTTCATGCTTATCCTTGCTGTTGTGTTCGTTTTGGCGGTAGGACAGGGGTTACAGGTATGAACGACACGAGTTTCTCCACCAGCCACACCGAGCCCTTGATAAGAGGACGGGAAAGCCTGGGGGAGTGCTGCAGCATGCGTTTATAACCTGATAATCCGACCCGGATAATGGCCAGGATGCTGCGTAGCGGACTGTCTTGCACGAAACTTTCCTGCCATTGGGCCCAAGTGTCGGCACGTGCAAACGTACACTGCACAAAATTGATGCGTGTCTGAACATCCATCGGATCAAGCTCTAGCCCTGCAACCCGGCCTCGCTGGTTCCGAACGCGAGTGGCAAAGCTGTACTCCTCAAGGCCGCGCTTTAGTTGCAAAAAGATCTGCTCGTCCGACTTGAGGTCCAGCTCTGGCGGCAGCTCCAGTCCCACACCGCCGTCGGAGTAGTCCGTCAGCGTACATGCATAAACGTGGCCGCCCGTCAGGCGTATGGCGGCAGGTAGTCTCAAGTCGACGCGATGGGTGCGACGAACCTGACGAACTTCTGCGGCAACTGCAATGGCGCCTCCGAGGATAATCAGGTTATAGACGGTCCAGAGCATGCTGATGATGACAGTGCCTTGTTCGACGGCTGGGCCGGTAACGTAACGATAGACACCAAACAGCAGGCCTACCACATTCAATCCAGCCAGGAACAGAAAGGACTTCGAGATCGTCCAGTCAAAGACGTTTTCCTCAACCAGTCCCCCTTTAGCCGTTACGTTGAATTTACCCTTGTGCGGATTGATCAGCGCCACTGTGGTAGGCCGGGCGATGTACCAGGACAGCACCGTCTCGTAGATCTCGCTCCAGAAGGAATAACGGTACCGACCCTGGATGCGCGAATTGGTAATGCTGGCATGGGCGATGTGAGGCAGAACGAACAGCAGAATCAGCAGCGCCGGGGCATACAGGATATACGCATGCAGGATCAGGAAGGCCAATGGTGAAAGCAGGTAGATGAGCCTAGGCACGCCAGCGAGAAAATGCAGCATTGCGTTGCAGTAGCAGAGTCGCTGGGGAAGCGAGAGGCCTTTGCCCATCAGCGGATTGTCCAGGCGGAAGATCTGCACCATGCCCCGCGCCCAGCGAATTCGCTGGCCGATATGGGCTGACAGGCTTTCAGTAGCGAGTCCTGCCGCCTGGGGAATACGAATATAAGCGGACGTCCAGCCGTTGCGGTGCAGACGCAGGGACGTGTGGGCATCCTCGGTTACAGTTTCCACGGCGAAACCACCAATGCTTTCCACGGCGGTGCGCCGCAAAATGGCGCAGGAGCCGCAGAAGAACGTGGCGTCCCACATGTCGTTTCCGTTCTGGACCAGACCGTAAAACAGGGTGTTCTCGTTCGGCGTACGCCGGAAGTTACCCAGGTTGCGCTCGAAGGGGTCTGGCGACAGAAAATGGTGAGGCGTCTGCATAACGCCCAACTTTGGGCTTTTCAGGAACCAGCCCATGGTCATCTGTAGAAAAGAGCTGGTCGGAATATGGTCGCAGTCAAAGATCACCAGGAAATCACCTTTGGTGACTTTCATGGCCGCATTCAGATTGCCTGCCTTGGCGTGGCGATTATCCGAGCGAATCAGATAGTGCACCCCAACTTCCGCGGCAAACTGGCGAAATGACTCCCGTTTACCGTCATCAAGAATGTAGATGTTCAGCTTGTCTTTTGGCCAGTCGATACCCAGGGAGGCCAGTACCGTCGACCGAACGACAGACAGGTCTTCGTTATAGGTGGGAATATAAATATCGACCGAAGGCCATTCGGCAATGTTGAGGGGGAGCGGATAGGGCTTGCGATCCAGCGGCCAGATTGTCTGGAAGTACCCAAGGATCAGTACCAACCAGGAATAAGTTTCTGCCAGCAACAGGAGCAGGCCGCAGATGACATCCAGCGGATTTTCCCAGTTTAGCGTCTGCGTATAGCGCCACCAGAAATACCGACACGATACGAGCAGCGAAAGGATGATAAGCGCTAACGTCGGGAAGCGCCCCGGCATCTTGCGAATGACCATTGCCAGCGCCCATAGCATGGCGATAAAAACGATCTGCTGGCCGATCTCGAATGGCTGCGTTACGCAAAGCAGTAAAAGCGGCGTGGCAATAAGCGCAAAGGCACCACCTAAGATACATTTCGTTCTAACCGAAAGAGACGACCAGGTCTCTTCCTTCAGAGTAGCGAGTGGCAAACGTTCCGGCAGACGTGCGGCTGAACGATAGAGGCGACGCCGGTGCTCAAGCAGGGCAGGAAATCGTTGAAAACCCTTGGAGAGAGCAGCCAGGTAATCGGGACCTTTGCCATTGACGGGCCTGACCAGAATAAGCCAGATACTTTGCATGACAGTTCTGAGAGGATTGCCCAGGCGCCGCGTGGATAACTGAGGGTACAGCGCACGCCAGTTGATGGCGACCCATTGCCAGGTGGGGCGCTCGAATCGCAGGAATGTCCAGCCCAGTAGCCACAATGCCGTCATCAGTAAGGCAACCGGCGCGCGATGGCGCTCACGGCTCTTGTGGTAGTACAGCGAAAGCCAGGATTTGGCAGCCGGTGCCAGGATCATGTGGCGCCTGCCTGCGCCACGCTCCATGTAGCCAGCGAGAGGAAATTGTGGCTGGCCAGAGAGGCCGGAGCGCTATCTGCGAGCGGCCGCTTCAGGGCCAGGGCCTCGCGTACAGCTTCATCCTCGTGGATGATGGTTGAAATCAGTGTTTTGCCCAGGACCAGGCGCCAGAGTTGTATGAGATCCCGAGAGAGCTTGTAAGCGGGTTGGTAACGGTTCACCAGCCAGAAGCGGTTGGGTGTATTCAGCTGGCCGACCAGTGATTGCTGATTAATCAGGGCATGGCAGGCCGGGTCAGCCTGCACGATTTGAATCCATTGCAGGTCCGTAATCTGACCTAGTGCCTCGCGAAAGCTCGAATGCTGTGGCACGTCAAAAATCACATAGGTATCGTCCGGCATCGCAAGTGTGCGCAGGGATGTAGGCAACCAGTCTGCAGCCAGCTCATGTAGATGGGACAGCGAGGTCGGACGACCAAAGGGCAGCAGCCAGATGTTCTCCTTATAAAGGAAAGCGGTGCTTTGCCAGGGGTAGCCTTCGGCGAGGGCCTGTGCCCATCCGGCATCCTCTGTAACGGATAAGCCAAAGTGCAGTCCCAGTAGATTGCTGGGGCAAAGATCAATCAGCAGAACATGCTTCTGTAAGGTGGCTAGACTAGCTGCCAGGCCTGCGGCTACTGAGGTGGTTCCACAGCCGCCCCGTATTCCCTGGACGGCTATAACGTGCATATTTTATGAGGCATTCTTCAGTTTGGCTTGCTCTTGAGTCGGTAGTACGACCTGAAGCGTCTCCAGGAGAAGAGGCCATTCGGCCAACGCTTTATTCAGATTCTGTACAGTCTGAATCTCAGCGTAGCGGAAATTTTGCAAATCGTAATGACGAATTAGCGTGGAAACGTCTTCACGACCACTGGTACCTGTGGAAACGATCTCAGTAACGGGCAGTGTAGCCATTCTGGTATTGCTCCTGTTTGCAAAGCATCTGGGCTTTGCCGCGTTTATTTCTGGTGCACCCAGCGGCGTGAGGTGCAATGGATAAGGCACTTGGAAATAAAAGCGTCATCAAGGGCCGCCATAATAGAGTTGCCCCACTACCGCCTGCGATCCGTGTCTTGAAAACAGTCTGTCCAGTCGCAGCCATGCCTTGAATTTGATTTCCTTAATCCACTCGATTCATTTTGTGAACCAGTGCAAATTATCGGCGGCTATTCCCACTGCTTAAAGGTCTATCTGGCGCCTTCTGACCGAACGATTTTTTCTCAGGACGAATGGCGTTTTGATAGCATCTGTCTGTTTCCCTCATTTCTGGTTGACCTGAGCGCTGTGTCTGGCTAAATGCCGTCCGGTTGTGACGCTGAGTGCGTCATCCGCTGAGCAGTGAGGGTGAATGAACGCTTCGTGGGATATCTTTTGCAGTGTCGTCGATAATTATGGCGACATTGGTGTGACATGGCGCCTTGCGCGTCAGCTGGTAGCCGAGCATGGTCAGCAGGTACGCTTGTGGGTGGATGATTGGTCGTCCTTTGCACGTATTCATCCAGCCGCAGGCATTAGTAATGATCCTGTCCAGCGTCATCTGGGCGTCGAAGTGCATCGGTGGACAGCCGTATGGCCCGACGATGTCATTCCGGCAGATGTCGTTGTCGAAGCGTTTGGCTGTCCATTGCCGGCTCCCTACATCGACGCAATGGTTCGACGTGCCTCCCATCCCCTCTGGATCAACCTTGAATACCTAAGCGCCGAAGCCTGGGTGGAGAGCTGCCATCGCCTTCCATCGCCGCAGCAGGGGATGCAGAAATACTTTTTCTTTCCCGGCTTCACTCAGGGAACGGGAGGGCTGCTCAGAGAGCAGGACCTGCTCGATAAGCGTTTGCACTTTCAGGCGTCTACTGACGCACGGGCACAGTTTCTGGCTGCCCTGGGCGTTACCCAGACGCCTAGCGAGCGCATCCTTTCATTATTCAGCTATGAGATTCCAGCACTATCGGAGTGGTTGGATGAACTAGCCCAGGGCGCTAAGCCCACCTTGCTGCTCATTCCTGAAGGCCGTGTATTAAGCAACGTGTCCCAGTGGCTGGAGGCTGAAGCGTTAAAGGCAGGCGAGGAATATCACCGAGGCGCATTGCGGCTCTGCATTGTTCCGTTCCGCCAGCAGGATGACTATGACCTGCTCTTATGGTGCTGCGACTTCAATGCTGCACGGGGCGAGGAGTCATTCATTCGAGCGCAGTGGGCTGGTCGACCCTTTATCTGGCATATCTATCCGCAGGAAGAGCGTGCCCATATGCTCAAGCTGGATGCGTTCCTGGACCGGTATCTCGTCGGAGCAAGCCCGGCTGCGCAGATAGCTACGCGTACGCTATGGCACGCATGGAACGGAGAAGGATCTCTTGGGCAGGCCTGGCGTGAATGGTCAAAACATGAAGCCGAAATGACCGCTCATGCGGAAAACTGGTGTGCCCGACAGAGTGAACTCAATGACTTGGCGTCAACGCTAGTACAATTCCATACAGAGCGGCTATTATACGGCGCTTGATTTTCTATCTTCTTCCAAACGGATAACCGCATGAAAACCGCACAAGAGTTCCGTGCCGGCCAAGTGGCCATGATCGACAACGCTCCCTGGGTCATCCAGAAGGCTGAGTACAACAAGTCCGGCCGTAACGCTGCAGTGGTCAAGATGAAGCTGAAGAGCCTGCTTTCCGGCAGCAGTACCGAAACGGTATTCCGTGCTGACGACAAGCTGGAACCAGTCATTCTGGATCGCAAGGAAGTAACCTACTCCTACTTCGCCGATCCGCTGTACGTGTTCATGGACAATGAATACAACCAGTACGAGATCGAAAAAGACGACCTGGGCGATGCGGTTAACTACATCGAAGACGGCATGACTGACGTCTGCGAAGCTGTTTTCTACAATGATCGTGTAATTTCCATCGAGATGCCGACCACTATCGTTCGTCAGATCGCTTACACCGAGCCGGCTGTTCGTGGTGATACGTCTGGCAAGGTGATGAAGACTGCTCGTCTGAACACCGGTTTCGAGCTGAAAGTTTCCGAGTTCTGCGATATCGGCGACCATATCGAAATCGATACTCGTACCAACGAGTACAAGTCACGCGCCAAGGTTTGATCGGCGAGTGTCACAAGAGCCCGGCTGATGCCGGGCTTTTTTGTGGGCCGTGTTTCGTTGGCCCAAAGCACAGTGATGGACAGGATGATGTATGGATGTAACGGCGATTGTGCTTGATATCCTGCTGGGTAGTGTTCTGGGCGTAGTGGGTGGTCTTTTTGGAATTGGGGGTGGTCTGATTGCGATCCCTGTGCTGGGGCTGCTCTTCGGGCTCGATCAGCAGTTGGCACAAGGCACAGCGTTGGTCATGGTCGTTCCTAATGTGCTGGTGTCAATCATCAAGTACAACCAACGCAATCGCATCGATTGGCGCCGTGCAGGTATTCTCTCGGGAGCGGGTATCCTGTCAGCCATTGCAGGGGCGATGCTGGCGGTAGGGCTGGATGCAAACCTGATGAGAAAAGGCTTTGTAGTCTTCCTGCTGTTTCTTGTGGCCTACAATCTCTGGCAGCTGCGCATGAAGAGCCATACGGTGACCAATCCACCTGGAGTCGCCTGGTTGGCAGTGCTGGGCGTGTTTGCCGGTCTGGTAGGAGGTCTCTTCGGCGTAGGCGGCGCGGTGATTGCGACCCCCATGTTGACGAGTGTCTTCGGCTTGTCCCAGGTCGTAGCGCAGGGGCTCTCGCTAACCATGGCGCTCCCGGCCACCAGCATTACGCTGGCAACCTATGCGATTCACCATGAGGTCGACTGGCTTATTGGCATACCACTGGCAATCGGTGGTTTCTTCAGCGTCGGGTGGGGTGTAAGAATGGCCCACGCCTTGCCGGAGCGTCTGCTGCGTGGGCTGTTTTGTGGTTTTCTTCTGGTATGCGCCATATTGCTTGCGCTCAAATGATCAGCCAAGACGGAAGCCTTCGACAATGAAGTTTGCGAAGGCCTCCGTAACCTGGGACTCAGTGTTCGAATTACGAACCAGCATGATCCGGGCGGAGGGCAGGCGGGGCAGACCGGCCTCTTCCTCGTTGATGATTTCCAGTTCTGGCGTAGCCAGGCTGTGCAATTGCGCGGTTACGGCAAGGCCGGTGCCGGTCATGGCCAGGATGGCCGACAGGCTGTGGCTGCTATAGGCAACCCGGTAATCGATGCCCGCTGTCTCCAGGGCATTGCACATCCATAGACGGCAAAAACAGCCATGATTGAAGACCGCTACAGGCAACGGGCTTCGCTCAAGAGCGGAGCTGCCAATGGCCTGCATCCAGCGAACGGGTTCTTCTCTAAGGAACTGACCGATTTCGTGGCCGGGCTCGCAGGTCACGATGCTCAGATCAAGGTCATGCCGCTGCAACAGCTGCGCTGATGTCTCGCACTGAACTTCGACTTGCACAAGCGGATAGGCCTGAGCAAAGCGTGACAGAATGCCGGGCAGAAAGCGCATAACGTAATCATCGGGAGTCCCGATGCGAACGGTACCTACCATATGGGGCTCGCGTAACGTATTCAGCACTTCACTGTGCAACGCCATGATACGGCGAGCGTATCCCAGCAGCACCTGACCCTCAGCCGTGAGGCGAACCTGGCGTCCCTCTCGATCGAACAGCTGACGTTGAACGATATCCTCCTCGAGACGTTTCATCTGCATGCTAACGGCAGATTGGGTTCGGTTGACGACCTCGGCCGCACGCGTGAAGCCACCGCTGTCAGCAATGGCGATAAAGGTGCGCAAGAGTTCACTGTCAATGCTGGGGAAAAGGCTCAAAGCATCAATCTCCTGAATGCAAGGCATCAGAACTATTCGTTGGATTGATCTTAGACGCGGGCCAAGAATGATGCCACTACATGAAGAGGAGGTATCAGTATGAACGCTCATGAGGTTATCCAGGCTTTCGATAGTGCGCGCCGCAAAATATCGGCTCTCTTGTTCTGGCAGAAAACACATGGAGTCATCAGGGCTTGGCGTGAGCAGGCCAGGCAACGCCAAACCCTGGCGATGTTAAGTGATGACGCCTTGAAGGATCTGGGCTTGAGCCGGGCGGATGCAGAGCGGGAGGGTTCCAAATGGTTCTGGGAGGGACCGTTTTCACGTTGATGTCTGGCAGAGGGTTGACTAGGGTGTCCGTACCTGGCCCTTGGAATTCATCATGTCTGTCCCTTTGTCCCTGTCGTTGAAAGAGGCTCGCCGACTCGCCCTGACGGCCCAAGGCTTTTACGGCTTCAAGCCCAGGGGCGAGGTGCGGCATCGGCATATCGAAGCGTTAATGAAGCGCTTGTGCATCCTGCAGATCGACTCGGTCAATGCGCTCGTGCGGTCACATTACCTTCCATTATTTTCACGGCTTGGGTTCTATCCCCGAAAACTTCTGGATGAGATGGCATGGTCATTGGATAAACCGCACCAGCTCTTCGAGTGTTGGGGGCATGAAGCCTCCCTGATGCCTATGGAGGATTATCCGCTGATGCGCTGGCGTATGGAGCGGGCCGCTCAGGGGCGAGGCATCTATCGGGAGCTGGCACGGGTTGGGCGTGAGCAGCGCGCCGTGATTGAAGCGGTGCTACAGGCGGTACGGGAACGGGGCGCGCTTGGCGCGGGAAGCCTGACGACCCGAGTCGGCAAGGCGGGACCCTGGTGGGACTGGAGCGTCGAAAAAAAGGCACTCGAATGGTTATTTGCGGCTGGAGAAGTAACGGTGGCAGGCAGGCGTGGCTTTGAACGTCTATACGATCTGCCTGAAAGGGTGATCCCAAAGGCCATACGAGAAAAACCGCTACTGAGTGAGGCGGAGGCCCAGCGCGAGTTGATCCGCCGAAGCGCAGCAGCCATGGGGGTGGCGACCGAAAAGGACCTACGAGATTATTACCGGCTCGATCCTGCTGATGCCAAGGTGCGTATCGCAGAATTGGTAGAATCCGGCGAGCTGCTGATGCTGACTGTAGAGGGCTGGAAAAAGCCGGCCTTTAGCCTTGGCGAGCCGCAGCAATCCCTGCGCGCGCGACACGTGAGCGCGCTGTTATCACCTTTTGACTCGCTCATTTGGGAGCGCGCCCGTACGGAGCGATTGTTCAATTTCAAGTATCGGCTGGAGCTCTATACGCCTGCTCATAAGCGAGTGTATGGCTACTATGTCTTGCCTTTTCTCTTCAATGAGCGCCTGGTTGCACGGGTAGATCTACGGGCTGAGCGCGCCCATGACCGGTTGGCGGTACATGCCCTGCATGGTGAGGAGGGACACTTGAGCGAGGAGGCTGGTCATTCGCTGGCAACCAATCTCCGCCAGTTGGCCAACTGGCTTGGCTTGGCGGAGATCAGTCTGCATGGCAGTGCAGCGGTGCTCAAGGCACCACTGGCTGAGGTCAGCGGCGGACCTGCTTGAGGGTTTCCGCAATCATGAAGGCCAGTTCCAGAGACTGGTCGGCATTCAGACGTGGGTCACAATGGGTATGGTAACGGTCGCACAGGCCGGCCTCGGTAATAGGTCGCGCACCCCCAATGCACTCAGTCACGTTCTGGCCGGTCATCTCGATGTGAATGCCGCCCGCGTAACTGCCTTCAGCTTGATGCACCTGGAAGAACTCGCGAACTTCCGATAGAACGCTGGCAAAGTCACGTGTCTTGTAGCCACTGGAGGCCTTGATCGTGTTGCCATGCATCGGGTCCGAACTCCAGAGCACCAGGCGGCCCTCTTTTTGTACAGCCTGAATCAGGCGAGGCAGGTGATCACCCACCTTGTTGGCACCCATCCGTACGATCAAATTCAGACGGCCAGGATCGTTGTCCGGGTTCAGCGTATCGATGAGGCGTATCAGGTCTTCCGTTGATGTCGTCGGTCCAACCTTTACGCCGATCGGGTTATTGACACCCCGCAGGAACTCCACATGCGCGCCGTCGGGCTGGCGGGTACGGTCGCCTATCCAGAGCATGTGCGCAGAGCAGTCATACCAGTCACCCGTCAGGCTGTCACGACGGACAAACGCCTCTTCATAATTGAGTAGCAGGGCTTCGTGAGCGGTAAAGAAGCTGGTTTCCTTAAGCTGCGGTGCGCTTTCCAGTCCGCAGGCACGCATGAAAGCGAGAGTTTCGTCAATACGGTCCGCCAGTTGATGGTAGCGCTCGGCCAAAGCCGAGTTCGCAATGAAGTCTAGGTTCCATTTATGTACCTGATGCAAGTCGGCAAAGCCGCCCTGGGCGAAGGCACGCAACAGATTCAGGGTTGCCGTCGCCTGGTGATAGGCCTGCAGCAGACGCTGAGGATCCGGTACGCGGTTGGCTTCATCAAAGGTGATGCCATTGACGATGTCGCCGCGATAGGCTGGCAGCGTGACGCCATCCTGGGTTTCTTCACCTGAAGAGCGAGGCTTGGCGAACTGGCCGGCCATGCGACCCACCTTGACCACAGGGCACCCGGCGGCAAAGGTCATCACCACGGCCATCTGTAGCAGCACCTTGAACGTATCGCGAATCTTGCCGGCGGAGAACTCCGCAAAGCTCTCCGCGCAGTCACCGCCCTGAAGCAGAAACGCCCGGCCATGGGTAACTTCGGCAAACTGGCGACGCAATTCACGGGCTTCACCTGCAAATACAAGCGGTGGAAAACCGGCCAGAGTACGCTCGACGTCGTTTAAACGCTTGGCATCGGGGTAGACGGGTTGTTGCTGGATGGGCAGTGCTCTCCAGCTGTCAGGGCTCCAAGGTTGAGTCATGATGGCTACTTGCTTTACGGATTATCCAATCGGGCAGGCATGTTAACCGATTAACAGCCTTTGGCGCTGATAGACGTGCTATATCAGTCTGCCTAAGATGGTGTGCTCTGTATAAAGGAGTCGACATGGATACTCAGGAGCGGTTACTGGCGGAAGTACACGACGAACATGGTCGTATTCGAGTCGTGGAAGCAGGGGAATACCGCTTTCTCGAGTTTGGAGACGAAATCGAGCAGAGTTGCGTATCGACTGCCAATCCCGGCTGGCTGGAATATGAGTATGGCCGGGCCATGCTGATGGGCGCGCTTTGCCATCCTGAACCACGGCGGGCGGTATTCATGGGCTTGGGTGCCGGAACACTGACGCGTGCCTGCCTTGATCATCTGCCATTGCAGGATGTCGAGGCAATCGAGCTGCGCGAAGCGGTACCGCCGCTGGCTCGACAGTATTTCGGTCTTGGTGACGATCCGCGCCTGCATATCCGCATTGGCGATGCGATGGATCTGCTGGACAGCTGCGAGCCAGCCGATCTGATTTTCGTCGACCTCTATACGGATGTAGGCCCCTCAGCCGCTCACTTGGCATGGGGGTTTCTGACAGGCTGCCAGAGCCGCCTCAATCCTGGTGGCTGGCTCATCATCAACCAGTGGAGCAGTACCGACGACAAGCCCCTGGGATCTGCATTCCTGCGCGGCATGTTCAGGCACCACTATTGGGAGTGCCCGGTGCCTGAGGGCAATGTCATCATTCTGGTGCCGGCCAGCTTCGAGCAAACCCTGGACCGGAGCGGACTGTCGGTACGTGTCGGTGCCATGGAGGAGAAGACTGGTTACTCACTGGGCCATCTGGTCGATCTGATTCGTCCGGCGAGCTAAATGCTTAGCCTTGAAAGCATTTTTGAGAAAGGCTGGGCTAATCCTGAGTTTTCCGGTATGATACGCCTCGGTCTTTTCAGACCTTTCCGTTCAGGAACTGCATTTTCCCGGTTCGCACCGGCCATAGCCTTGCAGTGCGAACTATTCCAGATGTAACACCACGTAATTTACTCATTCGCAAATCCTCACCTCGTCTGCCTGGGTGACTTCGGTCTATCGGAAATTAGCAGCACTAGGTCTTGGGTCTTTGCGATGTACAGAGGCAAGACAATGACCCAGGAAATCGGCGGTTTCGCCGCTCTCGATCTTAATCCTAACGTACTGGCGGCAATCAAGTCCGTTGGCTACGAAGAACCTTCTCCTATTCAGGCCCAGTCGATTCCAGTCATTCTGGCTGGCCACGACATGATCGGCCAGGCTCAAACGGGTACTGGCAAGACAGCCGCTTTTGCGCTTCCGTTGCTGTCCCGTATCGACCCTGCTCGCCGTGAGCCACAGGTCCTGATATTGGTGCCAACCCGTGAGCTGGCCCTGCAAGTGGCAACAGCCTGCGAAACCTACTCAACAGAAATGCCGGGCGTTAAGGTCGTTGCTTTATACGGTGGCGCGCCCATGGGCCCACAACTGCGTACGCTGCGTTTGGGCGCTCAGGTTCTGGTTGCTACGCCGGGCCGCCTGTGTGATCACCTTCGTCGGGATGACAAGATACTGTCCACTGTTGGACGTCTTGTACTCGACGAGGCGGATGAAATGCTCAAGCTGGGCTTCATGGACGATCTCGAATTCATTTTCGAAGCGATGCCTGAGTCGCGTCAGACCGTGCTGTTCTCCGCTACGCTGCCGCCGTCGATCCGTGCGATCGCCGAGCGTCATCTGAAAGAGCCCAAGCACATCCGCATTGCAGCCAAGACCCAGACAGTTGCCCGTATCGAACAGGCTCACCTGATGGTTCACGCTGATCAGAAGCCAGCCTCCGTGCTGCGTCTGCTGGAAGTGGAAAACTTCGATGCCCTGATTGCTTTCGTGCGTACCAAGCAAGCCACGCTGGACATGGCTGAAATGCTCGAGCGTCAAGGCTATCGCGTCAGTGCCTTGAACGGCGACATGCCCCAGGCTCAGCGAGAAAAAGTAATCGAGTCGCTCAAGGACGGATCGCTGGATATCGTGGTTGCAACAGACGTTGCTGCGCGGGGTCTGGACGTGTCTCGTATCACGCACGTACTGAACATCGACATGCCCTATGACCCAGAGTCCTACGTACACCGTATCGGTCGTACAGGTCGTGCCGGTCGTGAAGGTCGTGCGCTGCTGCTAGTAACGCCGCGTGAGCGTCGCATGCTGCAGGTCATCGAGCGTGTAACAGGTCAGAAGGTTGGCGAGATTCGCCTGCCTGATGCCGAAGCGGTACTGGAAGCCCGCATTTCCCGCCTGGCGGACAGTCTGGGTGCGCTACTCGCGGACGCAGAAGAAAACCGCGGTGCGCTGCGTGACGAGCTGTGCGAGCGTCTGCAGTGTGATCCGACAACATTGGCCGCTGCGGTATTGGCCAAGCTGACTGCTGGCCGTGCGCTGGATATCGACACGGTTCGCCGTGAGCAGCCGCTGACACCGGCGCCTCGCTCCGATCGTGGCGAGCGTCAGAGCAGTGGTGGTCGCAGTGAGCGTGGCGAGCCACGTGATCGTCGTCCGATGGCGCCACTGCCGGAGGGTCGCGTGCGTTGCCGTACAGCCCTTGGTGCACGTGATGGCATCGCTGCCAAAAACCTGCTGGGTGCTATCCTTAATGAGGGTGGCGTTCAACGCGAGGCGATTGGTCGTATTCAGATCCGTGAATCCTTCAGCCTGATCGAGTTGCCGGAAGAGGGACTTGAAGGGCTGCTGAATCGTCTGAAAGATACGCGTGTAGGTGGCAAGCCGCTGCGTCTGCGTCGTTATCGCGAAGACTAAGCAGTGTGATCTGCAAAAAGCCCTGGCCTTGTGCCGGGGCTTTTTGTTTTCGGGTGTTGGATGCCTACTGTCTAGTTATCAGCAAGGAGGTCATGTGGAAGCAGCATTCTGGATATCCAAGTGGGAGCGCAACGAGATCGGTTTTCACGTGCCTGAAGTCAGTGCTTATCTCACACGAAACTGGGCGTCACTGGAGCTAGCTGCCGGGTCGCGCGTACTGGTTCCGCTTTGTGGAAAAACAATGGATATGGTCTGGCTGGCAGAGCAGGGCTATCAGGTCGTGGGCATTGAACTCTCCCAGGTGGCGGTCGAGTCATTCTTTGCCGAGCAGGGACTAAGCCCGATGCAGGAAAAGCGCGGTGATCTGGTGCTCTACAAGGCGGGACCTTATGAAATTGTGCAAGGTGATTTCTTCAAGGTAGGCGCAGAGCAAGTGGCGGCAT
This sequence comes from Pseudomonas sp. WAC2, assembly GCF_030403525.1. Taxonomy (NCBI): domain Bacteria; kingdom Pseudomonadati; phylum Pseudomonadota; class Gammaproteobacteria; order Pseudomonadales; family Pseudomonadaceae; genus Pseudomonas; species Pseudomonas sp. WAC2. Next base: position 169,178 of record NZ_JAUEPD010000006.1, read on the forward strand.
GCGCTGGCTTCTATGACCGAGCAGCTTTAATTGCCTTGCCGGAAAACATGAGACCTTCTTACGTTAAGCAAATGGGCAGGCTTATGCCAGCCAAGGCGAAGGGACTCCTCGTAACTCTTGAATATGACCAGGACCAGCGCGCGGGCCCGCCGTTTTCAGTGTCAGAGCACGAACTCCATGCCTTATATGGCTCTGCTTGGGGGCTGACCTGTCTGGAGCGCAATGATGTACTGGCGGAAAACGCCAAATTCGCCCGGCAGAGGGTGATCCGGCTTGATGAGGTGGTGTACCGAATCAGTCGGTAGGAAAGGGGGGCAGCAATGCGCTGCCCCTGAGTCAGAGAATGACTTTGTCTCGCAGCTTTTCAGCAGCCTGCTGCAAGGCCTGGATGACTTTTTCCTTGTCATAGTTCTGGATGCTATTGGTATCCAGGTACATGGAAAAGCCTGGGGCTTCATGCTCCATGTAACTGGGTGAAGCGCCCAGATCACGGCGGAAATCCACGACCTGATAGATCTGAACCGGGCGGCTGAAGCCCTTTACGCTGATCTGGCTTTTATCCCGGCACATGATGACGTCCTTGATCAACGAGTAGGTCTCATGGCTGATCAGAATTTCCCCGGCATCGGCCGCACTTTCAAGCCGGCTGGCAAGGTTTACTTCACGGCCGATGATCGTGTAGTCCATCCGTGTGCTGGCACCGAAGTTACCGACCGTGCAGTAACCCGTATTGAGGCCCATTCGGATTTCCAGAGGCTTGGTAATGCCCTGGCTACGCCACTGCTGCCTGAGAACTTTCATGTGCTTGCGCATGGCGATGGCCATGGATACCGCTGCAACCGCGTCCTTCTTCGCGCCTTGGGTATTGGGATCACCAAAGAACACCATGACGCAGTCCCCTACGAATTTGTCGATCGTACCACCGTACTTGATGGCAATTTTCGACATCTCGTTGAGGTAGTTGTTGAGCATGTCCGTCAGCGCTTCGGCTTCAAGCTCTTCGGACAGCTCCGTAAACCCTTTGATGTCGGAAAAGAACACGGTGAGCTTTTTACGCTGGGTCTCCAGAATGACGTTCTTTTTGCCGGTAAAGATCGACTCCCATACTTGAGAAGGTAGGTACTTGGAAAGATTGTGGGCCAGGTTCGCGGCTTTTTCATGTTCAAGCTTGAGTTCTTCCTGCGCCTGGCGCAGGCGAAGCCGCTGTTCATACATGAAGTACGCTGTCATGCAGAGGTGCAGACTGGTGCCTACGATACTGACAAAGGTAACCAGAAGCGGTGTGTGCGGTTCGATGTGCTCCAGCGCGACCGCACTGGTCGCCAGTAGAGCGCTGAAGGCTGTCAGCAATGCAATAGCAGCATAGCGACCCCCTCCCATCAGCAGGGAGGTAAACGTCAATAGCAGCAGGACCATGAAGCTGGGTACCAGCGAAAAGCCCAGCAGCAGAATGCTGATACCCGCATGCACCGAGTCGATGAACAGCAGGATCAGGTCGGTTTCCTGGTTGCGGTTGCGGCGGAAGCGTATGCTGACCTGTTGAGCCACATGGGGATACAGCAGCGTGTAAGGCACCAGCCACAAAATGTTGTATGCGAAGTGGTGGGCATAGGCGCCTGCGGCAATGGTAGCTGCCAGGGCAAGATAGGCCAATGCGCGAGAATAGTATTCGCCTAGGTACTCGGATGGGCTGTTGGCGTGTCGATGGGTCAGAAACTTCATAGAGTCGAACCATCTGGAAGAAAAAGTGATGCCATAGTAACCCTCAAAAAGTCTTGCAAAGAGCTGTGCCAGAATAGCGTCGCTGGCGAGCGCGATCTTAGCTGAGGTCGTTATTCTCGTCCAAAGTCTTTACTTGTTACCGATGAGCAGAAGTTTGGCATGGAGTAATGGCACAATTCAGCCGGTCTGTACAACAACGATCGTTTTGATGAAAAGAGGTGTTCATGGATGCACTCGATGTGCTGCTCAACCGCGTTTCCGTTGCTCGCTTGACCGAGCCCGCCCCTACGGCAGAGCAATTGGAAACCCTCTTTGCTGCCGCGTTAAGGGCGCCCGATCATAAGCAGTTGCGCCCCTGGCGCTTCCTGACGATTCAGGGGGAAGGGCGCCAGGCGCTGGGCGAGTTGTTTTCAAGGGCGGTTCTGGCTCAACGCCCAGAGAGTCCGCCCGAAGCCTTGGCCAAGGCGCGCAACATGCCTATGCGTGCGCCTTTGCTGGTGGTGGCTGTGGCCTGCATTCAAGAGCACCCTAAAGTACCTGCGCAGGAGCAGATCCTGGCAGCAGGATGTGCCGCTCACGGTCTGGAGTTGGCAGCTTATGCCATGGGGTTAGGCGCTATATGGCGCTCCGGCGATCTCACGCATGATCCTGTCGTACGCGAAGGACTGGGCATTGGTGCTCACGAGGAAATCGTCGGTTTCATTTACCTGGGGACGCCGGACGTTACTCCGCGCAAGCCGGTAGCGTTGGAAACGAAGCAATTCGTCAAGACTTGGCCGGCGTAATCAGGCTTGCGGGAAGCTCCAGTGTGGCGACGAACCCACCCTCGGGATGGTTGGCGAACACGAGCTTTCCCCCATGTCGCTCGACCGCGCGCCGGGCGATGGCCAGGCCCAGGCCGTAACCCTGACTCGTCTGGTTGGCCGCACGATAAAAGGGTTCGCCCAACCGTGGTAGGTCTTCATTCGCCACCCCTGAGCCGTGATCGCGCACTGCGATAGTTAGTGTTTCCCCGGTCTGGTGGGCTGTAATTTCCAGAGGCGTTTCAGGTGGATTGAAGCGCAGTGCATTACGGATCAGGTTATCGATGGCGCGTTCGAGCAAATCAGGCCATCCGTGCAGCATCAGGGTGGCGGGTACATTTACCTCGATCCGCTGCTCGGGTGCGGTCAGCTGAGCGTCATCGCACAGGTGTTCGATGAGTGCATTCAGAGGGATGTCTGCCCTGTCGCCAGATTCGCCGTCCAGGCGGGCCAGCGCCAGGATCTCACCGATCAGCGTTTCCAGACGATTGCATTCCTGTTCCAGCCTGGGCCACATGGCGGCGCGATCTTCAGGGGTCGCGCGCTCGGCCAGCGCAAGGGCAATGCGAAGTCGGGCAAGAGGCGAGCGTAACTCGTGAGAGACGTCTCGAAGCAGTTGACGCTGGCTGACTATGAGACTTTGCAGGCGGTCGCCCATTCGGTTGAAGTCCTGCGCCAGTACGCCAAACTCGTCTCTTCGCCGAGAAAGCTTGGCAAGGCTGTCCTGCTGATAGGCCGTACGTCCCAGATCATGCACAGCGCTGCGCAGGCGGTTCAAGGGTCGGGTAATCGCCAGCGTTAATAGCAGACTGAACAGCGTCAGAACCACAAAGGCAATGACCAATACACTGATAGGGAAGAGCACTGAATCGCGCCGCCAGGCATTCAGCTCGGGCAGTGGGATATGGTAAATAAACAGGTAACTGCGCCCGCTTTCGCTGCTGGTATATTCCGTAGTAATCCGGCGCCAGGGCGGCGGTCTTCTGGGGCCGCGTTTTTCCATTTCCATGACATGCGGGGGGAGGGTGCCGGGCACCAGTGGCGTCCCGTTCTCGCCCAGTACCTGTATGTCGACGCCAAAGCGGCGCTTACGGTGCTCAAGCAGTCGTTGGGCTGCATCCTCGCCTTCATGCTCGTAGCGCTCGACCCACTTGGCGGGCAGTTGTTGAAGACCGGGATGGCGAGAAAGGATCCAGGAGTCCTGATCGAGAATATGCCCCAGGAGCATGGTCAGGCCGACTGCCGACAGGATTGCCAGCCAGAAGGTACCGAATATTCGCCAGAACAATGTTCTCAATACCATGTGGAACCCTGGTTTGGATGGAAAACTGCCCAGCTGGGCTGGGCAGTTTTAGGCATCAATTGGATTTGTGTTCTTTCTTCCACTGCTGGAATTCAGCCCATTCCGCTTTGCGCTGTTCCTGCTTCTTGGCCAGCTCGTCGAACTTTTTGCGCTGATCAGGCGTGAGCTGATCGCGAATGGTCTTCTGCGTCTTTTCGCGGTTGGCCTTGAGCTCATCCTTCATGGCCTGGCGCTCTTTTTCTGGCAGCTTGTCCAAGTACTTGTGAATGATGTCCTGGCGATCGTGCATCTCCTGACCCATCAGCTTACCGATAGTACGGTGCTGCTCAGGCGTCAGATCAAGTTCCCGGAACGGGCCGCCCATCATGTCGCGATGTCCCTTGGAACCGTCCATATGCATGCCGGGCGGGGGCGGCGGCATGTCATCGGCTGGCGCAGGCGCTGCAAAAGATAAAGTAGGCAGCAGGGAAGCGAACAGCAGGGCGGGAATCATCTTGCGCATAAGGTTCTCCTTTTTGAGAGCCGGTATCGACCGGATGAGTCCACTTTAGCGGAGGCAAGGTCAGGCGCCGTCAATCAAGGTAAAGCTTGGGTAAATACGCAGTCAGTAAACTGTGTCAGTACCGTGCCGGCTATTCACTGTAGTAATAGCCGCGGCCTCTAATGGCCATGATGCGGGGTCTGCCATCCGCATGGGCACCCAGTTTCTTGCGCAGATTGCTGACATGCATGTCGAGGCTGCGATCGTAAAGCGTAAGCTTACGTCCCAGGGCAATCTGGGCCAGAGCCTGTTTATCGAGAGGGTCACTGGGTTGGCGAAGCAGGGCTTCCAGAATGCGGCTCTCGGTAAGTGTCAGGTTGACCTCGTGCTCGCCGATGTTAGCGACGCCTCGGGCAACGCTTAATGACAGATCACCCAGCTGTAAACGGGCTGCGGGCTGCGCCGGATGGCTGCGGCGTAGAACGGCGCGCAGGCGCGCAGTCAGCTCTCGCGGGTCGCAGGGTTTGGCCAGATAGTCATCCGCGCCCAGCTCCAGGCCCAGGATGCGATCCAGGGGTTCGCCACGGCCGGACAGCATCACGACAGGTAGCTCGGGGTAGTCGCTGCGTAGCTGCTTGAGCAGCTCCAGACCACTTCCATCAGGCAGCATGACGTCCAGTACTACTGCAGAAGGGGTGTGGGCAGCCAGTTCCTGGCGTGCAGTCACGCCATCGTGGCTGGCGCGCACTTCGAATCCTTCCTGCTGCAACCAAGCACTTAGCAGATCGCAAAGCTCACGATCGTCATCGATCAGAAGAATTTGGCTCATTACGTTAGGCTCGTCGGGAACCGGAAGCAGGCTACCGACGTATGACAGGCCGGCAGCTGTATGAAGACTTCAGCGGTTCTAGGATTTCTTGGAGTCGCTGTCATGCAGATGCTTGGACAGGTAAATGCCCTGACCAATCATGAAGAGCAGCGTCATGCCCAGGCTGCCAAACACCTTGAAGTCCACCCAGATGCTCTCGAACGTAAAGGCGACGAACAAATTGGCAAAGCCGCAGACCAAGAAGAAGATGATCCAGGCAATGTTGAGGCGTACCCAGATCGCATGGGGCAGGGTCATGGCATGGCCCAGCATCCGCTCGATCAGCGGTTTGTCACCAATGAAATGACTGCCGATGAAGGCCAGGGCAAACAGCCAGTTGACCACAGGCGCTTTCCATTTCAGGAAGGTTTCGCTGTGGAACGCCAGGGTCATGCCACCAAACACCAGACAGGCCACCAGCGTCAGCCATTGGCCTTTCTCCAGACGTCGCTGCTGGATGAAAAGGATGCCATAGACGATGACTGACGCAATGATCAGAACTGCTGTTGCACTAAAGATGCCGCCCAGTGAGAAAGCATGACCTGCGAACTCGACGGTTCGAGGTTCAAGCTTGAAGACGATGAAGAACAGAAGCAGGGGGATGAAATCGATAAGTTGTTTCATTTAAGCAGCCGGAGCCAAGACATCCGGGCATAATAACAGACGAATCAAGACGAGGAACCAGGATGCGTGTCGATCTGCACTGCCACAGTACGGCTTCCGATGGGACATTGGCCCCGGCCGAGGTGGTTGCACGCGCCTATGAGCGGGGCGTTCGGTTACTGGCCCTGACCGATCATGACACCTTGGAAGGATTTGCCGAGGCGCGACAGACGGCCGATAAGCTGGGATTGACGTTGCTGACAGGCGTTGAACTCTCCTGTACCTGGGGCGGCGCGACCATCCATGTATTGGGCTACGGCTTTGACAGCGACTCTCCAGACTTGAAGCAGGCGCTGGAGGCCCTTTACACGGGGCGTTGGGCGCGGGCCGAAGAAATTGATCGACGTTTGGCTGCCAAGGGCATGCCGGGGGCGCTTGAAGGTGCTCAGGCTATTCAGCAGGCGCTAGGTGATAGCCGTAATGCGCCTTCCCGCCCTCATTTCGCTGAGTTTCTAGTGCAGGCAGGTTATGTGAAGGACAGGGGCGAAGCATTCCGCAAATGGCTGGGCGGAGGCAAGATCGGTGATGTCAAGCAGCACTGGCCGACCCTGGAGGAAACAGTCACAACCCTGCGTGCGGCCAAGGCGTGGATCAGTCTGGCTCATCCATTGGCTTATGACTTTACACGGACTAAACGGCGCAAGCTGATCGGTGACTTCATCATGGCCGGTGGGCATGCCCTAGAGGTAGTCAATGGAGTCCAACCGGCCGAACAGGTTGGCATGTTGGCAATTCTGGCGCGTGAATTTGGTCTGATGGTCAGTGCCGGAAGTGATTTCCATACACCGAGTGACTGGTCTGACCTGGGCATGTACCGCCCGGTCCCTGAAGACCTGCCTCCGCTGTGGGCACGATTCGGCCATGCCATCTACCCAGCCAGTCAGGAGCCAACGTGAGCCAGTACATCGAGATACATCCGCAAAATCCCCAGCCGAGGCTGATCCGTCAAGCCGTGGATATCATTCAAAGCGGCGGCGTGATCGCCTATCCCACCGACTCGTCCTATGCATTGGGCTGTCGGATCGGTGAGAAAAATGCCGTAGAACGCATCCGGCGAATTCGCCAGCTGGACGACAAGCACAACTTCACTCTGGTATGCCGCGATCTTTCCGAGCTTGGTTTGTATGCCAAGGTCGACACGAGCACCTTTCGACTGATCAAGGCGCATACGCCAGGGCCCTATACCTTTATTCTCAACGCCACCCGTGAGGTGCCACGCATTCTGCTGCATCCCAAGCGCCGTACCATTGGTGTGCGAGTGCCCGAACATCCAATTACTCAGGCGCTTCTGGAAGAGCTGGGGGAGCCGCTGATGAGTGTCAGCCTTATCATGCCCGGCGAGAAAGAGTCGCTATCCGACCCTTATGAGATGAGAGACCAGCTGGACCATCTCGTTGACCTGATCATTGATGGTGGAATGGGGGGACTTGAGCCCTCTACGGTGGTCAGCCTGACCGACAGCGAGCCGGAAGTTCTACGTGTTGGCGCTGGTGATCCAGAGCCGTTTGAGCGTGAGCGTGCATGAGCGAGCCAGGCAGTCCTGACGTGAACGAGCCTTCGGCACGCATAGAGGCGGCAGTACCGCTGGTTTACGGGCAGGCTTTTACCGAGCTGCCACAGGACTTGTATATCCCGCCAGATGCGCTGGAGGTCTTCCTCGAAGCCTTTGAGGGACCGCTTGACCTGCTGCTTTATCTGATCCGCAAACAGAATATCGATATTCTTGACATTCCAGTGGCCGAGATCACGCGGCAGTACATGGGTTATGTCGAACTCATGAAATCGGTTCGTCTGGAGCTTGCTGCAGAGTATCTGGTCATGGCAGCCATGCTGGCGGAGATTAAGTCGCGCATGTTGCTGCCTCGCTCTTCGGAGGTAGAAGAGGAAGAGGATGACCCTCGAGCTGAATTGATTCGCCGGTTGCAGGAGTACGAGCGCTTCAAAAAAGCTGCTGAGGATATAGATACTTTGCCTCGGGTAGGGCGTGACATTACCGTACCTACTTTACCGGCACCTGACGCCAAGGCGCGCAAGCTCCTGCCGGATGTGGGTCTGAACGAGCTGATGCTGGCCATGAGTGAGGTTATGCGGCGGGCGGATCTCTTCGAGAGCCATCAGGTATCACGGGAAGTCTTATCGACTCGTGAGCGCATGAGCGATGTGCTCGAACGCCTCAAGGGGGGGCAGTTCGTACCCTTTATTGCCTTTTTTACCGTCGAAGAAGGCCGTTTAGGTGTGGTGGTGACATTCATGGCTATCTTGGAGTTGGTAAAAGAATCGCTGATCGAGTTGGTACAGAACGAGCCCTTTGCAGCGATTCATGTACGGGCCCGAGGCGAAGATGCGCCTGTTGCCGATGCAGATATTGCTCAGTCCTGACTACTGGCCTAGGCCTAGCGCCGTCATCAGGGAATCGATTGCAGTAAATGTCTGGTCCGCCTGTGGCAATGGGGGGCGAGCACGCATCAGGACAGGAATTTTCAAGTCGCGCGCAGCGATCAGTTTAGCCTCGGTGGCGCTGCTGCCGCTGTTCTTGCATACAATCACCTCGATCTCTTGATCTTTCAACAAGGTGTATTCGTCTTCTATCTGGAATGGTCCTCGTGCGTTCAGGAGCGTAACGTTGGAACGAGTCTGCTTCGAAGTGACCAGGCAGCGAACCCACCAATGCTGGTGAGGGGGTATCTCATCGATATGGGTTAGCGGCTCTCGTCCGAGCGCCATCAGGACGCGGGCAAAGGGATAAAGCTGGGCCGTCAGATCGGGCCAGTGATGCCATTCCCGCCAGTCATCACCCGCACAAGGATGCCAGGCCGAACGATGCAGCACCCAGTATGGGGTACCTGTTTGTCTAGCGGCTTTCTGAGCATGTCGGCTGATCTGTTCAGCGTAAGGATGGGTTAGATCGAGCAGCAAATCAATTCGTTGTTCATGAATGAAACGAACCAGCCCATCGATACCGCCAAAGCCACCCACGTGGCAGCGGCAGGGTAAGTCATCGGGTATCTGACCCAGGCCAGCCAGGCTATAGATGGCATCAGCGGGAAGCTGATAGGCAAGGCGCAGACCTTCGCGAGTGCCGCCCAGCAGCAGAATTTTCTTCAAGACGCGCTTCCCATCAGATTGCCGGCGCGGTCGATGGCAAAAACGTCCAGTGCCGTGGCAGCGGGCAGTTTACTGAGCGCCACATTACGAGCGAGTCGGCAGATATGGTCAGCCAGGAGGAAACCGGCCTCATGGGAAAGCTTGAGCGCCTGTTGACTGGTAGTGCAGGAAGCAATAGCCGCTTGCAAGGTGGCGCCTGCGCCGAGAGCTGCCGCCTGCTCAGCCAGCCAGGGCAGGTCTATGCTGGAGCTACGGCTGTGGAGATCCATGTGTCCGGCTGCCAATTTGCTGATCTTGCCAAAACCGCCACAGAGAGACAGTCGTGGCACTGGAACGCGCTTAGTATGTTTTAAGACCGCGCCGACAAAATCTCCCATCTCGATCAAGGCAATTTCAGGCAGACCGAAGTGGGTCCGCATGGCCGCCTCGCTGGCATTGCCGGTACACGCAGCCAGGTGAGACTCCCCGTTGGCGCGGGCAACATCAATAGCCTGCTGAATTGAGGCGATATAGGCTGCGCAGGAAAAGGGACGAACGATGCCGCTGGTACCCAGAATCGACAGCCCTCCCAGGATGCCCAGGCGGGCATTCATGGTCTTTTGCGCCAATACCTCACCGTTTTCAATGCTGATAGTCACTTGGAACCCGCCAGGGTAGCCAGCCTCAAGGGCGAGCCGCTCCAGATGGTGGCGCATCATCTGCCGGGGTACCGGGTTGATAGCGGGCTCACCAACCTCCAGTACCAGACCTGGTCGGGTTACTGTGCCAACACCAGGACCTGCTAGAAAGATAATACCGGGCTCGGCCGTCAGCTCGACCTGAGCGAAAACCCGTGCGCCATGGGTAACGTCCGGGTCATCTCCAGCATCCTTGATGATCGAGGCGGTGGCACCCGTAGCACTACGCTCGCAATGCTCGATGCGAAGCAGAAGGGTTTTCCCGCCCTTGGGCAAGTCGATAGTCAAGGCGTCACAGGTTTCGCCACGCAAGAGCAGGCGTGCCGCTGCCAGGCTTGTGGCCGTGGCGCAGCTGCCTGTTGTAAAGCCGCTGCGCAGCGGACCTTTACGCTCGGGAGATTCCTCGCGCATGGGCGTTGAGGCGTCCTTCAGCCCACCACTGACATGAGTGCGTCAGGTTTGGAATGGACGAACGGGCAGGTGAACGGTCTCATGCAGGCGGCTCCTCGCTGGCTTTCTTGCGACGCTTGTATGCCGGACGATATACATGAGCCTTGTCCTCCCGGTAAAGAAAGGATTCGGAAAAATCATCTGGTGCCAGCACACGCCCGACAATAATCAGCGCCGTGCGGTGGAAGCCTTTGGCGCGAACCTTAGCCAGGATGTCTTCCAGCGTACCCATTACCCAGTCCTGATCCGGCCAGGTAGCTCGGTGCACCACAGCCACCGGGCAATCGGCGCCATAGTGCGGGATCAGGTCCTCGACAATCTTGTGCAGTCGGTTGATTCCCAGGTGTATGGCAAGGGTTGCGCCATGCCGAGCAAGGTCTGGCAGTTGCTCACCTTCGGGCATGGCTGTCTTGCCTGCATAGCGCGTGAGAATAATGGTTTGAGAGATATCCGGGAGCGTCAGCTCTGTACCGAGCAAGGCAGCGCAAGCAGACGTGGCTGTGACGCCCGGTATCACTTCGAACGGAATGTCCAGCTCACGTAAACGGCGAATCTGTTCGCCAATTGCGCCATAGAGTGACGGGTCGCCTGAATGCACGCGTGCTACATCCTGGCCCTTGGCGTGGGCAGCTTCGATCAGCGTCATGATTTCCGCCAGATGAAGTTCGGCAGTATTGATGACTTGTTCGGCTGTGTTGCCTTGGAGAACAGCCTCGGGGACCAGGGAGCCTGCATAGAGAATGACCGGGCAGCTGTGAATCAGTCGCTGGCCTTTGATGGTGATCAGCTCAGGGTCGCCAGGACCGGCGCCGATGAAATAAACCGTCATGCATCGGCTCCCAGTTTTTTGGCATAGCCGCGGGGCGTGTACACCCATTGGCCAACTCGGCGGGTTTCGCTGTTGCCCACCAGCACAATGGTCAGCATATCGACCTGCGCTGGGTCCAGTTCGCCTAGTGTAGTGACAGTGATCTGCTCTGTTGCCCGGGTGACGTTGCGACCGATAATGACAGGCGTGTCTGCTGGACGTTTTTCCAGTAACAGCTCACGGGCACGTGCCAACTGCCAGGTACGCTTTTGGGAGACCGGGTTGTAGAAGGCCACCACAAAATCGCCCAGACCTGCCGCACGGATGCGTGTCTCGATGGTTTCCCAAGGAGTGAGCAAGTCTGAAAGCGAGATGGTGCAGAAATCGTGGGCCAGTGGGGCGCCCACACGGCTGGCGCAGGCTTGCAGGGCTGAAATGCCGGGCACTACGGCAATCTCCACCTCGTGCCAGGCGGGCAGCGCCTCGTGCTCCAGTAGCTCGAACACCAGAGTCGCCATGGCATAGATGCCTGCATCTCCGCTGGAAATCAGCGCCACGCTTCGGCCTTCGGCGGCCAGCTCCAGGGAGCGGCGGGCACGGCCGATTTCATCACCCAGCGGGCTATCGTGACGTGCCTTGCCGGCCACGATCTCGCCGAGCAGGTCGACGTAGAGCGGGTAGGCAACCAGGTCTGTAGCGCCTTCCAGCGCGCGGCTGGCAGCGGGGCTCAAGTGCTCCAGCCCGCCTGGGCCGGTACCGATGATAACTAAACGTCCAGTCATGAAGGATCCTGATAGGCGCGTGCAAGAGCAAAGGTCGCACGGGCGTTCTTGTGTTTGGGAATGATCAGCTCGGCCGGACCGCCCGTTACCTGCTCGGCCATTGCAAGGGCCGCTGCCTCTGCCACGCCATAGCAGCCCGTTTCGCGAAAAACGATAGCGGAGCGTTGAGTGAGCTGGTTTTCGTACCGGTTGAGCGTGTCGGTTTCGAAAAACCGAATAGGTACATTTAATGTTTCAGCCAATGCCAGCATGCCGACTTCGTCGTGTTTCAATGCGATGCTGGCGAAGCCATTGATGTCGGCTACGGTCAGCGAATGGGCAGCCAGGGTTTCTGTCATCAGTGTATGCAGAACTAATTCCGGGCAGCCTCGCTCGCATCCCAGGCCAGCAATGTAGAGAGGACGGGTGTAGCGCCGGGCACTGGTGATAACGCATTGAGCCTGCAGCTGCTCCGCCCATTCCTGCGCCCAGGCGTTGGCGCCGCCTTCATGGCCGGACAGCAGGGGAAGGATGAACCGACCGGCTTCATCCAACACCAGCACCGGCGGGTCGCGGTACTTGTCTTGCAACACCGGCGCCAGGGTGCGTACGGCGATACCGCTGGCACAGATCAATGCCAACCGATGTCCGGCCTGGAAGCGTTGCTGTACGGTTTCGATAAAAGGCTGAGGACGATGCAGCCACTCGGCACTTCGGTCCAGTAACTGCAAGCGTTGAGCGAGCGCAGCGCCGGCATCCGTCAGACTGACGATGGTCAGCATGGCTGTGCCCCGATTAGGAATAAGGCAAAGTAGGGGCCTTGTTCTCCATCAGGCATCGCTTCATGGCATCGAATGATCCGCTGTGTGTCACGGCTGGCGTATTCGACATAAACGCTATCAGCGTCACGTCCGGTACGTCGCAGCAAGCGCATGATTTCACCGTACTGGCGGCCGGGTTTCATGATCACGAGCGGTCCGGGCTCATGCAGGGCGCTGGCCAGCCGCTCCGGGCCGGCAGTGGCGGGTAGGATGCGCAGGCTTTGTTCGAGTCGCGTCAGCGGGTGACGCGCTGCAGCGGCGGCGGCCATGATCGAACTGATGCCCGGCACAATTTGGCAGGGAAACCGTTCGCCCAGCCGGTCATGTAGATAGATGAAGCTGCCAAACAGTAGAGGATCGCCTTCGCATAGAACCGCCACGTCCTGCCCACGCTCAAGCCGATGGGCAATATCAGCAGCAGCTTGATCATAGACAGAGAGCGCCGCATCGCGCTGACGCTCGAACGGCATGTAAATAGGCAGCTCCAGCTGATCGATCAGGTGTTCCTGGGCAATGACCCGCGCCTGGGAGGCACCTTGCTGATTGGCAATATAGGCTACTACCGGACACTGCCGGATCAGGCGGGCAGCCTTGAAGGTAAGCAGCTCGGGGTCGCCGGGGCCGACACCGATGCCATAAAGTGTACCAGTCATGGTTTGATTCGCTTGAAAAGAAGTACAGGCAGGTGCGGGCGCATGAGGCGTTGACCGGCGAGACGGTCGCCTCTGGAAACGGCCAGCTGAATCCATTCGTCGTCCTGGGCAGGCTCAATTTGTGAAAAACCATGCAAGGCCATACGCGCATCCTCGGTGACGGCACTGGCAATCAGGCGTCCTCCTGACGGGAGTCGAGCCCAGCATGCGTCAAGAATCGCAGCCAGATCACGGCCGCCACCGCCTACAAATACGACGGTCGGCGATGGCAGTTTAGCGATATGCTCAGGCGCACGGCCTTCATGAATATGCAGATTCTTGACGACGCCGAAGCGGTCACGGTTCGTAGCAAGATGGGTGAGTCGCTCGGCGTGATACTCCAGGGCATGAACCTGCCCATAGGGGTTCCATCGGGCCCATTCCACCGCTACGCCACCACACCCTGCACCAATATCCCAGCCGATATCACCTGCACGGGGCTCAAGCAGCGAAAGAACACACAGCCGTACCTCGCGCTTGGTCAGCAGACCTCTGCCGGCCTCGTCACCGTCTGTGCTGAACGCGGCGTCGGTGATGCCCGGGAATTCAGGCAGTACGCCACCTGCACCTTGAGTCCTGAAGATCACGACGTTCAAGGGAGAAAAGACTTCAGTCGACTCACTGAGAAGGCTGGCCGTATGAGTGGACACACGTTCCTCATGGGTGCCTAGGTTTTCTGCTACCCAAACGGTGGAATCACCAAAGCCTCCGGCAACCAGCTCGTCTGCGATCGCGGCAGGATGGCTGTGGGCATCGGTGAGCGTTGCAAACCAGCGGTTGACCTTCAGGGCGGCGCGCAGACTGGAAAGGGGACGACCATGCAGGCTGACCACTTCAGCCTCTTGCCAGGGTTGGCCGATCCGGGCAAAGGTGGCCTGGATACTGGACACTGCCGGATAAAAGCGAAGCTTTTCAGCGGTGAGGTGCTTGCGCAGATGTCCGCCAAGGCCATAAAAAAGCGGGTCGCCAGAGGCAAGCAGGACGATGCGCTGGCCGGAGTGCTCTGCCAGAAGCGACCAGAGCGCTGAAAACGGGCTTGGAAAATAGGCTCGATGAGGAACAGCGAGACCTTGCTGCTCAAGCGCTTCGAAATGACGCGGTGCACCAATAACCAGCTCAGCCGAGTCCAGTGCCTGTCGCGCCTCGGCCGAAAGGGCTTCGCCTGCGAGCCCAAGGCCGATGACCTCCAGCGTAGGGCCATTCCAGGTTCGTTCGCTCACCAGCGTATCCCTTGCTGCACACGTGCCAGTGCATTGAGCGTAGCGGCGGCCAACGCGCTGCCGCCCCGTCGGCCACTGAGTGCTATCCACTCGATGCCGAGTGCTTGCCCATGAGCCATGAGCGCATCCTTGGATTCTGCTGCACCAATGAAGCCAACCGGCATCCCGATGATAAGGGCGGGCCTGGGGCCACCCGTTTCCAAGTGCTCAAGCAGTCTGAACAGGGCTGTCGGGGCGTTGCCAATGACTACAATGCTGCCGGGCAGATAGGGCTCCCACAGCGACAGCGCCGCCATGCTGCGCGTTTCACCCGTTGCTTTTGCCAGCGCCGGGACACGCTCGTCATTCAGAAAGCATAAGGGACGTTCACCGAACAGGCGTCGGGTCAGGCCGTGCCTGACCATTTCGACATCACAGAGGATAGAGGCCTGCGCCTCCACGGCGGCAAGACCGGCTTCCATGGCATGTGGGCTGAAGTGCAGTGCTTCCACAATCTCCGGTTCGCCACAGGTGTGCACCAGGCGCATGGCAATCTGCGCCTGGTCAGGGTCGAAGCGGCTGAGGTCGGTCAATGTCCTGATCTGTTCAAAGGACTGACGCTCGATGGCCTCCGGGTCGCGCTGATAATCGAAGGGCATGCAATCAATCCGCCGGGGTCAGTTTCTGAACACCTTTGAGCGGCGCTGCCTGGGCAGGTGACAGAGCATGATCATGACTGTGGCCATGGTCATGACCATGATGGTGATGATGGTGATGATGGTGGTGGTCATGATCGGCATCGGTGCCAATACCGCGCACATGGTGGTGGTGTCCGAACTGGGGAGCACCGACACGGTCTTCGAAGCCGATGATCTGCTCGCGGTAATGGCAAAGCTGGCAGTTCATGTTGCCAGTGCCTTCCTCGGTTTCATGGAGTTTGTCCACCAACGCCTCGATGACCAAGGGATGGTCGTTGAGATAACCGGCCTTGACAACCCGTACCTCGGGATGCGCCTCGGCATAGGCATCTACGTCTGCATAGATGCGATCGATCAGGCGTCCTGTGAAAAGGAAGTAGGGGAATACGATGACATTGCGGTAGCCCAGGCGATGCACGACAGGCAGCGCGTCGGCTACCAGCGGCTTGGTTACGCCGGAATAGCAGGTCTCGGCCCAGGCGAAGCCCATGCCTTCCCACAGGAAGCGCGTGATCTTGGTGATGTTGGAGTTGGCGTCAGCATCGGACGCGCCTCGCCCGACAACGACCAGGAGGGTTTCATCGCGACGGTAACCATCGCCAAACTGCGCTTCGGCCGCCTCGATACGATCGCGTGCAGCGCGCATCATTTTGGCGTTGACGCCCAGTTCCACTCCGTAGGTGATCTTGACTTCCGGGTTCGCGGCCATGAACTCGTTGAGTTCGCTGGGAATGTCGTTCTTGGCATGGCCGGCGGCCATCAGCATGCCAGGAATGGCGGTAATGTTGCGAGCACCTTCTGCGATCAGCTTGTTAAGGCCTTCAGCAATGGTCGGGCGGGCGAATTCGAGAAAGCCTGTGGTGCACAGACGATCCGGAAAGCGGCTCTTGAGGTGTTCGGCGAGGCGGAAGAACTCTTCGACGCCCGGCCTGCTGCGAGTGCCATGCCCCACGACGAGAATGGCGGGTGCGCTGTTACTTAAAGTCATCAGGTGTTCTCAGCTGTATCACGGGTGTAGAACCAGGCGCTCAGCCAGCCCAGCACAATCCAGAAAACGGCATTGGAGACAAGTGCTGCCAACTGGAAATGTTGCTGCAGGGATTCAGGGGCCAGGCTTGCCTGTTCGGCAGGTTGTGGTGCGCCAATTATATGGGGCAGCGCCAAAAGGGCCAATGCGGCCAGACGCAACACCCTATGGCGGGTGAAAAATAGCAGGGCCAGGGCGCAGGCTGTGGCAGCCGCGGTGCCGATCCACCAGCCTTGCCGTGCGGTCAGTTCAGCCGCTGCGGTGCCGGGCAGTTCCGGTGGCAGCCCCAGGGAGGGCGCAAGACAAAAGGTCAGATAGCCGGTAGCGCCCCAAAGCAAGCCATGCCAGGCGTGGCGCGGGGCTCGTAGCGTAAACAGGCCTGCCAATATCAGGCTGAATCCAACCGCAACGACCAGGTTGCCGCCGAGTGTCGAAAGCGTTCGTTGCCAGCCGTCTTCAGGCGCCCAGGCCTCGTCGTCATGGTGGTGAGCAGGCGTGTCAGCGGCATGCGCGTGCGCTTCACCCGCTACCTCATAGGTTTCGGCTTCCAGGATAAGCGGCGTGATCCAAAGACCCTGCAGCACGCTCAGGAGCAGTGCCGCCAGTAGTCCGGCAAAGCTGGCTGTAAAGGCAATCCGTTTGTACATGTCACAGCCTCAATGGCAGGGGAAGCCTTCACTATGACGGGTGTCATGAGCGCCATTATGAAGGGCGTCGATGTGTGAGAAGCCGGCTAGAAAGACCAGGCCTGCTCCCAACACGCACGCCAGGGCGGCGGCAGTCAGGCGTTGAGTCAGGGTGCCGGATGCCGTAGGCACATGAGACAGGGATTGGCTATTCATGGATTCCCTCCTAGGAGTGTGGCGAGGATGAGGGAACGCACGAAGGCGCGGTCGCTTGCGCGCCACGCCATTCAGCTGCGCCCGCCCACCGCGGGTTGCTCAATCGTCAATCAGGCCGGTCTCCGGACTTGTGAAGGGGGTGGAGCAAGGGGCTCCAACGCCTGCAAGATCGGCCTTCCCATGCTCTACAGCCGAGCACAGTGGATATCGATCTACACTCACGTACCGTTGCGGGGGCAGTGCCGGACTTGAACCGGCTTCCCGTTTCACCGCCACGAACCGCGTGGCGACACCTGAAATCAGGCGCAAGCAGACCACGAACACGGGCGAAGCGTCAACTTCATCGATTGACACTCCAGAGTGTCGCTCGTAGCCTTTGCGCCTTCAGGGTGCTTTGGCACATGACCAAAGCTAAGAGGGAATGCGGTGCGAGACCGCAGCTGCCCCCGCAACTGTAAACGGTTGTTTAATCGATGCTTTTCAGGAAGCCACTGCTCTTGGGCGGGAAGGCGAGAAGCGTTGCCGTGAGCCAGGAGACCTGCCTTGAACACATTTCAGAATGCGGCTGCACGTGTGAGCCGTATTCTTTCCGACAACCGGGCGGGGTGATCCGATGTGGCGTCTGGACTGCGTATGAGCGCGTCTTCGTCATGCCTGCCTGTCCCTTTTTCATAAGGCAGCTCATGAAAACCTTGGCCAAGATTCCTGTCACAATCATTACCGGCTTTCTCGGCGCCGGCAAAACCACATTGCTGCGCCATATTCTGGAAAATGCCCAGGGGCGGCGCATCGCTGTCATTGTGAATGAGTTCGGTGAGCTGGGTATCGACGGTGAAATCCTGAAGCAGTGCAGCATCGGATGTACCGAAGAAGAAGCCGCAGGCCGGGTATTCGAGCTGGCTAACGGCTGTCTGTGCTGCACCGTGCAGGAAGAGTTCTTTCCGGTGATGCGCGACCTGGTGGCCCGACGTGCCGATATCGACCACATCCTGATCGAGACGTCTGGTCTGGCGCTGCCCAAGCCACTCGTGCAAGCCTTCCAGTGGCCGGAAATCCGTAATGCGTGCACCGTGGATGCCGTTGTCACCGTGGTGGATAGCCCGGCGGTTGCCCTGGGTACGTTTGCGGCCTATCCCGAAAAGGTCGATGCCCAGCGTCAGCTGGACCCGAATCTGGATCATGAGTCCCCACTGCATGAGCTGTTCGAGGATCAACTGGCAAGTGCCGATCTGGTCATCCTGAACAAGGTAGACCAGATGCCGCAAATGGCCCTGGCGGCCGTCCGTAGCCAGATCGAAAGCGAACTGCCGGCGTCCGTCAAAATCATTGAAGCCAGCAACGGACAGCTGCCGTTGTCTGTCCTGCTGGGGCTGAATGCCGAGGCTGAGCTGCATATCGACGCGCGAAAGACGCATCACGACCATGAGCCTCATGAGGAGCATGATCATGACGAATTCGACTCGTTTGCGGTCGATCTGCCAGAGGTGGAGGAGAGTGTCTTGCTGGACGCATTGACCGGGCTGGTGCAGCGCCACGGCATCCTGCGTATCAAGGGCTTCGTCGCCATCAAGGCCAAGCCGATGCGCCTGCTGGTGCAAGGGGTAGGTACCCGCTTCGACAAGCACTTCGATCGTGCCTGGAAGGTGGATGAGGTTCGGCAGACACGTCTGGTCGTGATTGGCCAGGATCTGGATCAGGCTGCCATCAGCGCTGAACTCCGCAGCGTACTGGCTTAATACGATGCATCTCCTCAGGACTCAGCCCGGCGGCTTTACGCCCGACGACGGAATCGCTCATCTTGCACAGACCCCGGGCGACCTGGTGATCCTGTGCAGTGCCGATTCTCATCTAGCGCTGCTGGCCGAAGCGGCGCGCGGGCTGCCTGAGGACTTTCCAAGCCTGCGCCTGGCCAACCCCATGCAGCTGATGAATCACGCCTCGGTCGATCTGTATACCGATGAGGTGCTTCAGCATGCCAAGGTCATCATTGTCTCGTTGCTGGGCGGCGCGGCGTACTGGCGCTACGGTGTAGATCAGTTGGCCCAGCTGGCCGCACAAGGTGCCAGGCTGATTCTTGTACCCGGAGATGACAAACCCGATCCTGAGCTAATGGCGTTGGGTAACTCTTCCGTTGAGGATGCCGAGCGGATCTGGCAGTACCTGCGACAGGGCGGCATGGATAATGCCCGCATGCTGTATCGCTTCATCGGCCAGCGATGGTTTGGACGTGAGACGATGTGGGTCGAGCCTCAGCCGCTACCGCGTGTTGCGGTGTATGCGCCAGAGCGTGATAAAGAAAAGGCGCTGGGCTCGTGGCAGCGGCGTTGGCAGGAGGATGGGCCGGTAGCGGCCCTGTTGTTCTACCGCAGTCATCTACAAGCGGCCAATACAGGGTTCATCGATACGTTCTGCGAAGCGTTGATAGCTCAAGGGATCAATCCGTTACCTGTTGCCGTAGCCAGTCTCAAGGAGCCGGAGTGCCTTGCTGAGGTCGAGGCACTGCTGGAGGCGACAGAGACCGAGCTGATCATCAATACGACAGGTTTTGCCCAGTCCAATCCGGATTCTCCTCATCTTCGCCCGTTCCGTCGCGATGTGCCGGTATTACAGGCTATTTGTGCCCAGGATAACGAGTCGGGATGGCGGGAGAATGCCCAAGGACTTGGCCCACGCGATCTGGCGATGCACATTGCCTTACCGGAACTGGATGGGCGGATCATCACGCGCCCCGTAAGTTTTAAGGGTCTGGCCTGGCGAGATGAGCGCAGCCAGAGCGATGTGGTGTGTTATCAGCCCGTTCATGAGCGAATGGCGTTTGTGGCTGAACTGGCTCGGCGCTGGATCATGTTGGCTCGATTGCCAAATAGTGAAAAGCGTACCGCCCTGATCCTGGCCAATTACCCGACCCGGGACGGCCGGATTGGTAATGGTGTAGGGCTGGACACGCCTGCCGCTGCACTCAATATTCTCAAAGCGCTGGAGACCGAAGGGTATCCGGTCGAAGGCCTGCCCGAGAGCGGAACGGCCCTGGTCCATTCTCTCCTGGGCGGCGTGACGAATGACCTGGGAAGCCTGGATCTACGGCCATGCCATCAAAGCCTGGGGATGGAGGACTACCTGCGCTTTTTCGCCGAATTGCCGCAGGTGAACCAGGACGCGGTGCGGGAACGCTGGGGCGATCCCGAGCAGGACCCCATGTTTCGCCGCGGCCGCATGATGGTTGCTGGGCTGCGGTTCGGACTGACGTTTGTAGGTATCCAGCCGGCGCGGGGCTATCACCTTGATCCCAGTGCGGTTTACCACGATCCGGACCTTGTACCGCCGCACGGGTATCTGGCGTTCTATTTTTGGCTGAGGCACGTCTATCGCGCCCATGCGCTGGTGCATGTCGGCAAGCATGGCAACCTTGAGTGGCTTCCAGGGAAGGGTGTTGGTCTGTCTGAAACCTGTTGGCCGGATGCCGTGCTTGGCCCGACGCCCAACATTTATCCTTTCATTGTCAATGATCCGGGCGAAGGGGCGCAGGCCAAGCGTCGTACCCAGGCGGTTATCATCGATCATCTGATGCCTCCGCTGACGCGCGCCGAGAGCTATGGACCTTTGCGCGATCTTGAGCGGCTTGCCGATGAGTTCTATGAAGCGCAACTGCTTGATCCGCGTCGCGCCCGCGAGCTGCAAGGCGATATCGCGAAGCTGTTACGCCGCTCCAGTCTGGACCAGGAGCTGAAACTCTCGGATACCGAAGCGCCCGAAGACTGGTTACCCAAGGTAGACGCCTACCTGTGCGAGCTGAAGGAATCGCAAATCCGCGACGGGCTCCATATCTTTGGTGAGTCTCCGCAGGAGCGCCTGCGGCTTGATACCTTGCTGGCGTTGGTTCGTATTCCCCGCGGTAACGGGCAGGGCGGTAATGCCAGCCTGCTTCAGGCATTGGCTAAAGACCTGGACCTGAATATTGATCCCCTTGATGCTGCGTTGGGAGAGCCCTGGCCTGGGCCGTACCCTGAAGCGTTACGGGCAGTCAGTACGGAGCCTTGGCGTATCGCCGGTGACACGCGTGAGCGCCTGGAATTACTGGCCGGTCGACTGATTGAGCAGGCACTGGGTGGTGAGTTGAATGAGGCGCAGTGGCCCTATGCGGGGCTGGTGCTGGCCCAGCTCAAAAGCCATATAGCACCGCTTCTTGACGCCTGCGGTCCGGCGGAAATCGCAGGAATCATCAGTGCATTGGCAGGACGGTTTGTCCCGGCAGGCGCTAGCGGAGCACCTAGTCGAGGCCGTCTGGATGTGTTACCTACGGGCCGCAACTTCTATTCGGTAGACGTCCGCAACCTGCCAACCCAAACGGCATGGCGGATCGGTTGGCAATCAGCCAGCCTCTTGCTGGAGCGTCATTTGCAGGATCATGGCGATTACCTGCGGCAGCTGGGGCTGTCCGTTTGGGGAACCGCTACCATGCGAACAGGTGGCGACGATATCGCCCAGGCCATGGCATTGCTGGGCGTGCGCCCCGTCTGGCAGGCGGGTAGCCAGCGTGTCAGTGATTTCGAGATCCTGCCTTTGACAATCCTGGACCGGCCGCGTGTAGACGTCACGTTGCGGGTTTCGGGTTTTTTCCGTGACGCCTTCGCCAACCTGATTAGGCTATTTGATGCTGCGGTGCAGGCGGTGGCAGCGCTGGACGAGCCGGACGATATGAATCCATTGGCCGCCCGGGTCCGTGATGAGCAGCGTGTCCTCGAAGCGAAGGGGTTGGCGACTGACGAGGCGCGGCGCCAAGCTGGCTGGCGGGTATTTGGTTCCAAGCCCGGCGCCTATGGGGCGGGTCTGCAAGGCCCGATCGATGAGCGTCAGTGGCAATCTCGCGACGATCTGGCGGAGGTATACCTTAATTGGGGCGGCTACGCCTATGGCGCAGACGACCCAGGCACGCCTGCACGGGAGCGCTTTGTCGAGCGGCTCGGCCATCTACAGGCTGTCTTGCACAACCAGGATAACCGTGAGCACGATCTGCTGGATTCGGACGACTACTACCAGTTCCAGGGTGGAATGCTGGCCGCCGCAGAAACACTGCAGGGCGAGGCAGTAGCGTCTTATCACGGCGACCACAGTCAGCCGGAGTCGCCTCGTATCCGTACACTCAAGGAAGAACTCAACCGCGTCATTCGTTCCCGGGCTGCTAATCCCAAATGGATCGATGGCGTGAAGCGGCATGGATATAAAGGTGCCTTTGAGCTGGCGGCCACGGTGGACTATCTGTTTGCCTTCGACGCCACGACAGCGTTGATCGATGACCACCAGTATGCGCTGTTGGCCGATGCCTATGTGCTCGATCCGGCCACCCGCGAATTCATCCAGCAACACAATCCTGATGCCTTGCGAGAAATGACCGAGCGATTGCTGGAGGCCCAGCAACGCGGGCTCTGGCAGGAGCCGGGGCATTATCGGGAAGCGCTGGAAAACATTCTGATGGACAGCGAGGAAAACTGAGTAGGTGTTTCCTTATAATACCAGCCCATTAATGAGCCTTCTATGACTGATACTCTGCAATTTCCTTTGGCTGCCATTGTAGGAGCTGACTCCTTGAAGTTGGCGCTGTGCCTCAATGCCATTGATCCGGGTATCGGTGGGGTATTGATCGAAGGTCCGCGCGGTATGGCAAAGTCCACCCTGGCTCGCGGCGTGGCCGCTCTGATGCCGGGTGGTTCATTCGTGACCTTGCCATTGGGGGCCAGTGAAGAGCGTATTACCGGCACACTCGACCTGAACGCCGCCCTGGGTGAAAAGCGCGCTGCATTTTCACCTGGCGTGTTGGCCAAGGCGGACGGCGGAGTATTGTATGTGGATGAGGTCAATCTGCTGCCGGATCATCTGGTTGACCTGTTGTTGGACGTAGCCGCCAGTGGTGTAAACACTGTGGAGCGCGACGGGATTTCCCATCGACATCCGGCGCGCTTTGTACTGATTGGCACCATGAACCCGGAGGAGGGGGAGTTACGCCCCCAATTACTGGATCGGTTTGGTTTCAATGTGGTGCTGAATGCCCATCCTGCGCCAGCGGAGCGAGCCGAGATCATGCGCCGCCGTCTGGCGTTCGACCTTGATCCGCCTGGTTTTATTGCCAGTTGGGCCGGAAGCCAGGCGGACCTTGTCGAGCGCTGCCAAGCTGCACGTAGCCGGTTGGCAAGGGTCGCACTGGATGATCTGTCGCTGTCGCGTATTGCCGAGCGCTGTTTTGCAGCGGCAGTGGATGGTATGCGTGCGGATCTGGTATGGCTAAGGGCAGCACGCGCCCATGCGGCTTGGCGCGGTAACGAAATGATTACTGAAGATGATATCGATGCGGTGGAAGAGTTCGCGTTGCGTCATCGCCGACGACAGCAACCCCTTTCGGAGTTACCGCCACCGCCATCTTCTGATCGTCCCGTCTCCGAACCCTCTTCAAGCCATTCGAAGAGTGAAGGGCAATGGGGTGAGCTACCGCCTCAGGCGACGGCGATTGGCGAAAAACGCTCAGGTGAGGGTTGGCCAAAAAAGCGCTGAGCATTCGCCCGCGTGTAACCCAAGTGGCGGATGCTCGACCTTTACCGGGGAATGCCAGTAGTGGTCGGCACGGTGCTTCTCGCACAGGTGAGGCAGGGGCAGTTGCCTGGGTACCGACTCTGCTGAAGGGGCTTCCTCTACGTGAGGCTGACCTGATACGCCGGCCTCGCTCTCAGTCGCCACGAGAGCATTGGTTGTTCATTGTCGATGCCTCGGCGTCCATGCGACGTCATGGCGCCTTGGTGCAAGCCAAAGGTGTATTGCTGGGTTTTCTCGAGCAGGCTTACCGTGCACGGGCAAGCGTAGCGGTGCTGGGCGCAACAGGCGTACAGCCGCACTGGCTTGCCCAGGCTCGTCGAGCCAGTCAGCAGGTTCCGGGTTGGCTTGAAGACCTGGGTGCAGGGGGCGGTACTCCCTTGCTTGAATCCCTGAAGCACGCACATGAGTGGCTAAAGCAACACCAGCGTCGTCTCGGCAATGAGCCGGTAAGTATCGTTGTGATGACCGATGGCCGGGTACGCGCCTGGACCTCATTGCCTCGTCTTGATGCGTCTGTCCTTGTCATCGATACCGAGCGTGCTCCGGTTCGCGTTGGACGTGCGCGTCAGCTGGCAGCTGATCTACAAGCCGTCTACTGCCACGTCGATGAGCTACCCATTGGGAAGCTGAAACATCCGTTGCTCTAAATAAGGCAGCGATTTTGTTGCGTAACCGGTAGGCTATACAGCAGAACTACGATTTTCTTTGAGGTATGCGTCCTTGTTTTCCGATTTCGACCTGCACGAGCGTCTGCTCAAGGCACTGGACACGCTGAAATTCAAAAAGCCCACGCCGGTTCAGGAGGCCGCCATCGGCCCGGCACTGGATGGGCGAGACCTGCGTGTGACTGCCCGTACCGGCAGTGGCAAGACGGCTGCCTTTGTCCTGCCGATTCTGCATCGTCTGTTGTCCGAGCCCAAACCCCAGGTGGGTGCTCGGGTGTTGATATTGTTGCCTACCCGCGAGCTGGCCCAGCAGACGCTCAAGGAAGTCGAGCGGTTTGCCCAGTTCACGTTTCTAAAGGCCGGACTCATTACCGGAGGTGAGGGGTTCAAGGAGCAGGCCGCGGCGATGCGCAAGAATCCCGAGATTCTTATCGGAACGCCCGGACGGCTGATCGAGCATCTGAATGGCGGTAGCCTTGAGTTGGACGATGTCGATTTTCTCGTCCTGGACGAAGCCGAC
The DNA here is from genome assembly GCF_030403525.1 of Pseudomonas sp. WAC2. Lineage (NCBI taxonomy): Bacteria > Pseudomonadati > Pseudomonadota > Gammaproteobacteria > Pseudomonadales > Pseudomonadaceae > Pseudomonas > Pseudomonas sp. WAC2. Next base: position 193,865 of record NZ_JAUEPD010000006.1, read on the forward strand.
CGGATGCTTGACATGGGCTTCTCTGAAGATGTGCTTAAACTGGCCGACGCGTGCACTTCAGAGTCCCGACAAACGTTGCTGTTCTCGGCTACCAGCGGCGGTAGCTCCCTGCGTACTGTCATAGAACATGTCCTGCGTGAGCCGGAAGTGCTCATGCTTGATCGCACCGGGGAACTCAACGAGGCGGTCACCCAGCAGATCATCACTGCCGATGACGTGGCTCACAAGGAGCGCCTGCTGCAATGGTTGCTGGCCCACGAGACCTATCGCAAGGCCATTGTCTTTACCAATACCCGTGTACAGGCCGACCGCCTGGGTGGCGTGTTGACCGCCAGCAACATCAAGGTTTTCGTTCTGCATGGCGAAAAGGACCAGAAAGACCGCAAGCTGGCGATGGAGCGCTTGAAGCAGGGCGCCGTGTCCGTGCTGGTTGCTACGGATGTAGCGGCCCGTGGCTTGGATGTGGAAGGCATGGATCTGGTCATTAACTTTGATATGCCGCGCAGCGGGGATGAGTATGTCCACCGTATTGGCCGTACCGGACGTGCCGGCGAGGCGGGTACGGCGATTTCGCTGATCTGCCATACCGACTGGAACCTGATGTCCAGCATCGAACGCTACCTGAAACTGCGTTTCGAGCGGCGCGTGGTGCAACCGCTTAAAGGCACCTATCAAGGGCCGAAGAAGCTCAAGGCGTCTGGCAAGGCTGCCAGCACCAAGAAGAAAAAGACCGACACTAAGAAGCCAGTGACGAAAGCCAAGACATCGCCGCGGCCCAAGCGCCCCAGCGCTTCAAAGGTGGTCAGCCAGGATGGCATGGCGCCTCTACGGCGTAAGAAGACGGACGCGGAATAAACGAATTGGCCCTGTTGATTACAGGGCCAATTTCGTATCAGGGTTAGTTCGTTGCGTAAGACGAGGAGAAAGGCGAGCCGCCCTGGCCAGAGGTCTGAGGTGTTACGGGTCGCCTGAGCCAGTGCTCAAGCTCAAGCGCACCCATGGGTTTGGCAATGTGGTAGCCCTGGCCTTCGTCACAGCCTAGCGCCAGTACACTATCCAGGATTTCCGGCGTTTCCACGCCTTCTGCGGTGACTTCATACCCCAATCCATGCGCGAGCTCCACCATGGTACGAACGATCAGCGCGTCCTTGTCATCGCCCGGTAGGCAGCGAATGAAGCTCTGATCGATCTTGATGTAATCCGTCGGTATCTGGCGGAGATAGATCAGATTGTTGTATCCCGTTCCAAAATCATCGATCGAGATGGATGACCCCAGGTGCCTGAGTGCGTCCAACTGGGTTCGAGCATTCTCAAAATTGCACATGAGCGAGTTTTCCGTCACCTCGAACTCCACGCAGGAGGGCGGTACGCCATGTTTGGCCATCTTCTCCGCTACACGTTCGGCAAAGTCTGGATCGTCCAGGTCGTGGGATGAAATATTGATCGACACATTGAAACAATGGCCGTCTGCTTTCCAAAGCGCATACTGGCTCAAGACAGCATCGATGACCCAGTAACTGATGGAGCGAATCAGGGCCGTTTTCTCAGCCAGTGCTATGAATTCGGTAGGCCCAATGGCGCCCAGCTTGGGATGAGCCCAGCGCAACAGGGCTTCCACGCAGCGGCAGGTGCCCGACTTGAGGTCTACGCGAGGCTGATAAAACAGGGAGAGCTGACCTTCGCTGTGCAGGGCGACCGGCAGGCTGCTCAACAGGGCAAAAGCCCGTTGCTGAGCAAGATCATGGGCCGAGTCGTAATAACGGCTCCCCATTCGACGTTCGCGGGCTACATCGGCCGTCGAGATCAGCGCCCTCAGCCAGTCGCGGGTGTCGCCGGGCTTGAGCTTGAGAATCCCCAGACCGGGACGGGTTTCAATCGGGATGCCGTTGTAGTCGATAAGTCCTGTCATGCCGCGCTCAATGCAATCAAGCACTTCCTTGCCTTGCAGATCGGTCATGCCGTGGACCAGAAATGCAAAGCGGGCCGTACCGATGGAGTACAGCCGTATTCCCGAGGGCAGCAGGGAAAGCAGTCGCTCCTTGATGGACTGGAGCAGTCCTTCGTAGTGGTCCTGGCCCAGCGCATTGAGCAGGCCATTGAGATAGAACGGGTCGAACACGTCCATGGATACGGCGAGTAGCTCTTCGGAGCTGCGCAGCATCGATTCGGCGTCTTCGAGCAGACGGCTGCGGTTAGGCAGCTGGGTAATAGGGTCTACGTAGCTGAGTGAACGCAGCGTCTCGATGCGCTCCATTAGCATATCACGTAATTTACTGAGGAGTCGTACCTGGGCACCACTGAGCTCAGACCGTGGGTTGGTATCTATCAGGCATAAGGTGCCTAAGGCCAGACCTTCGTGGGTCCGTAACGGGATGCCGGCATAGAAGCGTATGCCAGGGTTACCGGTTACCAGTGGATTATCCTTGAACCGTGGGTCGGTCTGTGCATCACGCACCTGCATGATGTTTTCATCCAGGATGGCATGAGAGCAAAACGAGATATCCCGAGGCGTTTCCTGCGCGTCGAGTCCGCGGATAGACTTGAACCATTGTCGATGCTCATCCACCAGCGAAACGATGGCGATAGGCACGTCGAAGAGTTCGGTAGCAATTTCGGCTATGTGGTCAAATGCGGGGTCAGCTGGGCTGTCCAGCAAGTTTGAACTGCGCAAAGCAGCCAAGCGCTCTGTTTCATTAGGCGGAAGGGCAGCGCCATTACTCATAAGCTAAATCCTGCAGACATGTCTGCTAAATAACACACCCATACTTTCGCATGAGCGCTCTACAGCTCATTTCCACTAAACAGTTAGTAATCGCAACGGTTTAGTACAACTATAGGAATAGCTTAGCCTAGGCATCTGCGCCAGAGTGGCGCATCGGCATCATGAGTACCCTAACGGTCAGCTCTTAACGACGCGGCTGACCGCTGCTTGAGCGCTATCGTCCCAGATAGTGCACGCTAAAGAGGGCCGCGGGATCTTTCCATACGGCTATTGGGGAAAAGCCAGCTTCCCGGCTCAAGGTTTCAAATCCTTTCAAACTGTATTTATAAGAGTTTTCGGTGTGCAGCGTTTCGCCCTGACGAAACATGAAGCGCTGGTCTTCGACACGAATCGTCTGGGCGCGGCGGCTGACCAGATGCATTTCAATGCGAGACTGCTGTTCATTGTAAAAGGCGTAGTGGCTAAAGCGCGAAGGATCAAGGTCGGTATCCATCTCGCGACGGATACGCTCCAGCAGATTGAGGTTGAACGCCGCGGTAATGCCCTCAGCATCGTTATAGGCCGCCTCCAGGCGGGCCTTGCTTTTGACCAGATCCACACCGATCAACAGCCCGCTGCCCGGTGGCAGCAATCGATGGAGGTTACGCAGAAAGGCACATGCCTGGGTTGGCGTGAAGTTGCCAATGCTCGAACCGGGAAAAAAGGCCAGCACGGGCGCTTTTCCCAGCGTTTGTGGAAGCTCCATCGACTGTGTGAAATCCGTGCACAGCGCACTTACGTCCAGCCAGGGGTAGTCGGCGGCCAGGCGGTGCGTGCTGGACAGAAGAAAGTCTCGGGAAATGTCCACACCCAGGTAGCTTTGAGGACGCAGGGCTTCCAGCAGGAGCCGAATCTTGCGGCTGGCACCACTGCCCAGTTCCATGAGCGTCATGCCGGAGCCTGCAATAGCAGCGATATCGCCAGCCGCTTCGGTCAGGATGCGCTCTTCAGTACGAGTCGGGTAGTACTCTGGCGTACCGGTAATAGCTTCGAACAGTTCGGAGCCGCGCTGATCATAGAAGTACTTGGGCGGAATGGCCTTGGGTTCGGCTGCCAAACCATTCAGGACATCTTCACGTAGGGAGTCGCTGGCGACGTCCGGTTGTTGATCGTAGAAGCGAACCGCTAGAGCCATGATCAGATCTCCTTGGCAAGGCGAAGGCCGGCAAATTGCCAACGCATGGCTGGGTAGAAGAAGTTACGGTAGGTCGCGCGAATATGATCGGCAGGGGTAGCGCAACAGCCGCCCCGCAAGACCATCTGCCCGGACATGAATTTGCCGTTGTACTCGCCCAGACTGCCATCCAGCGGCTTGAAGCCGGGGTAGGGGCGATAGGCACTGCCGGTCCATTCCCAAACGTCCCCAAACAGCTGGCAGGGTTGATCGGGCGTGTGAGTCCTACAGGCCACAGGCGAGAGATGGTCCTGCTCGACAAAGTTGCCTGTACGTGAAAGACCGGCGGCGGCCACTTCCCATTCGGCTTCGGTTGGCAGGCGGGCGCCGGCCCAACTGGCGTATGCATCCGCCTCGTAAAAGCTCAGGTGACAGACGGGAGCCTGCTCATCGACAGGTTGCAGGCCGCTTAATCCCATGGCGTACCAGCGGCCATCCAGCTTTTGCCAGTAGAGCGGTGCCTGCCAACCGGCCTGCCGCACCTGGCTGAAACCGTCGGATAGCCAGAGATCACTGCGGCTATAGCCCTGATCTTCGATAAAGGCCATGTACTCACCGTTGGTGACTAGGCGACTCGCCAGCTGAAACTCATCGACAAAGACGCGGTGGCATGGTGTCTCGCAATCAAAGGCAAAACCGTCACCGCTATGGCCTATGTGGCGTACGCCAGCCAGGTATGAATGCCATGTCAGCGGAGTGGGATCAGCGTGTATGGCTGGCTTGAGGTCGTGCCGATATACCGGATGGAGAGGGTTCTGGGCCAGGATGTGCTTGATGTCCATGAGCAGCAGCTCCTGATGTTGCTGCTCATGGTGTAGCCCGAGTTCTGTGCGACGGGCGATTTCTTCAGCATGCTGTTCCGGCAGATGGTTTAGCAGTTCGAGCATGGCCTGATCGACCCATTGGCGAAAGCCATAGACCTCTACAACGGTTGGACGGGAGATCAGTCCGCGCTTGGCTCGTGGGAATGGGGTGCCATGGGTTTCGTAATAGGAGTTGAACAGGTAATCGTAGGCGGGATCCAGCGTCTTGTAGCCCGACAGGAAGGGCTTGAGAATGAACGCTTCGAAAAACCAGGTCACGTGGGCCAGATGCCACTTGGGCGGACTGACGTCTGGCATGCTTTGAATCAGGTAGTCTTCGGTCTGAAGGGGAGCACAAAGCTTTTCAGTAGCGGATCGAACCCGTTTAAAGCGTTCGATGAGGCAGCCAGGGGTGTCGAGAGCGAAGGCATCCACAGTGTTCATCTCGCGGGCGAGATGGCTCATGACGTTATCTCCAGGTCGTTCCGACAGATGCCGGAGGTGGGCTTCGTAGAACGGACCCGGAGAGAAACTTAAAGTTCTTTCTAGAATAGGGGCGGTTAAGATCGATTGTTTCTGGATGGTAGAAGGCTTATAGCCGTATCGGGGGCTAATGCCAGGATACGGCTATAACGCTACTGCTTTACCACCAGGTTTCCAGCTGCACGCCGAAGTTTGAGCCGTGACGCTGAGAGCCAAATGCTCCTGAATCAGACAGCGCGGTGTCTTGCGCTGCGCTTAGCTGAGCGGCGCGGTTCCACTGCGCATAAGTCCAATAGAATCGGATTTCGGGACGATCCATCAGGCCCATCCCGCCTAACGCAAGGGTGGGCGCCACGGTGAACTTGGTCAATTTGCGTGTGCCGCCTTCTTCAGGATCGATCTGATCATGGCCTGCTTCTACCAACAGCTTGAAATGCTCGCTGAATGCATAGGACGGACGGACACCAAAGGAGTACCAGGTCTGGCCAGCGTTGTTAGGCGCGCGGTCACGCTGTACCAATGCCAGCAGCATTCCGCCAAAACGCGGGGTAATCTGCCAGCGGGGCGATTCAAGGACCCTTATGCTCTTTACATCCTTGTCGGCTTGTACGTTACCGGTCTGGCCAAGCCCGATGCCGGGACCTTCGCCATATTGAACCGTAAACCGGTTTTCGCCACCAAAGAAGTTCACCTGCTTATGTTCGGCTGAGATGGACCAGCCGCTATGCGAGTCTTCAACATGTCCGGCTTTCTGAATGTAGCTCAGGCCAATTTCAATCTCGGCGTCCTTGTTGGCCTTGATGCCGCCCAGGTTGATGTCGTGTCGGCTGGCCTTGTGCTTCTGTTCGATATTGTCTTCTCGGGAGAAGGCATAGCTCAGGCGTAGTCCCGTGTCACCCAGGCCATAGTCCTCGATACCCGCGCCTGTGCCGCTTGGGTTCCAGTAGTAGAAGTCATTGATGTGAATGTCGTGACGCTTGTAGTAGCGGCGACCGAACCAGAGGCCACCGCCGTTCAGTTCGGGCAACGCCAGACTGGTCCAGATTTGCGGCAAGCGGACATTGCCATTGTCGCCGCTAAACGTTGGCGACTGGTCATAGACATTGTAAAGGCTTGCCATGCCGTGCAGCTTCCAGAGCGTCCCGTCAGCGCCCTTGTACAGTTCCTGGTGACCCTCCAGCTCCCAGTAGGTCTCGCACTCGTTACCCAAGCGGTATTTGGCAGGTGCCCCCGGAAGCTGAAAGCAGGACTGCTTACCGCCTGCATCAGCACCCCCTATACCAACACGTCCGTACCCATCAAATTCGAATGCCTGCCCTGTGAGCGGAAAGATGCAGGCTAAAAAAGCCGCAGAGGTGCCGCGAATCATTGTTTTCATTAGTTATTTTCTCTATCCCGATAGCGCAATAGTTCTTTTTTTAAAAAAAGCTTTTCTCGGACTCGCTGTTTCTCGACGAGTTGCGTAGCGCCTCGCTGAACTAGTTTTGTATGACCTAGCTCTCAATTTGTAGACGAGCTGTACAAAAGTGCCAGTCGCATCGCTGTGCGGCCCCTTTATAAAAATAGTGAGGACAAGAAATATGGCGGCCTCAGATGTTTCCGCTGTCCAAGAGACGGATTCCCCTTCTGGCAAAAAACTGCACGAGCACATTTACGAAACCAACCTTCCGGCCCGGCTCGACCGCCTGCCCTGGGGGCGCTTTCATACCCTGTTGGTCATGGCCTTGGGTATTACCTGGATCCTCGATGGTCTTGAGGTCACGCTGGCGGGTTCGGTAGCGGGCGCCTTGAAGGCGAGTCCCGCGCTTCAGTTGACCAATGCTGATGTTGGATTGGCAGGTGGCGTTTACATCGCCGGTGCAGTTTTGGGTGCGTTATTTTTTGGCTGGCTGACGGACCGGCTAGGGCGTCGCAAGCTCTTTTTCATCACACTGTTTCTCTATGTAGGTGCAACGTTTCTGACGGCGTTTTCCTGGAACCTGTGGAGCTTTCTGCTGTTCCGCTTCCTGACAGGCGCAGGCATTGGAGGCGAGTACACCGCCATCAATTCCACTATTCAGGAATTTACGCCAGCGCGTTATCGCGGCTGGGTTGACCTGACGATCAACGGCTCGTTCTGGGTAGGTGCAGCCCTGGGTGCCATGGGCTCCATTGTGTTTCTAGACCCCGAACTGCTTCCAGGCGACCTGGGGTGGAGAGTGTGCTTTGGCATTGGAGCGGCGCTCGGGTTGATCATTCTATTCATGCGCATGTGGATACCCGAAAGCCCGCGCTGGCTCATGATTCATAATGAGCCGGAAGAGGCCAAGCGCATTGTCGATAACATCGAAAAACGCTTCGAAGCCGAAGGCTACAAGCTTGAGCCGGTCGATCCCAAATTCCATTTGCGCATGCGCGGTCGGGACCATACGCCGCTCAAAGAAGTCTTCCAGAGCTTGTTTGTCGTGCATCGCCAACGCGCATTGGTAGGCATGACCCTACTGACAGCTCAGGCCTTTTTCTACAATGCAATCTTCTTTACCTATGCGTTGGTACTGACAGATTTCTATGATGTACCCTCAGAAAATGTCGGCTGGTATGTACTGCCATTTGCGCTCGGTAATTTCTGTGGTCCACTGCTCCTGGGGCGACTGTTCGACGTAGTTGGCCGCCGGATTATGATTAGCTCCACCTACGCTATTTCAGGTGTCCTGCTCATCATCACGGGCTATATGTTCCAGCAGGGTATGCTGGATGCAACGACTCAGACGATTGCCTGGATGGTTATCTTCTTCTTTGCATCGGCGGCAGCCAGCTCGGCTTATCTGACCGTTGCTGAAACGTTCCCGTTGGAAATCCGCGCCTTGGCGATTGCAGTGTTCTACGCCTTTGGTACGGGACTTGGTGGAATTATTGGCCCAACCCTGTTTGGTCAGCTGATTGAGAGTGGTAGCCGAGTCAACGTCTTCTATGGCTACGCCATTGGCGCTAGCCTCATGATTGCAGCAGGGATAGTGCAGTCGATCTGGGGCGTGGCAGCCGAACGCAAGTCACTCGAGTCAGTCGCGCGACCGCTGTCGCTGGCAGACAATTGAGTCAGAAGGCTTGATGCAATCGTCTGTTACTAAGCCGGGCGAAGTGGAGAAATCCACTCGTCCGGCTTCGTTTATACCGCCTTGTCTGTTATCGAAGTCGCTCCCATAGTGGGGTCATGACTTATCCTTTACGTCCCGCTTCCAGCCAAGAGACTCTGGCAGGTTTTCATCCTGCCGTGCAGTCCTGGTTCTCGCGTACCTTCGCCTATCCAACCCAAGCCCAGCAGCATGCCTGGCCTGCCATCAGGGCAGGACAGTCGACGTTGGTCGCAGCGCCTACCGGCTCTGGCAAGACCCTGACAGCCTTTATGGCGGCAATCGATGACCTGGTACGCCTGGGTGTTGAACACAACGGTGCCTTGCCGGATGAGACCTGGGTTGTTTACGTTTCACCGCTCAAGGCGTTATCGAACGATATTCGAATCAATCTGGAAAAGCCGCTCGCAGGTATCACGGCTGAGCTTGAACAATGTGGTTTGCCGCCTGTAGCGATCCGAACGGCCGTCAGAACAGGCGATACACCGCAGCGCGAGCGTAATGCCATGCGTAAACGGCCGCCACACATCCTGGTGACGACGCCAGAGTCGCTTTATGTATTGCTGGGTTCAGACTCTGGACGCGTGCTTCTACGTACGGTCCGCAGCGTCATTGTGGATGAGATTCATGCCATCGCCGACGGAAAGCGGGGCAGTCATCTGAGCCTTTCTCTTGCGCGCCTGGAGGCCTTATGCGAGCGGTCTCTGGTGCGTATTGGATTGTCGGCTACACAAAAGCCTATCGGCGCCGTCGCGCGCTTTCTGGTGGGGTGCGATAGAGTAGGGCAGGAAAGACCTTGTGCGGTCGTTGATATCGGCCATGATCGTGTTCGGGATCTTGCTCTTGAAGTACCGCCCGCTCCGCTGCAGCCTGTGATGTCCAATGAAGCGTGGGAAGGGCTTTATGATCGTCTGGCCGAGCAGGCTGAGGCCCATCGAACGACGCTGATTTTCGTCAATACGCGCCGTATGGCCGAGCGCATGGCCAGGCATCTGACGGACCGGCTCGGCAGTCGGGCAGTGGCCGCCCACCATGGCAGTCTGGCCAAGGAGCAGCGCCTCGACGCCGAACAGCGCCTCAAGCGTGGCGAACTCAAGGTGCTTGTAGCAACCGCATCGCTGGAATTGGGCATCGATATTGGTGAGGTTGATCTGGTCTGCCAGATCGGGTCACCTCGCTCCATTGCCGCTTTTCTTCAGCGTGTAGGCCGCTCGGGTCACCATGTCGAAGGGATTCCGAAAGGGCGATTGTTCCCAACGTCTCGGGATGATCTGATCGAATGTGCAGCGCTGCTTGATTGCATCCGACGTGGCGAAATGGATACGTTGGTTATTCCTAGGCAGCCGCTGGATGTGCTGGCACAACAGGTCGTAGCGGAAACCGCATGCCGTGAGTGGGACGAGGACGCCTTGTTTACGCTGGTCCGATGTGCCGAGCCCTATGCGGCACTGTCACGAACTGACTTCAACGCGGTAGTGACGATGCTGTGTGAAGGCTATAGCCATCGGCGAGGTGTTCGGACCGCCTATGTGCACCGCGACGCCGTGAACGGGCTCTTGCGCGGTCGTCGTGGTGGCAAGATGACTGCGGTCATGAGCGGTGGGACCATTCCTGAAACCGGCGATTATTCTGTCGTGCTGGAGCCGCAGGGGCATGGGATCGGGACGGTCAATGAGGACTTCGCGGTCGAGAGACTGGTTGGCGATATCTTTCAGCTGGGCAATACGTCCTATCGAATTCTCAAGATCGAAAGTGGACGTGTCCGCGTTGAGGACGCACAGGGTCAGCCGCCCAATATTCCATTTTGGCACGGCGAAGCACCTGGGAGAACAGATGAGCTCTCACACGGTGTTTCGCGCTTGCGTCATGAGCTGGAGCTACGCTTATCCGATACGGCGTCGGTCATCGAATGGCTGAAAGTGGAAAAAGAGCTTCCAGCGGCGGCGGCTGAGCAGATCGTCGACTATCTGGGACGTGCTCGACAGATGCTGGGTGCGTTACCGACCCGGCAGACGTTGGTAATGGAACGGTTTTTCGATGAGGCAGGCGGCATGCAGCTTGTCATCCATTCGATTTATGGAAGCCGTGTGAACCGAGCCTGGGGACTGGCGCTGCGCAAGCGATTCTGCCGCCGTTTCAATGTGGAGCTGCAAGCGGCGGCGACAGAGGATGCTCTCATCCTTTCGCTCTCTACGAGCCATAGTTTTCCGCTGGAAGAGGTGTGGCGGTACCTGCACTCAGCAAGTGCGGAGCACATTCTTATACAGGCCCTGCTTGAGGCACCGCTTTTTGGCATTCGCTGGCGCTGGAATGCCACTACCGCATTGGCCTTGCCGCGGTTCACGGCAGGTCGGAAGGTCGCGACTCAGGTCCAGCGGATGCGCAGCGATGATCTGCTGGCAACCGTCTTTCCCGATCAGGTGGCTTGTCTGGAAAACATTGTTGGCGAGCGTGAGGTTCCCGAGCATCCGCTGGTCAAGCAGACCCTGCATGACTGCCTACAGGTATCCATGGATAGCCGCGCCTGGCTGGAGCTGCTCGGGAATATCGAAGCGGGTACGGTCGCGACAAAGGTCTGCGATCTGCCTGCACCGTCACCCCTTGCAGCCGAAATTCTTACCGCACGCCCCTATGCCTTTCTGGACGATGCTCCTTTAGAGGAGCGCAGAACGCTGGCTGTGATGAATCGGCGTTGGTTGGATTCCGCGACTGGCGATGACCTGGGTGCGCTCGATGCCGAGGCGATTGACTCAGTACGGGAGCAGGCCTGGCCGCAGGCACGTGATGCCGATGAGCTGCACGAAGCGCTCACAGGACTGGGGTGCATGACTGAAAAAGAGATGTCTGCGCAAAACAGCTGGAAACCGTTTCTGGCCAAGTTACTCAAGGCAGGTCGGGTATGCCATGTCGTTACCCCACATCAGGTCTTTTGGGCCCCGGTTGAGCGTGTACGCCTTTTGGAACTGGTTTATCCGGGAATGACACGTGATCCTGATGGCTCACTGCCTGTCGAACTTAATGAGATATGCACTCGGGAAAAGGCGCTGGTAGAGCTCATACGTGCCCGGCTGACAGGCTTTGGTCCGCTGACGTTAACAACGCTGAGCCAGCACATGGGACTTTCAGCCTCAGAGCTCATGGTGGCACTCGCTGCACTGGAGCGGGAAGGTTATGTCTTGCGGGGGCGTTTCACGCCTGTCGCTGCTGAAGAGGAATGGTGTGAGCGTCATCTGCTGGCTCGCATCCACCGCTATACCGTCAACCGGCTACGTCGTGAGATCGAGCCGGTGAGTTGTACGGATTTCATGCAGTTCCTGTTTGACTGGCAGCACGTCACACCTGAGACCCAGGCCAGAGGGATCGAAGCCTTGTCAGCGGTACTGACCCAGCTGGAAGGGTATCAGGTGGCTGCTGCAGGCTGGGAAAGAGAGATATTACCTGCGCGCCTGCCGGATTATGGCTTTCATTGGCTGGATGATCTGTGTCGTAGCGGGCGTATGGTGTGGATGCGTCTGGATCTCGTGAGCAAGGCTGCTGGCGGACCTGTACGGGCTTCTCCTGTTATGCTACTGCCCAGACGCGACTTGGCTGTCTGGAATGCGCTGTCTGCTCATTCGGCCGAGCCGGAGCTTTCACCTAAGGCACAAAAGGTCATGGATGTCCTGTCCCGTCGCGGCGCGCTGTTTTTTGACGAACTGATGAGCGAAGCCCGTTTGTTGCGGACAGAGCTGGAAAATGCCTTGGGCGAGTTGGTCAATACAGGGATGGTCAATGCAGACAGCTTTGCCGGACTAAGGGCGTTATTACTGCCAGCCGCCAAGCGAGGCAGCCGTACCACGAGTCGTCGGGGCAGGGTGCCGCTGTATGGCGGGATGGACGATGCAGGCCGCTGGGCATTGATTCGGCGGCCTGCAGCAGAAGCCGTGCAGCAGGTATCCAAACCCCCACGCTGGAGTGATGACGTCATGGAGCACATTGCCTGGGTGTTGCTGAGGCGATATGGCGTCATCAGCTGGCACCTGCTGGCACGGGAGGCAGACGCCTTGCCGCCCTGGCGCGAACTGCTGCGCATCTATCACCGTCTCGAAGCGCGAGGAGATATACGCGGTGGGCGTTTCATAGCGGGTCTTTCCGGTGAGCAGTTCGCCTTGCCGGAAGCTGTTGCGCTACTACGCGCCGTGCGAACACGTGCCGCAACTGAACGCTATGTGCGTATTGCCGCCGTAGACCCACTCAATCTTGCCGGTACACTGCTACCTGGAGCCAAGGTTCCTGCGGTCATGGGGAATCGGCTGCTGTTCAGAAATGGCGTACCGATTGCGGCCTGGGTGGCCGGTAAGTTCAAGACGCTGATCGCCCTAGAACCAGAGGAAGAGCAAAAGGCCCGGCTACTGCTGATTCGAGGTGACGCCTACCTTGCACAGACAGGCGTAAGCAGCGTTTATGAATAGTGTGCTCATTACTTTGCCATTTGTCGTGATTAGATAAGTTTAATTAGGCGCTTACTCAATAAATTCAGGCAGCAGGTCGATACCTCCTACGACACGACTGTGTCGACCCATTAAACAATTATTTCTTGGTAGAGGGCATGCCTGTGTCCGAGTCCGTTTACTCCCTAACTACTTACTACCGCAAGGCCGATAAGTTGATGTTGGCTGTGGTTTGGGTCATGTTCGTCTATTCGCTCTGCCTGACCTACTGGGAAGGAAGTCTTACGCAGGCCCTGCTTGTCGGTGGAGCACTGGCTGCTTTGCCCACAGTGCTTTATAGCGTTGCACCCGGCTCACGCCTGATGCGTTGCACCATAGCCGTTGTATTCATGGGTTTTGCTGCATTGCAGATCCACCTCTTGCGAGGCATGGAAGAAATGCACTTCGGCGTCTTTGTACTGTTGGCGTTTCTGGTGTATTACCGGGACTGGTTACCTATTCTCATAGCGGCGGGCGTTATCGCTGTTCATCATGTTGCATTTTATGCAATCCAAGCGTCAGGATGGGATCTGCATGTCATCCATCGTAGCGAAACATGGGGCGTTATTTTCCTGCATGCGTTTTATGTGGTGTTGGAAAGCGCCATTCTTATCTATCTGTCGCTTCATACCCGTAAGCAGGCGGTTGTCAGTGAATCCTTGTTACTGGCAGTAAACTATCTGACACGTCATGGTCAGGCGGTTGATCTGAGCTATCGGATTTCACTGAAAAACGAACTGACAGACCGGTTCAACGGATTTCTTGACTCGCTCGACCACACTGTTGGAAGTGTCGTTTCTAACAGCCAAGGGCTCTCTGTTGCAGGTGAGGGTATGGCTAAAGCCACTTCTCACATGCGTGAGGGCTCACGCATACAGCATGAGCAAATTACTAAGGTTTCATCTGCTATTGATCAGATGGGCGCTACAATCGGTGTGGCTGCTGAACAGGCTCAGCAGGCTGCTCAAGTAGCCGGCCAGGCGACTGAGCGTGCTTATAAAGGCAGTACCGACCTGAATGCCATGCAAAAGGAGTTCAGTCTTCTGGCTGAGCATCTTGAGGGAACCGATGAGGAAATGCGCGCTTTGGCCGCTCACTCTCAACAGATCGGAAAAGTGCTGGAAGTTATTAAAGCGATTGCCGAGCAAACTAACCTTCTGGCGCTTAACGCAGCCATCGAGGCGGCCCGGGCTGGAGATCAGGGTCGAGGGTTTGCGGTGGTGGCAGATGAGGTGCGGGCATTGGCGCAGAAGACAGCGGCCTCGACCTCAGAGATCGAAAACATCATTGGCTCATTGCAGATGGGAAGCAGAAGTGCAGTAGAAGCCATGCAGGAAAGCCGAGAGCGCGCGGTTCGCTGCGCTAGCGATGTGCACAAGAGCGCTCAGTCCTTGCAATTGATCTCCGACGACATCCGTGCCATTAACGATATCAATGCGCAAGTAGCAGCTACCTCCTGTCATCAGGTTGAAGTCACTGGCGAGGTAAGTAAACACCTCTACTCTGTACGGACAATCACCGAAAAGAATGCTTTAGAAGCGGAAGGGCTTGAGCATGAAAGCCAGCGTTTGAAAAGCCTCTCAGAGCAGTTCCATCAATTGAGTAGTGTTTTCAAAACCAGCCTTTAACCTATTGCATCCAGCGGTCCTATGACCGCTGGATGACTTAAAACAGAGGGTGCGACGCCTTTAGCAATAAAGCGGTATCGCAGTAGGCGTTGTGTCCTGAATAGGATGAGCAATCCTGTCCCTGAAGACTGGTTCCGGTGTAAGAAAAGTTGAACTGGGTGTCAGCCCATTTGCGGGTCAGATTTACCGACCAATCATTATACGAGCGAACCATGTCGCCACTTGCCAGCGTCACCGGCGAGTTCAGCATGTAATTTCCATAACGCATGGAAAGGCCCATTCCGAGAATCGGAGTAGTACCCAGGTCCGCGTAAAGAGATGTGTTGCTACGGTCGGGATCATTGGCGAACGCCGCGCCAAAGCGGCTACCGAAGATGCTAATACCAGAGTAGATTTCCCGGCTGGGTTCTACGTCCTGCGTGACGTGATCATAATTGATCAGACCGAATTCATAACCGTATCCGCTGCTGGCAAAGCGATGCTTGTAGCCCGCATAAGTATCCATTTCAATGGACAGGTTATCTGCGGAGGATCCGCTGTTCGCCGTCCACTGGCCAAAGTACAAGCCAGTGTCATGGGTGAAATCCAGACCGCCATTTACTGCGCCGTTAGAAGGCTTGACGAGCCCCTGGGCCATAGTGCGCGTCTGGGTCGTTCCCAGTGTCATATCGAAGCCGCCCAGGTCACGCTGCAAGAGCGTCTGGGCTGTAGCAGTACCGGAGGCAAGAGCCGCCACAATAAAAACAAGCCATGAAGGGTTTGGCATGGGTTTCACTCCCCTAGGTTTAACAGGAGCGGCGATTGCTCAGCAGCCTGCACTAGCAGGCAAACAGCCAGAGGCCAAAGCAATGCCTGACGTCAACATTCATCCGTGGTTGAGCAGGTAGTTAATATTCAAAAAGTCCGCCACGTGGAACACGCTACGTTCTTGTTATGACAGGAGGAGCCAGGGCACTCAGGCACGTAAAACAGGCTCAGGGGAATAATATCGATCTAGCCGAATTGGAAAAGGTCATTCGTCGGTTAAATTTTGACCAATATTACAAACTTAGGAATAAGACCTCAGGTAATTACTCAACAGTTCCGCTGATCGTGCTAATTTTTCGTTCTATCGCACCGTTGAGGTTCAAGGTCTTTTTGTATATCCGTTAATCGACTGACGATCTGATTACGCTGTGTTTCATCCGTGGTTTTGTACACGTCGTCAATAAGCGAAATCGCTGCCTCCTGAGTTTTCGAAAAGCTTTCCCGGTAAGCAGGCGTCCACAGGCTTTCCCGATCCTGCAGCAGCTGTTTGACGCGCTGTGGGAAATCTGGCTCGCCGCGATGTTGCAAGGCCTCGAGCAGTTCTCGCTGCCACTGAATCCGATTGCCGACCCAGGCCTGATTTTGATCACCAAGTTGCACCGACCATTGCATGATTCGGTCTTTCTGAGCCGGATTGAGCGAGCCTGTCCAGAAGCTGATGCGTTCCTCCATACGAGCGGCCCGATCTCGAATCTGTTCGCCGCGAGAAGGGTCGAGGTACTTTTTACGACGGTCCCTGATGTCACGGTCCAGCTCTTCCTTCAGCTCTGCGACCTGCTGATCGGTCAGCTGTTTTAACAGATCGGTACTGGTCGGTGTTATTTCAACCGCCAGGGTATCGACAGCCTGTTTGAGTTCATCCATGCGAGCCCTGATCGTTACTGGGGATACCTGCTGGTTACGCACCATAGTCTTGATGCCATCCATCCACTCCAGATAGCGAGGCAGCTCGTGGCTACAGTGCCAACGCAGATGGTCCGCCAACCGTTCGTCAAACCAACGACGCTGCTCGGAGTTCATGTCGAGGTAATCATTCATCGACCACGGTATAAGCGTATTGAGGTGCTTATAGGCAAAACCGACGCGGGTACACGCCCCGATACTCAGAGCGATCGCAAAGATGACCAACCAGGGTGAAAGCGGAACACGCATGAATACTGCCTCTTCCAGAGCACTACTGTTTAGTCCTTCAGAAACACGCTCTGGTTGCATGCTTGTCTGTTTGCAACGTAGCGCACAGGCCGTTTGGGTTAAGCGAAATATAGTGTTACGGCTGGGGCAATAGTTCTGGAATTGAATAGGGCAAAATTGACTCAATATTAAGGTAAGCCTGCCGATAATCTGTTGAGTGCGTTATTCAGGCAATTTTCCGGCAGACACGTAGTCTTTGTATTACAGGTAGTAGATCTCAGGAGATCGGTGATGAAAGAACGTATTCAAGAGCTGGCGTCCAAATTGATCGAGGCGCTGGGCCTGGCTGATCAGCCGCGTCTTCAGCCTATTCCTGTGCGCAGCCGCGAGCGGGAGCGTTTGGCAGAAGAGCAGCGTCGTCGCGCACGTCGTCGCTAACCCTACTTAAATTCTATGCATTGAACGCTTGTCTTTGCCGTAGTCCATATAGTCAAGTCGGTAATGGCAACGTCCAATGCAGGAGTCGACGCTGATCACGGCTCCTCTTCCCTGATTAACCCCTGCAACCTGAATCGCTAACACTGCTTTCATAGTACTGATCTGTTATAGGGTAATACCATCCCTGTTCAAAGGTGCCGAAACGGACTACGTCTGTAAGCACTCGCTTATTGTAACTGTCTATGTGAGTGGGCCTTTTTAGCCGAAGTAAAGCGCTACAGTCAGTTCTCCGGTTAAAAAGGGGGAACACTATGTTTAAGTGGGCGTTGGCAGTGGGCGTGTTACTGATAAGTAATGTAGTCATTGCTCAGGGACAGGTCGCTACCTATCCAAGTGAGAAAGGCAAGGTTAGCGTTACGGTCATCAAGAAAGGCCTGGACTATCCGTGGGGGCTGGCTTTTTTGCCTGATCAAAAGGAAATGCTGGTAACCGAGCGGCCCGGGCGCCTACGTGTACTCAATAGCGACGGCTCTGTATCTAACCCTATTGCAGGCTTGCCAGATGTCTACAATCGCAGCCAGGGCGGCTTGATGGACGTGGCTTTGTCTCCTTCTTTTGCTGAAGATCGTCTTATTTATCTCAGCTACTCCGAAGGGGGAGGCGAGGATGACAAGGCTGGTACGGCGGTTGGGCGAGGCACGCTCTCTGCTGACATGACCCGTGTGGAAGGCTTTACCGTGATTTTCAGGCAAGAGCCCAAACTTTCTACCGGTGCGCATTTCGGCTCGCGGCTGGTGTTTGATCAGCAGGGCTATCTATTCATTGCGCTGGGTGAGAACAACCAGCGTATCACGGCGCAGGAGCTCGATAAGCTCCAGGGCAAGCTTGTTCGCATCAAGGCCGATGGCACCGTTCCGAACGATAACCCCTTTGTAGGCCAGTCAGGTGCTCGCCCGGAGATCTGGTCCTATGGGCATCGCAACCAGCAGGGCGCGGCCCTGAATCCCTGGACCGGACAGGTCTGGACGAATGAGCATGGGCCTCGTGGAGGAGATGAGGTCAATATTCCGCTGGCAGGTAAAAACTATGGTTGGCCTTTGGCTACCCACGGGATCAACTACTCCTATACACCCATTCCGGAAGCAAAGGGCAAGGACGTACCAGGGACAGAGCAGCCATTGTATGTATGGGAGAAGTCGCCGGGCGTCAGCGGCATGGCCTTTTACTCAGCCGATCGGTTTCCCGCCTGGAAAAACAGCCTCTTCATTGGCGCTCTTGCTCAAGAGAGTCTGATCCGGCTGCAGCTAGAGGGTGACAAGGTTGTTCATGAAGAGCGTTTGCTGGAAGAAAAAGGGGCACGTATCCGGGACGTTCGCCAGGGACCTGATGGTTATCTGTACGTATTAACGGATTCGTCAGAAGGGGAAGTGCTGAAAATAGGGCTTGAATGAAGAAGGGCGCATACGCGCCCTTTCTCAGTTATAACCCGTGCCGTCTTTCATGCGATCAGGGCTGTTGGGAGAGGGCGGGTTACGCTCCGAATCCACTTGGGCATGTTCTGTGCGGCGTGGCTTTTCTGCTTGATCTCTTTTTTCGTTTTCGGCATTTCGCGTTTGTTCAGTCATGGCTCACCTCGCATTGCGTGGTTATGAATGGCTCATAAGGTGTGACTGAACTTATACAGACCCGTTCAATGTTTTCGGCCAACGGTCATTGCAGTGTCTGAAACGTTGGCTGCTCAGCTATCAAGGTCTTTAGCAGCTCGTTGACCTGCCGAGTAAAGGTATCGGTAATCGCTTCGCCGGTTGTATGTCCCATGAAGGGAAGAAACCAGATACCCATCCAGGTCTTGATGGAATCATCGTTACGGTGCCGGGCAACTGGGTGCAGGCTAGGGTCGAATAACTCGCCTGTCAGGGTAAAGTTGTCCTTGGCCACGCCGGGGACAATAAATAGCGTTGCGCCGGTAAGCATGCCGCTAGCAACAGAAGCTGCCATGGCGCTGTGGTTGTATAGCTTCAACTTGAGTACGTAATCACCAGGCTCGGCACGATCAGGCGCCAGGCTGTAATGACTGAAGAGCTCCGAGGTCTGCAATGCCTGGATGAGGGCCGGTTCCAGGCCTTCACGCGCTACTGGAATGGATCGGGCATCCCCATCGTCGGGTTCGCCACGGTAGAAATTGAATTCCACGTGTAATCCAGGACGGGCGAAAGACGGCGAAGCGATGGGCGCTGGTGTAGGGGCGACCTGATCGCCTGGAAACACCGCACATCCTGATAGGGTCAGAAGCAGAACGAGTCCCAGTTTACGAAGCATATATCATCCTGTTGTCTGTCGTGCAGGCATAAAAAAAGCCCAGCTTTGCAGCGGGGCTTTTTCGAGAAGTCGGGGTAGTTAGACTACCTGAACCTCATCAGCCTGCAGGCCCTTCTGGCCTTGCACGACCAGGAAGGAAACAGCTTGACCTTCCTTCAGGCTCTTAAAGCCAGTGCTCTGAATGGCACGGTAGTGTACGAAAACGTCCGGGCCGCTCTGCGGAGTGATGAAGCCGAAGCCTTTTTCATCGTTGAACCACTTGACGGTACCGGTTTGGCGAGTAGACATGGATTGCTCCCTGAACAAAGATTTTTGACAGCGCTGGAACTGCCCAGGCTGCAACTGAGTGCAAAGAGTCACCACTGCTAAGCGTGGCCATGGCCTCGCCGATAAACGGTACACGTGCAACACAGTGCAGGCACTGTAACGCTTTCGAAGATTTTGTCTAGCCCTTTTGCCAGGGCATTTCATGGTTTATCGGTTGAGCAGAATATGTCAGGTATGATAGTGGCTTCTCAATGAGGTACTAGCATGGCTTTAATCGGGCGTTTTAATAGTCTGCAAATTATCAAGCGGACGGACTTTGGCTTATATCTGGATGCCGAGCAGGACGGTGAAATCCTGTTGCCGAACCGCTATATCCCGAAGGATCAGCCCACCGAGGCGGGTGATTGGATCAATGTATTCGTTTATCTCGACAGTGAAGATCGGATCATTGCGACGACTCAAAAGCCCAAGGTTCAGGTAGGGCAGTTCGCCAGTCTGAAAGTGGTCGAGGTCAACCGTATCGGAATTTTTCTGGATTGGGGCCTACCCAAGGACCTGTTGCTGCCGCACTCAGAAGAAAAGCGCCCGTTGCAGGTTGGGGATTACTGCGTGGTCTATGTCTATATAGATCAGCGCACCCACCGAATTACCGCAACGGCGCGGCTGGATCGATACCTGGATACCGTACCGGCGTCTTACACAAGCGGTCAGGCAGTCGATCTGCTGGTGGCCGAACAAACGCCCATGGGCTTCAAGGCCATTATCGAAGGGAAGCATTGGGGACTCATTCATCAAAATGAGGTCTTCAAATTTCTGCGCAGCGGTATGCAGGAAAAGGGCTTTATCAAGGACGTGCGCCCCGATGGAAAGATCAGTCTTTCCCTGCAACCGTTGGGACGTCAGGCTGTCGATGCGCTGGGTCAGCAGATACTTGGGCTGGCTAAAGCCCGCAATGGCGTTCTCGAAGTCAGCGACAAAAGCTCGCCAGAACTGATCAGCAAGCTGTTCGGCGTCAGCAAGGGGACGTTCAAGAAGGCCATTGGCGGTTTGTACAAACAGGGGCTGATCGTTATATACGACGACAGGATCGAATTACCTGAGACGGACGATTGATAGCCGCCTCACCTGAACATTGACGGAGGCAGAAATGATTCGTGAACTGGTGAGAATGGGTGATGAGCGCTTGTTGCGCATCGCCAAGCCTGTGCCGGCATCCATGATTGGCAGCCAGGAGTTGGATGCGCTGGTGGCGGATATGTTCGAGACTATGGAACAAGCTGGTGGTGTGGGTTTGGCTGCTCCGCAGATCGGCGTGGATCTGCAGTTGTTCGTAATGGGCTTCGACAGCAGCGAACGCTACCCGGATGCACCGGCAGTGCCCCAAACCGTTGTTATCAATCCTGTGATAACGCCGTTGTCACAAGAGATGGAGGAGGGGTGGGAAGGCTGCCTTTCCATCCCCGGCCTGCGCGGTGTCGTTGATCGGTATGCCCGTATCCGTTACGAGGCAGTGGACGCGAGAGGCGAAACGATTGATCGGATCGCTGAAGGTTTTCATGCGCGCGTGGTTCAGCACGAGTACGATCATTTGATCGGGCGGCTCTACCCGTCGCGTATCACTGACTTTTCCCGGTTCGGGTTCACGGATGTCCTCTTTCCGGAAACCTCACCGGCAGCTCAACGCTAGCAGGCTCAGCGTTGAGTCGTGAGCGTCTCGATTGCCCGTGTGAGACGCTCATAGTCCACCGCGCCGCTAAGCTGGGTTGCCTCTTCGTAGGCTTGGCCTTCCAGACGGATTAGTAAGGTGGGTACCGCTGTAATACCCAGTGTCTGGGCCAGCGCTTCATCGTCGAGCACGCTCTGGGTATGGCGATTTTCTTCAAGCGCCACACCTAATTCGAATGTATCGATGCCCTGCAGGTTCGCAATATCCAGCAGTATGTCGTCACGACCGATGTCGCGCCCTTGTTCAAAAAAGGCCTTGAATATCCCTCGATGCATGGCATCGAACTGTCCAGATTGCCGGGCATGTTCAGCCACTTCCAGTGCTCGTCGGCTACGGGGTTGCACGGGAGGCAGGCGCAATGTCAATCCCCGTTCTTCCGCCATGGGATATACCGCTCGCGCCCATGTGCTGCGTAAGTAATGGCTATCCGGGATAAGGGTTGGGATGGGGTCTGGTCTCAATTCGAAGGCATGCCATGTAACGGTCAGCCTGTCGCCATAATGCGCCTTCAGCTGATCGAGCAGCGGCAATTCCAGATAACAGAATGGGCAGACGTAATCGCTCCAGACATCGATATGGATAGGCAGTGTGCTCATAGGACTCTTCTTTGCAGGAACGACAGGCGTAGACTCTTGACTCTCGCTATGCCTGTCGGTTCGCAGGGGAAAGGCCCGTATTCCGCTGCAATAGCGGTAGAACGTGTTTAGACAGCAGGGGCGCCAGAGCAACCTCATAAGGTGGTGTCAGCGGTATCCAGGCCAGCGCCTCAAGCTCCGCCGCTACAGCCAGCGAGGGTGTATCTACATAAGCCATGAAAAGCTCAGCCTCAATCATGGTGTCTGGCTCGTTGGCAGCGGGCGCCTGGAAGAGGCCGAGCGGCTGACAGATCTCGGTATCCAGCAGCAGATTCAATTCTTCCTGAATCTCTCGTGCAAGTGCTTCGAGACCGCTCTCGCCTGACTCCAGTTTGCCGCCAGGCAACATGAAGAATCGGGTATGTCGTTTACGTACCACGAGTAATTCGTTTGCTGGGTTGAGCAGGCAGGCGGCGGCAATTTTTAGGCGAATAATAGGCATAGCACATCCTTGTCTTGGAAGAGGGCCGCTATTGTCCGCACCTTGGTCAGTACTGACCAGCCCTATGTGCAGCTGGGGTATGACGCATTGATGCGAAAACCAGAGGTAATCGATTTTTCCAACATTTCACAGAAAAACCTTTAAAGGCGGCGTATACCGATGCCGGTTATCGTGAATAGTGCTACTTGACAAAATCGAAACGAACTCCTCCGTGCCGCTGAAGTCACCTTATTAACGCGCAGTTTTATGTCTTTTGAGTCACCGCTGCGCTTACCAGCCGCTATTGTGCGGAAAAACGTAAAAATGGTGGGACCAAGCTATGACATCACCCTACGAGAGTAATACTCGAGAAAGCCAGCAGCAGAGTATGCCGTCTGCCCAAGAACAGGCCGAAGCCATGAAAGATAAGGCCCGGAGTGTGGCGGACAATGCAATGGTGCAAGGTAAAGGTCAGATTGATCGTTACAGCGACAAAGCCGCCAATGAAATCGAAACCGTCGCTAACAGTTTCAAAGCGGCAGCGTCGGAGCTGAGCGACCAGGATCGTGCCGGTCTTTCAGGCTATGTCTCCGATATCGCCCAAAGCATGGCCGGGCTAGCTGATACGCTACGTGGCAAAAGCGCTGACGAGTTGATCCAGGAAGCAGGCCGACTGGCCCGTGAAAACCCGGCACTCTTTTTGACCAGCAGCATCGCTATTGGCTTTGGACTGTCTCGCTTCGCCAAGGCCAGCAGCCGCAAAGCCGATACCTCCGGCATGGAGATGTCGTCCTCGAACACCAGCGGCTCCGGAGTAGGTTCCGATCTGTCCTCCGGTTCGTCCTATACCGCTCGGGCAGGTGCAACGGGTGAAACCACAACCACACCGCCAACGCTGGGCGAGAGCGACAAGGAAACATCCTGTCGTGTAATGGGCTCCAGTGCGGCCATGGGAACTACATCTTCGGTTAACCATGCCGGTATGGGTGGCTTTGAGCATTCAGATGGCACGCGGACTATAGATCCGGCATCCCAGACCAGCACACCTGTTATCGCCGAACAGGAAAGCACCTATCAGAACAGTACCTCCCAGTCGCCTAAAGGTGATACCACGGCCACTACCTCAATTGTCCGTCCAGTGCCTACATCCGACTTGGGCGATACCCCACCCTATGGTTCCCCCGCGCTTGATCCTGATCGTGCATCAACCACAGCGCTAGGCAATACCAAGAAGGACACTAACGGAGGTCTGTAATCATGAAAGAACAACCGAACCTACGTGATGCTACCTATCAAGAAGAGACTGGCATCGATTCAAATTCAACCTCGATTGCAGGTCTAGTGCGTCAGCTGACACGCGAAGTGCCTTCTCTGTTTACCAAGGAATTAGCACTAGCCAAGGCTGAGATTACCGAAGCCTTGAATACTACCAAGGCTGCCACAATCAGCATGGCATCAGGCGGTATTGTTTTGATGGCCGGTTTTATCATGCTGCTGCTTTCAGCCGTTCTTGGGCTGAGCCAGGTCATGGCACCCTGGTTGGCCGCCCTGATCGTGGGCGGTGTGGTGTGCATAGTGGGTCTGATAATGGTATCTGCGGGCAAGAAGAAACTTGACCCTGCGGCGTTCAAGCCAGAGCGAACCATTAATAGCATGCAGAAAGATAAAGAAGCCGTGAAGGGGAAAGTAGCATGAGCACCGATACCCATAGCCGACTAGACGCTGAATCGCAAAAAGATCCTGCGACTCTTGAGCGTGAAATCGATCAGCAGCGTGACAGTATCAACGATATCGTGAATGCGCTGGAAAGCCGCCTTTCTCCCGGCGAGTTGCTTGACAAGGCAATGACCTATGCCAAGGGCAATGGAGGCGAATTTATCAATAATCTGGGCTCGACCATCAAGGCGAACCCGGTGCCGACACTGCTTACCTCGGTTGGGCTCATGTGGATGATGATGGGTCAGAATCGCAGTCAGGCCTATACCAATGCGAGCATGTCTTCTACAGGCACGTCTTCCACTGGTATCGTCGATTCGCTAAGGGACAAAGCTTCAGGCCTGAGCGACACATTACACGACAAGGTCAACAGTATGTCCGGCGCGGTACATGACAAGACAGACAGTATGAGAACGCAAACTCAGGGCTTTAAGGAGAAGGCTGCGGACATGCGCAGCAGTACGTCTGACTCCATAAGTTCAGCCCGTCAGACTGTAAGCGAAAAAGCTCAGACTGCATCCGAAACCATGCGTAGCCAGACGGCCAAGGCCAAAAGTGGTTTCCAGTATATGCTGGAAGAGCAGCCGTTGGCGCTGGGTGCCATTGGGATTGCAGTAGGTGCGCTACTTGGAGCGACTTTGCCTGCAACCGAGCGTGAAAATCGCTTGATGGGTAAGACCAGTGATCGGATCACTGACAAAGTGAAGATGAAAGCCGAGCAGGGTTATGCCAAGGCAGCTGAAGTAGGGCAGGATCTGGCTGATCAGGCGACAAATCGTGTTAAGGAAGAAGCCGATCACATGTCTTCCAAGCATCAGGAACAAGAGCCACAGCGCGCATCACGCTCCATGTGATATGTGCTTTCCCGCTAGCGGCCTGCGCTTGGTAGGCCGCTAGAATTTCTCTAGCTGTTGATTGGATATTCCTGAATCGTATCGGCTATAGCGGCCTCTAACGGAGGCACGAACGTGCAATCGATATCTCACGATCCACTCCTTCTCGTATCCCTTTCTTTTTTTCGTCTATAGAAAGCCTTTGTTGGGACTTTGTTGAGTCCTCCAGAATACTCTGTCTACGAACGCCCTCCTGGCTTCACAGGTCCTACCCGGTACCACCGAAAAACTGAAAAGGTGTGCGACGGGACCAATGGTTTGAACAGGCCCTTTCGTAGAGGTCTTAATGTGGAGGAAGGGCAGGAGATCGAAATGAGTGTATTTAAAATAGCAACGTGCGGGCTTGGGCTGGCGTTGGTGTTGGCCGCCAATACAGGTATTGCAGACGAGTTTGATAGACGTGCGATACCCCGAACCTATATAAGCCCCGGAGCGTCCGGAAGCATCGAGACGCAGCAGCGTAGCCAGCACTATAATCTATACGGTGGCCAGGCTGTCCCGCGTGGAACGGTTCGGGAGTACCGCTCTTATTCCAGCGGACAGTATGAACAGCGAGGCTCGATTCGCCAGAGCACGGAATACCCTGGCGGAATCGAAATTGAACGGACGCCGGGCTCTACAACCAACCGGCTTGAACGTCGTCAGTGAGTCATGGCCGCTGTTTCGGAAGGCTTGTCACTGCTCAGACGCTCCACCAATACCAATGCCTTCTCGAAAGAAGGATAGCCGCTCTTGGCAACGTCAAGATCGCTGTAGCTGTCCTTGTAGGTTTCCGCTCGAATAGGGTCTGCTTCAGTTACCAGGTAAGGCTTGGAATAGACCTGATAGAGCATTGCATAGGCCAGCGGATACTCTTTCTTGGCTGAGGTTTCCAGCAGGGACAGCACGTCATCTGCTTGCGGGCCTTGCTTGATCATTACCAGCGCCTTGTAGAACTCGATCTCGCCGGTGCCTTCTTCAGCTTTGTCGGTTTGCATCGAGGCGCGATTGAGCAAGGCGTCAGCCAGTTTGAGTTCATCTTCCCCTCCGGATACTACAAGCATCTTTGCCTGGAGGAGGTCATTCTGGGTGAGCAGATGCAGTTCTTCCTGAGTAAGTTGAGGGGATTTACTGGCGCAGCCTACCAGCAATGCGGTAGCGAAAAGAGGAATCCATTTTTTCATAATAGATCGTTTGATCCCTTGTCTAACCATCTGAAGCAGCTTGTCTTCGACGGTGGTGGTGCCAACGAGTTCACTACTCATCATATCTCGTCTGCGGAAAAGCGCTTTATAATCGAACCGCTGGGCGCTTTCGTGGTCGGATCTCCCAACGCTCGGGGTCGAGCGCTTTTAGACGTCCATTTAATCGGTCACTGAGAGCCTCATGCTGAGCATTGTAACCCGATGAACGGCTGTTTAGACTGCCATAGTATTGCTCCCACAGATCAAAGGACGCCCATGATCACCAAATGTCTGTTCCCGGCCGCCGGCTACGGCACTCGCTTTCTTCCAGCAACCAAAGCGATGCCGAAGGAAATGCTGCCCATCGTGAACAAGCCCCTGGTCCAGTACGCCGTTGAAGAGGCACTCGACGCTGGGCTCAAGCAAATTGCTATGGTCACCGGGCGTGGCAAGCGCTCTCTGGAAGACCATTTCGATATCAGCTACGAGCTGGAAAGCCAGATCAAGAACACCGCGAAGGAAAAGTATCTGACAGGGATTCGCCGCCTGATCGACGAATGCTCCTTCTCTTATACCCGTCAGATCGAAATGAAAGGTCTGGGTCATGCCATCTTGACTGGCCGTCCTCTGATCGGTGACGAGCCGTTCGCCGTTGTGCTGGCGGACGACCTGTGCCTGAACCTCGAAGGCGATGGCGTTCTGAAGCAGATGGTCAAGCTGTACAACCAGTTCCGCTGCTCCATCGTGGCTATCCAGGAAGTACCTGCGAACGAAACACACAAGTACGGTGTGATCTCGGGCGAAATGATCCGTGATGACATCTACCGTGTGAACAACATGGTTGAGAAGCCTAAGCCGGAAGATGCACCTTCCAACCTGGCGATCATTGGCCGTTACATCCTGACGCCTGATATTTTTGACCTGATCGAGCAGACCGAGCCGGGCAAGGGCGGTGAAATCCAGATTACTGATGCCCTGATGAAGCAGGCTCAGGACGGTTGTGTTCTGGCTTACAAGTTCAAGGGTCAGCGTTTCGACTGCGGTAGTGCGGAAGGCTTCGTTGAAGCAACCAACTTCTGCTTCGAGAACGTCTACAAGGAGCTCTGATCTCCTTGTTAGCCTGTGTTTGACAGAAGCCACCTTAGGGTGGCTTCTGTCGTTTAAGGCAACAGTATTTTCGTCAGCAGCGATGCAGGTGCGTTAAGCTGGTGAGCAGTTGAGCCGATCAGGATTCGTCATGACATACGATTTTGACCTTTTTATCATCGGTGCGGGTTCGGGCGGTGTTCGTGCAGCGCGTTTTTCCGCCGATTTTGGTGCTCGCGTGGCCGTAGCGGAAAGCCGCTACTTGGGCGGCACCTGCGTAAACGTCGGCTGTATGCCGAAAAAGTATTTCGTCTACGGGGCTTCGTTCCACGACGAGTTCAGGCAGTCGCGCAGTTATGGCTGGAAGGTCGAGGAACAGGGGTTCGATTGGCAGAATCTGCTAGCCAATAAAGACCATGAGATTCGTCGACTGAACGGCATCTATCGTGCATTGCTCATCAACAGCGGTGTGACACTGCTGGAAGACCATGCGCGAATCATTGATGCGCATACTGTCGAGGTAACGGGCAAGCGCTACACCACCGAGCGAATCCTCATCGCTACCGGCGGTTGGCCGTCAGTGCCTGAGTTGCCTGGCCGTGAACACATCATCACGTCCAATGAAGCC
Organism: Pseudomonas sp. WAC2; assembly: GCF_030403525.1. Taxonomy (NCBI): domain Bacteria; kingdom Pseudomonadati; phylum Pseudomonadota; class Gammaproteobacteria; order Pseudomonadales; family Pseudomonadaceae; genus Pseudomonas; species Pseudomonas sp. WAC2. Next base: position 221,523 of record NZ_JAUEPD010000006.1, read on the forward strand.
TTTTATCTGGATAAGCTGCCCGAGCGAATGATCATCGTGGGTGGCGGTTATATCGCGATTGAATTTGCATCGATCTTTCACGGCCTGGGTGTGAAGGCGACTCTCATGTACCGCAAGGAGTTATTCCTGCGCGGGTTTGATGACTGCGTACGGGTGCATCTGCGGGATGAATTGCTCAAGCGAGGCCACGATCTGCAATTTAATGCGGAAATTGCCCGTATCGACAAGCAGAGCGATGGCAGTTTGAAGGTTACGCTCAAGGATGGCCGTGTTCAGGAAACTGACTGCGTGTTCTATGCGACAGGCCGTCGCCCCATGCTGGATAACCTGGGCCTGGAAAACGTTGGCGTCGAGCTCGATGAACGTGGCTTTGTGAAGGTGGATGAAACCTTCCAGACCACGGAGCCCTCAGTGTATGCGATTGGGGATATCATTGGCCGTGTGCAGCTGACGCCTGTTGCCCTGGCAGAGGCCATGACGCTGGCTCGCAGCCTGTACAAGCCTGAAAGTTACAAACCACTTGATTACAACCTCATCGCTAGCGCGGTTTACAGCCTGCCTAACGTCGGAACGGTAGGACTGAGTGAAGAGCAGGCCCGTGAAAAGGGCTACAAGCTTAGGATTTTCCAGACGACCTTCAAGCCTACCAAGCTCAGCCTGACCAATGAGACGGAGCGTACGCTCATGAAGCTGGTCGTAGACGCCGAGACTGATAGGGTGCTGGGTTGCCATATGGTCGGGCCCGATGCTCCCGAGCAGATCCAGTGTCTGGCAGTGGCTCTCAAGGCCGGTGCAACCAAAAGCTGCTTTGATGACACCATCGGTATTCACCCGACAGCAGCGGAAGAGTGGGTGACCATGCGCTCACCAGTAAGGCAAGACTGATTTACGTAATACATAAAAAAGGCCGGCAGTGACCGGCCTTTTTTATAGGTGAAGCAAAAGAATTCAGTGCGCCTTGGCTACCTTGGTTTCACTGGCGGTTGTCTCTTCACGCCGCCCGTAGCGCTGTGCCAATACCGCACACACCATCAGCTGGATCTGATGGAACAGCATAATGGGTAGCAGAATGGCACCCATGCTACTGCCAGCGAACAACACCTTGGCCATCGGAACGCCGGTCGCCAGACTCTTCTTGGATCCGCAGAACACTACTGTAATTTCGTCTTCCTTGTTAAAGCCCAACAGGCGCGCCGTATAGCGGGTGATCAGCAGCGCCAGGGTGAGGATTACCGAGCAGACTGCAGCAAGACCCAGCAAAGCGGTCAGTGGAATGGATGACCAGAGGCCTTCGAGAATAGCAGCACTAAACGCGGTATAGACAACGAGCAGAATGGAACCCTGATCGACAAACTTGAGGCTGGACTTGTGTTTGTCGACCCATCCGCCAATCCAGCGGCGCAGGATTTGACCCGCAATAAAGGGAACCAGAAGCTGAAGGAAAATCTTGGTAATGGCATCTAGGGTGGACATGCCATTGGTGTCTCCACTGCTTTGCGTGTCCAGCAGCAGGCTTACCAGTAGCGGCGTCAGGAACACACCAATCAGGCTGGACGCCGAGGCACTGCACACGGCGGCAGGCACGTTGCCGCGGCCCATCGAAACAAAGGCGATGGAAGACTGTACGGTTGCCGGTAGGGCACACATATACAGTACGCCCATGTAAAGCTCAGGCGTGACGAGGGGCGAAAGCAGCGGCTTGAGCGCCCAGCCCAGCAGCGGGAATAACAGGAAGGTGCAGCAGAAGATCAGGAGATGAAGGCGCCAGTGGGTAACGCCCGCTACAATGGCCTCGCGTGACAGCTTGGCGCCATGCAGGAAAAACAACAGGCCAATGGCGATGTTGGTGATCACATTGAGTACCCCGGCAGCGGTTCCGCTACAGGGAAAAATGCTAGCCAACGTGACGGTTGCTATCAGGTACAACGTAAAGTTGTCGGGTAAAAAGCGTGGACGAGCCATTCACATCTCTCGAACAGTTGTTGAGTCTGACTTCGCAGTCTACTGTGGTGTGATTATTCCGACTAACGTCAAAAAGGCTTTCAATGTCGCCTAACGGACAATCCGCTGAGTTACGCCGGCAGATTCCTTCTCTCAAAGCGCTGCCTCGCCCGGTTTATGCCCGGGCCGAGTCGCTGGCACGTGGCTCCTGGACGCCTTGGCATAGTCATCCATGGGCGCAGCTCTCCTATGCCATCAAGGGGGTGCTTTCGGTGCACACTCGCGCGGGTAGTTTTGTCGCACCTCCTCAGCGGGCCGTGTGGATTCCGGCGGGGCTGGAGCATGAGGTGCGCTCTTCAGCCGAGGCTGAAATGCGCAGCCTCTACCTAGGACCGCAGCTATTGCCGAACCGGGGGGCCGAGTGTCGGGTACTGAGCGTCAGTTTGCTGTTGCGCGAACTGATACGAACGTTTACGACCTTTCCTGTCGAGTACGATGAAGAAGGCAGCGAAGGACGCCTGGTCGAGGTGCTGATCGATCAACTGGCAATCGCGCCTCATATGGCGTTATCGCTGCCATTACCAGCAGATGCTCGACTGCGCCGATTGTGTGAACACTTGCAGCAAGCGCCGGATGATCAGCGCACCCTGGCGGAATGGGCGTTACTGCTGGGGGCTTCCGAAAAAACCCTGAGTAGACATTTTCAGCGGGAAACCGGTCTTACCTTCAGAGCCTGGCGGCAGAAGCTGCGTCTGCTAAGCGCGCTGACCCTGCTTGAGCGAGGAGACAGTGTCACGGCGGTAGCCTTGAGTTGCGGCTATGATTCGCCGTCAGCCTTTATCGCTGCGTTTCGAGCGCAGTTCGGAACAACGCCTGGTGACTTCTTTACTCTCTGATGGAGCCCTCGATGGTTTCGCTGTTTTATCTGTGCGATCTATTTGGCGTTGCCGTTTTCGCTATTACCGGCGCCCTGATGGCCGGGCGCAAAGCAATGGATCTGTTTGGTGTTCTGGTAGTGGCCCTGGTAACCGCACTGGGTGGCGGAACCCTGCGGGACGTGATTCTAGGGTTGCATCCGGTAAGCTGGATACGGGACGACACCTACATTGCAGTAGTTGTCTTTGCCACTTTAGGTACGGTGCTGTGGGTACGTCTGACGCGACCGATACCGGAAAAAGCGCTTCTGATCGCCGATGCATTTGGTCTGGCAGTGTTTACCGTGATCGGAACGGAAGTCGCCCTGCGTCAGCAGGTGCCTTTGAGCACAGCCGTCATTATGGGTGTCATGACCGGTGTGGCCGGTGGTGTCATCCGAGACATTATCTGCAATGACATTCCACTGATCTTTCATAAGGAGATCTACGCCACACCCTGTATTCTCGGCTCGCTGGTATACATCGGGCTGAACCGCTTGGCGCTGCCGGCAGAGCTGGTCACAGGCGTTGGAATGCTAGTGGTGCTTCTTATTCGCCTTGCCGCGATCCGTTGGCATTTCGCCTTGCCTCGCATGCAGTTGCTTGACCGTAACCGGTAGCGCTCAAACCAGAAAGATCTCCCAGGGCCGAAACAGGCGCGACAATACATGGGATGGCAGGATAGGCTCCGGCGCCAGGCCGTTGGCTGTGTTGAACGCCTCGACAGCATAGCGCTTAGCGGCAAGACTGGACTCATCCAGCGGCAGCCGTCGGGCCCGCTCCCAGGGAAAGCGATCATCACCCGGACGGAGCCATTGCCATGCCCAAAGCGGCACTTCAATACAGCGAGCCCCTGTGACTACACAGGCAAAGCTGGCGGCACGGCCTGTCGCTTCGTGATCGGCATGACCATCCTCGCGCCAGGCGGTGAACACCGTATCGGTCGACTTGATGAGTGCCGCCAGTTGTTCGCTAAGCCGTTGTTCTTCATTGCTGGCGATGCCGTCGGAAAAGTCCAGCCGGCAGATGTCTACGGACTCCAGGCACAGCCGTCGGCTGGCTTCACGACTTTCCGGCAGGGTAGGTACATGGAAAACCGGTTGGCTGCCCAGTCCTTGCTTGTATTCACCCCGCGTTACGCTGACTAAAAGAACTTTGCGCCCCAGCTCGGCAAGCTGGGCCAACAAGCCGCCACAGCCCAGAATTTCGTCATCCGAATGAGGCGCAATGATTACGGCCCGTCGACCTGGCGGGACCAAATGATTGGCATCGACTTCCGGAATTCCGGCAAATCGGGGCCAGGCGGCCCACTCCTGCGCAGAGGCGCTTTTTTCCTCTAGGGTGCGGGTATTGAGCGTCGTCATATCGCTGTTCCTCGTGCGAGGCCACTACCTCGCATAATGCCGAACTGATATTGGGCGCTTTTGAGGCACATCAACAGTACAGGCGAATCATTTACTCCATACCTAACGTTTTTCGCTGCGCAGCGGTAATCCTCTGGCGCACGGTTGCGTAATCTGCCCAAGGATCATCTTGCCGATGATCCAAATGGTCGAACAGCGTTTCCAGTGTCCACTGGTCGCCTCGTTCAAGTGTTTTCAGCTCCTCACGGCCTATAGGGACCGATACGCCCAGACCCGGGCGTGCCCGTAGCGAATAGGCCGATACCGTGGTAGCACCTTCGCGATTGCGCAGGTAATCGATAAAGATCTTGCCGACTCTGTTCTGCGCGCCCATCTTGGCGGAGAAGCGCTCTGGAATAACCGCCGCCATATGCTGAGCAATGGCCTGTGCAAAGTCTTTCACGCTATCCCAGTCATCTCTGCGTTCCAGAGGAACAACAATGTGCAGGCCCTTGCCGCCACTAGTCTTGATAAAGGCTTTGAAGCCCAGCTCATCCAGTAGGGTCAGCAACAGCTCCGTTGCCTCCAGCATCTGTTTCCAGGGCAGTTTGGGATCAGGATCAAGATCAAAGATCATGCGATCCGGTTTACCGATCTGGTCAGCCCTGGCGTTCCACGTGTGCAGTTCTACCGTGCCCATCTGCGCAGCACCCAGCAGTGCCTCAAGGCTGTCAATCACCATAAGCGGTGCATGGCCTGGATCCAGAGCCGGGTCCAATTCGCGGATATGCGGGATTGCCAGGGTTTGCTTGTGCTTCTGGAATATCTGTTCGCCTTTGATGCCTTCAGGAGTCCGTACCAAGGCAACCGGCCGGTTTTTTAGGTGCGGCAACATCCATGGCGCAATACGCTCATAGTACTCTGCGACGCCTAGCTTGGTGGTTTTTGAAGACGGATCGATAACGCGCTCTGGGTGGCTGATGCGCACGCCTGCGACTTCAGCGCCCTCTTTTTTCGTTGAGGCTAACGCTTTCTTTGGCGCAAGGGACGAAGCCTTGCGCGGGACGACCTGCGCCTGTTCGAGCCCAATATCCTGAGCCGGCTTGTCTTGCCGCAACCCATGGAAAACACCCTGGCGTACAATTCCGTCGTTGGTGATGGCTGCAAACGCTACTTCACACAGTAATTCCGGCTTGAGCCACGTAACGCCGCGGGCTTGAGCACCCCGAGGCGGGTTCTTAAAGGGGGAGGTGTCAGTTGTGTAGGGCTGCATATGCTCATGGAGTGCAGCCAGGCTTTCCCGGGTAAATCCCGTTCCGATCTTTCCTGCAAAGCGTAGTGAGCCGTCCTTGTCATGCAGGCCGATCAGCAGCGCGCCAAAATGACTTCTTGCTCCCTGGGGTTGGGTATAGCCGCCAATGACGAACTCCTGCCGGCGCTTGCACTTAAGCTTGATCCAGTCGTTGCTGCGCCTGGAGGTATACGGGCTGCCAGCACGTTTTCCAATGACGCCTTCCAGGCCAATGGCGCAGGCACTTTCCAGTATCTTGTCGGCGGGTACGTCGAAGGCTTCCGAATACCGTATGACGTTAGACTGGGTGGTATCCAGTACGGCTTTGAGAGCACGACGACGTTCTTCGAGTGGATAACTGCGCAGGTCCGTACCGTTACAGAACGGCATATCGAACAGGTAGTAGAGGATGGTGGTGTTTCGGCCGGTATCGAAAGCGTTTTGCAGGGCCTGGAAATCAGAGACGCCATTGTCGTCGAGTACGATAATTTCGCCATCAAGCCAACCATTATCCAGGCTAAGTGCTGAGAGAGCCTTTGCCTGTTCTGGCAGACGATGGGTCCAGTCCTTGCCGTTGCGTGTGATAAAGCTGACCTTGCCATCATCAATACGGGTCAACAGGCGATACCCGTCAAACTTGATTTCATAGAGCCAATCGCCTGCTGGGGGCGCGTCGACCAGCGTGGCCAGTTGGGCTTCGACCATTTCAGGCAGTGCCAAAGGCGCAGCGGAAGATGTTGCCTTTGCCGCCGTGGTACGGGGCCGCCTGGGTTTTGCTGGCTCTGCTGCCTTGGCAACAGGCGCCGCTGTTTTGCCCAGTCGCGGTAAAGTCTTCTCGCTCAGTACACTGTCAGGTAGAGCCTCGGTTACGTCATATTCGCTATGAGGTTTGGCGTCAGCGTCTTTTTCCTTGATCAGCAGCCACTGCTCCTTGTTGCCGTTGCCATGCAGGCGCGTGCGTACCAGCGTCCAGTTGCCCTTGAGCTTGTCGCCTTGCAGCTCGAACTTGAGCTTGCCCGCCGCATAATCGGTAGCTGCATCGCCATGGGGTATCCAAATGCCACGATCCCAGACGATGACGTCTCCGCCACCGTACTCGCCTTCTGGAATGCTGCCTTCAAAGGTGCCGTATTCGATCGGATGATCCTCAACGTGAACAGCCAGGCGCTTTTCCTTGGGGTCATAGCTGGGACCTTTGGGAATGGCCCAACTCTTCAAGGTGCCGTCCAGCTCCAAACGAAAGTCATAATGCAGCCGGCGTGCATCATGTTTCTGAATGACGAACTGTAGCGCTTCGGGCGAGGTGCGCGCGTGGGGCGCATTGCCTTCAGGCTCTGCAGTCACCTTGAAGTTTCGCTTACGGGAGTACTCGCTCAACGGGTTAGCCATGGCCGGGTTCCTTATTTGGCTGCTTTACGGCCTTTGGGTGAGGCGGTACCTGACGAACGTCGGGTGGTGCTGGTGCGCTTTGGCTTTGCCTTGGCGAGTTGGGCTTTTTCGTCGTCGTTCTCGGGCGGCGTGCGTGTGCCTCTCAGGCTACGTTTGAGCAGCTCGGTAAGGTCAATGACATCGGCCGTACGTTTGGGTGCTTCCTGTTCAGGCGCTTCAAGCGTTTCGAGCTTGCCCTCACGCACCTTGCGCTCAACCAGCTTCATGACGTTGTCTTCGAAGGTGTCGTGGTATTGTTCCGGATCCCACGACTCGGTCATGTCTTCAACCAGGCGCTCGGCCATGTCGATCTCGCGCTTGGACACCTTGACGTCCAGGTCTTCAAGACCCACGTCCTCGGCTGAGCGAACCTCGTTGGCCCAGCGCAAGGTGTTGAGCACGAGCGTATCGCCCAAGGGCATGATCACAGCAAGGTGCTGCTTGGTGTGCATCACGACGTTGGCTACGCCAACCTTGCCGGTGCGTTTGAGTGTCTCTCGCAAAAGGATGTATACCTTCTCGCTGTGTTTTTCAGGGGCCAGAAAATAGGGCTTTTCGAAGTGCAGGATGGAAATCTCGCTGGCCTCTACAAACGCCAGAATGTCGATCGTCTGGGTGGCTTCCGGCAGGGCGTTGTGAATCTCCTCGTCGCTAAGCACGACATACTCGCCTTTCTCGTGCTCGATACCTTTGACGATGTTTTCCCGGGAGACCTCTTTGCCCGTATTCTTGTTGACGCGCTTGTAGCCCACCGGGTCCATGCTGCGCTTGTCCAGCCAGTCGAAATCGATTCCATGGCTGGAGGTGGCGGATACCAGGGAAACCGGAATATTGACCAGTCCAAAACTGACGGCGCCTTTCCAAATCGAACGTGGCATACCGGTTACCTCCAGGTGTGTGCTTTCCAGTTTTGAGTTGGCCGCTGCGTCCGAGGTTCCAAAGCGCCATGACGGACGGGGAACCAGATACGTTTCAAAGGCTCTACCCGTGACTGTCGAGGCAAAGCGCGCCTGCTATACACTGGCAGCGCATGGCCTCCTGGCTTACCGATTGAGTGAATTGAATGGATAGTGTGGATTCGAGCGTGTTGCGCAGCGCCTTGGCTTGGCGTCGGGAAGGGCATCGCGTTGTGTTGTTTACAGTGGTTCAGACCTGGGGAAGCTCCCCGCGTCCACCGGGTGCCATGTTGGCTCTGCGGGACGATGGTCGTGCTGCCGGCTCGGTTTCTGGCGGCTGCATCGAAGATGATCTGATTGCACGCATGCATGATGGCCGGATTCCCGAAACCGGAATAGAACTCATCACCTACGGTGTGACGCAGGAGGAAGCCGCTCGGTTCGGGCTTCCCTGTGGCGGAACGCTGCGTTTGGTGCAGGAGCCTTTAGGTGATCCGCAGTGGATTGCCGATCTACTGAGCCGCTGTGACAATCACGAGCTGGTGGCCCGGCAGCTTGAGCTCGGCACCGGAGCCGTTCAGTTATTTCCGGCGCAGGCGGACGACGCCTTGCATCTGGATGGGCAGACCTTGCGTGTCGTTTATGGCCCGCGTTGGCGATTGCTGTTGATTGGCGCAGGTCAGCTGTCCCGCTACGTTTCCGAAATGGCTCATATGCTGGATTTCGACGTGTTGATCTGCGATCCGCGGCAGGAATTCAACCACGGCTGGGAGACTTCAAAGGCGCGTTTCGTCCCGGGTATGCCAGACGATGCGGTGCTTTCCATTGTTCCTGATGAGCGGACGGCGATCGTGGCGCTGACTCACGATCCGCGTCTGGATGACATGGCGCTTCTAACCGCGCTCAAGTCCTCGGCTTTCTATGTCGGCGCGCTGGGCTCGTTGGGTAACAGTCGCAAGCGTCGGGAACGCTTGGCCTTGTTTGATTTGAGCGAGGATGAAATCAATCGCTTGCACGGCCCTATTGGCCTGCATATCGGTAGCCATACGCCAGCCGAGATTGCTGTTTCACTGCTGGCCGAAGTGGTCGCTGTAAAAAATGGTGTTGCGCTGACACAAAAGAAACAGCCCAAGCCTGTTGTCGATCAAGTGGCCTGACGTGGCTGATTCGCTATGCGTGATCGTGATGGCGGCCGGGCAGGGCAGTCGCTTTCGCGCCCAGGGCGGGACTGACAAGCTGCTGGCCAGGTATGAAACTGGGGTAGGCGAGTCGACCCGCGTGCTTCAGCAAACCTTGCGCAATCTCAAGGGTATCGGGCAGCGGCAGGTGGTCGTGACCCGACCGAATAATGGAGAGGTGGCGGCACTCGCCAGACGCGAAGGCTTTGACGTACTGGCCGTACAAACCCAGGGGATGGGCGAAACACTGGCGCAGGCGATTGCGGCCGAGCCAAATCATCGGGGCTGGTTGATCGCCTTGGGCGACATGCCGTTTGTACAGCCGGAGACGTTCCGCCAGATAGCCGAGGTGGTGTCAGAGGACGTAATTGCCGTGCCGTTCTGCCCTTTAAAGAACAGCGTTTCACAAGCATCCAGTAATTCTCCAGACGGCACTCCTGTGGCTGGTAACCCGGTGGCCGGCACTCCGGTGGCCGGCAATCCGGTGGCGTTTGGCCGTCGTTACTTCAAGGCGTTGTGTGCTCTCACGGGCGACCGTGGCGGGCGAGGGCTGTTTGGGCAAGGTAAGCTACGCTGGGTAGAGTGCAGTGATCCCGGCATCTATCGTGACGTGGATGTGCCTGACGATTTGAAGCGCACCTGACGGTACGTATGCTTCTTCCAATCGAACTTGCGCGGCGGCTGCCTTTCATAACGAAAATGCGCACTTCGTTTCGTGGGAGCATCCATGAGGTCAGATATCCAACCGGTTCTCGATTATTTGAAAGAGTACGACATGCTGCTGGTGACAGCCGAGTCCTGCACGGCAGGGCGGGTCATTCACCTGCTGTCTGAAATTCCAGGCAGCGGATCCTGTCTTGATGCCGGTTATGTCGTTTATTCTCCTGCTGCAAAGCAGCGTTTGCTGGGTGTTCACCCGTACACGATCGATACGTTCAACCTGACAAGTGAAGAGGTGGCACGGGAAATGGCCATCGGTGCCCTGCATGACAGTGATGCAGCGGTCGCCATCTCTAACACGGGGCTTGCAGGCCCGGATGGAGTAGATGGAATACCCCCTGGCACCGTATGCTTTGGCTGGGGCTTTCGTTATCAGGGCGAGCTGGCTGTCTTCTCCCGAACCGAACGGTTCTTTGGTGGCCGGGAGGACGTGCAATTGGCAGCAGCCGTCTACAGTTTGACGAATATTCCATTATTCCATGCACGACTATTACGCGGAGAGAGAGGCTAAACGCATGTCAGACGATTACGAATCCATTCAGCGTGACATTATCAAGGCACTCGAAATACCCACCGAATTCGATGCCCAGCGTGAGGCCGAGCTGCGTATCAAGTTTCTCAAGGATTACCTGATCAAGACCGGCATGGAGGCCTATGTGCTGGGCATTAGCGGAGGGGTAGACTCCTCGACTGCCGGCCGTCTCGCCCAATTGGCCGTCGAGCAGGCTCGTAGTGAAGGTCACAATGCCCGCTTCATTGCCATGCGGCTGCCCTATGGTGTGCAGAAGGATGAAGAAGATGCCCAGCGCGCATTGGGCTTCATTCAGGCGGACGAAGTGCTGACCGTGAATATCAAGCCGGCTACCGACGGGATGCTGCAGGGCTTGCAGGATAGCAAACTGGCCTTTCGTGATGAAGGGCAGCAGGATTTCGTCATGGGCAATGTCAAGGCGCGTCAGCGTATGATTGCCCAGTATGCGGTGGCGGGGGCCCGCAAGGGGCTGGTTATCGGGACTGACCATGGTGCTGAAGCACTGATGGGGTTCTACACGAAGTTTGGCGACGGTGCCTGCGACCTGACTCCGCTGCATGGGTTGAACAAGCGCCGTGTACGCATGATTTGCGAATACCTGGGTGCGCCTGACAATCTTGTGCACAAGGTGCCCACGGCAGATCTGGAATCACTGTCGCCCGGCAAGCCGGACGAAGAGGCGTTTGGCATCAGCTACGCCGAAATCGATGATTTCCTTGAAGGCAAGAAGGTCAGTGACCATGCCTATCAGGTTATTTTCAAATACTACAGCGGTTCGCATCACAAGCGAGCCTTACCTGTCACCCCGTATTCCTGAGACCAAACAAAAGGCCCGCATCATGCGGGCCTTTTGTTAAGGCAATACTCAATCAGCTGAGCTGGGCCTTGAGTTCGTCACGCAACATCGTCTTGATCTTGACGAGGTGTTCTTCCTCATGGCGCATGGGCACTTCGAAGCTGGAAGCAATATTGGGATGGTTCGCCTGGCGAGCCAGCTCGATCAGCAACTCCCATGCAGCATTGTCTGTCAGCTCGATGGTCAGCATGGCATTGAGGCATTGCGCCATGTTGGTTCTGGGATCGGTCAGTACCTGGATAATCCCCTGAGCCATGGTGCCAGAGACATGGGCGCAGGGCGTCATGGCGGTAGGGTCCGCACCCAGTGTTTCGATGGACTCACGCAACAGCTGCATGTGCTCGGCTTCCTGCTGCTGGATAGTCCTGAGCGTTTCCAGAAGCTCCGGGCGGGCATCGGGTGCTGCAACGACCTTGGCAATGAAGGCTTCATACAGACGAACCCCGGTGCGCTCGTAGGCTAGGCGCTCGCCCAGCTTGTCGAGAAGCAGTTCAGGGTTTTTACCCATCATCTTGTCCAAGCCTGTTTTCAGTACGCCTTTCATCGAGCCGGGTGGAGGAACGGAGCCGACCTGCTCATCAATAGCCTCATGCTCACGAATGAACTTGACGCGCTCTTCAGTAATGCGCGAGGCATCGCCTGGGGGGATATCCTGGCGGAACTGCTCAGTAGCCTCAATTTGTCTTTTGGTGTCCTCGGGGGACATCTGTGCGCCGGTGCGATTCAACCCCATGGGTGCAGAAGTAGTCATGGCAAGTCCTCAAGGTTTACGGAAGAGTTCGGTACCGGGTGTCCAGATATAACCTGCCGAGGCAATATCCGCCGGGATACCCTCTGAGTTGAGGTGGTTGCGATAATCCAGAGAGGCCTTATCTTCCTTCTCCTTCGGTACGTAGTGAATACCGTGGGCGCGCAGGTCGATTTCTTTCGAAAGGGTCTCGCGTACAAAGTCGCGGTTGCGCTTCAAGGGGCGCATTTTGGGCAGCTCGCCAACCAGCACTTCAGCCGGATCGCGACGCTCGTACTTTTTGAACAGGTCGCAGGCAAATTCCAAATGACCCAGTTCGTAATCCAGGAAGCGCTCCCACAAGGCCTTGATGCGCGGGTTCTCTTCCTGTTCGGCACAGCTTGCGTAGGCATAGACTTCCATCGCCTCATGTACCAGCCATTTTTCCATAAAGGTTTCGCTGGCATCCATGAGGGACTCGTATTGGGTCACATGCTGCTCTTCAACCGAAGCGATTTCGGCATACAGCGCACGTGCAACCGGATCGGCAAAGGTGTTGCCGACGTTCATGTAATAGTCGTGAGTCTGGTATTCCGAACTGGTAATCATCGCCGCATGAATCTTGGTGATCAGCTGCGCGGTGGTTTTGTCATAGCTGTCGCGTACATCGTCACTGGGATTCCGGTGATGCTGGCTGGTCGGACGACCCGGAATGATGTCCGTGTACCCTTGTAGGATATTGTTCGGATCCTTGCCCTCCAGTCGGTCGTACATGGCCGAGTAGCGATACAGGTGATCGAAGTCTTCCAGAAGTCCGAAGCGGTATGACTGTGCCTGGTAGGGATCAGGCTCGTTCTGGGCGACTGCCGCCGTGACTTCAATAGCCACCTGCTCGTAGGCAATGGTCGTTTCCAGCGGGGAGTGGTCACCCGAGATCAGCCAGTTGATGGCGGTAGCCTGATGCTGCTCTACGCGGCGGATATGGGCCAGATGAGGTTGCAGCTCCTTGTGGAATCGCGCGCCGATATGCTTGAGCCGAAGGGCCTCGGTTTCGATGCCGTTCATGAGAATGATGCGGATGCGAGTCGTCGCATCGTCATCCAACTTGCTGATCGGCCGAGTGGCCATTTCACGCCAGGTAAACCGCTGCTTATCCAGCGGCGTGCCTTTCATATCCAGAAGTCCAGCAAATGTATCCATCTTGTCCCCCAGGTTTAATCGCTTCGGGAGAGGGTTAATTCCCTTTATCGCCTCGTCAGTAATAGTCACGGTTGCACACAATAGTGGCACCTGAGGATGGACTCTTGAGGCGTCATAGCATTCCTCTCGTCACAAAATAACTGACCAGTGGAATGTACTTTGAGGAAACTTTATTTTTAGATTTGATTAGTCCATTTATGACTAAAGAGTCTACTAGATCTGTTGTATAAATCTTGTATAAATTAAAGTCGTCTCGCTATGGACATATGGCGCTTCATTACTGACGGAACGCTCTAGAATGCGATTTAAGGGTATTATGTCTGTGGGTATGTATTTTTCAGCCGGTCATAATGCGATGGTTGGCGAGAACTTTGTGAGAAGGGCAGTTGACTAAACAGAAGTGGATAGCGAAGAAACTAAGGCGTTGTGCATTACTTAATACAAGAGTTGTAAAACTTTAAGTAATAACAGCCGCTTATGTATTTCGGATTTAGCCGCTTAAATTGGAAAGCTCGCTTCGCTTAACTAACTTCTACCCTGACCAAAAGGTGAAGAGACATGACTACTCGTCAAGAACATCTGATCGACTGGCTCAAAGATGCCCACGGCATGGAACAGCAGGCAGACAAAATGCTGAAGGGCCAGCTGGAGCGTCTTGAGAATTATCCTAAGCTCTCCGCCCGTATTCAGCAGCACATTGAAGAAACCCAGTCCCAGCTTCAGCTGATTGAAGGCTGCCTGACCCGTCTAGGGACCAGCCCCTCCACCATGAAGGACTTTACCGGTAAGTTCATGGCCATGGGGCAAGCGATGGGCGGCATGTTCATGACTGACGAAGTGGTCAAGGGGTCCATGGCCAGTTATGTCTTTGAGAACGTCGAGATCGCCATGTACACCGTGCTGATCTCTGCCGCCGAAGCGGCTGGCGATCTTGAAACCAAGCGAGTGTGCGAGCAGATCCTGCCGCAGGAAATTGCCATGGCCGAGTGGGTGAGAGAGCATCTGCCGGAAGTCACCATGGCGTTCATGGCGCGTTCCGAAGCCGGTGAAACCGCCAAGAAGTAAGCATTCTGTTGTATCGAGGGCCAACCACACGGTTGGCCCTTTTTGTTGCCTGCTCACCGTGTCGGTGCCGCGTTCCTAGCTGTCCAGGGATTGGTCTCAAGACTGTTATGAATGGCCGTCGAACAGAGCGCGGCGTGGCCGGTCGCTACGCTGATCTGCTTGAGTGATTTGACGACATCGCCTGCGGCATACAGGCCTGGAATAGAAGTACGCAAGTGTTCATCAACAATTAATGCTCCCGTATCGTCTGCTTCGGCGCCCAGGCGTATGGCCAGCTCGGAACGGACTCTAGAACCCAAAGACGGGTAAACAATGTCGAACCGATGGATCTCGCCCTTGCAGGTCCTGAGTTCTACCTGCTGGTCTTCCAGCAGGCGGATGCCTTCTACACGGTCGCTGATCAAACGAATGTCATAGTGCTCGGCCAGAGCAAACGCTTCTTCACAGGCCTTCGGCTCTCCATGTATGACGACAGTCACCCGGTTCGTAAACGTGCGCAGGAATACGGCGTGTGAGATGGCGCACTCCGCCTCGCCATACACTGCCACGTTGTCACCGTTGATTTCGTAACCGTCACAGATCGAGCACAAGCGTACAGAGGATGCTGCGATGGCTTCGTACACGCTAGGCATATCGGGCAATTCATCCTGTATACCGGTGGCCAGCAATACGCGACGCGTCAACACGCTCTGACCGTTGAAGAACACTTCAAAGCCTTCCGGGCGCTGCTGGATGTCATCGACTCGGGCATTTTCGAAACGGGCACCATAGGTCGTTGCCTGCTCCCGCAAACGCTCCAGCAGACCTTTGCCCGAAATGCCGGGTGGAAAACCGGGATAGTTATGAGAGAGGGGAATCAAGGCGGCACGACTGGCACCGTCGTCGACGATCAGCGTCTTGCGGTGAAAGCGTGCCAGGTAGATGGCAGCTGTAAGGCCCGCTGGCCCTGCGCCCACGATAATGCAATCCAGTTCATCGGCTGCACTGGCACCCGTAATGGACTCAGGTTGGTCAAATATTTGCTCATAATCTTTCATGATGGAGAGGCCCTGTTGCGTATGGTTAAGATCACACCCAGTAGGGCTGTCGACCACCTATGAGAAATAGAAGGCTGCGCACGTTTGAAAGTTCTCCACAATTATCATTGTCTGGCATGCGGTAGGGTTACTCCGACGCTTTCTGATCGTCTTCTTTCTCCTGCATCTTTACCCCTAGACGCCTCACAGCAGGTAGCCATTCCTTGTTGCCGCAGCAGTCGCACTCCTGATCTTCAGGCGCAGGGTTGCACTCTGTTACGTGACCACATCGTGAGCAGGCATAGTGGCTATTGACCTGGATACGCTCACTCATTTCATCGTCTGGCGTTGGCAGCAGCCAGAGTCCATAGTGCGGCGTACGGTATTTAATCAGGCTGAAGTGGCCGGATGACTCCAGGTAGACACGGCGAACCTCGCCCAGATGCTGGATATTCTGCGCGCGCAGCTCCGAGTGAATACGTTCGGGCGAGAGGCGGGCCTTGACCATGTTGTCGATGACCAGACGGCCATCCTTGACGAGAATGGTTGAGTCCCCCTGGGTCGCCACTTCTACCGAGCGTCTCTTGAATGACAGAAACGACAGGCCTCGCTGAAAAATCAGAGCCGTCAGCAAGAGGACCGCAGCAGGCAGGATGCCTTTTTCAGGTGTCTGCAGGGGCACACCAATCGCCGCACCCAGCGTAATCATGACGGCCAGTTCCGAGATGCTGAGTTGAGCGGCGACACGGCGGCCCATCATGCGCATCATCATGAGCAGAAGCAGGTAGATCACACCGGTACGCAGCACCACCTCAATCATGAACGACCACTGCGTATCGCCCAGCAGAATACGGTGCCAATCCCAGGATGTAACGTTCAGCATTCAGTCCTCCAGCTCTACAGCGGCTGGCATCCAGCGCTCAGCCTTACAGTATTCGCAGGCACATTGCGGTTCTTGCTGAGTCTTGAGTGTGTACCCGCAGCTCGTACAGGAAAAATGGTCCCGGCTGGCTACTGCTTCCCGCAACTCGGTGTCGATCTCCGGAATAATAGAAAGCCCAGGGCAGGGCTGGTCAGTCAGCACGATGGAAATGGAGCCGGAAGGCTCGATATAGACGCGGCTGAGCTGGCCCAGGTGCTGAATATTGCGCATGCGCAGTAGTGCAAAGATTTTTTCTCGAGACAGGACAGTCTTTCGCAAGACAGCCAGTTCCAGTCGCCCATTGGTGATGGCAGTCATCACACTGCCCGAGACGGCATGGTTTACCTTGGGATGGCGCATGGTCAGGCGCGCAGTCACTCGTTGGAAGATAATGACGCCTGCCATGATGATCAGAGGCGGTAACATTCCGCGCTCTTGAGACTGTAGTGGTACACCAATCGCACCGGCCAGGGTAACGACCACGGAAAGTTCGAAGAGGGTATATTGGGAGGCCACGCGTCGTCCCAGGAGTCGCATGGCCATCATAATCAGAACATAAGTCAGCCCAGCCCGAATGACTACTTCTATCAGAAACGTCCAAGGTGTTTCGCCGAAAAGTATGCGGTGCCAGTCTGCCAGGGAAAATTGCTTAGCTTGCATAACGGCCTCAACATCAATACGCCATGTTTGAAGCAGAAAATGGCAAATCGGTTCGCTTGTTCCGACGAGGCGATAATCCTTTGATCGGTTAATGACCATTTGTCGAGACGGGCATGACGCGCTTAAGGCACAAAACTGTAAAATACAGACCTTTTATGGCCGGCTTGTTGAGCACCTCCTGGATTATGAACTGCACGCTGGAAGTCTCTTCCCCTGATCCTGCTTCAATGCCACCGCTATCATCAGATATCTTGAACGACATGGTCTTCGAGCTTCTGCCTGCCGCTGCGTTCGTGTGTGACGCGACGGGAGCCATTGTTCGCTACAACCGCAAGGCGGCAGAATTGTGGGGACGGGAGCTCGTTCCTGGTGAAACCTACTACATTGGAATCGACCGGGTTTTCCATGCCGACGGGCGCGTGATGCGACCGGAAGAGTCGCCTATGGCCAGTGTGCTGCGCTCTGGTGCTCCGGTGCGCGACCATGAGTTGCAGGTTCAGAACCTGCTGGGGCATAAGCGTTGGGTGCTGGTTAACATCTCGCCGATTTTTAATGAGGTCGGACAGATCCAGGGCGCCATCAATTGTTTTCAGGACATCACCGAGCGCAAGGAAAGCGAGCGAAGACTGCAGGAAAGTCAGGCCTTTTTACAGGCTATCGTTGATGCAACGCCCGAGTGCATCAAGATCGTAACCGAAGACGGCTCGCTGATGCAGATGAACGGGGCCGGCCTTGCCATGATTGAGGCCGACTGCCTTGAAGCGGTACAGGGGTCTTGCGTATTCGATCTCATCGTGCCCGAGCATCGGGAGATATGGATCGCGAATCACCTGCGCGTGTGCAACGGTGAGCAGCTCAGCTGGACCTACGACATCATTGGCTTGGCTGGCTCCCGGGTAAACATGGAAACCCATGCGGTTCCGCTGCGCCTGCCGGATGGTCGTAGAGTTCATCTGGCCGTGACCCATAACATCACCCAGCGGATAAAAGACGAGCAAGCCGTGCGCGAAAGCGAGCGGCATTTGAGTGAGCTGCTCGATGGGCTTGCCGTGGCCGTTTACACCACCGACGCGAAGGGTTACCTGACCTTTTACAACGAAGCCGCAGTGGAGCTTTGGGGGTATCGTCCCCGATTGGGTAAGGCCCAGTGGTGCGGCTCTTGGAAGATGCAGTGGCCGGATGGTCGTGAGCTGAACCATGATGAATGCTTCATGGCCTCAGTGCTTAACAACGGTGAGGCCATACAGGGCGGAGAGGGCTTTATTCTGCGGCAGGATGGCTCGCGTGTTCCGTTTGCGGCGTACCCGTCCCCCTTGCGTAACGCGCAAGGTGAAATCACTGGCGCCGTCAACATGTGTGTAGATATCAGCCGCCACAAGAAGGCGGAGGCTCAGCAGCGTGAGCTTATCAACGAGTTGAACCACCGGGTGAAAAACACGCTGATGACGGTGCAGTCCATTGCAACCTATAGCCTGCGTAGTGCAAATGCCGAGTCTCGATTCCGCGAAACATTCGATGCCCGTTTGCTGGCTTTGAGCAAGGCCCACGACCTGCTGACCCATGAGCAATGGCAAGGGGCTCAACTCCGAGCGGTAATCGAGCAGGAGATTGCACCTTATACTGAGCAGGAAAAGTCTGACCGCATTGCGCTTCTTGGCAGTGATTATGCGCTTGAGCCCCGAGAAGCACTGGCCTTGGCCATGGTCTTTCATGAACTTATCACCAATGCCGCAAAATACGGTGCACTCTCCGTCCCGGAAGGGCGCTTGCAGCTGGAGTGGTATGTCGGTAAAGATGAACATACGGGGCATGATTGCCTGGAACTCAGCTGGCTGGAGCGCGACGGTCCCACTGTCGAGACTCCCCAGACCAAAGGCTTTGGCTCTCGCCTGATCGATCGCAGCATTACGCGTGAACTGAAAGGGCGCGTCGTAACTACATTCGTACCGCAAGGCCTCGAATGTCATTTATCCATCCCGCTGTTGTGCCTGCAGGTCAGGCCCAAAGGAAGCTTCGTTTGACCACTACCCGTAAACGTGTCTTGCTTGTCGAAGACGAAACACTGATCGCCATGCTGCTTGAAGATATCCTGGATGAGCTTGGCTACGACGTAGCAGGTAGCGCGGCTGATTTTGATGAAGGCATGCGGCTGGCCAGCTCAGAAACCTTCGATCTGGCCATTCTGGATGTGAATGTAGGTGGCCGTGAAATTTTTCCGATTGCCGAGCAGCTGGCCGCGCGCGACATCCCCTTTATGTTCTCTACTGGTTATGGGGCCTACGGGTTGCCGGAAGAGTGGAAAAATCGGCCGGTTCTGGCCAAGCCGTTCAAGCCTGACGATTTGGAAAGGGCATTACAGGCCAACTTCCCTTGATGAAAACAGGAGTGAGTGATGCCTGAAGGCATCACTCATCGTCGGAATAACGTTCTTCCTGCCAGGGATCACCACGATTGTGGTACCCGCGTTCTTCCCAATAGCCGGGCACATCGCTGACCCGAAACTGGATTCGCCTGATCCACTTGGCACTTTTCCAGAAGTACAGGTGGGGTACGATCAGGCGTACCGGCCCCCCATGCTCGGTTGAGAGGGGATTGCCTTCCCAGGAATGGGCAAGCAGGGCACCCTGAGCTGCGAAATCCTCCAGCGTCAGGTTGGTGGTATACCCGTCGTTGGAGTAGAGCAGTACAAAACGCGCGTCCGGGTGCGGCTGTACACGATCCAGCAGGTCCTGCGTGGTTACACCCTGCCATTGATTGTCGTAGCGAGACCAGCTGGTTACACAGTGAATATCGCTGACCAACCGAGACTGGGGTTGCGCCATGAAGGCATCCCAGTTCCAGTTCTGCGGGTTTTTCACTGCGCCGATTACGTTTAGCTGCCAACGTTCCCGAGTAACGGTGGGCCTGACGCCCAGATCCAGTATGGGCCAGTTCTTGACCAGATGCTGACCGGGCGGTAAACGCTCCTCTTCGGGCCGTGAAATACGGCCTGTCAGATAGCGCCCCTCACTGACCCAGCGCTCTTTGGACTGGGTCAGCTTGGTGGGTTCTGGAGGTGGGTGATCCTTCTCGTCGTCCATGCACAACTCCCATTTACGGCATGAATACCGCGCGCATGCAGTCCTCGGTCTTTTCCTTGAACATGGCATAACCGCGCGGTGAATCTTCCAGACTCATCGGGTGCGTCAGCAGGTAGGACGGATCCAGCTCGCCTTTCTGAATGTGCTCGAACAGCTTATTGGCATACCGCTGGCCTGGCTGCTGGCCGGAGCGAACCGTAAGGGCTTTGTTGACGATGGCGCCCATGGGGAATTTGTCCAGGAGGCCGCCGTAAACACCCACCACGGATACCGTCCCGCCTTTGCGACAGGCCCGAATGGCCTGACGAAGCACAGTGCCGCGCTCAGTGTGCAGGTGCATCAGTTGTTTAGTCTTGTCGTATACATAATCCAGCTCGGTGCCGTGCGCTTCCATGCCGACGCAGTCGATGCAGCGGTCCGGCCCGCGCCCACCGGTCAACTCCAGCAAGGCTTCGTGGACATTCGTGGTTTCGTAATTGATGGTAATCGCCCCGGCCTTCTTCTCGGCCAGTTCAAGGCGAGAGGCGAAGCGGTCGATAGCAATAACCCGTTCGGCACCCATTAGGTAGGCGATGCGAATGGCCATCTGGCCAACACCGCCACAGCCCCAGACGGCGACAGTATCGCCCCGCTGGATATCGGCATTATCGGCAGCAAAATAGCCAGTCGGCGCAGCGTCCGACACAAAGACTGCCTGCTCATTGGTAACGCCGTCGGGCACCTTGAACAGGTTGACGTCGGCAAAGGGCACGCGGATATACGTCGCATGGCTTCCCGCATATCCGCCAAAGGCATGGCTGTAACCAATAATGCCGCAGCACGGTTGACCGTAGGCCAGATCTGTCGTTTCCGGATTCGGGTTGGAGTTGTCGCAGCAGGAAAAATCGCTACGCTGACAGTGTTCGCAGTTGCCGCACCCTATAATGGATATGGTAACAACGCGATCACCCTTCTTGAATTGGCTAATGCCGGAGCCAACTTCAACTACTTCACCCATGAATTCATGGCCGATGATGTCTCCCGGCTTCATGGCCGGCACGTAACCGCCTAGTAGGTGAAGGTCGGAGCCGCATACTGACGACATCGTGACGCGAAGAATGACATCGCGTGGATTAACGATTTCCGGGTCCGGTACGGTTTCTACTTGAAGAACGTTAGGGGCTTGCCAGGTGAGCGCGCGCATTAGTAAGCCCCTCCCTGACGAGTCTCATCGGTATGTGACGCGATAGTGCGCGGCTCGCTGATCACTTCGCCTTCCAACGGTACGGTTGCTGACACTTCATCCACCGGGACCCGTTCGACAGCACCTGTCCTCATGAGATTGTTGGTAATCTCGCCGGTCTCTAGGAGCTGCTTCAGGCGACGCAAATCAAGATTAAGCTCACGTCCCGAGAATTGGCTGATCAGACTGGCTGCGGCATAACCCACCCGGCCGGCTGGCGGTTCGCACGCCAGAACGACCTGCAACTCCGTTCCCATGCCGTTGGGGGCATCTCTGAAGGTGAGGGTGGCTTTATGCTGAAGGTATGCCGTGGATTCGGTGCTCCAGACAATACGTTCCTGCGGAATCTCTTCCTCTAGGAACGCATTCCATTCTACTGTCCGATTCTGTGGGCCTACCGCAACCCAGCGATAGTGAGTGGCGTCCATCTGCTGGACGCGTTCGAGGCGACGCAGGAAGAGGGGGAGATTTTCAATGCTGCGTACGAAGTCGTAGACCTCGGCACGCGGTTTGCCAATGGTAATCGTGCGGGAAATTGCTTCGGCATTGGTCCAGCCGTACTCTTCCTGCAGAAGCGATTCGTATGGTGTAGGCGTAAGCGCTGCCTTGGCCTTGCAACGACCAGTGACGCCACGGGCTGTTACCAGTGCGCCCAAGGCCATTTGTGCCAGCCCCAGAAGACCGCCACGGCGCAGGCCGCCTGCCAGGAGTAAGCTACCACCTACAAGGGAAAGGGTGCGCTCGGTTCCCTGTACATTAGGCTCATTGAGTGACTGCTGGGACTTGCGTGTGGCCATTAGTGGTTCATGCAGGGCTTTCATCGTGTGTTATCTCCATATAGAACCAATCGGTATCTAAAGGGGACTCCACTGCGAGACGTCCTGTTCCCTGGTCGTTACAAAGGCTGACAAACGTTCAGGCGATGGACAGGTTTGCCGCCTGACGCTGAAAGCGTCTCAGGTGGTTATGCTGGTCAAGGAAGCCGTCTCCGCAGCGGGCACACGCCCGGTTACCTCGCTCAGTTCAACCTTTGACGTCTCGGGTAGCAGCAGACCTCCGATCAACGCCATTACGGATATCGCGATGAGATAGAACGCTGGTGCCAGGTTGCTACCGCTCTGTGCAATCAAATAGGTTGCCATTAGAGGCGCAGTACCGCCGAAAACGGTATAAGCCATGTTGTAGGTAATGGCTGAGGCGGTGTAACGCGTCCGGGTGGGGAAGACTTCAGACAGCAGTGCAGCGGTGACGACACCGGACAGTACCGCTCCGACGGCCAACAGCAGTACACCCAGAACCGACAGCAGCAGGTTGCCTGAGCTGGCCATCCAGAACGACGGATAGACCACAACGATCAGTAAGGTACAGGTTGTAAATACTGTAGCCTTGCGCCCGACCCTGTCTGAAAAGAGACCTGCGAATGGGCATAGCATGGCTGCAAAAACCAGGGCAATGACGGTAACCAGAAGGGCGGAGGCGCGATCAAGCCCACCGGCTACCTGCAGGTAAGTCGCAAAGTAGGTTGTGAACATGTAGAAGGACAGGGCCGTTACGGAAATAAACGCGCCCAGCCGACAGATAGCTCCGCCATTGGACTTGAGCGTTTCACGCAGTGGCGCATGTGCTACTGCGTGTTGAGCCTCGACAGACTGGAACGCCGGGGTCTCGCCTAGCCGCAACCTCAAATATAGGCCTACGAGGCCCAGAGGCGCTGCAATAAGAAAGGGTATACGCCAGCCCCAGCTGGCCATGGCGTCTTTGGTAAGCGTAGCATCCAGACCGTAGGCCAATACGGCTGCACAGGCAAAGGCCGAGAACGTCGATACGGGTACGAAACTTCCGTACGTGGCGCGTTTTTCCCGTGGTGCATGCTCCATGACATAGGCGCAGGCACCAGCGTATTCGCCTCCGGCCGAGAATCCCTGGACGCATCGGATAACGGTCAGCAGTAGCGGAGCGGCCATGCCTATGGCGGCATAGGTAGGTAACAGGCCTATCAACGTCGTGGCACCGGCCATCATCAGGATTGTCAGGGCCAGTATCTTCTTGCGGCCGATCCGATCGCCCAGCATGCCGAAAACGATGCCGCCCAATGGCCGGAAGGCAAAGGCGACGGCGAATACGGCAAAGGTCTTGAGCAAAGCGGCTTTCGCGTCGCCGCTGGGAAAGAATTGCTCGGCAATGATCGTTGCAAGAAAGCCATAGATGGCAAAGTCGAACCACTCGACGAAATTACCGATCGAGGCGGCGGCAATGACTTTTCGCAACGTATGGGTGTCGACGGAACCGGGTGCTGCCTGGGTCATGATCACGCTCCAGAGGAAAGGGATTCGCAACGGGCAGGAAAGAGCAGGCGCACGGATTATTAGGATAGTGAGGATAGGTGGCCTGGTGGTATCAAACGCTACCGTTCTGAACTGTAGAGGCGGTTTCCCAAGCGCGGTGGTCTGCCACCGACCCTTACTATTGAGCAGGCGACATGTGGGTGGCAGTGTCTCTCATCATGGCGGTCTGCTCGGAAAGGTAATGTCGACCGGCACTGTCATAGCGTGTCACTTCCACAAGTAGTGGAAGTTCGTCTTGCTCGGAAAGAGGAAGGGTAGGCAAGGGCAAGACTGCGCGCTTGGTCTCTTTAACGGGCGCTCAAAACAAGCGAATTAGTCCTACTGTAGCCATAGGCTTTATTCAAAGACTGACGGATGTTTTATTTAGCATCTGGATAATGGCTTTTTTCATCTGCACCAGATCCCATGGTTTCTGCAGATAAAGCATGCCGTCTGGTAGCTCAGGAATGGTCTCCAGGTCACGTCCGGTGGTCACAATGACCGAAAGACCTGGCCAGCGTGCGCCAACCATGGTTGCCAGCTCGGCGCCCTTGATCTGCCCAGGCACCAGATGATCGGTGACGACCAGAGAGGGTTTTTCACCTGCACTGAGCATGTAAACCAACGCATCATCAGCCGTCTCGAAGCTGCTGACACGACCGCCCAGTTCTTCCACGAAGCCCGATAAAATACTTTGCAGAAGTGGATCATCTTCAATCAAGACAAGCCAGTGGCCTTCAAGCAAAGCTTTAGGCTCTTCGATAACACCATTCATAGCTTTGCCAGCCCAGATCAGGCGCGCTTCATGCGCAATCCCGTATTTTCTCAAATTTCAGGACACTTCGCTTTATGGGTGGACGAACGTACACCTGTAAGTTACTTGATCCAATTAACACAACGCGACATCAGTAGTGATGCAGAAGGTGTTACACCCTAAGCGCACTGCGTGGAGATACCATTAACGGGTGCAACGTCTGGCTGTTTCTACGGTTTCCCATTCTGTCCGCTACGGCTGTCTGTGCAGGCAGCCGTAGCGGATTTATTCGCGTTAACGCTTAAATGGTGCGATCGGATTGATCAAGGTTCCGGCAAGCTTCAGGTTTCCAGCCGGATCTGCCAGATTGACCATCTGTTGGTTGTTGCCCAATTGAAGACGGTTCAGGCAGGAGCGGATGAACTCGGGCGCAAACAGGTCGTATCGGGCAAATTTCTCGGCATATTGAGGGTGGCTCTGCTGATAGGTGCTGACGCACTCGGCTACCAGCGACCAGAAACGGTCTTCAGCGTAGTCGGCTTTTTCCACCAGAATGGCGCTCATGTAGCGGAAGAAGCAGTCGAACACGTCGGTGAAGAGCGACAGGATTTTCAGCTCTTCGGGTACAGAGACGGCCAATCGCTTGATCTTTTCCGGCAGCTTGGCATCAGGGTTCAGCACGGCGATCTCTTCCGCAATGTCTTTCATGATTGCCCGCGACGGAACGTTGTTATCCAGCACCAGAATCAGGTTCTCCCCGTGAGGCATATACACCAGATCGTGAGCATAGAAACAGTGCAGCAGGGGCGTCAGGTAGGCGTTGAGATAGCGGCGCAACCAGGTGTCCGTATCCACGCCGGAGGAGGCGATCAGCGCCGTGAGGAGCGAGTCGCCCTGGGCGTCCAGATGCAGCAGCGAGGCCATAGTCATCAGGCGTTGGCCGGGCTTTAGTTGTGGAACCGGACTTTCGCGCCACAGGGCGGAGAGCATCTTCTTGTAAGGGGTATCGTTGACCAGTGCCGTCTCGTAGTAGTGGTTGCGATAGCCCACCGAGGCTACTTCACGCAAGATACTGAAGCCGTTTTCGGTCAAAAACGGATCGCTTTCAATCAATGCTTTCAGCCACTCGTTGATAGCAGGCGTCGCCAGCATGTAGTAAGGCGACAGACCGCGCATGAAGCCCATGTTCAGAATGGACAGTGCCGTTTTCACATAACGCTTTTCAGGGTGGCTTGCGTTGAAGAAGGTGCGGATCGACTGCTGCGCCAGGTACTGATCCTCCCCAAAGCCCAGACAGACGATATTGCGGTTGGCAACATCGGCCGAGAAGGCCATGGAAAGCTTGTTGAACCACTGCCACGGGTGAGCCGGCATGAAGAGGTAATTGTTCGGATTCAAGCCCTGTTCGGTCAGCTGAGCAGTGAAATCAGCAACCGTCTGGCTGCCTAGTTCCTCCTCGAGCAGGCGTTCATAGCTCAGGTCCGATAACGATGAGAACGTTGCCTTGGTCTTGCGTACAGCGAGCCAGACCAACTGGATCGGGGAGGCGGCTTCAGGTGCATAGGCGCGGTAATCGTTCGCGTCGAAGCCCATGCGGCCATTGTTCGCGACGAACCCCGGGTGGCCTTCCATCATACCGGTTTCTACGGACTGGAAGTCAGCACGGGTGAGTTCTTCGGCAGTTAATCCTGGTTTGGCATGCTTGTAGGCGCTGCCATACAGCGTGCTGCTGATCTCGTCCAGATAGACCGGCATCATGCTTTCCTGAATACCCAGTTGATCCTTGAACTCGATGATGAACTCCAGCGCATCCAGCGGCGCAGCGTTGCCGTCCTGCGTCTTTTCGATCGAGGCGGTGTCGATCAGCCAATGATCAAGCGCCAGCTTGCAAGCTCGGAAGCGGTACTCCAGTGCCGGATTGCCATTGTCCAGACGGTAATGCTCCCAACCGTTTTCAGACGCGATCAAGGCCGGCTCGATAAGCTTTTCATGGGCAAATTCCGCCAGGGCTTTGCGCACGAGCAGGCGATTGACCTTGCTCCAACGTTCGGGGGTCAGGTGCAATGCGGCTTGACCGGGCGTGGCGGTGGGCAGAGTAGTGATCATCTGGTTCATGGGCGGTTCTCCATTACAAGGCTGGCGGCGTAGTGCTCGCGAGTGCAGAAGGCGAGGTGGGCAGTTTTTTCGCCCAGTTGAATGACACGGTCGTACTCGAAACCGACACGCTGATTGAGCACGTGGATCTTGTCGTTACGGACATCGGGCTCGACGACAACGCGGCGGGCAAAGGGATCACTGAAAATGAATTCCATGATGGTTCGCATCACGGCCAGGGTGAAACCTGAAACAGGTTTCTCGCACGGCGCGACAAGAAAATGCATGCCCCGGTCACCGGGCTTCACGTCGTAGTGCTGGCCTACCGGGTCATGAAGCGGCATATAGCATTCGACCAGGAAAGCCGGTGCGCCATCATGTAAACCCAGGTAGGCGTTGGCATGAGGAGAGGCCATGAGGTCGCGGTAGAATGTTTCCACTTCTGCCTGGGTCGCATTCTGCATCCCCCAGAAGCGTGCATAGTCACGAGTCAGCCAATCATGTAGTCGCGCCGTATCCTCTGGCAGGCTGAGTGGGCGCAGGCTGAAGTGGCCGAGTCCATGCTGTGGCTTGCTAAAGCACGGGCGGGTATCGATGGGTGTTTGCAAGGCAATGGCAGTCATATCAGACCCCCTTGTCGATAACAGGTGTTGTTGTGGGCTGGGCCGTGCGGACCAGCAGCGGATAGGCAAGGGCGGTCAGGGCAAAGCCCGCCGCGCCGATCAGAAAGGGCACAGTCAGGCCAAACGTGCTGACCAGGGACCCCGCCGCAAAGGACGAGCCCACTACACCGAGTTGTTGAAAGAAATTGATCTTGCTGAAGTCAGCGGCATACGCATCGGGCGTGCTCAGCTCGAAGAGCAGGGCATCCAGTCGTACCGTGACCTGGAACATGGCCCAGCCATACAGGCAGCGGCCAGTCAGGATCAGGGCGGTCTGCTCACCAGCCTGAAGCAGCAGGCCGCACACACCCAGCAGCAGCGCACCGCTCAGGGCCTGTTGTCGGCTGCCGGTACGCCGGTTCAGCCAGAGTCCGAGCAGGGCCATGCCACCAGGAATGGCGTACACCAGTCCGGTCAGGGCGGCGTGGTCCAGCTGAGCGACCTGCTCCCAGTACACCGTAAAGAACGGCTTTACCAGGTAGCCGCTGAAATAGAACAGCAGCATCAGCAGGCAGAGCCGGTAGATAGGCCATGCCTTGCCGGTACGGTTCGTAATGGCTTGTTCCGGCTTGGCATGGGGTGGTTCCCGCCGTAGCAGGCGCAGGCAGATCGCCATTTGCAGAAAATCCCCCGCGGCCATTACCACAAAGACATCTCGTGGCTCCAGTACCTGAAGGACCAGGCCGCCCACCACGGCGCCGAGGATGGCGCCGAAGTGAACGACAACCGACAGCATGCCGATGGTATGGGTATGGTTCCTGGAGTCCTCCAGGCTCATCACGTAGGGGTACATGAGCAGGTAGCTGCCCTTGAACACGATCATCCCCAGCGAGACAAGCCAGAACTCCAGGAGCGCCGATGCCCAATAGCAGTACAGGCACAGCAACCCGGCGGCGAGCTGCGTCCAGATCAGCAGCCGGATCGGGTGCACCCGCCGCGCCACGCGCGCCCAGAGGGGCAGCGCGAGCATGACCGTAAAGCAGATGGCGGCCAGATAGGCCCCCACATGCTCCGGCCGCGTTTCACCGAAACGGCTGGCAAAGTACTGCGGATAGAACGGAATCAGCATGGTATCGCTGATGACGGCCAGGGCCGTCATGGCGATCAACGAGGTACGCAGCGTCATGTCTTGGCCGGCTCCGGCTGGAGCAGTGTCGAAGAGGGCGCCGTGAACTGCTGGAAGGCGATCTTGCGTTCGACGGGGTAATGTTCGCGGCCAAGCATCTCGCGAATGATATAGGCGTTGCGGTAGCACGCCATACCCAGGTCGGGCGTTACCAGGCCATGCGTATGAAGCTCGGCGTTCTGGACGAAGATCTCCTGGCCGGCGGTATCAATCGTATAGTTTCGATTGACGGCGAAGCGGCCACGCTCATCGAAGCGCAGGCGTGAGCGTAACCCTTGAAGGAAAGGAGGAGTTCTGTAGCAATACCCAGTGGATAATACCAGCCCGTCAGTCTGAAGCGTATAGCGGCTCTCCTGTTCCTCCTGAAACAAGGTAAGCGTAAAGGTGCCGGTACGCTCATCGTAGCGGCAGTCCTGCAGTTCCGTGTTAGTAAGCAGGTTGGTCCTGACCGGACCGCATAGGCTCTTGTTGTACAGCAGGTCGTAGATGTCATTGATCAGGGCGCTGTTGATCCCCTTGTAGAGCCCCTTCTGACTGCGCATCAAGGCGTCACGCTTGTGGGTAGGCAGCTGATGGAAGTAGTCGATGTACTCGGGCGATGTCATCTCCAGGGTCAGCTTGCTGTATTCCAGCGGGAAGAAGCGAGGCGAGCGGGTGATCCAGTTCAGGGTGTACTCGCGCGTGTCGATTTCCTGCAAGAGGTCATAGTAGATCTCCGCCGCGCTCTGACCGCTGCCGATCAGCGTAATGGTGCTTTTTGCCTGTAGAGCCTGTTTGTCGGTCAGGTAGGTCGACGTGTGGGACAAGTGGCTGCTGGCGTCCTGGCAGCAGTCAGGGATGTAGGGTGACGTGCCAGTTCCCAGGACCAGACGGCGCGCCTGATAAACCAGGCGTTCTCCTGTTTTGGTGCAGGTACAGTTCACCGTATAGAGACCGGTTGCCGGATCATGGTCGATACGTTCGACGTATCGGTTGAACTCGATATTGGGCAGCCGATCGATGACCCATTGGCAGTACTGGTTGTACTCGCGGCGCATCAGGAAGAAGTCTTCCTTGATGTAGAACGCATAAATGCGGCCTGTGGATTTAAGATAATTCAGGAAGCTGAACGGGCTGGTCGGGTCCGCCAGGGTGACCAGATCGGCCAGGAAGGGCGTCTGCAGGGTTGCAGATTCCAGCATCATGCCGGGATGCCAATCGAAGCACTCGTTCTTGTCGAGAAACAACCCATTGAGCTCGTCGATGGGAGCAGTCAGGCACGCCAAGCCCAGGTTGAAGGGGCCAACACCAATCGCGATGAAATCGTAGGTTGAAGCCGTCATGGTGGTTCTCCAGATCAGCACGTGGCCAGGGCAGATTGTTGGTTAACGTAACGGGCACCTTCATGCTTGATGGCGTCGAGAATGCCTCGCAGGTCGTCCAGGGTGGTCATGGGGTTGAGCAGGGTGAACTTGAGGTACTGCTGGCCGCCTACCTTGGTGCCCGCGACGATGGCGCGTCCGCTACGAGAGAGCGCTTTGCGAATGGCTGCATTGGTCGCATCGATCTGCTCGGCACTCAGCGGCTCCTCGGGGATATAGCGGAAGACCAGGGTGCTCAGTTCAGGAACATGGGCAATGTCGAAGCGTGGGTCACGCTCGATAAGCGGATAGGTTGCGCGAGTCAAGTCGATTACGTGATCGAACAAGCTACCCAAGGCATTCGCACCCATGGTGCGCAACGTCATCCAGAGCTTGAGCGCATCAAAGCGGCGTGTAGTCTGAATGCTCTTGTTAACGAGGTTGGGTGTGCCTTCCTGGGTCTGGCTCTTGGGGTTCAGATAATCGGCATGGCAGGTGACATGGCCCAGCTCTCGACGATCCCGTACCAGAAACGCACTGCAACTGACCGGCTGGAAGAATGATTTGTGGTAATCGATGGTGACCGAGTCGGCATGTTCGATACCGGTCAGACGGTTACGGTATTTAGGCGAAATCAGCAGTCCGCCACCGTAGGCGGCATCGACATGCATCCAGATTTTTTTTTCGCGACAGATTGCCGCGATGTCTTCCAATGGATCGATGCTGCCGAAATCCGTAGTACCGGCAGTAGCCACTACCGCCATCGGAATCAGCCCTTCGGCTTCGCATTCTTCCAGCACGCGGCGCAGATCGCTCAAGTCCATTTTCTTGCGCGCATCGCTGCGTACCGGTATCACGGCGTCATAGCCCAGGCCCAGGATGGCCGCGGATTTCTGTACGCTGAAATGACTGACCTCGGATGACAGGATGCGCAGGCGTTTGAAATCGGTCGGCAAGCCTTGCGTCTTGTTGCTGGCGTGACCGGGCTGACGGTTGCACACATGATCACGGGCCAACAGCATGGCCATCAGGTTGGACTGAGTACCACCACTGGTAAACACCCCATCGGCTTCGCTGCCCAGGCCGATGCGCTCAGCCGTCCAGTCAATCAACTTTTGTTCGATATACGTGCCGCCGGCACTTTGATCCCATGTGTCCAGTGAGGAATTGATAGAAGAAAGTACCAGTTCGGCAAGAATAGCCGGAATAACAATAGGACAATTAAGATGAGCAACATAGTGAGGATGATGGAAGTAAACAGCATCTTTCAGGTACAACGCTTTTAATTCTTCCAGTGCCTCGTTGACGTTACCCAGTTTTTCATCCAGATTCACTTCGTCGAACTGCCGCTTTAGTTCATGCGGCAATATGCCGGTATAAGGCTTATCGATACCGAGCAATGTTTCCTTTATACATTCAGCCCCTTGAACCATAAGGCTTTCATAGGCCTGCGCATTCTTTTCGTTGAAAAGATGCGAAGTCGCCTGATCATCCTGTAGGCGAGCGGAAGGGTATGCAGTAATGGCCGCATACGAATGCAATGGATTATTCACGAATGGAACCTCGGCAATTGATTAAACAATTCTGCAATAACCCAACATGTTGTCGGGATATATGCCTCGCCGGGCTCTCACGGTAGTTTGATATTAATAGTTAGCTATATGCCATTATCAAACGGCTTAGCCTTTATAATTTAAAAGCAGTAATAACGCATTAAAAGTAAGTGTTCATTACTATCGCAAAGCCCATTCAGAGTAGACCCTGTATTGAATGAAAATCAATATCATTTAACACAATGCGGGTGATGAAGTGTGATGCGCTTCGCTTAATGGTGCGCTCTTTTGGTGCTGTGGCACGGTGATATTAGAAAAACTGATCGGTGACGGAGCGAAACAAACACAGCAGCGCTAACTTGGCCAGTCGTCTTCAGTTTACTCACATGGGCCAGCAGCCAGATTCGGGCGGAGCTGCCGAGACCAGTGATTAGTAGGAAAATCCTCCAGCGACGGTTAAGGCACGACGGTTGCCTGTACCAGATTGAGCATAAACCTGTTGTATGAACAAAAAGGTCGTTGCCGTGATTGAAGCGAATTGCCAGGGAATATTTCGGTCCCATTAAAAGGGCGCCCAATTGCATGTACTGAGGGCGTGACGATAACGAATTCACCGTCCTGAGAAAGGGAGCGCACTCATGCAAGAGAAAGTCGTCAGCAGTTCCAATGGTTACTACGTGTTCGAATGCGCAGATGCGACTGGCGGCAGCTGTTATGAAATCAGAATGGGCACACGCTGCGTCAAGCGCGTCGGCAGCCTCGACGAGGCCAAGCGATTCATCCAGTTCGCTTATGCAGAAGAAGAAAACTATCAGGACTAGCACCTTCGTGAAGACCTGGAATGAGCTAAGGCTCGATCAGGTGTAAGGAATGGGAGGAAGGCCTGCGCGGCCTCCCTCCGGCAAGGTCAGAACGCGACGGCCTGACCGTCCTTGCGTGGATCAGAGCCACCGACATAACCATCGGCCGTTTTCTGAATGATCTGAGCACCACCGAATGCAAACACGCCGCTTGGTGCCTCAACCTGGATATCATGTCCTTTGGCGCGTAGGGCAGCTACGGTCTGTGAGTCGAACTGTCGCTCAACGGCAACCTTCCGACCTGACTCGATCCGCCAGCGGGGCGCGTCGGCCGCCGCCTGCGGGTTCTGCTTGTAGCGCAGGATACGCAACATCATCTGCAAGTGTCCCTGCGCCTGCATGGGACCGCCCATAAGGCCGAACGACATCAACGGCGTGCCGTCGGCATTCATGGCAAAACCGGGGATGATGGTGTGGAAGGGACGCTTACCGGGAGCGACGGTGTTGACGTGTTCTGGGTCCAGAGAAAAGCCCGCCCCGCGGTTTTGCAGGCTGATTCCCGTGCCTGGAACCACTACGCCGGAGCCAAAACCCATGTAGTTGGATTGAATGAACGACACCATCATGCCGCTTTCATCTGCCGCTGACAGGTACACCGTACCGCCGGGCTTGGGCGAGCCATGGCCTGGGTCAGCAGCAGTCTCGCCGATCAGCCTGGCGCGCTCCTTTAGATAGGCTGGGTCAAGCAGATGGTGAGCCAGAACGCGCATATGGTCCCGATCTGTAATGTGATGATTGAGGTCCGCCAGGGCCAGCTTCATCGCTTCCAATACCACATGCAGGGTTTCGGGGCTGTCGACAGGATGATCGCCAATACCGATGGCCTCCAGAATCCCCAGGCCGCTGAGCGTAGCGATGCCCTGGCTGTTAGGAGGCAACTCATGGACCATGGCGCCTGCAAAGGGCGTGGATAGGGTATCGATCCAGTCAATTGAGTGATTGCCCAGGTCATCCAGGCTCATAACGCTGTTGTTGGCTCTGGCATGAGCAACCATGGCTTCGGCCAGGGCGCCTCGATAGAACGCTTCGCCGCGGGTTTCGGCGATCAGCTCCAGCGTTTTGGCATGGTCCCTGAGTTGAATCTTCTGCCCGGCTTTGGGGGCTCGGCCATCGGGGAGAAAACACTCGGCAAAGCCGGGCTGATCTTTCAGGAGCTGACCGCCTCGCTGCCAGAGTTCAGCAATGATAGGCGTTACCTGGTAACCCTCTCGCGCATAGCGTATGGCAGGTTCAGCCACCGTGGTGAAAGGCAGCTTGCCGTAACGCTCGGAAAGCCCGACCCAGGCGGAAACCGCACCGGGCACGGTCACTGCATTCCAGCCGCGCTCCGGCATGTGTTTGTGCCCTGCAAAATACTGGGGCGACCACGCTGCCGGTGCGCGTCCAGAGGCATTCAGGCCCTGTAATGTTTTGCCATCCCAGACGATGGCAAAGGCATCACTGCCGATACCACACCCTGTTGGCTCTACTACCGTAAGCACCATGGCAGCAGCAATTGCCGCATCTACCGCATTACCGCCACGGCGCAGCATGTCCAGGCCTGCCTGGGCAGCCAGTGGCTGGGAGGCCGCTACCATGTTCCGTCCCATGACAGGGGAGCGGGCAGAGGCGTAAGGCTGGCTATAATCCAGATGATCGAACATGGGATCACTCTCTTCTTGTCTGACGGTTAGTCTTTGGGATCCAGCGCATCGCGCAAGCCGTCGCCCAGCAGGTTGAAGCACAGCACCGTGATATAGATGGCCACGCCTGGAGCAATAGACATCCAGGGCGCCTGTTCCATGAAATTCTTGGCTGTGTTGAGCATGGAGCCCCAGGAGGGCGCTGGCGGTTGCTGGCCAAGGCCCAGGAACGACAGACTCGCTTCTGCGAGAATGGCTGAGGCAATGGTCAGGGTTGCCTGGACTACCAGCGGCGAAAGGACATTCGGTAACACATAGCGCAGAATGATCCAGCGATCCGGCAGGCCAATGGCGCGGGCACCTTCCAGGTAGTCCTCATGTTTAATCGAAAGGACCTGTCCGCGCGTCAGGCGCGCAAAGATAGGCATGGCAGACAGGCCAATGGCGATCATGGCATTAGTCAGGCTAGGGCCAAGAAATGCCCCCAGCGCGATAGCCAGCACCAGAAACGGACAAGACAGCAGTGCTTCCATGATCCGGGAAATAAGGGCATCCAGCGCGCCCCCAAAATAGCCAGCTATAAGACCTAGCGGAACACCGATGGCCATGGCGATGGCGACCGATACTCCACCCGCCAGCAACGAGCTGCGCGCACCCCAGAGCAGGCGTGAGAACAGGTCGCGGCCCAGCTCATCCGTGCCTAGCCAATACAGGGCCGAAGGTGCCTTGCGAACGGCCAGAAAGTTCGCCTTGAGTGGATCATGGGGCGCAATCCAGGGTGCCAGAACAGCTGCCAGGACAAATAACAAGAGGATAGTTGCACCGATAACAGCACCCTTGTTCTTCAAAAACTTTGCTAGGAAACGAGACTGTAGACGAGGCTGTATGACAGGGAGAAGAGGGGTGGCAATGGCATTCATGCGGCAGTCCTCAGGCGCGGGTTGATCAGGCGATAGAGCACATCGGCCAGCAGATTCATCAACACGAATCCAATGGCTACGCACAGCACTACCCCTTGCACCACGGCATAGTCCCGGTTGAAAACGGCATCGACGATCATCTTGCCGAAGCCGGGAATACTGAACACCTGCTCAGTCAGGACTGCGCCCCCAAGCAGTTCGCCGAACAGCAGTGTAGTCAGCGTCACGATGGGCATCAGCGCGTTACGAAAGGCGTGCTTGAGAATGACTGTTCTGGGAAACAGCCCTTTCGCGCGCGCTGTCCGCACATAGTCTGAGCGCAGCACTTCAAGCATGGCGCTGCGGGTATGACGCATCAGGGTTCCGGAAAGACCTGCACCCAACACGAAGGCCGGTAACAACAAGGTTTTAAGGTTTTGCAGCGGGTTTTCACTGAACGGTACGAAACCGGAGGCAGGCAGCCAGCGCAGCTTTACCGCAAACACCATGATGAGCAGTATCCCCAGCCAGAAGTGCGGAATGGAGATGCCAGAAAGGGCAACGATGTTCGCACTGTAATCTACCGCGCTCCCTTTACGCACCGCCGAGAGAATACCGGTGGGGATACCTATCAACAGCGCAATCAGCAAGGCGAAAACCGACAATTCCAGGGTGACTGGCAGTTTCGAGACGATAAGCGCGGTCACCGGTTGCTCGGTGCGCAAGGAAGTACCGAAATCACCTTTCAAGACATTGCCCACCCAGTTCAGGTATTGAACCGGTACGGGATCGTTAAGACGATACTTGTCTCTTAAGTATTCGATGACAGCAGGGTCGCGCTCCTCCCCAGCCATGGCCAGCACCGGATCGCCGGGCAGCAGTTTTTGCAGCGTGAAGACAAAGAGCGAGACCAGAATCAGTGTTGGGATGGCACTGAACAGGCGGCGAAGGATGAACGTCAGCATGCATAACCCTCGTGGATTACCGGCCCGTGCGGTTTACTGCAGCGGGCCGTATCGATCATTGCGCGAATGACACGTTGGCCAGGCGGATCAGTCCGTCCGGGTTGGAGACATACCCTGTCACCTTGCGATTCGCCACAATCAGTCGAGGCTCGAAGTAGAGGTAAATGTTCGGCGCTTCGTCCGCCACGATGGTCATCGCCTGGCGGTACAGATCCTGACGCTGGGCCTGGTCATTGACAGTACGTGCCTTATTAAGCAGCTCATCCAGCTTTGGATTGCAGTAATGGCCATCGTTCTGGTTTCCCTTGCAGGTCACGAACTGATGGAGGTTGCCATCTGGATCAGGACGACCGGACCAGGCGCTCATACCTACCTGGAAGTTTCCGGATTGCTGCTCGTTAAGAAGCGTCGCGTACTCAGTGGCGACCAGATTGACGTTGAAGCCTGCTTCGGACGTCATCGCCTGGATAATTTGGCCTACCTGCTGAGAGACAGGTGTATTGCCAACCTTGAGCTCAACGTTTACCGGGAGCTTCACGCCTGCTTCCGCCAGCAGCGCCTGGCTCTTGGCAATGTCTCGCGAGGGGAGTGGTAGCTCCTTATCGAAATAGGGGCTACTTTGTGGAAAGGGTTGATTGCCCGGCGCGTAGAGCCCTTCGAATACCACCTGGTTGATAGCGTCCCGGTCCATTGCCAGCTCGAAGGCCTTGCGGACACGCTTGTCACGTCCCAACGGATTTTTGGCTTTGTCACCATTGGCGACATTGACCATCAGTTGCATATACCCCAGGCCGGGCGTGTTGTAGACCGTAAGATTCCGGTCATCCTTGACCGCCTTGATGTCCGTGGGAGCAACACGTTCGACGATGTCCAGGTCTCCAGAGCGCAAGTTTGCGAGACGAACCGACGTATCAGGTATGGGCAGGAAAATCACTTTATCAAAGTGATAGGCCTGCTTGTTCCAGTAATGATCGAAGCGCTCCAGCACGATGCGATCCTGCTGTACGCGCTGCACGAATTTATAGGGTCCGGAGCAGACAGGTTTGGACCCGACATCGCCTTGTGAGGCGTTGGGGGCAAGCATCATGCCGGCCCGGTCGGAAAGCTGGGCAATTAGGGTAGCATCCGGTTGCTTCACCTTGATCGCTACGGTCTTGGAATCGATTACATCCACGTGTTCGATAGAGGCCAGTTCGCTCTTGCGCAGTGAATCGGGCAAGGTACGAGCTCGGTCCAGATTAAATTTGACCGCGGCGGCATCAAAGGCTTCGCCATCATGAAAGGTCACACCTTCACGTAACGTCATGGTTAGGGTTAGGTTGTCGTCGCTCCAGCTCCAGCCTGTGGCCAGTTGCGGTACAAAGGTTAGGTCCGGCGCAACATCCACCAGTTTGTCGCACAGGGCGGTGTATACCAGACGTCCCGAATAGGTTCGTGAACGGTGCGGATCCAGAACATCCGGGTCGTCCTGGATGCCGATGCGCAGGATGGTTTCGGCAAATGCCGTAGTGCCGATCGTCAATAACAAGGCTCCAGTCAACAGGCGTACAGGATTCAAGGCTGGCTCTCCAGGGCAAGGGGCTGATGGCTTTTGAATAGATGAAGGCGTTGGGAGAAGGCGGGGCTGGGAGCTGGCACAATCAAATTTCCTGCACCGGCATTCGCAACTTCGCGCCAGAAATGGCAGGCAACCTGACGCGCCCCTTCGACAGATTCAAAAACAGGTTTTGCCTCTCTGCAGAGGGGGCGGGCATGGGGGCAGCGCGTGTGAAAACGGCAACCGGGCGGTGGATTGGCCGGGCTTGGCATATCCCCACCCAATACGGGGCGAGCCCGTCGCAGACCGGGGTGGCTGACAGGCACAGCGGCCATCAGCGCTTGTGTATACGGGTGAAGTGGCGTTTCGAACAGTGTATCGACCTCGGCCAGCTCCACGATCTCCCCGAGATACATCACGGCGACTCTGTCGCTCATATGGCGGATCACGGCCAGTCCATGGGCGACGATAAGCAGTGTCAGCCCAAACTGATGCTTGAGGTCTTCCAGCAAATTGACGACCTGCGCCTGGACCGACACATCCAATGCCGAAACCGGTTCATCCCCTAGGATCAAGCGTGGATTGGAGGCCAAGGCACGAGCAATACCGATACGCTGGCGTTGCCCACCGGAAAACTCATGGGGATAACGGTTGGCATGTTCAGGGGCCAGGCCCACGGTATGCAAGAGTTCTGCTACTCGTGCTGCGCGATCTGCGCGGTGGCTATCGGTGTGCAGCCAGATGGGTTCGCCAATGATAGAGGCCACTGTCATCCGGGGGTTGAGTGAGGCAAAGGGGTCCTGAAAGATGATCTGCAATTCCCGCCTTGCCTGCCGGAGCTTATCCGCAGGCAGGTTTCCCAGGTTTCTGCCTTCGTAGATGACATCGCCAGCGGTAGGCGCCAGCAGGTTGAGCAGCAATCGCCCCAGGGTTGACTTGCCGGAGCCCGACTCGCCTACCAAGGCTAATGTCTCGCCTCGTCTGATCGACAGGGAAACATCCGTGACGGCTTGAACAGGAGCCTTCTTGCGTTGCAGAAAGCCTGTAGATGACGTGAAGTGTTTGGTCAGATGAAGGCCTTCAAGAATAGGGCGTTCGGGCGTTTTCATGCGCTAACTCCCAAGTGCTGCTCCAGCGGTGTACGAATGCATGCTGCCAGATGCCCTGGTGTGATCTCGCGTAGCGGGGGACGATCTGCGCGGCACGCCTGAATCACAAAAGGGCAGCGGCTGGCAAAGCGGCAGCCACTGGGCATTTCTGCAGGCGTGGGAACACGGCCGGCAATGGTGGCCAAGCGATCTTCACGCGGGCCCATCGAGGGCATCGAGCCCATCAGGCCAATGGTATAGGGGTGCTGAGGGTCATCGAACAGCGCAGTAACGGGACCGCTTTCGACAACCTGGCCCGCATACATGACCGCTACATCGTCAGCTACTTCTGCAACGACGCCCAAATCATGGGTAATCAGCATCATGGCTGTTCCGGTTTCGGCTTGCAGGTTTGCGATCAGGGAAAGAATCTGCGCCTGAATGGTTACATCCAGTGCAGTGGTTGGTTCATCGGCAATGATGAGGGCTGGGTCGTTAGCAAGCGCCATGGCAATCATGGCCCGCTGGCGCATACCACCTGACAATTCGTGGGGAAAAGCCTCCAGCCGTTGAGCCGCTGCGGGTATACGGACTTTTTCCAGCATCTCCAATGCCCGGCGGCGGGCTTGTTGGGGAGACAGGTTTTGGTGACGCACGACGCTCTCGGTGATCTGATCACCTATGGTGAATGCCGGATTGAGTGACGTCATGGGTTCCTGAAAGATCATTGCCAGGCGGTTACCGCGTATATCCAGGCGACGCTGCTCAGTCATTGCCAGCAAAGGTTCACCAAGGAAGGTCGAAGTATCGGCATGCACTTGGGCGCTATCCGGTAGAAGCCCCATCAGCGCCATGGATGTTACGCTCTTGCCGCAGCCGGACTCACCAACAATGGCCAGGGTTCGACCCGGCGCAATGTCGAATGACAAGCCATCCACCACATTGGCCGCTGCACCTTTGAAGCGAACGGTCAGGTTACGGATACTCAATACAGAGCATGGGGATTCGCTCATAAACTGTTCACCAGATCGTGATGGATAACGGTATCGAGCGCCTGTTGCAACGCACGCAAATGGCCACGCATGGCCATCGCCGCCTTGCCGGGGTCACGCTGTTCGATCGCGGACACAATGTCGTCGTGATCATGGCTATACGCATGCATGCGGTCAGTGTTGCGGGCACGCTGGCGCAGGTCGCGCCAAACAGAGTCCAGGCGAATGGCATCGAACATTTCGAAGATATCCAGCATCAGTCGGTTGCCAGCGGCTTCCGCAATGCCTCTATGAAAGGCACTGTCCCAGAGTTCCAGTGCTTCTGCATCGGGCGTCTGGGCATTGAGTTGTTGGCCGGTACGTTCAGCGAGCCTCCGCAGCATTGCCATCTGCTCGCCGCTGGCGCGAATGGCAGCCAGTGAGGCAAGAGCAGGTTCCAGGTAAAGGCGGGCCTCCATGATTTCGATGAAGTTGGTTCGGCTGGACAGCTTGGTAAAGCTCAGGGACGCACTGGGTGGGGTTGGGCCTACAAAGGTGCCTTTGCCCTGGCGGCGCCACACCTGTCCTTCTGCTTCAAGCACTGAAAGGGCGCGGCGAACCGAGCGACGGCTAACGCCAAAGCCAGCAGCCAGATCACGCTCCGGAGGCAGAGGTCGTTCCGGAAATGCCGAATGCTGTGCCACCAGCTGGCGAAGGGCATCGAGTGCCATCCGGGCTGATTGATCGATAGGAGTTTCCGTTTTGCACGTTTGCATCACGCTCTCTCAGGCCAACATGAATGTCTGTCTGTGCGCCTCGTATATGCTTGATAGTAGGGCGCAACAGTTACAGGCAGTTTTGCAAGCGAGATGCCAATAGCGATTGGTTCATACTGGCGAAACGGTTATGACCGGGCGCTTAGGCTATGACTACAGGCGTGTCAGGCTTTTGGTACAAAGGTGTTGAGGCAGGGAGTAGGGGATGATCTGGCATTGGTTCAGTCTCTATGCGAACCGATTTCTGGAATGGTTACGGGAATGGTCCGTTTACGGGCGACACTGCACGTTAACGGTGCGGCTAGGATGACTGACAGGACCGAACATCTATGCCCGGTCCTGTTTTCATTAATCAGGAGGAGGGAACGCCTTTTTCCCAGGTAATCCAGTTCTTAACGATGTCCTGTACCAGAGGATTGCCTGTACGGAACAGGTTTTCCAAGGCAGGTTCAAAGCCGCCTTGCTTGGCGTAATCGATCAGGTTTTCAACATCTGAATAACCCTCGTAAGGGCGATCGAAGTCAGAGCCGCCACGCACTACGGCCAGGCGCTGGATATCGACACGGCCCGTACGGCTGGCCCGTAGCAGCGCCTCGTAAGTGGCGTTGTCTTCTTGCTGCGTAGTGCAGTAACGGCCTTTTCCATCCGTCAGCGTACGCGTCCATTCTTCGGCGCGCTGGGAGAGCAGCGTACCGGAGAACCAGGTATCGCCGGCGACGGTGTCACAGCGGGTAACCACAGGAGGCTGGTTGGCGGGCGCATAGTTGTACTTCTTGCGCCACGCAGTAGACTCGGGGCTTTCGATGAGCTTGACGTCCTTGGAAAGGGCATAAGCCTTTTCCATCAGCTTCTGGTTAACCTCGAACACTTCGGTCTTGTAGTCCAGAGGAGGCTTTTGAGTGGGATGACGCGTATTGATACCCAGGTAGCCACCTTTCCAGTCAGCCGGAGCTTCTCGAGCGTCCAGCTCCCATTGGATGCCGAAGTCCACGAGATAGTGCGCCCATGCCGTAGTGCCAATGGTGCCCTCGTGTGGGTTGATTCCTGCAATACCAGCGACCAGAAAATAGGTCTTGCGCAGATCGAACTTGGGCGAGAAGGCCAATGCCATGGTCGAGGCCGCGGCATTGGTGTGCCCCATTGCGGTCGTCATCAGACACACCTGCGCCTCATTACAGAGCACATCCGGATACTCGGCAGACAGCCCTTCGACCGGCACCTTCCTATCGAGCTTGAGTTGCTCGATCCAAGTCTTGGCTTCCGGGCCAAACATAG
Source organism: Pseudomonas sp. WAC2 (assembly GCF_030403525.1). Taxonomy (NCBI): domain Bacteria; kingdom Pseudomonadati; phylum Pseudomonadota; class Gammaproteobacteria; order Pseudomonadales; family Pseudomonadaceae; genus Pseudomonas; species Pseudomonas sp. WAC2. Next base: position 262,360 of record NZ_JAUEPD010000006.1, read on the forward strand.
CGATTAGCATGACTTTGGGCGCAATGGGTTTTTCCGCTGCAGATACCTGGGGCGCTGCGGTAAGCCCGCCCAGCAGACCTGCCAGTCCTAGCGCGCTTGCGAGGGATTTTTTCAGCATGGGATGGAATAGCCTCTTATAGAGTGAGCGTGATAAACCTGACCGGATGTTCAAGGTACATGCCAGCGCTACGCGCAAACGCGCAAAAGCGGTTGTCTGCAACACGAATCGCTGATAGAACGCGGGTTGGCTTCACGGGCTGGCAGTATAGAAAAAGCAGTGACAACAAAGGGCCAGCCATGAGTTTTTAATGTATGCAGAAACCTGTTCAACCCGAACAGGGGAACTATAGTTCTTCCGTTAGCAACCAAGGCAGGTTGTACAGCTGTTCTGCCTCAGATCGAAGCATAAGAGGACGCATGACTTTCTTCGCTTGGAAAGCGCCGCGCGCTATACGTAAGTGGAAACTGCCCCGTTCGGAAAAAAAACGAGTGTCTCCCTCCACCGCTTCGGCCGGAACATCCGGTAGTCAGGCAGCCCATGCGCCTATGGCGGTTCCGAATATTGTGCCGATTGTGCTGGAAGCAAGGGCAGGGGCGCCCGAGCGGCCAGCTGTACGCATTTTCCTGGGAACCGAGCCAGCACAATACCGCGCCGAGCGGATCTTCGTGTATTCGTTGGAACAGGTACGCAGTCCTAACCGGCGTTACGAGGTCTACCGCATGACCCGTCTGCCGGGCTTCGATGAAAGCCGCTGGCGTACCGGGTTTACGAATTATCGATTTGCCATTCCGGATCTGGCCGGACGTCACGGGCGCGCCATTTATAACGATGTGGATCAGATCTATACGGCTGATCCGGCGGACCTCTTTGATCAACCTATGGGTGAGCATGGTTATCTGGCGTTAACCCCAAACGACACGGCCGTCGCCTTGATCGATTGCGAGCGCATGATCGAGGTCTGGAATTTTGAAAAGGCACGTTGTGAAAGCAAGAAGGCTTTGCACGCCCAGGCTGCCGAGAAGCCCGGCCTATGGGGACAGCTCGACCCCGTCTGGCATGCGCGTGACCTTGAGTATGAGCATGGCCGTTCCAGATTGCTGCACTACACCACACTGCACTTGCAGCCCTGGCGGCCAACACCTGAGCAATACTCCTATCAGATCAACCCGTATGCCGAGTATTTCCTGAGCCTTGAGCAGGCGGCCAATGCTAAAGGTTACGAGCCTTACACCATGGCGAGTCCGAGCTCGGGCTTCAACGCAGCCTGTCAGACGCTGGCGTCGCCTCCTGCGTCTCTGCCATCGGATGTCTTGTCCTTTGCAAGCGCACTGAGTGGCAACGATATCGCCTTCGTAGGGCACTGGACCGATGTTCATAAGGACTCACTGGCTACGACTCACTACCGCTTCGAGCAATTGCGCCAACCAGACCTGCCCAGCCATGACCTTTTGGCGGTCAGTGGTCTTGAGCATCTGCCACCGGAAGATGTGCCCTGGCTCGTGGACCGGCTGTTCAGACTTAGTCGTAGTTTTGTCTACATCCGGGCAGGACTGGGGACGGATGAGTCACTCATCAGCTCAATCAAGGGATGGCGGGCACTGCTGCGCCGTGTGTCCCAGCGCTATCCAGATCGTTGCTGGCAGCTTGACTGCGAAGACGGTAACGGCACTTTGCAGCGTTATCTGGCGGACTTCCCGTTACGTTCCCGACGGGCAGAGGCGCTGCCCAAGGTGTGGGTACTGCTGGGCCAACATGCGGGCGATAATGCACAGCTGGTTGCCATTGCCGAGTCGCTTGGCTGGCCATATGAATGCAAGGAAACGCGGTTCAAGCCGGCCAAGTATGTGCCGGGTGCCTTGTTGCAGGGCAAGATGGCTCAGTCCGCGCCGGGTCTTGCCGCGCCCTGGCCGGATCTTGTCTTGAGTTCGGGCCGGCGTACAGCCCCGGTGGCGCACTGGATCCAGCGCCGTTCCGAAGGGCGGAGCCGTCTGGTAGTCGTTGGGCGCCCACGCGCACCGTTATCCAGCTTTGATCTGGTCCTGACCACACCTCAATACAGCCTGCCACTGCGGGACAACGTAGTGGATTTACCTGTGCCCTTTATCCAGAATCAGATACCGTCTGACCAAGAGCTGGCGGTCTGGAAAGAGCGTTTTGCGCATCTGCCGCGGCCCTGGGTCGCCATGTTGGTAGGGGGAAGCAGTATTCCTTACGAACTGGACAAGGCCGCAGGGCGAGCACTGGGTGCCCAGGCCAGCGCTGCTGTCGGGGCCAAGGGGGGATCGCTTCTGATTTCTACAAGCCCCCGTACCGCAGAGCCGGTTACCCAGTCGCTATTAGAGGCCATCGAGACGCCGCACTGGTGTTACCGTTTTGAAAAGGGTAGCGATAATCCCTACCGGGCATTGCTGGCGTTGGCCGATGCCTTCATCGTGACCGGCGAAAGTGTCTCGATGCTGACGGAGGCTGCCCTGACCGGCAAACCGGTTGCAGTTTTCCCATTACCGGTACGGCGCCATTTCAAGGCACGTGTGCATCATGCGCTTGAACGCAAGCTGGGCGTGATTGACCGGGTGGCAGGTAGCCGTGGCACGCCCCGGCAGCAGAACAAGACCGGACGACTCTACGACAGTCTTGTAGAGGAAGGACTCATCAAGCGTGAGCGAAGAATCGAGGAAGTTCATGTAGCGCTGGGGCTTTTGCCTTTGCCGCAGGGACTTGATCAAGTGCCAGGTCTGTCGCCAGCGCTTATGGCTACCTCGCGCCAGCGTGCTATCGAGGCCGTACGGGCTGTGATTACAGGCGAGCGGGCCTTGTCGGCAAATCGCATCTAGGCATACATGCAGGCGGTCCGCTGGGCCGCATCGAATACCGTCAGGACACACGTACAATGACCAACGCCGCACCTCCTGTTGCCGCTAAAACAAAAGTCAAACGCAGCGCCCTCTACCGGACCGGTAAAAAGCTGCGGCCCGCGCTTAACAGCTATCTGGCCAAAAATTCTCTGGTCGGCGATCCGCCTGTATTCGATAAGCAGCTGTTTCCCTGGACGGCCTCGCTGGAACAGCATTGGGAGGGTATACGACAGGAGGTACAACAGCTCTTGAAGGGCATGGATTCAATTCCTGCGCTTCGCGATATTTCGCCTGATCACCGCAGGATCGCCGAGGGTAATAGCTGGCGCTCCTATTTTCTGTGGGGGTATGGCTACAAGATCGAAGAAAACTGCCTGCGTTGCCCAAAGACCACCGAGGCCTTGTCTGTAGTGCCTGGTCTGAACAGTGCTTTCTTTTCTATCCTGACGCCGGGTGCGCACATTCCGCGGCATACCGGAGTGACCAAGCGCATCATGACGTGTCACTTGGGACTGCTGACGCCTACTCCACGTGAAAACTGCCGCATTCAGGTAGGGGATGAAATGGTCCATTGGGATGATGGCAAATGTATCGTGTTCGATGACACCTATCCCCATGAGGTCTGGAATGAAACCGATCAGACGCGGGTCGTGCTACTAATCCAGTTCAAACGGCCATTGCGCCTCCCGGGACGGCTCTTGGGCGACCTGTTTTTAGGTGCAGTAAAGCGGAGCCCATTCGTTCAGGAAGCACGTCGCAATCTTGCTGCGTGGGACGATGCTCAGAAATTGCTGGATGAATAACTACGTTTGAGTGGCGGCTCGACGCCAGGAAACGCCGAGCCGTTATTCTATCGTTACGGCTCCAAACCACGTTCCCAGGCGCGATGGTTGCGCCGCGCATCCTGAATGAAGGGTGACCAGCGAATCAATCGGAGGATGATCCGATTAAGCAGCGAGCCCGGCCAAGCCAGGGGTCGTTGAATGTCCAGGAACAGTACTACGCGAACACCATCGGTCTCGTTCCAGACCTGATGCCGGTAGGTGTCGTCAAAGATCATGCACTTACCGGTTTCCCAGTGCCGGGTCTCGCCGCCCACCTCAATACGGCACTTTTCTTTCGGCTCGGGGACGACTAGCCCTAGGTGAGCCCGGAGCAGTCCGTTGTAGGGACCGCGGTGCAATGGGATGTGCTTTCCAGGCTCCAGAATGGAAAAGAACGCCGTGAACATGCCTGGGATGGACTCGATGATGCGAGTAGTCTCCGGGCAGCGCAGGCAGTTGCCATCCATCTTGTAGCCGTATCCGTACAGGAAGAAGGTTTTCCAGCGATCATCCTGGGTGATGTTTTTCTGGTCCTTGGAGATGTCCTGAAAATTAGGAATCTTGTGCTTGTTTTGCAGGACTTCGTTCAGCTCGGCACGAATCGTTTCCCAATGGGTTTCCAATTCAGGCACCCAGGCAAACTGGCCGGCATCGATAAAGGGTGTCGTTTCTACCTTAGAGTAGTGCTTGATCGCTTTTTCTAGGCGCTTGATGATCCATAGACCGATCGCCACACTGGGGCGGTGCTTTTTGCGTTTACGTTTCTGAGTAGACAGCGTGGCGTTGTCCTGGGTCTTTTCCACTCTTCACCTCGTAGGCAGTGCCGCATGGTTCCTGATGCAAACGAAGAGCGCTCCGCTTGCGTTCGATTTAGCGTAAACGACGTTCCCTCAATAACCGCCACAGCAACGGCCAACCGAAGATCAGCGGGTAGCGGCGCAGCCGAGGCGTTACCTCGATTGGCCGGCCCATATGCCGTTCCAGCTTCCAGGCGATGTAATCCACTCCATTCTCGAATGTGAAAACAGACTTCATCAGCCGAAGAATATTCAGCATTCGTCCCTGACGCCGCCGGGTGCTCCACATCTGTCGGCTTTGCTGCAAGCGCTCGCGGGAAGGCATATGCGAATAAAGATTCTCTTCAGACGCTATTCGATGCATGCCGGAAAAGTCACTGACAACGGCTGCCGTTAACTGACGGTAGTAGGTTTTATCATAATGAACCAGCTCGGCAGGCCGGCTTGCGGCTTCTGGACGCAGTTCAGTACCGTAGCTCAAGGCAAGGCCCGTTTGCCATAACTGTTCACTGCTAAAGCGTTCCGGCATCGAGGGCAGTGTTTGTTCCACTAACCTCAAGACGGCGTAGCCCAGTGCCTGATAAATACGCTGCCGTATCGTGTCGTCCCGGCAGTACACCAGGCGAGACGGCTGCGCAAACCGGCCCCATAGATAGCTCTGGAACCAGCGGGCAGTGCCGCGCTCCAGATCCTTCAGCGAGAGCACAGCGCATTTGGTTTGCAGCACTTCTCCTTCTGGCGTTCGGGCTTGAAGCATGAAGACATTAGGCGGTAGCCATGCATTAGCGGCCCTAAGCAGCGCATTGGCATGTACCTCTGCGTAACTATCGACAACGGCATACAGGTCAACGATGCCTTCGGCCGGATTGCCACTTCGCAGGCAGGAGCCATAAAACAGTACGCCAACAACGGACGCGCCAAACCTTCTCTGGACCGCTTCACACAGGCAATCGAGTTCCTGGCGTACCGGTTGCCCGCTTTGCCTGGCGATCACCTCAAGCAATGCCGGTGAAGGACGGGGGAGCGGGGCAAGATCTGGCATGGCCGGCCTCAGTAAGTTAGAAAGCGCAGGGGAGCGGTGGTTGAAAGACGAATCGGGCAAGTAGCCTCGAACTGTTCGCCGTCCAGAAGAAAATGTGAGCTGCCCTCAAGACTGAGCGTACTGAGGTTACGACTGATATAGCCGTCCCGCTCATGCGCGACCGATTTGCCGCGACCGCACAGCAGGAACGGTAGGACGCGCATCAGCCGTCGCGGCTGATGCTCGACGGCTGTGAAATGCATAGGAGCCGCTTCGGTGCCCCAATACGGGCGGCAGCCGATCAACAGATTATCGAGCGTTGACGCGAGTACCAGAAGCCAGCTGCTACTCCAGTCATGCGTATCGGTTCTCAGTGACGCGGGTGTGGCTGGGAGAAGTGGATGGGGTTTGCTGCGCAGCAGCGACAGCAGCATACGGATAAAGGCCAGGGCAGGGCCTAGCGCACCGCGTACACCCGTTGGGCGAACATGCTGATGAAAATACCGGACACCGCTCAGAATCGCTCCCGTGCCGAAAAACATTCCGTACTGTGGCCCGTTCGTCTCGTCGCCCACGACTTTTAGCGCGGCCCGCTCCACCTGGCGCGGCGCCGCTCCCTGGCCCTCCAGCCAGGCGCGCAAGGCCTTCAGTACGGCCTCAGGTTTCGCCCGTGTGCCCAGGTCGGCGGCACTCATGTTTGTGGTGCCACCGGCAATTACCAACAAGGCAGGTAAGGGCGTGGAAGACGTTTGCAGCAGAGCCGTCAGGACGGCTTGTAACGTGCCGTCGCCACCGATTACAACCACAAGTTCTGGTGAGTTTCCCTGCCATTGAAGCAGCGCGCGGGTAATATCCGCTGGTTCTGAAGCCTCATGCAACATGACACCAGGCAGGGTGGCAATTGATGCACGTAAAGGCTGCAGACGTCGACGAACACGACCGCTCAATGGATTCATGAGTATCCCGATCCGTTTCGGTACGGGAAGTTCGTATTCAGGCATCGGCTAGCCCGGAGCGGGGAGCAAACAGCCGAACCACCGGACGATGCCCTTCAGCTTTGAGATCGATCTGGCTTAACCACGGCTGCAATTCTGCACCGCGTCGCCGCAACGTAATGGCCCATATGACGCGCCACGCCAGAACAAGCGTCGAAATAACTGTCCAGGCTGCCACCAGTAGCAGGCCCATATCACTGGCCCCAGCAGCCCATGCCAGCGTGAGCAGCAAGAGGTTGGGATTGCGACGGGCCGTAACCAGTCGGTTCAGCGAGTCGAAGGGTTTCCAGAGGAACATTGAAAAAGGGGCGGCAAACTTGAACGAGCCTTCGCACAGGCGTCCTGCTACATAGCCAATAAAGATGGCCCAGAACACTAAAGAAAGCGGCAGGCTGTAGCTCCAGGTTGCAGCAAGCCCCATACCCCAGGCGATATACCAGAGCGGGGGATGCACAATGTCGAGGGCGTGGTCGAAAATATTGCCAAAGCGGGTCGAGGTTACCGTTACGCGGGCAAGTTTGCCGTCCACGGTGTCGAGAAAGGTCATGATCCAGCCTGCGATCAGCCCCAGGCCGAACTGCCCGTTCCAGAACCACCAACCGGCCAGGATGGCCAGCACATAACTGGCGGTCGTGACGTGGTTGGGGCTCAGGCCCAGATGAACACACAGGTGAGTTACCCAGCGTGCTGGCACAGGCCAGACGCCGCGGGTGATAAAGTCCGTTACACCCTTGTACGCACCATTGAACAAGGACTTTTCCAGATGCTGGCGGTTGCTTTGGGTGATTCTTGCTACCCAAGGCTGATCGAACTTGCGCAGCTGGGTCTGTAGGCCGGAGGCTACGGTGTCAGGTTGCGCAGGACGTAGCTGAGCGACAGCAGGTGCATTCAGGTCGGCCACGCCAGACAAGCGCGAGGCGGAGAGTCGGGCCGCGACAACCGCGCCATCCCGAGGGTCCTGCAAGGCAACGTCTTGGGTATCCAGCAATCCTCTCAATACCCGGTCATCGTAAAGGTAATCCTCGCGCAGCAGCAGAACATCACCTTCAGCAGGAAGCGCTTCGCCGGGGCTGGCCAGATGCGCCTTGGGAAATTTTTTCAGGATTCTTCGCAGCCGCTCCCGTGAGGTCAGGCCCCACAAGATCACCTCGCAACGGCCTACCAGATGGACCTGTATCGTCATAAGTTCTGCCTTAGTCCACGCAATGGATGTGTTATTTAAATTATTAAGCCTTGCGAGCCCTGTCTGACGAGGGCCGCAGCCTGTTTGGCAGCCTTTCGTACCGCCTTATCGTTTTCTGTCGAACCGAAAAATCAGGCTCATCGAGAATACCAGCATTAACAGCGCCGGAACGGTTCCCACCAGAACAGGAACAAGTCCGAACAGAATGCCGAGGTTTACAATAATCTGATTAGTCAGATAAACCAGCAGCCCCGTCACTGCGCCAAGGGCCAGCTTGCCGCCCAGCCCGGTGGAGCGTACCTGGCTAAATGAAAAAGGCACGGCCAGCAGTATCATGGCCAGGGTCAGCAAAGGTGTTCCAAGCTTTTCCCATAAGGCCACTTCATACTGGGCCGCTGGTTGCGCGGTGCCCTTCAGGAATTCGATGTAGTGGTAAAGCTGCCGGGAGGAAAGACTGTACGCCGGAAGCGCAACCTCCTGCAGGCGTGTTTCAGGCAGCACTGATTGCCAAATCATCTGATCCATGTGCTCGACCGTCTCGTCACCATCGACCCAGCGCTTTACCGTCACATCATGCAGCTGCCATATCCCCTTGGGCTGAATGTCGGCATAGTTAGCGAACAGATATTCCGTGAGTATCTGGTTGCCGTCAAAGGTGAACACTTCGATATGGGTAGGAATCCGTCCCAGGCGCAGCCCGCCTACACGAACGAACTGCTGGTCCTTACGCCCCCAGATGCTGCCATCCTTGCCGTTCCCTTCGACTGAGGCAATGGCATGTGCACGTAGCTGAATAGCGCTTTGCTGAAGAGGCGAGGCAGCAAACTCATCGACTGCCGCCAGTGCTACCGCAAGCAGCGCGCCGGCTAACACGGTACTCAGTCCGATACGAGCAGCAGAGATGCCAGCAGCACGCAGCGTGTTGAGCTCTTGCGTCAGAGCCAGCTGCCCTAGTGCAGCGATACCGCCCAGCAAGGCAATGAAGGGGCCGAGTTCTACCATGCGTCGAGGCAGCGTCATGGCGACTACCTCAATGGCCTGGACAAGCCGGTAATCTCCGCCAATATCATCAAGCTCCCCGACAAGGTCCAGGGTACTGAACAGTGGCAGTAACAATGCGGCAGCAGCTATGAAGCCCATGAAGAGGGACTGCAACAGGTATTTATCAATGATCTTCATGCCGTGCGGATCCGCTTCTTGCCTACGTCCCGCCGGATGGCGACAAACAGCGCCAGCATCATGAGAATAGGGATCAGCCACATGCCGGGAAAGAGGGGCAACGAGCCATTGCCAACCATGCTCCGGCAAATGTCGCTGGCATAGAAAACCAGAGCAAATGCCGCCGTGACCGGTAGCATTCTCGCAAAACGGCCCTTGCGGGGAGCGGTATAGCTAAGTGGTATGGCAAAAAGTGCCAACAGTAGGGTGGTGATGCCTCGGGTCTGGCGCCATTGCAGCTCTGCTTGATCAGATAAGGCTGACGAAGTTGCGAGGGCACTGCTGGGTGCGGCCTTGCGGCGATACTCGGCTGTTTGTGCAACCGGCGCCAGGTGCAGGGTCATATTCTTGAAAAGCATGGTCTGGTCCCGGCTGCCCTTGCGCTCCAATGAGTAGGCAGTACCCTGTTCTAAGGACAGAACAGGGTCTTCCGGATTAGGGTCTGTAATCAATGCTTGGCGGGCCCTGAAAAGGTGGGCTCTTTCTGCGCCGCTGTCATAGATCAGCACATCCTTTAACGCGCCTGAGTCAGGCTCGATGTGTTTTGCCAGGATCATCCGGCCATTGTCTTCATTGACGTTGAAGCGTTCGGCCTGCAAATGATTGACGTCCAGATCCGTTCTGGACTGCTGTTCAAGTCGATAGGCGTTGTCATATGCCCAGGGTCGGCCATAGAGGGAAAGACAGGCAACGGCGATCGCAACGGGCAGCGCAATCAACAGGATGGCTTTATACAGGCGCAGCGGGCTGACACCTGATGCAGCAATAGCCGTCATTTCCGTATCGTGGTACAAACGTCCCAGGCTCAGGACGACCGCGACATAAAGCGCTACAGGGACAAGCACTTCGAGCGCAATAAGTACCTTGTAATAGACGATATCCAGAACGACACTCAGTGCCAACGTGCCATTTGCCGCCTCAGCCAGATAACGCTCCGAGGAATAGCTGGCAAAGATAAAGGTGAGAATTCCCACCATGACCATTAATGGACGGCATATTTCAGAGATAATATAACGCTCAATTAAACGCATGAACTCTGGAGCCTTCTGTGGTTCCAAAACACCCGCTGGTTACTATACCGCTTATTCATACGTAACTGGCTGAAAAACCATCCTTAAATGTTGTGGCCGAGTTTGGCTGCTTCGAGGTGGTTAAGTTCCTTCCTGTTAGGAGACGGCATTGAATCTTGAACGGAACGAGCCCCGTCGGGCAATTATTTTGAGTGCAGGGCAAGGACGTCGGCTTCTTCCTTATACCGAAAGCAAGCCCAAGTGCCTTATAGAACTCGAAGGCCGGACGGTAATTGAGTGGCAAATCGACGGATTGATGGCGGCTGGAATAGAAGATATTACGGTTGTCGTAGGCTATGAGGCGGGTCAGGTAGAGCGCGTATTGGGTGACCGTTATGGTGCAGGCGTCATCCACACGCTGTTTAACCCTTTTTATGAGGTGGCGGATAACCTGGCCAGTTGCTGGATGGCGCGAGAGGCCATGCGGGATGCTTTTCTGCTACTCAATGGCGATACGCTGTTTGATCTGCCGGTACTCAAGCGTCTTCTGAGTGCGTCGCCGCGCCCCATCACATTGGCTATCGACCGCAAGCCTTCCTATGACAGTGATGATATGAAGGTCTGTCTCGAAGGCGATCAGCTGATGCGTGTGGGCAAGACGTTGCCGTTGCCAACGGTCAATGGTGAATCAATCGGCATGATGTACTTCCAGCCGGAGGGAGCCGCTCTGTTTCACAAGGCGCTTGAAGACAACATGCGTAGGCCGGAAGCCCTGCAGCGCTGGTATTTGAGTATTATCGATGAAATCGCTCAGCAGACCGGCCAGGTTTTCGTACAGTCTATTGAGGGGCTGAGCTGGGGCGAGCTGGATTTTCCCCAGGATCTCGAAGCTGCCAAGCATAAGGTGCATACGTGGCAGATGGCGACATCAGCAGCGGCTCAACACTGAGCCGCTTCACTCCCGACTCTTTCCGCCAGGATCGTCTCTACCAGTTGGCGGTCCGCCGGCGTATCCACATCGACTGCGGCTTCGGCGAAGGGCAGCACCACCGCGCCAATTCGCATATCCAGTTTACGTGACAACCGCTCCAGTGCCTGCTCCAGGGTCAACGTCCCCGCCAGGTAACGAAGCACTGCTGTCCAGCCCAGGGCGCCTGTAATGACTCGCCATGGTCGCTTGCGCTCCTGCTCGATACGCCGCCAAAAAGGGGCCAGCTGATGGCCGCGCTCCGTCATGAATGCAAATAAATTACAGCCACAAAAAGGGCCGTCCTTGAGCTTGATCGCCGTGCGGCGATTTCCGGGAAAGCGCGCCTTGACTGTTTCCAGGCGAGCGACGCCTACTATAAAGTCACATCCGCTGCGCCGGGCCTCGGTCAGGAAGTAGTCCACCATATCTGGCGTCAGCAGCGCATGGTCGGCAGTCGTCAATAACACCGGTTGCGTTGGATCCTCCGCCTCAAGGCCCAGCGCGGCGCTGGCGCTGGGGGAGTTCGCATGGCTCAGCCAGTTGATTTCACCGGCTTGCAGCCATGCTTCTATCTGAGGTTCCTGGCGCAACAGGGCGCGGGTAGGGCCTATGAGCGTAATGCGCTCCACCAGAGGGCTTGAGCGCAGGGTGCTAGTTACACGGCGAACCATCGGAATGCCGCCTACGGTTGCCAATGCCTTACAGTCCACACCGGCCGCCGTTGCCACTGCGTCCCCGTCATGTCGGTCAGCGGCCAGAACCAGTGCCGAAAAGGGTTTGGATTCATAGCTGCTTTTCATAGACGCGGTATCGCTTGTATTGGTGGGTGCCAATCTGCTCGAGAATAGTGCGCATGCCGGTATTGCTTTCTAGAATCCAGGACATCTCCAGGGCTTCAAGGCCGTGCCTGACGAAGGGTGGTTTGAGCGCTTCGATCAGAAGCAATGCCAGCGTAGGGCCAAGGCGGCTGAATTGATGCTCCTGGCGTACCCCCATCAACGGTACACGAGCCGTGGTTGGCTTGCGAATCTTGAGTCGCCACAGCAGACGCAGCCAACCAAAGGGCAGGAGTTTGCCGTTGAGTGGCCTGATCACTTCATTCAGATTGGGCAGGGCAATGATGAATGCGCTGGGCTTGCCATCTACTTCAGCAATGTACAGCAGGTCATCGGGCACCAGCAGCTTGAGGTTGTTACCCATCTCCCGGAACTCGGCTTCGGTAAAGGGAACGAAGCCCCAGTTATTAGCCCAGGCATCGTTGAAAATGTCGCGCAGCGTCTGCATTTCTTCGGCGAAACGGCTACGGTCCAGCGTTCGGATGTGAACACGCCCACGGTAGCGATCCATCATACGGCGCATGGTCGGCGTGAAGTTGAGCTCGTCCGTACGCATCCAGTACGCTAGAAGATCGGCAGCGGGCTGGTAGCCATTGTTCTCCAGCTGCTGGCTGTAGTAGGGGTGGCCGTGGCCCATCATGAACATCGGCGGTGTATCGAAGCCTTCGACGAGAAGTCCACTCTCCTCATTGATGGTCAAGCTGAAGGGGCCTGTAATACGATGAGCGCCTTGCTCAAGCAGCCAGGCTTCAGCCGTATCGATCAGTGTCTGAAAGACGGTCGGATCATTAATGGCTTCGAGCATGCCGAAGTGACCGGTGTCCTGACCATGGCGCTCTCGATGGAGCGTGTCTACCTGCGCCGTGATACGTCCTACCGGCTCATGACCTGACCAGGCGATCCAGGCCCGCCATTTCAAATGTTCGAATACGGGATTTTTTCGAGAGAGGTGCTCGTGGCGCTCGAAATGCAAAGGTTCGACCCAGTTCGGATCGCTCTTGTAGAGGCGGCCCGGGAAACCGATAAAAGTCGCCATATCCGCCTTGCTGCCAACCGGCCTGACTTCAATTGTTTGTTTGATCCCGGAAGTAAGTTGATCCACATGAAGACCTTTAGCTTGATTAGCTGAACAATAATGCTTCGGATTGCGCTAGAAACATGCTTCCTTACATACACTCGTTCTTCTTCCTAAAGCATGATTATGCGCTTATGGTATTGCGAATGTTTCAAAAAATAACAAGAATTAATGCTAAGAATAGGCTTTCAAAGCAGCGCATAAACATTTAACTTCCGTAGCCGAACCTAATCATACGATGATCAATGGGATCTGGATGGAATCGACTGATGCGTTGAACGCCACCATGAAGAAGTTTGGCGCTCCTGATACGGTGATTCGTGATTACCGCTACTGGTCCGTGCTGTTGCGACCCCAGCAGGTAACATTAGGCTCTCTGGTATTGATCGCCAAGGAGCGGGTCACGGCATTTGCCGAATTGAGTCCGGCGGCATTTGCAGAACTGAAGAACGTTACTGTCGATATAGAAAATACTTTAAAAAGTGTTTTCAACTACGACAAACTGAACTATCTAATGTTAATGATGGTCGATCCAGACGTCCATTTTCATGTAATACCTCGTTACAACAGTCCCCGTACTTGGGCTGACCGGGAGTTCAGTGATAGTGCCTGGCCAGGACCCCCTCAGTTGAATTCATCAATTGAGTTTCAAAAGGTCGACAGCGTTAAATTACGTGATGAACTGATGCATTGCTGGCCTTGCTGATCGGCCCGCTGCATGCGATGTGCTGAGAGCAGGACCAAAGGGATGGCCGAACTGTACATGTCTGCAACACTAACTCAACATGGTTTACCCCAGCGCCTGGCTGATTTCTCGACGTTGTCGGAAGCGCTTGATTATGCAGCTGAAGGGGAGACAGGGCTGAATTTCTATGATGGCCGTTGCCGCCTGACGGCTGTTGTACAGTACGGTGCCCTCAGAAGAGAGGCTCTCAAGGTCGCTAAAAGGCTTCATGGTTTGGGACTTGAGCGGGGAGACCGGGTTGCCCTGATCGCCGACACCGACCTGTCTTTTATGGAGGTTTTCTACGGCTGTCAGTACGGTGGCTTTGTGCCCGTTCCGCTGCCGATTCCCTCGGGGCTAGGCAGTCACGATATCTACGTCAAGAAACTCAAGGGACTTCTCAAGAGTTGCGAGGCCTCTGCCGTATTCGCACCGGCCGAGTTGGTCAAGTTTGCCGAGGAGGCTGCTGAGCAGCCGATGCGATTCATCGGTACGGCCAAGGAGCTCTCCCTGCGCACGCTGCCAGCAGTCGAGTTGGTGCCTTCCCGTGCCGATGAGGTTGCGTATTTGCAGTACACCTCTGGCAGTACCCGTTTCCCCCGTGGTGTCGTTGTAACGCAGCGGGCTGTGATGGCGAATCTGCAAGGCATTACGCGAGATGGGCTGGGCGTTCAGCCGGGTGATCGCTGCGTCTCGTGGTTACCGTTCTATCATGACATGGGGTTGGTCGGATTTGTCCTTGGCCCGATGGCGTCCCAGCTGTCCGTTGACTATCTGCGGACCCAGGACTTTGCCATGCGTCCCAGGCAGTGGCTGAGTCTGATCAGCCAGAACCGCGGTACGATTTCGTTTGCGCCTCCTTTTGGTTACGACATTTGCACGCGCCGTGTTCGCGAAAGCGATATGGAGCGTTTTGACCTGTCCAGCTGGCGCATCGCAGGTATTGGCGCCGAGCCCATTAGGGCAGAGGTGTTGAACCGTTTCGCCATGCAGTTTGAACGGACGGGCTTTGATCGCAAGGCGTTTTTGCCCTGTTATGGACTGGCGGAGAGCACCCTGGGCGTCAGCTTCGCGCGTCGTGATACCGGTATCCAGACGGACCGTATCAATCGCTGGGAGCTTGAGCACCATTCCCAGGCCATTCCTTTCGACGGGCCGGACAGCAACGCCAGCAGCTTTGTCAATTGTGGTGCGGCCCTGCCCGGACATACGCTTGAAATCCGTGATGACAATGGACATGCCTTACCTGAGCGTGCAATCGGTCGTATTACCTTGAAAGGGCCGAGCCTGATGTCGGGATATTTCTGCGACGAAGAGTCTACCCAGGCAGTCATGAGCCCTGAAGGTGATGGGCTGGATACAGGAGATCTGGGCTATCTCTCCAAGGGTGAGCTTTATATTACCGGTCGCCGCAAAGACCTGATCATTGTGCGCGGACGTAATATTTGGCCTCAGGACATTGAGTACCTGGCCGAATGTCAGCCGGATATTCGTCCTGGGGATGTCATTGCCTTTCTTATCCCAGGCGAAGAAGAGCCTCAGGTCATCGTCCAGGTTCAGTGCCGTATCATGGATACGGAACAGCGTGAGCATTTTGCTCATTCGCTGACCAAGCTCATCAACAGCGAGTTTGGCCTTACCTGCCGGGTGGAGCTGGTGCCGCCCCATTCATTACCGCGTACGTCATCCGGCAAGCCCTCGCGAGCCGAGGCACGCAAGCGGTTTATCCAGCAGATCGAGGCTGATTGCGGCCTCTCTCTTGCTGCTGGATAAGCCTTTGACCGCTCAGGTTGTCGCCCTCACGGGGGCGACAGGCTTCATCGGAACCATCTTGCGCAAGCGTCTGGTTGAAGCGAATCTCACGGTACGCGCTCTAAACCGACGCGAAGACGGCCCCTGCGACGGCGTCACCTGGATTAAGGGTTCGCTTGAGGAGCCTGACTCACTGGAGCGTCTGGTAGACGGGGCGGGTATTGTTATCCACCTTGCCGGTGCCGTTAGAGGCAGCACTCCCGATCAGTTCAACCGGATCAACGTCGACGGTAGCGCCCATCTGATGGAGGCTGTACGGCGGATTGGCGCAGGCCGGCGGTTTCTTTTGATGTCTTCTTTAGCGGCTCGGCATCCAGAGTTGTCCTGGTATGCAGCCTCCAAACGTGAGGCAGAGCAGGCTATCCAGCAACGGGCCGGCGACCTTCCGGTTACGGTATTCAGACCTACCGCGGTCTATGGGCCTGGCGACAAGGAGATACGGCCACTATTCCAGTGGTTGCTGCGTGGCTGGCTATTGACGCTGGGTGAGCAATCCGCACGCTTGTCATTCATCCATGTGGAAGATCTCGTTCGCGCTGTGGTGGCCTGGGTCGGTGCCTCACAGGTACACTCGGCTACCTATGAACTCAGTGATGGTCATCCTGGCGGCTATGACTGGCAGAGCATTGCCGAGATTGCTAAAAGAGTTCGCCAAGGGCCGGTGCGTAAGGTTACTGTGCCTGCCGCAGTGCTTGAGGGAATGGCACAGGTCAATCTGTCCCTTTCCCGCCTGACACGACGTGCACCCATGCTGACACCCGCCAAGGTAGGTGAGTTGAGACATCCTGACTGGTCATGCAGTAATGCAGCCGTTGAGCAGGCACTGGGATGGCATCCAAATATCCTGCTGGAAAAGGCTTTGCAAGAGCGTAGTTTTTGAAAGGCCTAGGGCATTCATTCCGTTTAGGGACTTAGTCATGACATCCCAAGAAAAAATACTAGAAAAGATCTTTGCTTACCTCAATCGCCTTGCGCCTCCCGGTACGCCTATTCATCCCGACATAGATCTGATTCAGGAGCTTGGCCTGGACTCCATCAAGGTCATGGATCTTCTGATGGAAATGGAAGACGAGTTCGATATCTCCATCCCGCTCAATGTCCTGACCGACGTCCGAACCCCCGCGCAACTGGCACATGCTGTCATCGCCTTGCTGGAGCCTGCAGATGGCACTGTTCGATAAGTTCAACAAGCTGGCACAGGAACGTACCGCTCTGATCCAGGCGGAGCCCAGTCCCTTTGGTACGCGCATCGACGAAATCTATACACCTACTGAAGGACGTATTGGGCAGTGGCGTGTAGTGCTTGCGGGAACCAACAATTACCTGGGGTTGACCTTCGATGCTGAATGCATCAAGGCTGCCCAGCAGGCGTTGGAACATGAAGGCACTGGTACGACCGGCTCGCGCATGGCTAATGGCAGCTACGGCAGCCACATGGCACTTGAAGAGGAATTAGGTGATTTCTTTCAGCGCCGCTCGGTCATCGTATTCTCGACAGGCTATCTGGCCAACCTAGGCATTATCGGCACCCTGGCGGGGCCGGACGACATCGTCCTGCTGGATGCCGATTGCCATGCCAGTATCTATGATGCCTGCCGCATGGGTGGGGCACAGGTCATTCGCTTCCGGCATAACGATGCCGCCGACCTGGAAAAGCGCATGCTTCGCCTGGGCGAAAAGGCCCGTGATGCGATCATCATTGTAGAAGGCATCTACAGCATGATGGGTGATCAGGCGCCACTCAAGGAGATCGTCGAGATCAAGCGTCGTCTGGGCGGATATCTGCTGGTTGATGAAGCGCATTCCGTTGGGGTGCTGGGTGCCAACGGCCGCGGTCTGGCCGAGGAGCTGGGCGTCGAGGACGAAGTAGATGTCATCCTGGGTACGTTCAGCAAGAGTCTGGGTGCGATTGGCGGCTTTGCAGCAAGCCAGCACGCTGAGTTCGATCTGCTTCGTTATGCAAGTCGCCCTTATATCTTTACAGCGTCACCTTCGCCTTCAGTGATTGCCTCCGTGCGTACGGCGTTACGTAGCCTGCGTACCCGTCCCGAGCTTAGAACGCAGCTTTGGGACAATGCACGACAGCTGCACAAGGGATTGTCGGCGTTAGGCTATCGGGTAAGTTCAAGGCCGAGTCCTGTCATTCCGGTCATGCTGGGTTCGCCCAAGGAGGGCGTGGCCTTCTGGGAAGCGCTGATCGAGCAGGGCGTTTATGTGAATCTGGTGCTGCCTCCGGCCAGCCCCAACGGGGATGCGCTGGTTCGCTGCAGTGTTAGCGCCGCTCATACGCCAGAACAGATCGACCAGATCATTGCTGCCTTTGCAACGCTACGTGATGTGTTTTCGACCGTGGCGCAAGTCGGCTGACGTGTCTGCCTTACGCCGCTTTCACAGGGGTAAGGCAGATCGAGAGTTTATGAACCAAGCTATAGGCTCACAGGGATACGGAGCTGGATTACCCCTTTGTAGTCTGGCGATAGGTTGAGCCGTGCGCTCTCTATCCAGTTAACCGAGCCCATCGCTAACGGATATACCATGCGGATTCTTTTTGCTTACGGCCGGGCTTACCCGGTGCGTACGTTTCTGATGTTGATAAGCCTGCTGCTGGCAGGTATCGCGGAAGGGGTCGGCTTGACGACCTTACTGCCGCTACTCTCTATTGCCCTGGGTGATCAGGCGCATTCTGACTTGGCCAATAAGGTCATTCATGTCCTTGGGCTGGTGGGTCTTGAGCCTACACTGGTAACGATGCTGGTCGTGATCGTTGTTGGGCTGACGCTGAGCAGTACATTGGTGCTCTTGGGTAACCGTCAGGTCGGTTATGCCGTAGCCCATGTGGCCACTGACCTTCGAATCGATCTGATTCGTGCGTTGCTGGGGAGTCGCTGGGAATATTACCTGCGTCAGCCTGCCGGTGCGCTGGCCAATGCTGTAGCGACCGAAGCCTACCGTGCCTCGACAGGGTATGAGCATGCGGCCAACATGTTGGCGCTGGTCATCCAGGCGGTGGTGTATGCCGTCATTGCGTTCATCGTTTCGTGGAAGGCAACGCTGGTTTCGCTCATCCTTGGAGGCTTTCTCCTGATGGCCCTGCAGCGCCTGGTAAAGACGTCCCGGCGCGCCGGCAAGAGTCAGACCAGTCTCATGCGCGAGCTGCTGGCTCATCTGACCGATACGCTGGGGTCGGTCAAGCCGCTCAAAGCCATGGCGCGTTATGACATTGCCGATTCGCTGCTTCGGCATCAGGCAGCCGAGCTCAACAAGGCGATGGAACGTGAGGTCATGAGCCGTGAAGCGTTGCGTGCGCTTCAGGAGCCCATGCTTGCCATCCTGGCAGCCGCTGGGTTGTATGCGGCGCTAGTGGTCTGGAATCTGCCTCTGTCGTCTGTCATGGTGCTCATCTTTCTGGTGGTGCGGGTACTGGGTCTGCTTCACAAGGCACAGCAGCGCTATCATCGGATGGCCGCACAGGAGAGCGCCTATTGGGCGTTACAGGATTCCATCAACGCGGCGCTGGCGGATGCTGAGCCCAATGGCGGCACCCGCACACCGTCTCTGAAAAGCGCTATCGTGTTCGAGCAGGTGTCCTTTCATTACGGAAGCAAACCGATCCTGAGCGAGGTGGACCTTACTATTCCGGTCGGAACATTCACCAGTCTTATCGGGCCGTCTGGCTCGGGAAAGACCACCATTCTGGATCTGATATGTGCGCTGTTGGCTGCCCAGTCTGGACGTGTCCTGATCGACAGTGTTCCGATTGAGGAGCTCGACAAGCGCCAATGGCGTCGCCTGATTGGCTATGTGCCGCAGGAAACCTTACTGTTGCATGACACCGTTCTGGCTAACGTTACGCTGGGTGATCCCGAACTTACGGCTGCTGATGCCGAGCGGGCGCTGAAGCAGGCCGGAGCATGGGAGTTCGTGGAAAAACTCACGGGCGGTATGAATGCTGTCGTAGGGGAGCGGGGCGGACGTCTTTCAGGTGGGCAGCGTCAGCGTATCGTTATTGCCCGTGCCCTGGCGCATAACCCTCGTTTGTTGATTCTGGATGAGGCCACCAGTGCGCTAGACCCTGAGTCCGAAGCCGCGATCAGCCATACCCTGAAAGCGCTAACCCCTGGTATTACCATAATTGCCGTATCGCACCGGCCTGCACTGATTGATGTGGCCGATCAGGTGTATCGCCTGTTCGAAGGGCGGCTGACGCGGATCAAAAGCAATGAGCTCGACGAAGTAGCGCATTGACCTCTAACACGGATGCCGTCCGGCCTGCCCCGTAGGGCATCCGTTCAGACGCTGGCTGCCTCACCTTGTGGGCTACGGGTGAGTCGATAGAACATCATCATTTCGTCTTCCGTTTTCAAACCTAGAGAAGCGGTTTTGGAAAACAGATACTCGAAGCCGCTCTTGACCAGAACTCTGCCTGAGGCAGGATTGCGCGCAAGGTGATTGCCGCGCATCTCGATCAGGTCCAGCGTTTGAAAGCCAAAGTCTGCAATAGCCTTGCAGGCTTCGGAGCCGTATCCCTGATTCCAGTAATCCACGCCGATCCAATAGGCAACGATAGCGCGTCGGTCACGGATATGATTCAGCGAAATGACGCCAATCAGCTGCTCTGTCTGTTGCAATCGAATGCCAAAGGCAGCCAGCTCGCCGGCTTCCCAGCGAGCGGTGTGAGTAGCGATCCATGATTCGGCCAATCCGTCGGGATACGGATGGGGAATGTGCGCCGTTACATCGGCAATCAGAGGCGAATTGGCCAGAAACTGAATGCGTGGCGCATCACTTGGCAGGAGCGGGCTTAATAGCAAACGGTCCGATAGGAGGGTAGGCTGAGTCACGGTCTGTTTTGCGGCGATGGACAGATCTCGAATGTAGCATGGTGTCCATGACCGAATCGTGTCTTCGTCTATGGAGCCTTGAGCGTAATCCAGGTAGGAGCGTGATCACTGGCATGGGGCTGGTCACGTACCCAGCGGTCTACACCGGCATCCAGCAGGCGTGGCGCGAGTGATGCACTGAGCAGGAGATGATCGATACGCATGCCCGAGTTTTTCTGCCAATGCTGGCGGAAATAATCCCAGAATGTATAGATGCGCTCGTTAGGGTGGCAGGTGCGCAGGGCATCGGTCCAGCCTTGTTCCAGAAGCTGCTCGAAGCAGGCTCGGCTTTCCGGTTGCAATAACGCATCTTTCTGCCAGGAGCGCGTGCTATAGATATCTTCATCTGTAGGAATGACATTGTAGTCGCCTGCAAGAACGACCGGATGACCACTTGCCTGCAGCTGGGCCGCATGAGCATTCAGCTTTCTAAACCAATCCAGCTTGTAGTCAAATTTAGGACCTGGTTGTGGGTTGCCATTGGGAAGATACAGGCAACCCACGACGACTCCATGAGCGACCGCTTCCAGATAACGGCTCTGGGGGTCGTTCTCATTACCCGGGAGGCCGCGTCGACTTTCCAGGGGCATTTCGCCCTTTGCCAGGATAGCCACTCCATTCCAGGACTTCTGGCCCTGCCATAACGCACCGTAACCGGCATGCTGGATCTCATCGACAGGAAAACTGGCATCAGCCATTTTCAATTCCTGCAAACACACAATGTCAGGGGATTCACGGTGTAGCCATTCGAGCAGATGAGCACGTCGTGCCTGCAGGCCATTCACATTGAATGTGGCGATTTTCAGCGGTTCCACAAGAGCTCCTTGTAGCGGTAATGTCATCCACGATGCGTTGTAGGGATAGGCGTATGACCTCGGCAGCAGGTGTTCTTTCCAGTCGTCTGCACTTCTTCATGAAACCTTTGGATACATTGAGGCTCCACAAGAGGTGTAAATCCTCACCGGCAGACTCCGCGTCTTCTGGCTCCGGCACCTTACGGCCGTCCTTGTTTCAAGGGAGATAATGTTGAATGAGCTAATGAATAATCCTGATCTTTGGCTTGCTGTTGGGGAGATCATTCTGATCGATATCCTCCTGGGTGGCGACAATGCCGTGGTAATTGCATTGGCTTGTAGAAAACTGCCCGAGGCGCAGCGAAATAAAGCCATTCTGGGCGGTGCGCTCGGTGCCATCCTGCTCAGGATCGTATTGATCTTTTTCGCTCTTGAATTGCTGACGTTGCCTTATCTCAAGCTAGTTGGTGCGCTGCTGCTCGCCTGGATCGGTGTAAAACTGATGCTGCCCGAGGGTGAGGACGAACATGCTGATTTGAAGGCAAGCCCGAAACTGCTGGGCGCTATCTGGACCATTATCGTGGCAGATGCGCTTATGAGCCTGGATAACGTTGTGGCGGTGGCAGGGGCGTCCCATGGCCAGCTCGAACTGGTCATTTTTGGAATCGTGGTCAGCATCCCGATCATTATTTGGGGGAGCAAGCTGGTGTTGCGCCTGATGGAGCGTTTTCCAATCATCATCAAATTGGGCGCGGCGCTGTTGGGCTGGATTGCGGGTGGAATGGCGGTGGCCGATACCAGCCTGCCTGCCTTGCCTTCATGGGCGCATTACGCAGCGGGTGTAACAGGCGCGCTGATCGTTGTCGCGATAGGTACGTTGCTGGGGCGCTATCAGCAACATCGTGCGCTACGGTCAGGTGGTGCTTAAGGTGAGGTTAGCCTGGCGCCTGATAAAGCCCAGGCACCAGAAGTATTCACGAGAACGTGATAAGGCCGGGGATATCAGAGAGTGATAACCAGAGAAATGCAAGACCAGTGGTAAGAATCAAGAGAAAGTAAAAGACGCGCATGGCGAAAGCCTCTGAACATACAGGCACGCAAGGGCGAAGAAGCAAGCAAACATTGCAGCCTGTTAAAGATGACAAGAAGAGAGCAAAGGCAGAATCCAATTATAGATAATGCGGCGCTGTTGTCATCTGCGGTTCGCTTGTTTTTAGAGGGGATGAACCTAGGGCGGGGCTGGGGAGGTAGGGATGAGCCTTGGGCTGTACCTGAAAAGATCCGGACCCGCCTTTATGGCGGAAGACAGGCCCGGATAAGAGTGCCTATTCGCGTGCTGCTGTCGCTGCGTTATCGGCGATCAGTGAAATCAAGGCGTTCTGCTGACGTCCTGACAAGCCCCTGAAGCGCTGCAGCAGTTCGCGTTCATGGGCGCTCAGCTCAGGGCTATCCAGCCGCATTCTGGCGCTACCGTCCATTTCACCATTCTGGATCAAGCTCTGCTCAAGGCGAGCGATAATTTCTGAGTTCATGCTCCGGTGATGGTGACGGGCTACATCCGCAATATGATCGCGCATTCCTTCAGGAAGACGGACGACAAATTTGTCTGCTGTACGGCTGGAATAAGATCTGATTGCCTGAGTCATGAGTTTAAGTCATCTAAATGATTGGGAAGCGTATGTTCAAGGTCAAGCTGGCTTTCAGGTGTTGAAAGGCAGGGATCACCTGATGTGTTTTTAAAGCCAAACTAGGGCCTTTTTATCAACGTCCTTTTATTGATTGGTCTATCCATCTTTTTATTAAGCACGCATGGCAATCAGGTCGTTTTATTGAAGACCTAATGCATTTCTTGTCTGGTTGTCGATTTCTATCCAGAAAGCGACGACCGGTTTGTTATCAATAAGATGTGGTTTGGAAATACGGTGAATATTCAGGCCGGCACGTTTGAGCAGTCTTTCGTTGCCAACACCGGAAAAAGCGATCAGGCGGTGCGCTCCCCGAGCACTTGCAGCATCAACTACTTTTGACATCAAGGCGATATTGTTTTGCCATGATTGCGCAGCGGTTAATACTTTATTTTTAGGGGTGCTCAAGGCAAAGCGAGACAGTTCCCAAATATCGGAAGAGTGCGGTAAGGCCGCGCCTTCCATTAGTTCGGGGAAAACTTCACCCAGCAGATACGGTTTATGGGTAGGCAGTAAGCGGGCGCAGCCACAGACTTCGTTGTTGCTGTCATGTGCCACTACATAAAGGGTGTCTTCACGGTCGAACTCATCTTGTTCATTACCTTCCTGACACTCGAGAGGCCAACCCATCTTTTCAACAAAAATGTTGTATCGATATACCGAAAGGGCCTGTGCCATGGCCGGTTTTAAATCTTTAACCGTCCCTGTTACCATATTAAGCATATCGCATCTCCGTAAGTGTCTTTACTCCATTACAAGAGAGCGACGTTTTTTTGGACAGCTGCCCATCTGGACAGGTCTGCTTATAAGGTGACTGGAATTCCGGACTGCCAGTTTTGTCGAGAGAGCCAGGATATTAGTAGTTCTTCTGTTGCTCGTGGCCCCAGATCGTAACCGGTTGCACATCGCAGCATCAGATTGGTGCTGATTCCACCGGGAGCAAGGTAGGGACTTCCAATTGAACTTTGTCTAAACCAGGTCCAGCCAATGCTGATGGAGGGTGAATGTGTCGTGCTGGCCCATTCGCAAAATCCGGCAGAAGCGGCGTCTATTCCAAGGCTGTGCAGCTCTTCGACGAGATCCATGTCCATCCAGGCCATGTATTGGTAAAAGGTGACGTCGCTGAACTCCTTGTAAGACATGCGGATGAAATGATCTGGTGCTAATAAAGACATGGCAGCGCCCTTGGGATGCGACGAAAGAATACCTAAATCGACCAAGATTCATCACCTTACAAGTTGTTTCGCAATAATTAAGTCATCACCAATAGATGATGGTACGGAGCCTGTTAGAAACAAACCACTGCCCATTTGGGCATCTTTTACAAAGGTTGAAGTAATGTGAAAGACTGGCGTGAGGATTATCTCTCTTTATGCTCCGCGGCTAAATCCGAACATCAATTGTTCAATGAGCTTGGAAAGATCATTTCAGGTCTGGGGTTTCAATTCTGTTCTTATGGCCTTCAGGCGCCACTTCCTGTTTCTAGCCCAAAAATAGAACTTCTTACAACATTTCCTGATGCCTGGAAAAGTAAGTATGTAGCTAATAATTATTACTGTATCGACCCAACCGTACGGCACGGTATCCGGGAACAGTCCCCTCTGATCTGGTCAGCGGAGCAACCAGCGGTGGAGCATGATTTCTGGGAAGAGGCGATGCAGCATGACATTCGGCATGGCTGGTGCCTGTCGTCGCGAGGGCAGTTTGGGACGATGGGGCTGTTGTCGCTGGTTCGTTCTTCGGAAAAACTTACCGTTACAGAACTCGATGAAAAAGAAGCCAAGCTTATATGGCTGACTACGCTTGTTCATTCTTCAATGGTGCGTTTTCTAGCTCCGAAAACCATGCCTGAATGTACGAGTGAACTAACTTGCCGTGAGCGGGAAGTTCTCAAATGGACAGCCGTAGGCAAGACGTATATCGAAGTTGGACTGATTCTTAATATCGACGAGCGTACCGTTAAATTTCACTTGGTAAATGCCATGCGGAAACTTCATGCATCCAATAAGGCGGAGGCGGCGGTCAAAGCGTCTTTGTTGGGGATGTTATTCTAGTGACTACTACCTCACGAACCTGTCTGAAACGCATCAGCCAGGTCCTTGATTCATTACGCAGCTCACTTACCGGGCCGGTCCATCAGACCAGGGAATCTGAAGATGGGCTCGATCCTTGTACTGGTCGATACGCAGAGCGTTGGGCTCATCGGTCTGCTCAACCCAGGCCTGAGCAGCTTCGCGGCTTCGCCCAAAATGCATATGGCGCTCTATCAGCCGGGTACGGCGTTCATCAGGGTCGACAGCAACGTACCAGCACTCGTCGAACAGTTCGGCCACGGGTTGCCAGGGGCCCTCATCAAGTAGCAGATAGTTTCCCTCACTGATGATCAGCGACACTTCGGATGAGACTGGAATCGATCCGGCAATGGCTTCCTCGATGTCACGATGAAACGAGGGCGCGTAGACCGTTTCGTCTGCCTGCTGGTGCCTGAGACGCTCCAGCAGGGCCCGGTATCCATACACATCGAACGTATCCGGTGCCCCTTTGCGTTCCGCGCGGCCAAGGCGAGCCAACTCCCGATTGGCCAGATGAAAGCCGTCCATGGGTACGACCAATGCTTGCGTGCCCAGCTCAGCCGCCAGCAGATCCGCCACGGTCGACTTGCCAGCACCCGGTGGGCCAGCGATTCCCAGCAGGCGACGACCACCTTGCTGCAAAAGGGCTTCGGCCCGCTCGATAATGGGTTTAGGTAAGGAGAGGCCCGCTACCGGGCGTTGGCTGCTGGTCATCGTGGCTCGCTTCTTGTTGCGGATGGATTGTCTATGCCGAACGTGCTGTATGCCTGGGCAGATGGTTTGTCACCGCGCCGTTACCAACTAACAGTTCGCAGCATAGGATGCAGTGACTACTATTCCGACACACCTGTTTTATACGGTAGTCCTGAGTCTGCGTGGTCGTATCGCACGAAGACAAGAGAAAAAGGTGCCGAACCTATTGATTCCTTAAACGGGAGAGAATTCATGGATGTTGTGCGCTGGGGAATGATTGGCTGTGGGGATGTGACGGAGCGGAAAAGCGGGCCAGCCTTTTACAAGGCGCCTGGCTCTGCGCTGGTAGCGGTGATGGGCCGCCGTGCCGAGGCAGTCACCGATTATGCGGCGCGTCATGGCATTGCGCGGGTATACACCGATGCGCAGGTCTTGATCGATGATCCAGACGTGGACGCTGTTTATATCGCAACGCCTCCCGATAGCCATCATGCCTACAGCATGCAGGTGGCCGCTGCAGGCAAACATTGCTGTGTCGAAAAGCCGATGGCGCTCAGTAGTACGCAGAGCGAGGAGATGCAGCAGGCATTCGACAAGGCTGGTCGCCATCTTTTCGTATCGTATTACCGTCGGTCACTGCCCCGGTTTCAGCGGATACGCGAATGGCTGACGCAGGGCCATATTGGCGAGGTCAGGCAGCTGACCTGGAGCTTGATAAAGCCGCCTTCGCAAAAAGATCTGGAGCAGCAGGCCAACTGGCGAACCGACCCGGCTGTCGCAGGGGGTGGATACTTTGCCGATCTGGCCAGTCATGGCCTTGACCTGTTCCAGTACCTGTTGGGCGATATCGTGGCTGTAAGCGGTTTCACTGCAAGACAGGCAGGGCTCTATGCGGCGGAAGATGCAGTAGTTGCAAGCTGGCGTTTCTCATCCGGCGCGCTCGGCATGGGGTGCTGGAATTTTGTGGCTGACCGCCATGAAGATCGAGTCGAAATCATTGGCAGTCGGGGGCGTATTCTCTTTTCAGTATTTGGTGATGAGCCGGTCCGGCTGGACGCTGAAGAAACCGTTAGCGAGTACATCCAGCACCCTGAGCATATCCAGTGGTATCACGTGCTGGGTATGAATGCGCATATTCGAGGTGAGCGTGACTACGCTGCGCTGGCGCGGGAAGCCGTTAAGACGGACAGGGTAATGGACCAGATTCTGGGGCGCGCCAAGACATAGATAAGCTTGTTGAAATACCTGCGCCAGACAAATCGGTGCGGTTAGCAAGCGGATTCGTAAAACCTGCTCTATAGTTCCAGTGCCCTAGATCATTAGTGCGCTACGTTAACCAATAACAAGGAAAAGAGAGGGTTCGATGAAAAAGGCCGCTGCTTTAATCAGCTTAGCCACACTGGCGACAGGAGTCTCGGCGCAAGGTATTTCTTCGCACGGTGTAACACTTGAGCAGAAAGACCTGCCTGTACTAACGGTGGGCGGCTTGCAGTTCAAGGACATGAACCGTAACGGTCGGCTGGATCGTTATGAGGATTGGCGACTGCCTGCCGAGGACCGTGCCCGCAATCTGGTTACCTGGATGACGCTTGAGGAGAAGGCAGGAGCCATGATGCATGGCACCTTTCCGACCGTAGCGGATGCCGGTGGGCTGGGTGGCGGTGCCGTCTATGATCAGGAGGCGATTGCCAAGACGATCGAAACCAAGAAGGTAAACACCTATATCACGCGCCTGGATACAGACCCCGAGAATTTCGCCAAACAGAACAATGCGCTGCAAGTCTTGGCTGAACAATCGCGGCTGGCGATTCCCCTGAGCATCAGCACCGACCCCCGTAACTCTTTCCTCTACACACCAGGCGCCAGCAACCAGTCCGGTTCGTTCTCCAAATGGCCGGAAGCCTTGGGGTTGGGCGCCATTGGGGACGCTAAGGTCGTCAAGACCTTTGCCGAGGTCGTACGCGATGAGTATCGCGCGGTAGGCATCAACGTGGCGCTATCTCCACAGGCGGATCTCTATACCGAGCCGCGTTGGCCCCGCGGCAGTGGTACCTTCGGACAGGATGCCCAGTTGGCCAAGCGTCTGGTTCGCGCCTATGTTCAAGGCATGCAGAATGGTAATTTCCTAAACCCTGGCAGTGTGGTGACGGTGGTCAAGCACTGGGTAGGCTATGGAGAGGCGAAGGATGGCTGGGACAGCCACAATGCCTATGGCAAATACGCGGATTTCTACGGCAAGGACATTCGCCAGCATATCGTTCCGTTCATAGGGGCATTCGAGGCGAATGTAGGCTCCGTCATGCCGACCTATTCGATTCTGCAGAACGCCTCTCACCAGGGACGGCCGATTGAAGAGCAGGTGGGAGCAGGATTCAATCGCTTCCTGTTGCAGGATCTCCTGCGGGACCGCTATGGCTTTAAGGGCGTCGTCGTGAGCGACTGGCTGATCACCAAAGACTGTAACGAGGCTTGCCAGAACGGCAGCAAGCCGGGTGAGCCGTTCTCGCTGGGAATGCCCTGGGGTGTCGAGTCGTTGACTGAGCTTGAGCGTACCGCCAAGGCCATCAACGCCGGGGTCGACCAGCTTGGCGGAGTGGATGACAGCAGTCTCGTAGTAAGTGCAGTCAAGCAGGGGCTTGTGTCCGAGCGTCGTGTGGACGAGGCGGTCATCCGCATCATGAAGCAGAAGTTCGAGCAGGGACTCTTCGAGAATCCGTATGTGGATGAATCCAAGGCCGCTGAGGTTGTAGGCAGTGCAGAGCATCAGCAACTGGCAGATGACGCGCAAAAGAACTCGCTGGTACTGCTCAAGAACCGCAAATTGCTGCCTATCGGCCAGGGCCGAAACGTTTATCTGTATAACGTCGATGCCACTGCGGCGCAAAAGGCCGGTCTGAATGTCGTGGATTCGCTGGACAAGGCGGACGTTGCGATCATGCGTTCCACAGCGCCCTACGAGCTCTTACATCCGAATTATCTGTTCGGAAGCATGCAGCATGAGGGTTCGTTGGACTACCCGGAGGACAATCCAGACCTTATCCAGATCAAGGCTGCCAGCGCAAAGGGTGTGCCGACCGTTGTAAGTGTGTATCTGGATCGTCCGGCCGTGCTGACCAAGCTTGAGGGGAAGGTAGGCGCCCTGATCGGCAACTTTGGTGTATCCGACGAGATCCTTCTGGACGCGGTAGTCAATCCGACCCGCTTCAAAGGCAAGCTACCGTTTGATCTGCCGCTTTCCATGGAACAGGTAATCAACCGTCACTCAACCAGCCAGGAAGGCAACCGCAAACCTCTGTATCCGATGGGGTATGGATTAATGTTCTAACTGCTCTCTAGAAAGGCTTGCCGTGTGGTTGCCGGTGTGGCAAACCCTGCCAGCAGCCTAGACCACGCCACAGGTCTTGTGTGGCGTGGTCTATTGCAAGCGCTCCAGCGGTATCTGTGTCGTGACAGAGCTATCAAGGCTGGTGGAAGTCGCCGGTCTTCTTGAAGACTTCGAACGCCTGGATCAGCCCACTCAGCGTTCCGGGTTCCATTGGTGAGTGGCCTGCATCAGGCACCATATTCAACACGGAGCCAGGCCAGGATTTGTGCAGCCGATAGGCAGCATGAGGCGTTGCGATCATATCGTGCCCACCTTGCACAATGGCGCACGGCAGGTGGTTGATACGGTCAATGTTGCGAAGCAACTGGTCGTCTTCCAGAAACATGCTGTGCTTGAAGTAATACGGATCCAGGATACCCATGCCCATCATGGTCGTATCGTCAGCGGCTTGCTCTTCAACGCCTTCAGGATCATGGCGCAGCAGCGCACAGCTGCCGGAATATTTTACCCAGTAACGGGCGGCCTCCTTCCGGACATTTTTGTCTTCCGAGATCACTCGCTTGCAATAGGCTTCCAACAGGTCGCCTTGTTCCTCCTCCGGTAGCCATTTGACGAAGTCTTCATGGGCCTTTGGGAAAAACAGGCGCATACCGTAAACGAACCAGTTGATCTCGTCGGTTGTGCCCAGAAAGATGCCACGCAGGACAAAACCCAGGCAACGTTCAGGATGGGCTTCGCCATAAGCAAGTGCCAGGGTGGTTCCCCATGAGCCGCCACTGACAAGCCATTTGTCAATGCCGAGCATCTCCCTCAGGGTCTCGATGTCATCGATCAGATGCTGGGTCGTGTTGTTTTTAACCTCGGCCAGGGGAGTGGAGCGTAACGCGCCACGCTGATCGAAGAGGATGATGCGGTAATAGTCTGGGTCCCAGAATTGGCGCTTGGAGGGCGGGGCCCCTTCGCCAGGTCCGCCGTGCAGATAGACGACGGGTAACCCCTCAGGATTGCCGGACTCCTCCCAATAGAGTTGATGGGTGTCGTCAACCTGAAGCATCCCGCTTCGGTTGGGGTTCTCGATGGGAGGGAAAATTGAATAACAAACTTCACACTGAGCATCCATAGATAACTCCGCAAGACAGATTTAATGCTCTATTCGACTGTGCGGCTTCCTGCTGAATGTGAGGCGATACTTGCCATGTCAGGTTAAGGCGAATGAGGTATAAGCTGAGAAGAGGGTGGTAATCCAGATCAGGTTATTGATTCGGATACGTTTTATAGGAGCTGTTTCGCTGGTGTGGAGTTTCTATTGAAAGGTATCGAGCCGATGGAAGGCCGGGTGTGCGATGGCCACCCGGCGTGAGAGCATCAAGCCGAGGCTATGGCGTCCGGACGCATGGCCTGATCAATGGCCTTGGCCAGCTCTTCCAGGCGGAAGGGCTTAGCTAGCTTGTGCAGATCAACCGAAAGCGTTGCTGGCAACTCGGCATACCCTGATGCGAGCACTATGGGAAGGTCCGCCCAATTAGCCCGTATGGCCTCTGCCAATTGAGTGCCGCTCATGTAAGGCATGGCTTGGTCGGTAATGACCAAGTCCACAAGAGGGTATGCCTTCCTCAATATATCGAGCGCCTGGGCACCACTAGAGGCCTTGTAAACGGTATTTCCGAGATCCTCCAGCATGGCGGCGGTACTGGTCAGAACAAGTGGGTCATCGTCTACCACCAGAATATGAAAGGTATTTGCGGGTTTGTCTGTTGACGGCGCGGGTAGAGGATCGTCAGTGGTCTGCATGCCGGCATCAGATACGTGCGCGGCGGGTAACCAGATTTCGGCTGTAGTGCCTTCGCCCAGCCGGCTTTTGAGGATGAGCCTGCCACCGGATTGTTCGGTAAGGCCGTGCACCATGGACAGTCCAAGCCCCGTTCCCTTGCCGATGCCCTTGGTGGTAAAGAAAGGCTCCATGGCGCGGGACAATGTGTCTTCATCCATTCCCTGGCCGGTGTCCTGTACCGATAGGCAGACGTAGGCCCCCGGTTTCAAGTGGCTGGGATGGCCTTGGGAGATCAGTTCATCACGGGCCGAGATGATGATGGAGCCGCCCTCTGGCATGGCGTCTCGTGCATTCATGGCTAGGTTGAGCAGGGCTAGCTCCAATTGATTGGTGTCGGCGTGGGCGGGTCTGAGAATCAGCGGAAAGCGGGTTTCGATCTTGATCGACGGGCCCAGGGAGCGCTGAAGCAGTTCGGCCATACCGCGGACCAGAGTAGGCAGCTCAATGGTCTCCGGATTCAGTTCCTGACGGCGTGCGAAGGCCAGCATGCGCTGGGTCAGAGAAACGCCTCGCTGTGCCCCCTGGATGGCATTGTCGAGCAGCGGTGTAACCTTGGGATCATCCGGCAGACGCTTGCGAACCAGCTCAAGGCAGCCAATGAACACCATGAGCAGGTTGTTGAAGTCGTGGGCAATCCCACCGGTCAGCTGGCCCAGGGCTTCCATCTTCTGTGACTGGAACAGGGCCTCCCGGGCTTGCTCCAGAGCCAGTTGGGTTTCCCGTTTCTCGGTGATGTCACGGGTGACCTTGGCGTAGCCGAGGAGGGTGCCGTTGTCGTCCCTTATTGCATCGATGACAACATTGGCCCAAAAGCGTGTACCGTCCTTGCGGATTCGCCAGCCTTCCTTTTCAAAACGACCCTCACGTTGAGCCGTTTCCAGCCCCTGTTGGGGCAGGCCTGCTTCCCGATCTTCAGGGGTGTAGAAGCGTGAGAAATGCTGACCGATGATTTCCTGTGGGGTGTAACCCTTGATCTTCTCGGCACCGGCATTCCAGCTAGTCACCTGACCGGTCGGGTCCAGCATGTAAAGGGCATAATCGGAGACGCCTTGAACCAGCAGGCGGAACTGCTCTTCACTTTTTCTCAAGGCGTCTTCCGCCGCCTTTCGCTCGGTAAGGTCGCGCGTCACCTTGGCAAAGCCCAACAGCGTGCCTTGTGCGTTACGGATAGGGTCGATTACAACATGCGCCCAGAAGCGTGTGCCATCCTTGCGTACACGCCAGCCTTCCTGCTCGAACCGGCCTTCACAGCGGGCCTGCTCAAGTGCCCGGCCGGGTAGGCCGGTCAGCAAGTCCTCAGCGGTATAGAAGCACGAAAAGTGATGACCGAGGATTTCTGCTGTCTCGTACCCTTTGAAGCGGCGAGCGCCGGGATTCCAGCTTGCTACGAAACCGTCCGGATCCAGCATGAAAATCGCGTAGTCAGAAACGGCTTCCACGAGCAGACGATACTGCCCCTCATCGATGAGAGCGGCAGGCAGCCGTTCGGCATGTTGCATCAAGGCATCCTCCGGGTGGGGCTTTATCGTTCTTATAGGTTCAACAGGCTCAGGCCATTAATGCAGGCATTAACGTACTGAAAGGCTATCAATAATGGCACGTTCACTATAGGAAAAATTGCGGGGAAACGAAGCGAATTGCAGGGGTGATCCGATGAGCTGCCAGTCGGCAGTAGAGAGGGGCTGCTGGTCCCGATGAGACCAGCAGTCATGCGATGGATCAGTTACCCATCAGGCTGGGTAGGAAGAGAGAGATTGCGGGGATATAGGTTACGGCCATCAGGGCAGCAAACAGGGCTACATAGAACGGCAACAGTGCCTTTACGGTTTGCTCGATAGTCACCTTGCCTACAGCTGCGCCCACGAACAGCACGCCGCCTACCGGTGGGGTGATCAGACCGATACCCAGGTTGACCAGCATGATCATGCCGAAATGGACCGGGTCTACACCAATCTGAAGCATCACCGGAAGCAGGATCGGGGTCAGAATCAGGATCAGTGGCGCCATGTCCATAACGGTGCCGAGAATCAGCAGCATGACGTTCACGCACATCAGGATCACATAACGATTATCCGAGATGTTCATAAGCGCTGCGGTGATATCCGACGGAATCTGCATCAGTGTCATGATATAGCCGAAGCTTGAGGCAAAGGCGATCAGGATCATCACGATCGAGACGGTCCGAACCGTACGGTGCATCAGCTTAGGCAGCTCGCTCCACTTGTAGTCGCGATAGATGAACATCGTGACAAAGAACGCCCAGAGCACTGCAACGGCAGCAGATTCGGTGGCCGTAAAGATGCCGGACAGGATGCCGCCTAGAATGATGACCATAGTCATCATGCCCCAAAGTGCTTCGATACAGATCTTGATGGCTTGCTTGAGCGGAATAACTTCGCCCTTGGGGTAATTGCGCTTCTTGGCGAAGAACAAGCACATTCCCATCATGATGGCGCTGAGCAAAAGGCCCGGGCCAATACCTGCAATAAACAGCGAGCCGATGGAAACTGTACCGCCTGCTGCCAGGGAGTACAGTACAGAGTTATGGCTGGGCGGAGTGAGCAATGCCTGGATGGAGCCGCTGACGGTGACCGCAGTGGCATAATCACGCGGATAGCCCTTCTTTTCCATCTCTGGAATCAAGACGGAGCCAACCGACGCAGTATCTGCCAGTGAGGAGCCTGAAATGGCGCCAAAGAAGGTTGATGCCAGAATGTTTACCAGTGAAAGCCCACCACGGATAAACCCTACCAGTACGTTAGCACATTCAACGAGTCGTCGAGACATGCCCCCCTCCGCCATGATGGCGCCTGCAAGTACGAAGAAAGGAATGGCAAGCAATGAAAACTTGTTGATGCCACCTGCGATCTGGATCATCAAGGCATCAAAAGGGATGTCGATCCACCAGGCGCCGATAAGTGCAGACAGCCCCAAGGCATAAGCTACAGGCATCCCCAGTACGATGAGCAGTATAAAACTGCCGAGTAGAACAAAGGCGTCCATATCAGGCAGCTCCTTCAGCAGCTTCTTCAACCGTATCGTACTGAATGACGCGACGGTGGCTTTGGTCGCCAAATACGATTTTTTCTAAGACGAACCAGAATGTCAGGGCACCGCCAATAGGGATTGGTGCATACGCTATGCCCACGCGGAGCCATGAAAGGTCGCTCGTGAACTGATACCAAGTAGCCTGACACAGCTTGATGCCCCAAATGGTCATAAACAAGCTGACAATGGCCATTAACAGATTGACGAGCACCGCATCGTATTTCTTGAGTAGCGGTGGCAGGCGATCCGTGAACATGGCTACCGCCATATGTGCCCCGGCTCGGTAGCTAGGGGCTGCACCGATAAAGGTAAATATCGACATGAGCAGAATGGCGATCGGCTCAGGCCAGGACGAGCCGGTACCCAACACGTAACGAGCAAAAATACCCCAAGGGATGATGAGTGCAATTGCGAGAATTGACAGACCCGCCACCCACACGCAACAGGTATAAATCGCATCATTAACGCGCAGAAGAGCATGTTTCATAGAAAGCTCCATAGCGGCCTCAAGCCCGCTACGAATATTTCGGAGCGGGCAGGGCAATGTCTGTTTTTGTTATGACGCTCAGGCGTTATTGCACCGCTTCGATACGCTGAACCAGCGCAGCGAATTTGGGGCCATATTGCTGGCTGTATTTTTCTCGTACAGGCGCGGTTGCATCAGCGAAAGGCTTACGATCAATGTCAATGAATTCCACACCAGCAGCTTTTAGCTTGGTAACGCTTTCTGCGTTGTATTTGTCCCACAGTTCCCGCTCTTCCATCTGAGCTTCACGTGCGGTTTTCTTGACCAATGCCTGTTGATCAGGTGTCAGCTTGTTCCAAGTAGCCTTGGACATCACCAGCATCTCCGGGAGGATCAGGTGGCCGGTCTGGGTATAGTACTTGGCAACTTGATAATGGTTTTGGGTTACTACGGTAGGCGGATTGTTTTCCGCACCGTCGATCACGCCAGTTTGAAGTGCACTGTAGATCTCTCCTGTAGCCATGGCGATACCGTTACCGCCCATAGCGTTCAATGTATCGACAAAGATAGGGTTGCCGATAACGCGGATCTTCATGCCCTTAAGATCATTCATATTGCGCACCGGCTTTTTGGTGTACAGATGGCGGGTACCGCCATCCATCCAACCCAGGGCCACGAGATTGAAGTTGGAGTTGGTTACGGTATCCAGCAACTCCTGGCCTACCTCACCATCAATCACTTTGCGCATATGTGCTTCGTCGCGGAAGACGAAGGGCAGGTTGAATACGTTGACTTCCGGTACCACTGGGCCTACCGAGCCGATGGAAATGCGAGCCATCTGAATCGCGCCCA
The DNA here is from genome assembly GCF_030403525.1 of Pseudomonas sp. WAC2. Taxonomy (NCBI): domain Bacteria; kingdom Pseudomonadati; phylum Pseudomonadota; class Gammaproteobacteria; order Pseudomonadales; family Pseudomonadaceae; genus Pseudomonas; species Pseudomonas sp. WAC2. Next base: position 297,327 of record NZ_JAUEPD010000006.1, read on the forward strand.
GCTGAACCTGCTCGACCACTTCCTTTTCGCTACCCAGAACACCGCCGGGGAACATGCGAATGCTGAGTTCGCCGTCGGTCTCCTTCTTGAGTTTCTTGCCCATGTTGTCGACGGCAACGACCGTCGGGTAGCCCGCCGGGTGAACGTCCGAAGACTTCAGGGTGATATCAGCCAGTGCGATCGCGGGAGTCAGAAGCGCACAGCATGCAGCGGCCAACAGGTTACGTTTGAAATTCATGAGATAACTCCTTAGTACATCTTGTCTTTGTTATGAGGAGTACAGCGGTAGTAGAAGGCGTTGTTCTATCCTCTGAACGTCGGCTCTTCCAGGCCTTTCACGCCAGGCCTCAAGGCAAACACACCGCCCGCCAGAGGTTGATCAGATAGATCACCGCCAGGTCGGATGGAGGTGACGAACAGCGTATCCAGGCCCGGTCCGCCAAAGGCGCACATGGCCGGTTTTTTTACCGGTACGGTCAGCGAACGATCCAGCTTCCCATCCGGGGTAAAGCGATGGATCTGGCCAGCATCATTACCGCAGATCCAATAGCAACCGTCTTCATCCACCGCCGCGCCGTCAGGGCGACCGGGATGATTGTTCATGTCAACGAACAGACGACGATTGTGGGGCGTGCCGGTATCCGTGTCGTAGTCGAATGCCCAGATCAGCTGTGCATTGGGGTGAGAGTCAGACAGGTACATGGTCCGGCCGTCCGGGCTGAAGCCCAGGCCATTAGGCACGATGAGATCTTCCAGAATCGGGGTCAGGCCATCGGCTGCGGTCGAGTGTTGCTCAGGGAAGCGGTATAGCTTTCCCGCCGGTGTTGCAGCTGCCATATCCATGACCATAGTTCCCGCCCAGAAGCGACCCTGGCGGTCACAGCGTCCATCATTGAAACGCATGTTTCCGGTCGGGTGCGTCACGTTGGCCAGGGCTGTGGCTTGCAAGGTGTCTCCGTCGGTGATCTCTACCTTGAACAGACCGCTCTCAAGGCCTGCCAACCATGCAGTGTCACTGCCGTCATAGCGTGCCACGCAGGCGATCATTTCCGGAGCCAGCCAGGCGCGGGTGCTGCCATCGGCAGCACTCCAGCGGTTGAGGGTGCGAGCAGGGATATCGACCCAGTAGAGCGCCTGTTCCCGTGGGTTCCAGACCGGGCTTTCTCCCGTACCGTTGCGGGCATCCAGAATCAGTTCAGCTTGCATCATTCTTATCTCTCTTGTTCAGTCCGATCGTCCTGATCCATCGCAAGCAACGGCGTACTTATTCAAACGGACCCGAGGCAACGAAAGCGCCGCCCTGATACACCATGGACGGATCATCCGCAGCCGGAGCCGGCTCTGCTTCGACTTTCTCGCGGAACTGCTCGGAGGAGTCCTGTGGCTCCCAGCCCAAGTGAGCGGCCAGGCGGTTATCCCACCACACGTCACGGTTCTTGGACGCTCCAAACACGACGGTGTGGCCAACATTGGGCGTGAACAGGGAGCGGGCGATCAGATTGGTCAGATCGTTGTAGCTCAGCCAGGTAGCCAGCATGCGGCGGTTCTGTGGCTCGGGGAAGGAGGAACCGATACGGATGCTGACAGTTTCGATGCCATAGCGATCAAAGTAGAAGCTGGCGACGTCTTCACCATAGGATTTGGACAGCCCGTAGTAGCTGTCTGGGCGGCGCGGCGAGCTGGCATCGATACGTTCGGTCTGCTTGTAAAAGCCGATGACGTGGTTCGAGCTGGCGAAGATGACGCGCTTGACGCCATGGCGGCGTGCCGCTTCGTAAATGTGGAAGACGCCTTTGATGTTGGCTTCTAGGATTTCCTCGAAAGGACGCTCAACCGAAACCCCGCCAAAATGCAGAATCGCATCTACACCTTTGACGAGCTCATCGACGGCGGCTTTGTCAGAAAGGTCGCACGGAACGACTTCTTCATGGGGGCCTTCAGCGGGTGCCATGTTGGCGATATCGGAAAGCCGAATCACTTCAGCGTAAGGGCGGAGGGCTTCGCGGAGTACCTTCCCGAGACCGCCTGCGGCGCCGGTGAGAAGGATACGGTTCAAACGCTGATTCTCTACAGAACTGGTCGCCATGTCAGTTTCCTGGTTATTAGTATTATTTTGAGTCGTAAGACATCATACGACTAGATGGCGAAATTTTTAACAGTGCTTACCTGCGATGTCAACGACGCCTTTTTCTTGGAGGCGGTAAGTTGTCGTATCTTACGAGTTTCGCCAAGACTCCTGTAAGGAAACCCTTCGCTGGAAACATTCTCTTACAAGCTTTTAAGGGTGTCGATTAAGCTCAAACCCAGGGTACAAGCGCCCTATAGTGGCGTAATGACCTGATTGATAAGAGCGGAGCAGAGAAATGCTGGGTTTGACCGATAGGTCATTGCTATTGGTTAGACAAAGGTCTAATCCCGCCGGGTAGCCTGCCGTGCTAGGTACGCGCAAGGTTCTGAGTGCAGGCGGTAGGACGTCAGGTGTTACTACGCGCTCGCTCTTAAGCGGGCCATATCCTTCATGGGCGGCGCGCCAAACAACCGGCTGTATTCGCGGCTAAATTGGGAGGGGCTTTCATAACCCACCCGGTGCGCTGCCGACGAGCAATCGATGCCCTCATGGAGCATCAGGCGCTTGGCTTCCTGAAGGCGTAGCTGCTTCTGATATTGCAGTGGACTCATTGCAGTCACCGCCTTGAAGCGATGATGCAGCGTTGAAGGGCTCAGATTGACGCGCCGGGCCAGCTCATCGATTTTCAACGGCTCGATGTAGTTCTGATTCAACCAGTTGATGGCGCGATTCACGCGGTGGGTTTGGCTGTTCGTCATTGCCATTTCGTACAGCCGATATCCCTGCGGGCTTCGCAGTAGCCGATAGTAGATTTCCCGTAGCACCAGAGGGGCCAACATCGCCGCGTCACGCGGGGTCTGCAAGAGACGAACCAGTCGAGTTACGGCATCGAGCATGGCATTGTCCACGCGCTCGACGTACAGGCCCCGGTGAGCTGGTACGACGGGAACACCTGTCGGGCCGGCGTCGGCTATCAGGCGGGTAATTTCTGCCGGGTCCAGGTTGATCCGAATACAGAGATAGGGGCGCTCGGGGGTAGCCTCGATAATCTGGCCGGTCACAGGAAGCGAGACAGAGCCCACCAGGTAATACAGCGGGTCATAGGTAAAGCATTCATCGCCAAGCGTAACCTGCTTGCGACCCTGTGCGATGACACAGAAGCTGGGGTTGCTGATCCCATGCACAGGGTCTGAGGGCTGGCTTGCACGCATCAAGCAGAGATCGTCGATCCGGGTGGTATGAGCGCCATCGGTCAACGTAAGCTGATCGATCAGCGCTGCCAGTTCCTGCTGCTGAAGCGTGTCTCGACTATGAGTGGATTCATGCGTTACACAGTCCATGCTGATCCCCTGAAGCTAGCGGTTCCCATTGTATCGGCGTGCACAGGCGTACCGATCAAGTCAGGCGTCACGATAACCAAAAGTGGCAATGCAGGGTTATATCAATTCTGCTGACTTCTTGCCTGATCCTGTCATGGTATGCCCGCGGTCCGCAGGATTGTGAAAGCCAGCGTAGTCCAACCTTGCCTGCAGAGCCCGAATAATCGTGTTGGATAGGCGCTCCCTGGCCCACTGCATTCTTCTCCGTGCAGGATCAGGCAAGAAGCGAGCAGGATCCGTCTAACGTCTGAATGCCCTTCGGCTCTAGCCTTGTCACTAACGCGGCAACACTGGCCGCTCTCACTGACAGGCAAGGAGATTCGTATGAAAGGTCTAGAAGGCAAGGTCATCGCAATTACCGGCGCAAGCAGTGGCATTGGCGAAGCAACCGCACGGTATCTGGCAGCACAGGGCGGCTTCGTCATTCTAGGGGCGCGTCGTACAGAGCGGCTTGAAACGCTGGCAGCTGAAATCAGGGCTCAGGGCGGCAAGGCTGACTACCGCCGGCTCGACGTTACCGCATTGGAAGATATGGAGTCGTTTGTGCAGTTCGCTCAGCAGCAGGGCGGACGTCTGGATGTACTGGTCAACAATGCGGGTGTGATGCCGCTTTCCAAGCTTGAAGCGCTCAAGGTTGACGAGTGGAATCGCATGATCGATGTAAACATTCGGGGCGTGCTCCACGGGATAGCGGCGGGCTTGCCGGTCATGCAACAGCAGCGTAGCGGACAGTTCATCAATCTGTCTTCGATTGGCGGGCATGCTGTCAGCCCTACTGCCGCGGTTTACTGTGCAACCAAGTTTGCCGTCAGGGCCATTTCCGAAGGGTTGCGTCAGGAGGTAGGGGCCGATATCCGCGTCACTGTGATCTCGCCCGGGGTAACGGAGTCTGAGCTGGCTGACACCATCACCGATCCAACCGCTCAGGCAGCCATGGACGCGTTTCGCCGAGGGGCTATTTCACCGGAGTCCATCGCGCGTGCCATTGCGTTTGCAATTGAACAGCCTGCTGAAGTGGACGTAAGCGAGATTATCGTCAGGCCGACCGCGAGCCCTTATTAAGGGCTTCCGGTTTCAACCCGTGGCACTTCATCTCGGAGGAGGACTCATGTCCGCATCGCCTTGTACATCGTTGCTCTTGATCCATGCCCGCACCGGACGCTCCGCAGCCCTCAGGGCATGTCTCAGGGGATTGCCTTATCCAGGGCAGAAGTGTCTCACCTTTACCGTCATGCCATCGCCGGAAGAGGAAAACTGCTGGTTGGTGTATGGCCAATGGCAGTCGCAGTCGGATATGGACAGCTACTTCAACACGCTTCCAGCCGAGCTGTGGATGCGCCTGGTAAATGGCTCCCTTGCGGCCCGTATGGAGTTCATGACGTTCGAAGGTAACGAGTTGCCCAACGCCTATCGTTGGGCAACTCCACGGTTCAGCTCGCCTGGTTGCGCCTCCTATGCCTGTTGTGGCTAGGCGCAGGCGCCATGTCTCCCTGTAAGTTGTGAGCTGCGTTTTACGTCATTGGGAGTAGGTGTTCTCATCGGCGGTAGCCGGGTGGTAGTCCGTAGGAGCGCAGAGGCTCAGGTTTTGCACCGGTACCAGGCGAGCCGGGCCCATTGGAACTCGTGTTGCCGCCACAGCCAGCAGATTGAACGTACCTTGAGCCGCAACGGCCCAGCGTCCGGTTACGGGCTCGCCGCGAAGCAAGGTAGCGGCGGCCAGAAGGAGCTTCAATCCGCTGCAGGTATCGATATTGAGATGAACCGTCATGGGCAGCTTGCGCACCAGACCATACTCGTAGTTGGTCAGAAGGCTGTAGGTTGCGGTTGAAAGTCCTGCAACGGCAAACAGTTGGCGGGTGCGCGGTCCCCACTCGTTGACACCTGCCAACGCCAGACAGAGGCCTGCAGAGGCATAGTCCAGAAGGCCGTGCATGCGAGGTGATAATAATTTGGCTGGCGCCAGCCGATCACGACCCTGATCCATGCCAGAGACGACAATTTCATTACTCATGTCGGTTGCCCGGGTATCGAAACGACCGGTGATGAACCGATGGACCAGCTGCGACATGAGCGGCGCGGCGGTGTAATGCGCGTTGTGCGCCGCGCCTTCTACAACCACCAGTTTGCCGTTGGGAAGTAGACTGGTGAATTCCTCTGCCCACTGCTGGGTAAGGGTCTTGTCGTATTGGCCACGGATTACAAGGGCAGGAACATGCACGTGGGACAGACGGTTTTCTATGGGGTCGTCCACCGTTCTGCGAAGCTGCTGAACCATGCGTGGCAGGCCATTGGAAAGATACTCTATGTGCATTAGCGGGTTGATCGAGGGTGCCTCGAACGGCATGTTCAAGACGAGGCGGGCATACTGCCGCGCCGGTGTCCGATAGGCCGGGTCTGGCGTAGGTGCGATCAGGATCAGGCGCTCCACTCTATCCGGAAAGCGTGCCGCAATTTCAACGGCGATTTGTACGCCTACGGAGTTGCCACACAGCACCGCCTTGTGGATTCCGTTGACGTCCATCCAGGCCAGCAGATGATTCGACTGCTCTCTAACATCCGGGCCTGCCGGCCACTTGGACATCCGCGGCGCAGGCGAACGCCCGAAACCGGGCAAATCGGGTGCCATGACGTCATGACCCATCGATGCGAGACGTCTCCCCAGCGGGACCATATAGCGGCTTGAAAGCGCCAAGCCATGAATCAGGATGATTGGAACCTGATGTGGATCGTCTTCATGGGCTAGCCAGGTGCGGGCGTGCATGCGAATGCCGAGCGAAGGAATAGTCGTCCAGGTTTTGTAAGGGGCGTAAGCGAGTTTGAACATAAGGGACAGCTCCCATGTATATCGAGCCTTGCCCAGGTCGCAGCGTGCCTGAAAGCATCATGAGCCAATCATGCGGCATGCGCGGGCTCCTGGGCGTGAGCATTGTAAATGTCGTCTGAACATGTAGAAAAAAGAAGGCCCGCAGAGCGGGCCAAAACGAGCTTTGAACAGCTCGCTGCCGCGAAAGGGCCCGTTCCATCAAGGGCCCAGAGGGGAAGTTCTTGCCGGGAAGCAATCAATGATGATGAGCAGGTTCCGCAGTGAATAGCGGCTGAAATAAATGGGGCTGCACATCTCAAGACTCCTCATGTCACGGCGTATCACCATCGGCCTGAGCATAAGCTCGTACCGATTCGAATGTGAAAAGGGCAAGGTCAGCAAATGTATGCCTTGCTTAATGACCGATAGTTTGGAAAAGAAAAAGTGCCTTGGAAGCGACGAACGTGAGTACCTTTTATCCCTTGCAAAACGATGACGGAGCCGATCAAACGATACGTTGAAGCTAACTAGAGAGGTAAACGGAATACTGTCTTGTAATACCAGCCTGATAATAAGTAAGCGAGCCGGATTCCCAGCCTGTTGCAGCTTAATGCAGGTTAATAGGCGCATCGACAAGGGCTTTATCTGATTGTGAATATGTTTAATCGGTCAGATTGGGATAAGACGGCTATAATGACTGTTGGTATTACTTATTGAGGAAAGAGGTGCCCATGATCACTGACGTGCGCGAAGCGTGGCAGGAAATGGTAGAGGCTCAGCGAGCCTTCAACGCAACGTGGCCTTCGGCGGTGGTTCATGCACAAGTCTGGTTGCTTCCCATCAACAAGGAGCCCAAAGGCCAGACTAAAATCACTCCGATGGAGCTAGTGGGTGAGCCTGCCATCGAGGCTGCGAAAAAGGCCATCCTGCAATTCGAGCAGGAGGAGGGGCAGCACCCTAGTACCGTCATGCGGCTTCCAGGGTGGATCGGCGTTTCGCAGTCAGTGCTGGAGTACGCCCGCGAGGCCAATGCCGCACGTGATCGTTTTCTTGAGGTTCTGGCTCAGGAAACGGCCTCCATGAACCTGAAATCTCTATCCAAGGGAAAGCATCTTCGGAGCATTCTCAAGCTGCCGATCGTCATCAAGCAGATCGAACGCCATATCCAGGTGTTTGAAGGGGTGCCACGGCGTATCCTGTTCACCTGGGCGGGCAAAACGGCGGCCCCCGAAAGCATCCCTGTCAAGGATGTGATCGAAAAGATCGAAACGCAGCTGGCTGATGCCGTGGCCAAGGCTGATATGGACAAGGAACGCAATCTGAGGCTTGAGCTCAAGGCGTTGGGGTTTCTGGATGCGAAGGCCGAACTGCATCGCTACCGTCCTATTGCGCCCCATCCGCGCGTGATGCTGTATTTCTCCAAAAGCCCTCGTTATGACGCCATGCCTCACGCCAATCTGCCGATTTTTGTTTCACTGGATGAGAAGCAGCCGTGGCCGCGGGTCGATGCGCTCGAAGAGTTTGATGCAGAAAACGCTCAGGCTGAGCGCTCGGACAAGGTACCCCGCCAGGAAATCATTCCGCGCCTGGGGCTGTACCTTAAAACCGCGCCCGACCGTAAGCGCAGCCCCAGGACGGCCCGTGGGGACTCGACCGCCGTGGCGCGAGCGTTAGTCTCGTCTACTTATCAAAAGCGTTGAGTGGTAAACGGTCACTCCCAATATGTACGCATACGGTGGATTAAATAAGGGTTAACAGACTAACGCATTGGTTGAATGGAATATGTTCCGTTTCGATGACTGAAAGGCTCTATTTTCAATTCATATGCGGGGCATTGCCAAATCTTATTCCTATGCTGTTTGCTAAGCGAGTAATACTTTATACAAAGCAATACTCGCTCAGTTCATATATAAGCATCTGCTAGTTAGCGTTTATTTACAAATATTTACTCAATTAACTGTTTGAATATGCTGTTTAGTGAATCTGTTCGCATAATTAGTGCGTTGCAATCTTGACCGATAAAGTGACAAAGAATCCTTAATTGCTTGGAAATCATGGTGTTAAGACATTAAAGCTCATTATATGAAGGGTCGGTTTGCAGCTATTTATAACTCTTAATATTCGTGTAATTAAATGTTCATGCCTTGCGGGGCAACATTCACTCGTCTGGCAGCGATTGGGGTTCGAAAGAATCAGGACGTTGCTGGAAATATGCTCTTCTCTGCAGCCGTGTAGTAGCAGTTGGCGCATGTCTAATTTCTTTCAATAAGGAGATATTGATATGAGTAATGTTACTCCGACCAGCACCAGTTCTTCCGACGCTGCTATCGACAAAATGACTGCCGCTTTCGATGCCGCCATCGAAAAATCCGCGAAGATCACTGAGATCACCACCGAGAAGAAAACTGAGCTTGACGCGACCAAACAGCGTCCTCAGAACTAAGGTGTGGACGGGCGGCGCCTTATGGCGCCGTCTGTTTGTTCAGACAGCTTTCCAGATTGGACCTGCATGCAGGCTGGCCTTGCCATGCGTGCCGGGTCAGGCAAAACAATGATGTCCGCAATGTCTTCTCTTCCCGGCTCAAAACCTGCAGTGCCTACTCTTGAGGTCATTGCGGGACTGCATACCGGCGTATCGGTATCGCTGGATGAACCTGCCTATTGCCTGGGCGCCTCCGACGAGGTGGATCTGGTGCTCAGGGATGCAGGCGTTGCGCCTCGCCATGCCGTGTTGCGTCTGGAGAAAAATACAGTTGCCGTTGAGGCAGTTGGAGGTGATGTACTCACGGCTGAAAAACGAATCCCTTTGGGCAAGGGGCTGCGCCTGCCATTACCGGTCGAGTTATCCGTTGGGGAGGCTCGAATCCGCTTATCTGCTCCGCTGACAAAGTTGGTTGCGCCTCCCAAACGATGGCCTGTTACCCACGCCGGTATGATGGCACTTTTTGGCGCGGCGGTATTGCTAGGCCTGTATACGCTGATTGGCACCAGCGAAGCCGAAGATCGCTTATTGCCTATTGCCAACGCGCCAGTTAGCCCGGCACTCGACAGCGGCGCTGGTCAGGAGCCCGTAGTGCGGGACAATCAGGTTGCCCGGCAATTGCTGTCCCGACTTGAGGCCGCTGGACTTTCTTCGGTGCATGTCGAATCGCAAGGCCGTCATCTGATGCTCTCTGGTGAAATTGATACTGCTCAGCAGCCAGCCTGGGTCGATATCCAGAAGTGGTTCGATGGTGAATATGGCAGCAGCCATGTACTGGTCAGCTCGGTCACGCTACGCAAGGCGCCGGTTTCTCCCCGTGTCAGGTTCCAGGCGGTATGGCTGGGACAGGATCCTTATGTGGTTAGTGAGTCTGGTACACGTCTTTACCCCGGCGCATCGCTGGACGACGGCTGGGTGCTCAAGGGGATAGAGCCGCAGCGGATTGTCCTGAGTCGCAACGGCCACGAGTTTGCCCTGACGCTATGACGCTGCCATTGCTTACACAACCCCTGGGTGGGAGGCCTTTTCGATGAGAATCGATACCAGCCGACCGCTGGATCTGCAGCGGCCTGAAGAGGCGTCCAGCGAATCCTTACGTCGGGCCAGCTCGGTTGCCAGGGCCAGGCAGAGTGAGGTGTTCGATTCGCTGCTGCGCCTGCGCAACCGGACTCCATTCAAATCCCTGCGTAACGAGCTGGCGGAGCTGATCGGCCCTCCCGTTAACGACCCTGGCATCTTCAGCCCTGGCCATTCGCTTCAGGTGCTGGAACACATCATTGATACGGTGTTGCCTCGGCTGGACGCCGAGCCGGAGATCAAAGCACTTGCTGCCAGCCTGCTTGAGCAGGAAATCCAGCAACGTCGGGAGCTTGGGATGCGGTTGAGCGAGATCGACGATTTATGAACGTACAGGATCGCGAGGCAGTACAGCTGCTGCACTCGCTTGGCGCTCTGTATCTACGCAGCGGACAACAGCGACGAGCGCTGATCTATCTGCTTCTGGCTATTCAGATCGACCCGGCAGATACCGCTTTGCTGCGTACGCTCACCAATGGCTTTATTGCCACTGGTGATGGGGAGCGGGCACTGGCTGCTATCGGAAGGCTGGAGCAGCTTGAAGGGCCAAGCATGCCGCTCAAGTTTCTGCGTAGCCGCGCATTATGGGCGTTGGGTGCCAAAGACGAGGCACGACGCTGTTTTCGTGAATATCTGGATAGTCGGAGGGCCGTAACGTGCTCGCCAGATTGAACCGCCTGGCTGTAATGGCTTCACAGCGTACCGATATCGTCATTGCACTGTTCATGATGCTGGCCATCGTGATGATGATCATCCCGCTACCCACAGTAATGGTCGATGTGCTTATCGGCATCAATATCGCGTTCAGTCTGCTGGTTCTGGTCGTTGCGTTCTACGTGTCGCATTCAGTGGATTTCTCTGCACTCCCGCCGGTAATTCTGCTCAGTACGCTGTTTCGCCTGTCGCTTTCCATTACCACTACCCGGTTGATCCTGCTCAACGGAGAAGCGGGGGATATTGTCGAGGCATTTGGCAATTTCGTGATTGCCGGTGAGGTGGTCATTGGCCTGGTAGTTTTTCTGATCATTACCGTGGCGCAGTTCATCGTTATCACCAAGGGCGCCGAGCGGGTGGCCGAGGTGGCGGCTCGCTTTACTCTGGATGCGATGCCAGGCAAGCAGATGAGTATCGACAACGATCTGCGTAATGGTGATATCGATCAGGCCGAAGCCCGTCGGCGTCGCTCACGCCTGGAGCGGGAAAGCCAGCTCTATGGGGCCATGGACGGTGCCATGAAATTCGTGAAAGGAGATGCGATCGCCGGATTGGTCATCCTGTGCGTGAACCTGCTGGGTGGCTTGCTGATCGGTATGATCAAGCGGGGCATGCCCTTTGGCGAGGCGGTGCATACCTATTCGCTGTTAACCGTAGGCGATGGGTTGATCGCCCAGATTCCTGCCCTGTTGATTGCGGTTGCCGCAGGCACGGTAGTCACGCGCGTCACAACCGATGCAGAGACGGATCTCGGCACGGAAATTATTAGTCAACTAGGCGCCAACCAGCGGGCTCTGGCACTGACGTCTGCCATTCTGCTGGGCGTTGCGTTTATTCCGGGATTCCCGGCGCCTGTATTCATCGCCATTTCGCTGGTCCTGGGCGGAACGGCCTTCTACATGCATCGGCGTAAACAGATCGCGGAACAAGTTCCGGCTGCTCAGGAGGAGCCGGAACCACGTGAGGTTACGGCTGAGCCAATACAAGACGTGGAGGACACGGGTCATTTCCGCATTACGCTATGGATTAGTGAAGCCCATGTGGCACAGCTCTCGCTCAATACGCTCAGGCAGCGATTGGACAGTACTCGTTACGAGATCAGTGAGGACTTGGGTGTCGAGCTTCCCTGTATTGGCTTGCGCATTGACCGCAACGCCGTGGCGGAGCGGTTCAGGATTGATCTGGAGGGCGTGCCCGTCATGGAGGGAGCTATCCGCCCTGATGCGGTGCTGCTGCAGGACGATGAAGTTCATCTCGAACTGCTGGCAATCGAGCATACAGCCTCGGCCCCGTTGTTACGCCGTAAGCCTGCCCTGTGGGTGGATGCACAACAGGCTGCCACGTTGGTAGAGGCTGGGGTAGGGCATCTGGATCTGGCGCAGACGTTTGACGCCTGCATGGATCAGACCTTACGCCGCTATGCGGCTGAATTCCTGGGTATCCAGGAGGCCCGTCAGATCCTGACCGAGATGGAAGAGCAATATCCCGAGCTCGTTAAGGAGGCCCTCCGTGTGCTGCCCTTGCAGCGAATCGCGGATGTGCTGAGGCGGCTGGTCAGTGAGCATATTTCCATCCGCAACCGCCGCGCCATTCTTGAGGCGATTGTGGAGTGGGCACCGCGTGATCTGGATACGCCCATTCTGACCGAGCACGTCCGTGCTGCGCTAGCCCGGCAGATTTGCTATGCGTACGCCGACAGTCATCGCGTCATTTCGGCCTATGTCTTTTCCCGGGATTTGGAGGAGGCAGTACGGGCGCCACTGCGCCGCAGTGATAAAGGCCGCCCTACGGTACTGCCACCCGAATTGACCCGCACCATTACGATCCAGCTTCAGCACGCATATGACGCTGCCAGCCATGATCTGAATCCGGTGGTCATGGTGACGGCGGATATCCGTCGCCCGCTCCGGCAGTTGCTGACCCGGCATGATCTGGATGTTCCCGTGCTGTGCTACCAGGACCTGACCCGGGAATTCACCGTGCAGTCTCTGACGACGCTCACGCTACCGGAGGCCAATGCGGCCTTGCCACACTCCGTAACGGAATCGTTGACGGCTCCACAACCGCTGTAAGGGAACAGAAAGGATGGTGAGGGTGTTTGAGGATTACCGGCAGGCAGGATATGTGCCGAGACCGACGTTAAAGCAATGGCTGATTATTGGTTTCGGTTGTCTTTTACTGTCCGGCGGCTGGCTGGCTCCCGGGTGGGCCGTTGCGCAACCTGTTGAGGGGGCGAGTCCTGAGGGGCGTGTGCTTTACCTCGCCACAGGGGAGGGCCAGATTGTGAAATTCAAGGCGCCGGTAGAGTCGGTATTTGTCGCTGATCCTGCCATTGCCGATCTGCGCGTTGTCTCGCCGGGAGTGGTGTATGTCTATGGCAAGACCAGTGGCGAAACTAATCTGATTGCCCTGAGTGCAAGCGAGGACATTCAAGGCACCTGGCAGCTCAAGGTGCAGCCCAATGTCGGGCCGATCAAGGAGACCGTACAGGCATTGCAGCCAGGCAGCAGCGTTTCGGTGGCGCAATCCGGCAAGCGGCTGATAGCCAAGGGAACCACCCAGGACGTTGCGTCGGCGCTGGATGTAAATGCGTTACTCGATAGCCAGACACCAGCCGGTGGCCCGCCACCCCTGAACACCACGACGTATCCTGAGTCGCCCCAGGTCAATATCCGGGTACGTTTCGCCGAGGTATCACGCGAGCAGTTGCTGCGGTATGGGGTGAACTGGAATGCGCTCATTACCCGTGGTTCGTTTTCGTTCGGGCTGGTGACAGGCGGTCCGCTGGCACAGTCGGCAGTAGCCGGGGCCACGAATCTGATCTCGGCAGGTTACAGCTCCGGCAGCGCCAATATCGATGTGCTACTCGATGCGCTGCAAAGTAACGGCATTCTCGAAATTCTGGCAGAGCCAAACATCACGGCGGTAACGGGGCAAACGGCCAGTTTCCTAGCAGGGGGCGAAGTGCCGGTACCGGTTCCTGTAAGTCGTGACTTGGTAGGTATTGAATACAAGCCATTTGGTGTATCGCTGCTCTTTACGCCTACGCTGCTTCCCAGTGGGCGTATTGCTATGCAGGTTCGCCCCGAGGTCAGCAGTCTTTCAACGACCAGTGCCGTGCAGATAGCGGGCACCAGTGTGCCAACGTTCCAGGTCCGGCGGGCTGATACGCGTGTTGAGGTAGGCAGTGGTCAGACATTTGCCATTGCCGGTCTTTTCCAGCGCAACAGCGCGCAGGACATGGACAAGCTTCCCATGCTGGGTGACGTTCCGATCCTGGGCGCATTGTTCCAATCCAAACGCTTTCAGCGCAACGAAACCGAACTGGTCATTCTGATCACGCCGTACCTTGTCGAGCCTGAGTCAGACCACACGCTGGCTACGCCACTTGATCCGAGCGCGTCCAATCCTGCACAGCACTTGGCGCGAACGTCTACCGTGCCCACCAAGCCTTACTCGGAGTTTGGGTTTTATGTGGATTGATTCAAGACACTCTCTTGCTGTGCTCGGCGCGGCTGTCATGCTGCTGGCGGGGTGCTCACTGGAGCCGGTGTCCTATGCATCGGATTATGTCCGTCTGGCTGATCGCAACGGTCAGGCGGTATGGGTGCCCCGTGTGTGCTTGAGTCCCGAAACGGCGGCAGCGCCCGATCGTTTACCCATGGGCTGCGCCAATGCGCTTAATCTGGCTAGAATGATCGAGCGACCTACTGACCTACAGCGTGGTCGTCCAATGGGACCTGCCATGGCCGCTCCGGTAGCGCGTGCGGCAGAAGCTTATATCACCGGCCACACCGCCGATGACATCAGGCGGCAACGGCTCGAACAGGAAGCGGCAAACCGTAACGCTGCCGGAATGTGATGATGTTCGTCAGATCGGTTCTGGCGAACATTTTTAATTGGGTTAAGTGGCGATAAGCCCTACCGCCTGGGCGCGTTGCATCGGGTCGCGCAAGGACTTGATCTGCCGGGCCTGTTCGAGCAGTCGGGCTTTTTGAGCCGGTGTCGTTTGGGGAATGACCAAGCCCGTAGCCTCCTGCTCGTGACCGGCCAGTACCAGTGCCAGAAGCAGGTTGCGGTAATGGCCTGGCATGGCCAGAGGGGAGCGGGTGACTTCACGCAGCCGTGTGACGGCACGATCCGGTGAGCCTCCCAACGCCATGGCCACGGCCTGATTGCTTTGGATGTCCAGATTGCCGGGCGCCAATTCAAGCGCCTGGGAAAAGGCTGTTTCCGCTGCGGCTGACTGGCCCAACAGACTGTAGGCCGTGCCCAGCTTGCTATAGGTGCTGGCCGTTCTCTTGAGCGGGGCAACTTCCTTCAGTGCATTGGCCGCACTGCTGGCATTGCCGAGTCGTAGCTGGGCACTACCAAATCCCAACAGCGCGTCGGGATTATGGGGTTCCTTTATCAAAGCCTCGCGAAAGGCCTGGGCGGCACCGTTGGCATCTCCGCTGCCAAGCCGGGCATTACCCAGACGAATGAACGCGGGAGCGTCCTGCTGCTGTTGAGCCGCGCGTGCATACAGGGCCGACGCGGTGGCAGGGTCGCCCCGGCGTTCGATGTCGGATGCCAGTTTGTCCAGCTGAAGATCAGAGTGGGGATTGGAAGGTGCGGAGCTGCAACCGGCCAGCCAGGAGCACAAAACAGCCAGGGCAAGCCGGATAGGGCGGGAGGTAGGCAAAATCACACTCCATGTTTTGACTGCAAAGAGCCACATCCTGCGCATTTGGCCGGACAAACATGACAGCGCGATGACAGCGCCCGGCTGTGTTTGAGGCTTATCCTGTACCGCCCTGGTTCTGTGATACAGACAACACTCATTGGGTGACTTGCAACGGGCTTGTCACAAAGCCTCACCATACTCGGGGCATCGAGAAAGTGTCCGAACGTTCCGGATAAAGGATAAGCCGGAGTCGTCGTTTGGTTTGCTTCGTACAGGGATGGATCACTGTCTGCCATCGGTTCGAGTCGTATGTGGCATCGAGCCGGGTATGGAAGAGATGAAGAAGAACGAGCAAGCCATGCCGTTGCCTGTTTTTACCGCTCGCTGTTTACGTTCACTGTGTTGCCTGCTTGCGCTTGCAGGGGTTGCGCTTGATGGCTGGGCACAGACAGCGAAACCTGCCTGGCTGGACCAGCCCTATCACTACGTTGTGATTGATCAGGATGTACGCGGCGTACTGATGGAGTTCGGCCGCAATCTGTCATTGCCCGTGGTCTTGTCCGATCAGGTCAAGGGCCGGGTACAGGGTCATGTGCGGGCGGAGCACGCGGGTGAGTTTCTCTCGCGTATCAGCGCCACCCAAGGGCTGGTCTGGTACTACGACGGCAGCGCCCTGCATGTGAACGCCAACCGCGAGCTGATCAGTCAGATCATCGATACCCGCCGGTTCGATCAGAAGGCTTTGAGAGGCGTGCTCGACCAGCTGGGCCTGGTAGGCGAGAACGTATCGATACAGCTCAACCCCGGCCGCTCGGTTCTGAGCGTATCCGGGCCGCCTGCCTACATTGGCTATGTGCAGCGCAGTCTCGAAGGCCTGGAAAGGCCCGTTATTTCGAGGGGAAAAAGCCAGGGCATTCGTATCTTTCGGGGCGGCGCGGAAACCGAAGTCTTTAGCGGACAGGGTTGAACATCTGGCCTTTTGGCCCTCACAGACAAGGAGAAGGACATGGCAACAGCACCCATAGATAACAGCAGTACCGGCAGCGTCACTAACAGCGAGCAGACATTCGACGCTGCGCTCGAGTCGTCTGATACCGGCATGACCGATGAAGAGTTCACCCAGCAGTTAGTGGACGGTGCGGTGACCGTCGCCGGGCAGATGATCATCATGCCCCGTGCGAACGAAATCCTGAACGAGGCGATGTCGGACGAGTAAGTCTGGCGGCCCTGTGCATTATCGACGTGTGTCTGGAGATATTCATGACTGTCAGTATTCCTCCTGTAGCCCCGCAGCCCATGCCGGAACCTGCCGCGCAGGCTGCCCAGAATCTCTTCGAGCACATGGCGATGCATGCGCAGGGCCTTCCTCAGGGAGCAAGCCCGGCTCAACTGAGCCAGGGATTGATGGAGCGGCTGGATGGCTTTCTGGATCGTTCCCATCGCTTCGCTGAACGGGCCAATGGCGGTGTCGATCAGACGCAGACTTTCAGCCCGGTGCTCCGTAGCCCCCAGGCCGAAGGCACGGCGCTTCCGGACAGCCAGATGGACAAGGTTGTCACCGCACTGAGCCGCATGTTCGATCATTCGATCGAAACCCAGATGGTTGTCCGAGGCGCGACCCAGGTTTCCGGGGCGGCCAATACCCTGCTGCGTGGTCAATAAGATGACCGGTTGGAACGGATGGTTTGCAAAAGCGGTAGTACTGCTCACGCTGGTGGCGTTGCTGCAGGGATGTAAAACGGACCTGTATACCAACCTCTCAGAACGCGATGCGAACAGCATGGTGGCGGAGTTGTTGCGGCGCGGCATTTCTGCTGAACGCGTCGTTCAGAAGGACGGCCGTCTTACCGTCAAGGTAGACGAGGCACGCTTTGCCGAGGCCATGCATATCCTCGACGAAGCCGGCTTGCCAGGGCAATCCTTTGCCAACCTGGGCGATGTATTCAAGAGCAATGGGCTGGTGTCTTCGCCTGTTCAGGAGCGTGCTCAGATGATCTATGCCCTGAGCGAAGAGCTCTCGCATACCGTATCGCAGGTCGATGGAGTGCTGTCGGCCCGGGTGCATGTGGTATTGCCCGATAATGACCTGCTTAAACGCAATGTCACGCCATCTTCCGCATCGGTTTTTATCCGGTATGAACCGGGGCTCGATATCAATCCGCTGATTCCACAGATCAAGACTCTGGTCGCTAATGGCATTTCGGGCCTGACTTATCAGAACGTTTCAGTCGTACCGGTCGAGGCGGTCAAGCGGGTCGAAGGCTCCCAAGAGGGCGAACCCCTGGCTTCGTTCATGGGGGTCTGGATGCTTCAGTCGAACGTCGGCAAGGCCGCCTGGATCATGGGCGGGCTGCTTTTCCTCGTGCTGGCGCTGGCCACTTCACTGGTTTACGTAGTGTGGCAGTCCCGGCGTACTCAACCCTACGAATTGGTGCCATTGAAATGAGCCTGACACAGTCTGCAGAACTGCCGTTGTTTCGTGGTGAAAACGGGTGGAGCCTCTTCAAGACCAACCCTTTGCGCTTCGTACACGGCAAGCACGTTGCTGAGTGCTTCAGTGAGTGGGGCGAGTATTCCATCGTGGCTGCCATCCAGGCCGAACAACGGTTTCAGTCTCGACTTGAGCGTTTGTTCCAGGATCACTTCGCGCTGCCGCCATTAAATGAGGTAGAGCCGCCCGTTGAAGAGGACTTGGCCATTGCGTTACTAGCCCCGGAACACTTTGCTGCACTGGCGGTGCCGTGTGGAGTGGTCCTTCATGGACGCTCCTTCACCCAGGAGATCAGAGCGTCGGCCTTGCGTGCGCTGAAAGCGCGCTTTGGTGAGAACTTATTTGCCCTGGCCGTAACCAATGCCGACCTGACCAGCACCTCCACCGTTCTGACCGATCTCGATGAACTGGAGCGGGCCGTTCAGCTGGATGGAGAGGCCTGTATTGCCGCCTGGCTGGCCGCTCAACCTACCTCGCTCGCCGCCTGGCTGCGACTGAAGGCGACGGATGAGCCTGTCTACAGCCGCGCGCTTTCGACGGACCTGCTGCAACGCGGGCCCGCCATCGTCAGGCGTATAGCGCCGCACGTTCAGGCCTATGCAACAGTGAGGAAGGCTTCTTGAGCGAACTGCCCCGTCAACCTACCCAAACCATTCTTCGGCAAGCTGAGGCCGCCCAATGGATGGATGGCTACACGTTTCTCGAGCAGGCCCGACAGGAAGCGGATGCCCTGCTGGCCAGTACACAGGCGCAAGTCGATGCCGCCCGCACTCAAGGCTACGCTGAAGGCCAGCGCGCCGGCATCGAGGCGGCAAACAAGATCCTGGTGAATACCACCCGCCAGATGGACCAGTATTTGGCCAGTCTGCCGGAGGCTTTGACCGACCTCGCTCTGGATGTGGTCCGCCGCGTTCTGGGCCAGTTTGAGCCCGGCGAGCTGGTGGCCCGTCTCGCTCGCGAAGCCCTGACGACCTTTCGCGGTCAGCACTCGATAACTGTGAGGGTAGCGCCAGAGCATGTGGCCCACGTGGAAGCAATGCTGCTGGAGGGGGCTGGACCATCAGCCTCGTTTCGCGTCGAGCCCGATGCCCAGCTCACAGCGACTCAATGCGTTATCGCCAGTCCTGTCGCTGTGGTGGATGCCAGCCTGGACATGCAACTGGAGGCGCTTCGTATCGCCTTGGTCAGCCCTGGCGAGTCTGAGGCGGTGTAATGCAGGAGTCGGTGTTGGAAGTGTTAGATCTCCAGACGATCATCCCCAGCTTGAAAGCGCGCCTGGATCGGGCAGAGTCGCGTCCGGTACGCGGACGTGTGAAGTGTATTCGCGGGATCATGGTGCACGCCATGTTGACCCAGGCTCGGGTTGGCGAACTTTGCTACCTACGCGACCCGCTCACGGGACGCACGATTCCCGCTGAAGTCATCGGCTTCGAGCATGACGAGGCGCTGCTGACACCGGTGGGTGAGTTGGAGGGTATGTCGACCCGGACAGAAGTCATCTCCACCGGTCAGGCGATGACAATCACCGTAGGTGATCATTTGCTCGGTGCGGTTATCAGTCCGACCGGCGAGCGGCTGGATCGTGTCGAAAGAACAGCTGATAGGCATGATACGCGCCGCTATCCGCTTCAGGCCGAGCCGCCAGCGCCGTTTGAGCGAAGCCTGATTAAGGAGCCCTTGCAATTAGGTATTCGTGCCATTGATGGACTCATGACGGTTGCCCGGGGTCAGCGCGTCGGGATTTTTGGTGAACCCGGTATCGGCAAGTCTTCTCTGCTGGCCAGTATTGTCAAAGGTACCGAGGCGGACATCATTGTTCTGGGATTGATTGGCGAGCGTGGCCGCGAAGTGCGCGAACTGCTGGATGTTCAATTGGGCAGGCGGGCACGGGCGCGTACCGTAGCGGTGGTGGCTACCTCGGATCGGCCTGCCATCGAGCGCGTCAAGGCCGCCTACGTGGCGACCAGCGTTGCCGAGTATTACCGTGACCAGGGCAAGAATGTATTGCTGCTCATGGACAGCATTACCCGGTATGCCCGTGCGCAGCGGGAGATCGGCCTGGCGGCAGGGGAGCCGCCTACTCGACGAGGGTACCCGCCATCCTTCTTTGCCGCATTGCCACGGCTGCTCGAACGGGCAGGCCCCGGGCCGCACGGAACGATCACCGCGTTGTATACCGTCCTGACTGAAGGGGACGGCACCCTTGATCCCGTCGCCGAAGAAACCAAGTCCATTCTGGATGGACACATCGTGCTGAGTGCAGAGTTGGCTCAACGCAATCATTTCCCAGCCATCGACGTGTTGCGTAGTCGTAGCCGTTTGATGGACACGGTTGCGTCCGAGGCGCACCGCCGATGGGCGGGCCAGGTACGTGAACTGATGGCGCGCTATGCCGACATCGAGTTACTGCTCAAGGTGGGTGAATACACGACTGGCAGCGACGCCATGACAGATCAAGCCATTACGCAACAGGGCGCGATCGAAGCCTTTTTACGGCAGCCTACCGAGGAACGCGCGGCGTTCGCCGAAACCGTGCGGCGCTTGGCGAGCCTTGCATCATGACCCATTCCAGAAGCCGTCTGAATGTGTTGATTGCGTTGCGCACACGGCGTGAAGAACGTGCCATGGCAGCACTGGCAGCTGCTACACAGCGCTCCAGCGAGGCGCAGAAGGCAGCTGCAAATGCCCGGAAACAGCATCACGCCCATTGCGTCGACCAGCATCAGCAGGAGGCGCAGCTGATGGCCACTCTGGCTCATGGAGCCTTTGGGCATCGTGAAGTACAGCAGGTGGACGAGGCGCTCAAGGCATTGACCGGACGTCGGATGGATCTGGAGGACGAACTCCGCCGACTGGACGAGCAGCATGCCATGGCGCTGCTCAGGCGTAGCGAAGCCCTGCAGACGCGTAACCAGTGCTGGAAAGCGAGGCAGGCCGTCAGCCTTTTACTGGCCAATGAGCATAAAAACGTGCGTCTTGCAGAAGAGATGCAGGCTGATATCGAGACGGAAGATCGCCCGCAAGCCAGGAAGGCCCCGTGATGTGGATGACCGATACATCAGCTGGTGATGAGTTTTGCACGAGTGAAGAGGTTGCCCCTCTGGTGTTTCCCCTTGTCACACTCGAAGACGTCAGGCTTGCCAATCGTGTGTATCGCTCGCGTGAAGACTGGCAGGGAAAGATTACAGGTCATCCCGTCAGCGTTCGGCTTGCATGGAACTCCCAGCCCATCCAGTCCGCCTTATCGTTTCCGCTCATGTTCGATGAGCAGCCAGCCTGTCTGCAGCTGCCATCATCGCTGGCTCAGGCACTTGGCGGAGCGCTACTGGAGGGCATCGGCGCTCCGGCGCGCTTCCGGGCCTTGCTGATCGAGCAGGCGCTCCTGACCTCTATTCAGCCCATTGAGCAATCCACCGGATTCTCCATTCGGTTCGCAGCCGGTCCCGTGGACATTCCTCATCCCATACGGCTCTTGTTTCAGGTAACGCTGCGGGACAAGACCTATCCCGTGATGCTGGATCTTTCAGCCATAACCCTTGGTCCGCTCTTGCCATGCCTCGATCAAACATTTCCTGCCAGTGATTTGCCTCTTTCTCAGCTGCGGCTCCCCGTAACGCTCTGCATCGGCAGCCAGCAGGTGCGCCTGAGTGAACTGCAAGGTTTACAGCCTGGTGATGTAGTGATGCTGCGCTCGAACCAGGGCGCCTGGATATCGGTTGAAAACCGGCTCAGGGCGCCTCTGGCAGGAGTGGCCTCGGGATACCAGCTGCAAACCGCATTGGTTTTAACGTCTGTCAGTAAGGAATGGGACATGAGTGATACGTCCATGCATAAAACAACCGCCGAGGATGATCCATTAGGGGAGGTGCCTGTTACATTGGTATGTGAGGCGGGGCGGCTGGAGTTGCCGCTAGGTGAGGTAAAGGCGCTGTCGGAAGGAAGCATCCTTGCGTTTCCGGACTCGACTGATGAGGCCGTTGAAATCACTGTGAACGGCCGCCGACTCGGCCGCGGTACCCTGGTCAGGATTGGCGAAGGGCTAGGCGTACGGATCACGAGCCTATCAACGCATGGATGAATTTCAGCCCAACCTGATTGAGATCATCATTGTTGTTGCGACGATCGGGCTGGTTCCACTTGCAGTCGTCACGATGACGGGATTTCTCAAGATCTCTGTCGTCTTGTTTCTGATCCGCAACGCCTTGGGCATTCAGCAAACGCCGCCGAACCTCGTCTTGTACGGTATTGCTTTGATTCTGACCGTGTATGTGACCACTCCGCTGGTAGGTGAGATGTACCGGCAGCTGGAGCATCAACCGATCAGTTTGGAGAGCGTGGACGGTGTCAAAGCAGCCGCTGGAGCGCTTCGCCAGCCATTGCAGAACCATCTTTCGAGGTTCGCCAATGATAATGAGCGCGCATTCTTCATGCAGGCGACAGAGAGCATCTGGTCGGAGGAAGCGCGGGCAGACTTACGGGACGATGATCTGGTTGTACTCATTCCCGCCTTTGTCAGTTCGGAGCTGACCCGCGCATTTGAGATCGGCTTTCTTTTATATATCCCGTTTCTGGTGATTGACCTGATCGTCTCCAATGCCCTCATGGCCATGGGCATGATGATGGTGTCGCCTACGTTGATTTCCATTCCCCTGAAAATTTTCCTGTTCGTGGCGGTTGAAGGATGGTCACGCCTGATGCACGGATTGATCATGAGTTACGGAGGCTGAGGTGGGACAGGATCTGTTTCTTTCCTTGATGAAGGAGTCACTGCTTACCGTGTTGCTCCTGTCGGCGCCGGCTCTGATCGTCGCCATCGTGATCGGCTTTGGGGTAGGGCTCATGCAGGCTCTTACACAGATTCAGGATCAAACGCTGCCGCAGGCCGTCAAGCTGGTGGCTGTGCTGCTTGTGCTGATCCTGGTCGGCCCGCTTCTGGCCGGGCAAGTGGGGCAGTTGGCCGAACGGATGCTCGATAATTTCGCAGCCTGGACACGGTAAGGCACTGACGTGAATTTTGCCGTTGCCCAGGCGCTTCTGGACTATGTCTACCCCTTCCTCGCGGCCTTTGGCCTGGCAGTAGCACGGGCGTTGGGCATGGTCATTATCAGTCCGGCATTCAATCGCCTGGGACTGACCGGCATGATCCGTTCGGCGGTAGCCGTCGTGCTGGCCATTCCGGTGGCGCCAGTCATCTATGCCGGGCTTTCGCTGGCAGACGCACCGACTGGTTTTGCCATTGCAGGGCTGCTGATCAAGGAAATGGCGATTGGCTTGGTGATTGGTCTTGCCTTCGGTATTCCGTTCTGGGCTGCAGAGGTTGCAGGTGAGCTGGTCGATCTTCAGCGCGGGTCTACCATGGCCCAATTGGTAGATCCACTGGGCGCCGGTGAGACGAGCATTTCCTCCACGCTCCTGACGGTTACCCTGATCACACTGTTTTTCATGTCTGGGGGCTTTACGCTCATGGTGGATGGGTATTACCGCAGCTATGGCCTCTGGCCGACCCTGACCTTTAGCCCGATCGTGGTAGAAAACACGGCGCTGGAGATCGTGCGGATACTGGACCGTGTGATGCAGATCGGGGTGTTGCTGATCGCACCCATTGTCGTGGCGCTGCTAGTGGCTGACATGATGCTGGCCTATCTCTCCCGTATGGCCCCCCAGCTGCATGTATTCGATCTGTCTCTCCCGGTAAAGAATCTGCTGTTTTCGTTCTTGATGATG
Organism: Pseudomonas sp. WAC2; assembly: GCF_030403525.1. Taxonomy (NCBI): domain Bacteria; kingdom Pseudomonadati; phylum Pseudomonadota; class Gammaproteobacteria; order Pseudomonadales; family Pseudomonadaceae; genus Pseudomonas; species Pseudomonas sp. WAC2. Next base: position 320,731 of record NZ_JAUEPD010000006.1, read on the forward strand.
CTTTACGCATCCTTCCTTGTGCCGCTCATGTTATCGGAGCTGGGTAGCCTGTATGAGGTGTTCGACTGGTTGGAACAGGCCGTCTCTGAGGGCTAGGGCAATGAACAGGCGCTTTCAGGTAGTGGTGTCATGAGTCAGCAGACTGAGGAAAAATCCCTCCCGGCCTCAGCCAAGAAACTGCGTGATGCACGTAAGAAAGGGCAGCTACCCAAAAGCCAGGATCTGGTAACCGGTATGGTTATCCTGGCCTGCACCCTGTGCGTGGTCGTGATAGCGCCCGATATCGAGGCGCGTGTGGAGGCGCTGTTGCTTGAGGCAGGCCGAATCTACGTCGAGCCATTCACCCAGGTCTGGCCAAGGCTGCAAATGCTGGGGCTTGATGTCCTGATGGCCGCTACGTTACCGCTGTTTGCTGTCACGGTAGTCACAGTGATTCTGACGAATATTGTAGTCATGCGCGGTATGGTCTTTTCGGCCGAGCCGGTGAAGCCAACGTATGAACGGATCGATCCGGTTGCCGGCTTCAAGCGTATTTTTTCCATGCGCAGCGTTATCGAATTTCTGAAGGCGCTTATCAAGCTCTGCGCAATGGCGGTGGCGTTCATCATCGTCTACCGGCTGGGGCTGCAGCGGCTAATGGAGTCTTCCTACTGCGGTACCTCCTGCCTGTATGCCACGTTCCTGGGGCTTCTAAAACCGTTGGTCATCACGGCTATCATCGCTTTTTTGATCGTAGGCGGTTTCGATGTGCTGATGCAGCGCTGGCTCTTTGCCCGGGAAATGCGCATGACCAAGAGCGAACAGAAGCGCGAACTCAAAGACACTGACGGCAACCCGATGGTCAAGCGTGAGCGCCAGCGGTTACGCCGCGACATGCAGAGCCTTTCAGCCAAGCGTGGCCTGCAGCATGCCTCGCTCATTATTGGTGCGCCTGGGCAGTGGGTCGTAGGGTTGAGATATGTCAGGGGCGAGACACCGGTGCCGGTCATCGTCTGCCGTGCAGAACCCGAGCAATCCCAACAAATGATTCAGGACGCACAACAGTTGCGGCTCCCTTATGCGGTCAACGGAGGACTGGCTGAGCGCATTGCCCAGCGGACAGCCGGAGAAGGGGTGCCGGAAGCGACCTTTCAGGCCGTGGCGGACATTCTGGTAGGTGCTCGCCTGATTTAGCTGATAGACAAAGGCGCAGGCTAAGGAGTAAGTCGATAAAGGCCAAACGTATGAAGAGTGCAAACAATAAGGGCCGGTGACTGTTCCGGCCCTTATGCGTAGTACTGACAGGCTTGATCAGCCCGCTGTTACTTCTTCGAGTCCTGCCCTTTGACGATCTTGATGATCGCGCCTTCGGTGTCTTTCAGGAGCACATAATCGTTACCGATCTTGACCCAGTGCTGGTTCTCTTCGGGAGCGCTCAGGCCGTGGGCTTTCCAATCCTTGATTCGGTAGGTATCACGCTGATATTTATCAGGCGCTTCGCTGCCTACCTTATATTCGTTGTTGCTGTTCGGGTCCTTGACGGTGGCATCTTCTGACTGATTAGGTGCCTTTTTCATTACTTCGGACTGGTACTTGCTGTTGGAAGGCTGGTGATCGCCAGCGGCTTGCTGGGCGAAGAGGGCACCGCTTGCAAGGGATGCGCTGATGGCTACAACGGCCGATAGTGCTTTGATATTCATCTCGTCCTCCAATGATCGAGTCTACACATGAGACCTGCATTGGCTCCTGGATATCCCCAAGGCGTTTTATTTTCCGCTGCGGCCCCGCGTCACGGTACAGGGCTGATAAACATAAGCAGGGCGCTGATCGTTAAGAATGAAGCGGTAGTGGCAACCATAAGCGCAGCCGCGCAACGGCCTTCCAGTCCATAGCGTTGTCCTATGATCGGATAAATACTCATCATCGGCGCGCTGGCGAACAAAACGGCTGCGAGCTTGAGCGTTGGATCAATGGAGGGCAGCATCAGGGTCATCAGAAAGACGGCCAGCGGATGCAGAATGAGTTTGCTGCCCGCAATCCGGCCGACGTCGACCAGCATGCCTTTTGCCTTCAGGCCATACAGCGTGGCGCCAATTACAAAGAGCGCAGTGGGCGCCGAGGCGTGGGCCAGCATGTCGATCACCGTATAGATCGCGATAGGCAGTTTGATCTGTAGCGCCGACAGCAGGAGCCCGACAAGAATCGCAATGATCATCGGGTTCTTGCCCAGTCGCTTGACGATGTCCAAGAGCACTTTCAACACACCGCCTTCGCTGGAGCGACTGGCTTCAGCCAGCGCCAGCGCCAATGGAATCATCAGCATGTTTTCCACCAGCATGTTGAGGGCCAACGCTACCGCAGCCGGTTGTCCCAGTACCAATACGGCAATCGGATAGCCAATGAAGCCACTGTTGGACACAGACATGCCCATGCCTGTAATGGCGCTGACATCCAGGGTCTGTTTGAGCTTGTAGCGGGTAAAGCAAAAGCCGCCGGTGAATACCAAAAGCGATCCTACCGCGTAGGCGATCAGATAGGATTTATTGAACACCTGATCGATCGGGCTTTCGGATAACGCCCGGATGATCAGGGCCGGCATCGCGAATGTGATGACGAAGCTACCCAAGCCACGGATCTGCTCCCGCACTAGAATGCCGCTCTTGGAGGCAAAAAAGCCAAGACCAATCAGGATGAAGATAGGGGTCGTGATGGACAGTATCTGTAGCACGGTAACCGCTGCGTCCTTGTTGTTTTGACTCATCATGGCAGCTTGGCAGGATCAGGGCCAGGCTCGATGCCAGCGTTCTTACGGCTATGATCCGTACCGCCTTTCTTAATTCATTCAAATAATGATTAATTGCATCGAACCTGCTGCATAGAACACTGTCATAGCGCCATCATTGCATGGAGCGACTTAATGGTAACCCCAAGGAAACACCCGAATCACAGGCTGAAGGCCACGCAAACCCTCATGTTAAGCCTGGCTTTTTTGGGTGCCTCTTTCTCCTCGATCACAGTGCACGCGGCTGAAGTCTCGTTTCGTGAAGCCGGGCCTGAGCAAACCTGGCATGTGCAGACAGACAACGTGTTGGTGCGTAAATGGCCTGTTGTGTATGACACAGCAGCGGCTCGGCGGGGGAATGTGCAGACTCGTCTGGCAGCTGGCACATCCGTACGGGTAGTGGATACGCGTGAATACAAGCGCTGGAAAAAGATCCAGATCTCTACGGGTGATCAGCAGCCGGTGGAAGGATGGATTGAAAGCAAGGATGTGCATTCCGCCATACGAGTAGAGTAATAAATCGCCTGACAGGTAATTGCTGCCTGCGCTGAACCAGTGGCTTTCCTCGAACGATCCCGCTTGTCTTGCGTCTTACTTCACAGAGGCTTGTCCAGACCACTGGATAAGACGAGTGAGTGACCGAGACAAGAAGGAATGCTCATGGCTACCGGAACATCAGCCACGCTTCTGGCGCGCCGATCCCTGACAGCTGCGTTGCTTATTGGGATCGGCTTCATGGCCGCCATCGATGAAATCATTTTTCACCAGGTCTTGGCCTGGCATCATTTTGTGGATCGTGGCACGGGCGCTTTCGCCTTGCTTTCCGATGGCATCCTGCATTCGGCCGAACTCATTCTGATTATTGTCGGGTTTTTCATGGTGGCCGAACTGCGGGAGCGTAAAGCCTTTGCCAAATCTCAGGCCTGGGCCGGCTTCTTCATGGGGATGGGGGCATTTCAACTGTTCGATGGCCTGATCGATCACAAAGTCCTGCGCTTGCATCAGGTCCGATACGTCGACAATCTAATGCTGTATGACCTGCTCTGGAACCTCGCAGGTATCGTATTGCTGCTGATTGGCCTTTTATTCCTGAGAAGAGCCCGACGCACCTACGTCAGACCATAACCCCTAGGAGCCTTGCTGATAATGCATGCCTATTTCCTGGGGCCGGGCCACGTAGCGGTATTCCCGATCCTGCTGGCTATCATCGTCTGGTTGTTCTACTGCTTCGGTGTAATCTGCTTGCAGCGACAAGGGCGGACATGGTCCGGCTGGCGTACGCTCAGCTTTGCGGTTGGCATCGTCCTGATCGTAGTCGCCTTCATGCCACCGGTATCGAGCTTTGCTCATCAGGACCTTCGCGGACATATGCTCCAGCACCTTCTGCTGGGCATGTTTGCGCCGCTGGGCCTGGTATTTGGCGCACCGGGTACGCTGGTACTGCGTACTATACCCATTGATACGGCACGGGTACTGGTTCGCCTGTTGGCGACGCGCTTCATGCGTGTGCTGACTCATCCGATTACGGCGGCGCTTCTGGATATAGGCGGTATGTATGTTCTGTATCTGACCTCATTTTTTGCGCTAAGCCAGAGCAGCCCATGGGTTCATACCTGGCTGCATCTGCACTTTATCCTGTCGGGGTATCTGTTTACCTGGGCCATTGCCGGACCTGATTCCGCGCCTCATCGGCCTACGCTGCGCCTGCGGCTGGTTGTGCTGTTCATCGCAATGGCCGCCCATGCAGGGCTGGCCAAGATCATGTACGGGTTTGGTTATCCCCGTGGGCTTGGTTATGCGCGTACCGAGATCGAATCTGCCGCTCAATGGATGTACTACGGTGGCGATTTGGCAGAGGTGCTACTGGCCGTTGCGTTCTGCAGGGTGTGGTTTCGTCATCGCAAACGCCTCCAGGCCCAAGCGTACAGTCATCAGCCGCTGGTTTATGGGCTGACCAGGACAGGATAAGGAGAACCTGCACATCCTTTCAGTTATCGAAGCGTTAAAGACATGCTAGATTCGCGTTCCCACGGCTAGAGGTCCCGTTGTGAAAGAAGATAAAAGCCCCCATACCCATCTCAATACCGATGAGCCCGAGCCGCCGCCCAGTAAGGCCGGTTGCCTCTGGATGACCGTCGGTGCCATTGCCTTTGCCTTCGCACTGTTTGGCGGCATGATCTATCTCTTTACCCGCGGACCTTCGCCTCAGGTTGAAGCCAACGAACGGAGTACGATCGAAGCCTGTCATCAGCGCGCTGATGCTGCCGCCGCTGGCTCAGGGGAGCGTCTCTCGATTCAGCAGTCCTGCCAGGAAATGGAAAAGCAGTTCATCAAGAAATATGGCCACGCGCCTAACCAGTAAGGTCCTACACGGCGCCTTTCAGCGTTAGGCTCCGATTATTCAGAGGGTGTTGTCTGCCTTGCCAGTACACGCCCTTTGTCGTCTCTCTGGTTCTGACCGGAACCTCCGGTCTCATATTGTGGCCCACACCTTGAACAGGTTTGGAGGTCACATGAACAAGTCATCTTTCAATTTCGACAAGAAACGCTTGATCTTGAGTAGCGTGGCGGCAGCCTGTGCACTGGCCATGCCCCGTGGAGGACTGCGCAGTATGGTGTCGGCTGCAGCGGCGTTGGGGCTGGGTAGCGCGTTGCTCAAGCCGAGTGCCAATGAGGCGTCAATCGATGCGAATGAGCAGGCAGCGCCCGAGCTTATTCGTACAGCCCTCGTCAATGGCATCACTATGCGGTGGGAGGAGCACGGTGATTCCGACCCAGGTGCAGTACCCGTCATCATGGTACATGGTATTCCTACTCATCCACGTCTGTGGCGTTATGTGATTCCACAGGTCTGTAAGCCGGGTGTGCGTTGCCTTGCCTGGGAGCTGGTGGGCTTTGGCTGGTCGATGGAAGAGGGCCTTGAGCGCGACATTTCGCTCCCCAAACAAGCGGACTACCTGTACGACTGGCTGCAGCACATGAATATCACCCAAGCCGTCTTCGTCGGACATGATCTGGGCGGGGGCGTACTTCAGGAACTCCTGGTCAGGCATCCTGAGCTTAGTAGCGGATTGGTGCTAGTCGATAGCGTCGCGTATGACAACTGGCCCGTTCCTACGGTGCGCCTGGCCAAACTCAAGGCGTCGGTCATCGAACAGCTTCCACCCAGTCTGTTCAAGCCACTCTTTTTAAGCGGTGTGTACAACCTGGGACACGATAATGAGGCTCGCCGCCAGGAGTCGATCAGCCTGCATTGGCAGCCGTACTCGCGAACCATCGGCCCCAAGGCCTTTGCGCATCAGATCAGTTGTCTGGACTCGAAAGACACCCAGGCACTGGCGGGGAAACTGTCCATCATCCGTGGGCCCAAGCGGATCGTCTGGGGAGATTCGGACTCCATTACGTTCGCTTCGGGCCAGCAGTTGGCAGCTGAGCTGAACGCCTCTCTGGTATCCATTCCCGGCGGGCGACATTTCAATCCTGAAGACCACCCGAGCATTGTCAGTCAGGCAATCAGCGAGGTGCTTCAGTTGGCCGACAAAAATGCTGGAGTCGATCCATTGGTTGCAGAAGGTACAGAACTCGCCTGACTCATCCAGCCGGCGGATGATCGACCTGAGGGCTACGCAGCGCGTCGGCTAGTGCGTTACGGCAATCTGTTAACGCGCGGCGCAGGCCCTCGTCATTTGCCTCCATCCGCCAGGCAGGGCCAACCAGGGAAATGGCATACCTGCCCTGAGGCGTTTCAATGCCGATAGCCATGGCATGGACACCCAGCATGTGCTCTTCGCGATCATAGGAAAAGCCATCCTCCCGAATCTGCTGCAATTCATCGAGCAAGGCGGGCAGGGTGGAAAGTGTCTTGTGGGTAAGCACTTTTAGCTCGGGCCCAAGCAGCTGGGTTACTACGCTGTCCGTCATGCCCGACAGCAGCATTTTTCCACCCGAAGTAGCGTGAATGGCCAGAAAGTTACCGGGGGTGGGTGCTACTCGTAGTTCCTGACTGGATATAACCGAGTGCAGCACCATCAATTCAGCGCGATTGGCATGCACCAGTACAGCCGTCTCGCCGGTGTGCTTGGACAACTCTTCCAGAAAGGGGCGCACCCGCTGGGTGATATCGCCATGGCTCCGGGACGCCAACCGGATCAGGGCTGGTCCTAACCGCACGCCGCCAGCGCCATGAACCTCGAGCAGCTGCTCCAATGCCAGTGCATCCACCAGCCGCTGCACGGTGGAGCGGGGCAGGTCGATGCGTTTGGCGATAGCGCCAAGGCTTAGCCCTGCGGGTTCATTTTCAAGGCACCGAAGGATGGCCGCGGCCCGTGAAATGACCTGAATGGCACCACGTTCCGGCTCAGAGGTCGTCATGGATATTGTCCTATGTATCACTGTTCGGTACACTGTACCGCATATTGCTTCTGCACCATAGGCTCAGTTTCGAGCCCTTTCGTTTCTGGAAATTCTATGTCTCCTACTGCGCCACCGGCGCCAGCTCCAGCACCCTTTGGCTGGCGTTTGGCTATTGGACTTATCGGCGTCCTGATTGCAGCGTTGACTTCAGGTCTCAATGACCGCGTAACGGAAATCGCCCTTGCAGATATACGGGGCGTATTTGGAATCGGTCATGACGAAGGCACCTGGATCAGCGCATTGTACGGAGCCGCCGAGGTGTCGGCGATGCTCATTTCACCGTGGCTGGCGGTCACGTTCTCGCTGCGCCGATTTGCTATCGGGGTTACACTGGCGTTTGCCTTCCTGGGATTGCTGTGTCCGTTTGCACCGGATCTGCCATCGCTGCTGTTTCTACGCGTCCTCCAGGGATTGGCCGGAGGGGCATTGCCGCCGCTCCTGATGACGGCGGCGCTACGCTTCCTGCCCTGGCATATCAAGTTGTATGGTCTTTCAGCCTATGCCCTGACCGCGACGTTCGGCCCAAACCTTGCTGTACCGCTGGCTGCCGTCTGGACGGATTATCTGGACTGGCATCTGGTGTTCTGGCAGGTGGTGCCTTCCTGCCTGATCGCCGCCGCCTGTATCGCTTATGGCTTGCCGCAGGACCCGCTGCGCCTTGAGCGCTTCAAACAAGCCGACTGGCTGGGTGCACTGCTTGGGTGTGGAAGTGTGGCTATGTTTGTGATTGCCCTGATGCAGGGGGAGCGGCTGGACTGGCTGGCTTCGCCACTGATCCGCACGTTGTTCATCGGCGCTGCCATCCTGTTTCCTCTGTTTCTGATCAACGAGTGGTTTCACCCGCTTCCGCTGGTAAAGCTGCAATTGCTCAGTCGACGCAATTTCTCGTTCGGCATTATTACGTTGGCCAGTTTTCTGATCTTGGGCATGTCGGGTGTGGCGATTCCGTCCGCTTATCTAGCCCACGTGCATGACTACCGTCCCCTGCAAACCATGCCGATTGCTCTGATGATCGCCTTGCCACAGCTTCTTATGGCGCCGTTGGTAGCCACTGTCATCAATCGCAACTGGGTGGACTCCCGTTGGGTCATTGCCTGTGGCCTTGGCCTGATGACGCTGGCCTGCCTGGGTGGCTCACAGCTGACAAGCGACTGGATTCGGGACGATTTCTATATCCTGCAAATCCTGCAGACCCTGGCGCAGCCGATGATTGTGGTTCCGCTGCTCATGTGCGCCACGGGTGTGGTACAGCCTATTGAAGGTCCTTTTGCCTCTGCCACCGTCAATACCGTACGGGGTCTTTTCTCTGTAATCGGTGCGGCGCTGCTGGAGCATTTCATCACGGTGCGTGAGCACTTTCATTCCAATGTCCTGCTTGACCGGCTCGGGTCGGCGCAGGCCCAGCTATCACCTCTGCTGACCAACGACTCGATGTCGGCCTTGAGCCACCGCGTTCGCGAGCAGGCGTTCGTCCTGTCGTTCAGCGACGCCTATCTGGCGCTGATCGGCGTCGCGGCATTCATGCTGCTGGTCCTGCTGACCCTGCCCAAGCGGGCTTATCCACCTCAACCTCCGGTAATGCCATGAGTCATAAAACCGCGTTTTCTCTTGTCGGCGTCGCCGTTGTGCTTGGCGCCCTGTATGCCTGTGTCCATGTCGCCCAGAATGATGGAACGCAAAGCACAGACGATGCTTTTATCACCGCTGATTCAGTACTGGTCGCGCCCAAGATCGCAGGTTTGGTGTCCGAGGTGCTTGTCTCGGATAACCAGCCAGTCAAGGCAGGCCAATTGTTGGCCCGTATCGACGACCGGGATTTCGTGGCGGCGCAGGCTTCGGCTCAGGCGGCTGTGAAGGCTGCTGCGGCCGAGGTGGCTAACCTGACTGCTGAAATCGATCGTCAGGCTGCCATCATCGATCAGGCAGCGGCGACGGTACGTGCCACTGATGCGTCCCTTTCATTCGCCCAGGCCAATGCCAAGCGCTATCGCAACCTGTCCAGGGCAGGGGCCGGTACCGTCGAGGAGCAGCAGAAGGCTGAGGCCGAACTCCTGCAATGGCAGGCCGCCAGGGACCGGGACAGTGCTGCCCGTGTCGCTGCCCAGAAGCATCTGGCAGTACTCAAGGCACAGCGTGATGTAGCGGCCGCGTCTCAAGCAAAGGCCGAAGCAGCACGCGAACAAGCCGACCTGAATGTGTCATATACTCATATCGTAGCGCCTCGCGATGGCGTGATTGCCCAACGCTCGGTTCGGGTAGGTGCCTACGTGGCTCCGGGCAAACCGTTGCTTGCCGTGGTACCGGTCAGTGAAGCCTATGTGGTTGCGAATTTCCGTGAGACGCAGCTGGGGAGGATGCAGGCCAATCAGCCGGTCGATGTGCGGGTTGATGTTTTCCCTGATCAGGTCCTGCATGGCCATATCGACAGTCTCGCACCCGCTACGGGGCTTGCGTTTTCAGCGATTGCACCCGATAACGCCACCGGCAACTTTACCAAGGTCGCCCAGCGGGTCCCGGTCAAGATCGTGTTCGAGCCTGATCAGCCAGCCGTTGCCAATCTGCGTGTAGGGTTGTCGGTGGTGGCGACTGTCGATACGCAGGGAGAGGTTCACTGATGCGCCGCTCCCTATTGGCTATCACGTTGGCCGTGCTTTCCGGATGCAGCGTGGGACCTGATTTTCATAAACCTGAGGCGGTCCTGCCCAAGGCTTGGCAAGGCCCATCACAGGCCGTTGGTAGCGTGACGGTTAGCCATCCCATTGAAAAGGCGTGGTGGACACAGTTCAACGATCCACTCCTGACCTCACTCGTTGAGCGGGCCGCCTCCACCAACCTGGACCTGGCCCTTGCCAGCAGCCGCTTCGAGCAGAGTCGTTCGCTGCTGCAGGTTGCCGGTGCCGATGTACTGCCAGACGTCTCGGCCACAGGAGGCTACCAACGTGCACGCAACAGCGAGCAAGGCCTTATGGATGCCTCGGGCAATAATGGAAAGTCCGACTTCAACCTTTGGCAGTACGGTCTTAAGGCGAGCTGGGAGGTAGACCTTTGGGGCCATGTCAGGCGTACCCTGGAGGCTGCCAACGCAGGCGTTGCCTTGAGCGAGGCTGAACGGAATGGCGTCGCCTTGAGCATTGCGACAGAAACCGCAGCGGACTACCTGCGTCTGCGGGGTGTTCAGGCAACGTTGGCGGTTACCCGGCAGAACCTGGATATTGCCAGGCAAAGTCAGGCACTTACCAAAACCCGTTTTGAGAATGGTGTAACAACCAACCTGGATACTGCCAACTCGGCTGCCCAGGTGGCCACGATCGAAGCCCGTATTCCGTTGCTAGAGGCAGAGGAGGCCCGTCTCATCAATGCCTTGAGTTATCTGCTTGGCCAGGAGCCCCATGCGCTCGGCCAGGAGTTGGGGCAGCCGCGAGACTTGCCAGAGCCGCCGTCAGCCGTACCGGTGGGGTTGCCGTCGGAGCTTGCCCGTCGTCGTCCGGATATCCAGAAGGCCGAAGCAGCTCTGCATCAGGCTACAGCAGCCGTAGGCGTGGCCCAGGCGGATTTCTATCCACGCATCAGCCTGGGCGGCAATTTTGGCTTCCAGGCACTGGAAGGCTCTAATCTCGGTTTATGGAGCGCCCGCCAGTTCTCGATCGGTCCCAGCCTTTACCTGCCTATTTTCCAAGGTGGACGCCTGACCGGCACGCTGGAGCTGCGCGAACGTCAGCAGCAGGAAGCGGCTTTGAATTACCGACGCACCGTATTGGCTGCCTGGCATGAAGTAGACGATGCACTGACGTCCTACAGTGCTGAGCAACGTCACCATGCGGCGCTTGCACAAGCGGTCAGTCAAAACCGTATCGCGCTGGAAACAGCCCAGGCGCGCTACAAGGAAGGCGCCATTGATTTCATCAACGTGCTGAATGTCCAGCGTGAGCTGATCCAGACTCAAAGCGCCCTGGTGGACAGTGCTACCCGCGTCTCGACGGATCTGGTGCAGGTGTACAAGGTATTGGCCGGTGGATGGCCGAAGGCTTCGGGCCATCAAGGTTAAACCGTAACCCTGCAATAGGAATGTTTAAATCCTTCATAGGAATAATCTAATCAAGCGCAGCGGGAGTAGGCCGATAGCAAAGGCATCAATTTAATCAGGCCTTTACTATGTTCAACCGTCTTTCAATCCAGCTGAAGATCACTGCGCTGGCAGGCTTATGCCTGCTGGCTATTGTGACACTGCTGGTCGGTGCGTCTCTTTACCAGGCCAAGCGTAGCGGTGAGGTGGTCAAGCAGACCAGTTCCAGCATGCTTGAGCAGTCCGCGGAGCTTCGCTTGCAAACCTCAGGCGAAGCCCAGGCGCTGCGCATCCAGCGAGACTTCATGAGTGCCTATCACTACGGACTGGGCCTGTCAGGCCAGGTCAAGCTGCTGAGTGAGCAGCAGGCAAGAGGGGCTATCAGTGCCCGTGAATTGCGTCAGGAGCTGGTTGAGGTAGTGGGTAACGCACTCAAGGCACGCCCTGACCTGTTGGGGCTGTACATTGCCTTCGAACCCAACGCACTAGACGGACAGGACAGACAGTTCATCAATGCGGAAGAGGAAAGCAGCAACGCAAGTGGCCGTTTTGCCTTGTACTGGTCTCAAGGGGAGCCGGGAACATTCGATTTCGAATCGATGACCGAGGAGGAGCTTACCAAGACGACTCCCGGGCCGAGTGGTGCAGCCTATAACGCCTGGTACACTTGTCCTCGTGATACGCGTAAGGCCTGTCTGCTGGACCCTTATTTCGATGAGGTGAATGAGCAGCAGGTCCTGATGACCAGCATCGCCCTGCCTATCGAGCAAAACGGCAAGGTGACCGGTGTTATCGGCATTGATATCAGCCTGAACACACTTCAGCAGATTGCCGAAAAAGCCAGCGACAAGCTGTACAAGGGGGAGGGCGAGGTCAGCATCATCAGCCCAGCTGGTCTCCTGGCGGGTCACAGCCTGGATGCCAAGCGGTTGGGAGAGTCCCTGGACAAGATCTATGCCAGCCAGGCAGGTGAGCTGAAGCAGGCTTTGGCGACAGGAGAGTCTGCCATGTTGTCCCATGATGATCTGGTACGTGTCATCGAGCCGATCAGGCCCATCCCGGAAGCCAAGCCGTGGGGCATCCTGCTTGAGGCGCCCAAGAAGCTGGTTCTGTCCCGTGCCATTCAACTATCCGATGAGCTGGACGAACGGCGCGTTTCCGACAGTGTGTTCTCGGTTGTGGTGGGCCTGATTGCGGTGCTGAGCGGTCTGGTATTGATGTGGTTCGCTGCCCGCAGCGTAACCCGGCCGATTCTGGCCGTTGCCGCCATGCTCAAGGACATCGCCAGTGGTGAGGGTGACCTGACCCGCCGCCTGGGATATGCCAAGCAGGACGAATTGGGACAGTTGGCGGGCTGGTTCAACCGGTTCCTCGACAAGCTCCAACCCATTATTGCGGACGTAAAGCGCTCGGTTCAGGATGCGCGTACAACGGCGGACCAGTCTGCGGCCATTGCGACTCGTACAAGTGAGGGCATGCAGCACCAGTTCCACGAGGTGGAGCAGGTTGCAACGGCATCTCACGAGATGAGCGCCACGGCCCACGATGTCGCGCGCAATGCTGCGCAGGCCGCAGAGGCTGCGCGTGGCGCTGACCATGCGACCCATGAAGGTCTGGACATCATTACCGAGACCACGCGCAGCATCGAAAAGCTGGCAGCTGATATGAGCGCGTCCATGAGTCAGGTCGAAGGTCTGGCGGAAAGCAGCGAGCAGATTGGCAGCGTTTTGGAGGTCATCCGGGGTGTTGCCGAGCAGACCAATCTGTTGGCGCTGAACGCTGCTATCGAAGCGGCACGGGCTGGTGATGCGGGCCGAGGCTTTGCGGTCGTGGCCGATGAGGTGCGTGGCCTTGCCAAGCGGACCCAGGAGTCGGTCGAGGAGATTCGTCAGGTGATCGAAGGGTTGCAGAAGGGTACGCGGAGCGTAGTGGATTCCATGCACGATGGTCACCGGCAGGCTCAGGGTAACGTCGAGCATGTAGGTAAAGCCGTGTCGGCCCTGCGTCAGATCGGTGACGCCGTCTCGGTCATTACCGAAATGAACCTCCAGATTGCCAGCGCCGCTGAAGAGCAGAGCGCCGTGGCAGAAGAAGTTAACCGTAACGTCAGCGGTATCCGTGAGGTAACAGAGTCGCTTTCAGAGCAGGCGGAAGAGTCCGCTCGGGTCAGCCAATCGCTGAATGCTCTGGCCAACCATCAACAGACCCTAATGGATCAGTTCAAGGTGTAACCGCGAAGGCCGCCCTCCGGGGCGGCTTTTCATTTTTGACCGTCTTTTACGGTGCCGTACTATCCCGCCTGCATCTCGTATACAAACTCCCGCTCCCCGGTTACGGAAAAGCCGAGCCGTTCGTAAAGCCGCTTGGCTGGGTTGTTCTAGAGTACGGTCAAGGCCACCGGTATAGATGCACACCGCGCTTCATGCAACAGATTTGTCACCAGGGTAGTGGCAATACCGTTGCCCTGTTGCTCCGGGATGATTTGGAGCTGAAGCAGTCCACGCACGGTCCGATTTCACTACCTTGATGAGCCCTATGGGTGTGTTCTCGAGCAATACCAGTTGACCGCTTTCAAGGTGCGCCCGTACCCGCGCCTTGTGCTCCTCTTGGGAGCGCTGCATACCGGCTGCGACTTCTAAGGTACGAGCGCGCGTCCCCTCAAATCGAGAAGAAAGGGCACATCCGCTTCTGAAGTCGGTTTGAGTATCATCGTATCCATACGGCTCTCCTACGGTAGGTCTTGCAGGGTTGGATGTTGTGTTCAACCTTTCATAAGGATTTACGCTACTGGAATAGCGGCCCTGGTCCGATTGTATGACACCGCAAGGCAGACAGTTGCCATAACAAAGAACAGTAATGAGGTGCTTAGCACGCCTGTATAGCCATAGGCAGGATAGACCCAGCCTGCCACTGCCGATCCAAATCCGATGCCGCAGAACATAAAGGATGCTGTCAACGCCAGGGCGATACCGCGTCGTTCCGGCATACGCTCGACTACCCGCCGTTGCTGTGACGGCCATACCACATCCGTAGCGAACGCCCACAAAACCAGCACAGGCAGCAGCCAGCCCAGGCGAGCGGGACCGTATCCCAAGAGTAGAAGTGTTAAGGCCAGGAGGCTGATTCCGGACAGAAGCATATGCTCTGCACTGTAACGTCCGGCAGCCCGTGTCACGAACAGGTTGGCTGCTACGCCCGCTATGCCCAGCACGGCCAGGGCAACAGACACGTCTTCTGGCCCACCGTGATACACATCGCGGATGATGGGGGACAGAAACGCATAGGTAGAAAACACGCCTGAAGTGATGAAAAACACCACCAGAAAGGTACTGAGCGTACCAAGGCGTGTGAGCAGGGATACAACCGTTGAAACCGCAATGCGCTCACCTTGCACATGGTCGGGAACGAATCGGGCAATCAGAAGGGCAGTCATGAAGCCCGCGACGCTCAGCATCAGATAAAGCGAGCGTACGCCCCAATGCTGAGCAATCCAGGCGGCCAAGGGAATGCCTGCCATCCCCGCCACGCTCAATCCCAACAATACAATGGCAATGGCGCGGCCTTGCTGGGCCTGGTCAACCAGAGCTGAGCCCAGTGTACCCAATACCGGACCGATAAAGCCTGCGCCCAATCCCATAAGAACGCGAGCCAGCACCAGCACGCCGTAATTTGGCGCCAGTGCGAATAGAAGCGAAGCGCTGCTGAACAGGCCCAGGCCAAGCAGAACCTGCCGCCGTCTGGGTAGATGTCCCTGAACGACCTGCAGCAGGGGCGCAGCCAGAGCAAAGGTGATGCCAAACAGGGAGATCAGGTAAGCGCTTTGGGTATCGGTCAGCGCCCATTCCTGGGAAATTTGCTGCAGACAGCCAACCACGGACAGAGCACCTACCGCCTGGACGAAATACGCAAAACTCAAGGACCGCAGCGCAAGTAAGGTGGGTGAGACGATAAGACCTTTCATGAGCGTCTCCAGTGAATCATTCAGGCCACCCGTGACGAGTGGCCTGATTAGCATGGTCAGCCGACAGGAATGGGATTGGCGATCAGGGCTTGGTTGAATTGCTCTACCAAGGCATGTTCACTAGGGCCGGGATTGGCGCGGAAGGCCGCAACACGATCGACAATGACTTCCGTTTCAGCGCTTTGCAGCTTCTCCAGGATCTCTGTAATGAATTCATCCAGCGGCATGGCGCGTGGATCACCACTCTTGTGAATGAGATCGGTATCGACCCATGGCGGTGCGATTTCCAGCACCTTTACTGACGTATCCCGAAGCATGAAGCGCTGCGACAGGCTATAAGAGTGAATCGCCGCCTTGGTGGCGGAGTACAGTGCGGTAACTGCCAGCGGTACATAGGCCAGAATCGAACTGTTGTTGATGATGTACGCTTCGGGCTGCCGCTTTAGATGTTCTACAAATGCAGCACTGACCCTGACCGGACCCAGGAGGTTGGTCGTGAGCAGCTGCACGCCTGTTCATCGTCCAGTGCGCCGGAGGCCGCATTATCGAACGGCATGACGCCGGCATTGTTGATGATGATGTTAAGGGTAGGGTGGCGTTCGATGACTGTTTGAGCAACGGCTTTGATCTGCTCGGGATCGTTGATATCCAGCGCGATGGTGTCGATACCGGGATTAGCCCTGGCGACTTCATCGAGCAGTGCTTGGCGTCTGCCCGCAACGATGACCTTGTTCCCACGTTGATGAAAGGCTTCGCCCAGTGCACGACCAATACCAGACGTACCGCCAGTGATGAAGATAGTGTTTCCGCTTGTGTTCATGGTGAAGTCTCCTGGTTGAATGTAGAAGTGATCAGTACGAGGCGTAGCGGGAGGCAGGCGTATTGCTGGAGAGCTGCGTGGCCAAGGCCTGGCGGGCCGCTTCAAGGGCTTCCCAGCGTTCGAGGGCGTGCAACGAGGGAATGGTGATCAGCTCGCCCTGGTCAAAGCCGGCCAGCGCTGCTTTCACCAGGTCTTCCGGTGACATGACGATGCCTTTGTCGAGGTTTTCCAGCGGCAGACCGCCGATATCCCAGAATTCAGTGGCCGTAGCGCCGGGCAGTACGGCCTGTACGCGGATGCCTTTGTCGGCCAGCTCATGGTTCAGAGACTGAGAGAACGCCGTCACGTACGCCTTGCTACCGCCGTAGACGCCATTGAGGATCTCTGGTGCAAGGCTGACGATGGAGGAGATATTGATAATGGCGCCCTTGCCGCGGTGGACGAATCCCGGAACGGCAGCGTAGGTAAGGCGAGTGAGTGCCGTCACGTTCAGGTCAATCATTCGCACCATCTGCTCGACATCGCTTCCGAGCAATGGGGTGTGAGTACCGATTCCCGCGTTGTTCACCAAAAGGGTGATGCTGGCGTCTTCCTTGAGCTTTGCCTCAACGGCTGCTAAAGATGATTTATCGTTGAGATCGGCAGGCAGGACCTCCATAGCTCGTCCGGTCAGCGTGGCAATGCGCTCGGCCTGAGTGTTGAGTCGCTCACGGTTGCGGGCAACCAGAATCAGGTCATAACCGCGACGGGCCAATTGCTCGGCGTATACCGCGCCGATACCGGAAGAGGCGCCAGTGATGAGTGCAGTGCCTTGATGAAGAGTGTTCATGATGCTGCTCCGTTTGGGTGGGTGTGGAGGCATCATGCAGTGAATTGACCGCGACCTAAATGACGTTTATGGTGCGTTTTCAGGACATCGTCAGGGAGACGATCATGCACCGGGTAGGCTACATACTGTCAAACGGGTTCCAGATCCTTTCACTGGCGACGCAAACGGTTTTCGAATATGCCAACGTGGTGGCAGGCGAGCCGTTCTACGAAGTCGAGAACTTCTCGCTGGAGGGTGGCGAGGTCCGCTCCTCGCTTGGCCTGACGGTGGGTTCCCATGCGCTCGGACCCCATAGCCAGGCGGATACCTGGATCGTGGCGGGGGTAAACAATCCACTGGCTGCACCATCACCTGACGCTGTGCTTGGTTTTATTCAGGACGCCAGTACCCAGGCGCGCCGGATGACCGCAATTTGTACCGGTGGCTTTGTACTGGCGGAAGCTGGATTACTGGCGGGACGACGTGCGACCACCCACTGGGCATATGCACGGGAGTTGCAGCGGCGTTATCCTGATATCCGTGTCGAGGAAGACCGTATCTATATCACGGACGGTCCGATGTGGACGTCAGCCGGGATGACGGCAGGGCTTGATCTGACACTTGCAATCGTGGAAAAGGATTTGGGTAATGAGGTTGCCCGGTCGGTAGCACACAAGCTGGTCATGCACCAACGACGTGCCGGTGGTCAGAGTCAGCATTCCGAAATGCTAAACCTTGCACCTAAGTCTGATCGTATCCAGAACGCCCTGAACTATGCCCGACAACACCTGAGCCGCCCTTTGAGCGTGGAAGGGCTGGCCGAATCCGTTTACCTCAGCCCGCGTCAGTTCAGCCGTGTCTTTACTGCGGAAACTGGCCAATCACCTGCCAAGGCTATCGAGAGTCTTCGCCTGGAAGCGGCTCGACTCATGATCGAGCAAAGTCGTCATTCATTGGATGTGATTGCCAAGGAAACCGGCTTTCGTGATCGCCGCCATATGCGAGAGGCCTTTATACGTGGCTTCGGCATGCCACCACAGGCAATACGGCGCGGCAATGCCCTGATGGAGGAGTTGCTTTAACGGGAAGGGTAATTACAGCCGTGCGGCAAGGTACTGGGCAATAGTTAATCGGTTGGAAGCGTAAATCGCCATGTTGCCTGTAGACAGGGCTGGGAGGAGGCCAGCTCTACCAATTGCTTAAAAGCAGCTAGGTTCTCCATGCAGCCGAGTCATAGCGCCTGCTGAACGTCTAATTGTAAGAAATTATTCTTTTGTTTCAGCCACTTGCTCTAGATTGCGCCTTTTCACTCAGACATAGACTCTCGTCTAGGTTGCACTTTGCTTTCCATAGTCATACGATGTCGTACAACAAGTAACGGTTATTCTTTAGCCACGTACGCCATCAAGCAAGGTGCAACAAAAATGACTCCACAAGAACTCAAGCACACCCTTTCATCCGGATTGCTGTCCTTTCCGGTAACCGATTTCGATGCGCAGGGCGATTTCCGCCGCGATACCTACATCAAGCGACTGGAATGGCTGGGGCCCTACGGCGCTA
>NZ_JAUEPD010000007.1:0-322545 GCF_030403525.1 Pseudomonas sp. WAC2
CAGGCTATGCGGTAAGCATCGTCAAGGCTGGTGCGAAGATCGCAGGTTACGATGCCGGTCCGGTACGCGCACCGTTGACCGATCTCAAGCCTGACGAGTACGAGCGTCTGGCTGCGCTGATGGACAAACTCGGTCCGCAGTAAGGCTCTGTGAGTGGGCTGGCCTCTCAGGCTGGCCCACCAGTTAATAAACCTGCAAGACTGGCCGCCTGCCTGGCCATTTCCATAACCCATTTCAAATGCTTCTCTGACACGACAATTCTAAAAAGGAGAATCCATGACTGCCTCAAGCGCTTCCCAGACCCATGCTTCTGGGCAAGACACGGTTCACCTTACGCTTGATGATGTACGGGCACTGGCGACGCGTGTGCTCCAACACTATGGCTTTACCGCACCTCATGTCCGCTACGTTACCGAAACGTTAGTGGCTGGCGAGCGCGATGGATGTTCATCCCATGGCCTGTATCGGCTGTTGTCCTGCATCAATACCTTTAAGGCAGGCAAGGTCTCTCCTGATGCCGAGCCAGAACTGCATGACATGGCGCCCGCTCTGATACGCATCGATGCCAAGGGTGGCTTTTCGCAAGTCGCTTACCAGGTGGCATTGCCACATCTGATCCAGAAAGCCAAAACATTGGGTATTGCTGCATTGGGCATCAACCATTGCGCTCATTTCTCAGCCCTATGGGCAGACATCGAACCGCTTACGGATGCCGGTCTGGTTGCCTTGGCCTGTACGCCCAGCCATGCCTGGGTGATGCCTGCCGGTGGGAGCAAACCCCTTTTCGGAACCAACCCCTTTGCCTTTGGCTGGCCTCGTCCAGACAAGCCGGCATTTATCTTTGATTTTGCGACCAGCATGGTGGCGCGGGGTGAAATTGAGCTGCATCGCCGCGCTGGCAAGCCTATTCCTGAAGGTTGGGGCGTAGACGCCGAAGGCAGACCTTGTACCGATCCGGCCACCGTGCTCGACAAGGGCGCCATGCTGACGTTCGGAGGGCATAAAGGCTCAGCCTTGGCGGCGATGGTGGAGCTGATAGCTGGCCCTTTGATCGCTGACATGACCAGCGCCGAGTCGCTGGCATTTGATAACGGCGCACGGGTTACTTCCATGGGAGGCGAGCTGATTATTGCTATCGATCCGCAACGCTTCCTAGGTGAGCAGGCTGAGACCGAGCTTGCCCGTGCCGAAAAGCTGTTCGAGTCCATGGTAGCCCAGGGCGCGCGTCTACCTTCGCAGAGGCGTTATCAGGCTCGTGAAAAAAGCTTGCGTGAAGGAGTCTGGATACCCAAGGCGCTCTACAACGATATCCAGGCGTTGCTAAGCACTTGATTCGGTAGGAGGAGCACGCCTGATGCTCCTCCTGACCTGCCTACCGGTGATATTGCCCGGCCTGTTCAGGCTGAAAGGGGATATCCATGATCCTGACCTTAAGCATTCCTTTGCCTGGGGTGGGCCACTCAATGTAGTCCCCGATGGACAGCCCCAGCAGCGCACTGCCTACCGGGGCGAGGATAGAAACCTGCCCCGAATCGCCTGCAAGATCCTTGGGATACACCAATGTCTTGCAGAATTCCTCACCTGTTGCGTCCATGCGAAAGCGCACGGTTGAGTTCATGGTGACGACCGTAGGCGGTATCTCATGCGGATCGACAATATCCGCTCGACCAAGCTCCTCCTGTAAGGCGGTTTGCATGGAGTGTTCGCTGGCCGGCAGGGACTCGAGCAAATCTTCTATCCGCTCAAGGTCCAGTGAGGACACGACAATATCCGGTTTCATGGTCATAAAGGCTCTTGTTGAAAGTGTGCATCCTGTTGTGAATGCTGGGGAAATAACGTCTTGCACGAAGTCGAGTATGGACCGCTTATCCGCTTTCAACTACCTGAAACCATTAACGCCTGTTTCTGTAGGCAGTGCGATCCCTTGCAGGGAGGAGGCGTGCTGAACAGGCTTTGCGGTTTGCAAGCGTTTGTTGAACGCATGGCCTGATCAGGTATCAGATGACAAACACGCAGAGGTGACTTATGAGCAACCCGGAAAATATGCCTGATCAAGGCCAGACGCCTGACGAATACGATGAATACGGTGACGTTCCTGATACCCAAGACACGCCTAACATGGATGAAAGACCAGACGTGGACGACAGTCCGTTAGGGTGATACTGGGCCAGCAAGACCTGAACAGCCGTCAGGGGCGGTTGCATCAGTGAGGCAAAAACGCACGAAAGCTAAGGCAGATACTCCACCAGGGTAGGGTCAAGGCCTGCCAGCTCTTCATTGATGAGGGCACCGATGATTGCCCAGTCGCCTCCTGCAAGCCCGGCACCAATGCAAGGATAGCCGATACGGCATCCCGAGAGTCCTTGCCGAATCGCCCTCATGACTGCGCGGATAGCCTCATAATCTGCCTTGACGCCCTTTCCGCGCCAGAGAAACTGAGTGTAAGCATTCACTACTGTAAGCTCGAGGTTGCCCCGCTTAATTTGGGCGCATGAGTAAGTGCCCGTTTTTCCCGTACTCCTTTCGAAGCTAGGCAATCAGCTTCATAGGCTTCAGGAAATACCTATTTATAGACTTAGCGATTCCTGCACCCATTTGGCACTGGTAGTTACATCCATGGACGATAACGTCGGACTGGTCCGCTAGAGCAAGTTTGACCAAATCTCCTTTAATTACCGGCATGATTCATAGGCTTCCCAATTAAGACTAGTGTAACTGATGGTATGTAAACGCATAAAACAGCCAGAAAGCTGGAGGGAGTCTGTACACTATTACCTATTTAAAGGCTCTGTTTTTGACAAACGAGCGCACGAAAGCAATTTGTGACCCTGCACATTTAGGCCGTGGCAAGGTTCTTGCGTCTTATAAGATGACGCCAGAAAATTGTTATCTAGACTCAGCCACAATGACTGGCTGGTCAGAATCTGCTTATTAAGCAAATAAAATCTTCTGCTAAATGATATTTAGCACTAAGCTTCTTCGCTAGGTAAATTGCCAAGCGTTAGAGGCAATTAGCCATCTTGGATGGGATTTCAAATTCAAGCTCGTCACGTCAGCTGCTGGTTGATCTAGAGGACATCTACACATGAACGAATTGTCATTGGCAGGCACACAGATTGAACACTTTCATGTCTGCGCTTTTTTCGATAGTCGTGAGCAGGAGTACGATGTCCTGGCTCCTTTCTTCAAGGAGGGGATTGACCAAGGCGAGAAGAATATCCATATCATAAATCCCGCCAAAATGGATGACCATCGAGTACGCCTTAATAAGGCAGGGATCGATACTCATGCCTGTGAGGCCTGTGGGCAACTTGAGATGCAATCATGGCAGGGCGCTTATCTTGATGAAGTAGGTACTTTCAATAAAGACCGTATGCTCAAGACGCTGGACAGCGCCTGTAAAGCCGCACAGGAAGCAGGATTCCCGCGTGTACGTATCATGGGCAATATGGACTGGGTCTTTAATGATGTGCCTGGCGCTAAAGACATTCTGGCGTACGAGGCCGAAGTAAATGAAGTGCTTTCCCAGAACCGTCAACCAGCCGTATGCGTATATGACATTGCAAAAATGTCCGGCTCCATGATGATGGATCTCTTACGTACCCATCCGTTGACGCTTATCAATGGTGTAGTACAGGAAAATCCCTTCTATACCCCAGCATCAGAAATGCTGGCTGAGCTTGCCAAGCGTCAGGTCAAGGAAAACGCCTCGACCACCTGATATGTTATTTTCCTCCTTTCATTTCGCCTTTTTGGAAGACAATGAACCGTTACCCTGAATTATTACCGGTTCCCTCCCAGGAAGGCGATTCCTCAGAACGTGGTATTCGAGACCTGATGGGTCTTCTCGCCTTACCCGCCTTGTGGGCAGGGCGAGAGGGTGAGACGGTTCTTCGCCTCATGATCGAGGCCGCCGAACGTATCGTTCCCCTTCGCTTTAGCTATGCTCAGGCGCTATTGGCTGATAATCCATCGTTCAAAGGTCTTTTGCGAGTCGAGGGCCGTTATTGCCAGGGCGAAGAGCTATCTCGTTGGGAAGTTACAGCCGAAGCCTGGAAAAACACGCGTGTTCCTGACGGGCGTGCCTATGAGTCAGATACTCCATTGGGGTCCATGTACATTGTTCACTTGAGCATGGGCTATGGAACGTATGGTGGAAAAATCTGGTTTGGTTCTTCTGCGCCAGGTTTTCCAAGCATCAACCAATTAGCTCTTTTACGAGCTGCTGCTTCATTGGCTGCTACAGGATTACAAGCCGCAAGGGCAGATTTTGAGCGTGAGCAGGCCAGTCGAGCCAAAGATGAATTTCTAGCGATGCTGGGGCATGAGTTGCGTAATCCCCTGGCACCCATTGTCATGGCGCTTGGATTGATCAAAAGAAGGCATCAGGGCCTGTTTCCGCGAGAGCTGCAGATCATCGAGCGGCAGGCTGATCATTTGTCGCGTCTGGTGGATGACCTGCTCGATATTACGCGTATCACTCGTGGAAAAATCGAAATCAATAAAGAGCCTACAAGCATAACAGGAGTAGTGCTCCAAGCCCTTGAAAATACAAGTGCGCTTGTTGGTGACCGGCGTCAGCAGATCACTCATATCTTTCCCGATGAAGAGGTCTGGGTGGCAGGGGACTCCGTCCGCCTGACCCAGGTCTTTACCAATCTACTGACCAATGCGGCCAAGTACACTCATGTTGGGGGCCAGATAGAGGTCGAGGTAAAGGCCGACGGCGAACAGGTTTTTATTCTGGTCAAAGATAATGGCTCTGGTATCAGCCCTCAGTTATTACCCCGTATTTTCAATATTTTCGAGCAGGGTGCGGTTACCATAGATCGGGCGAAAGGCGGATTGGGTATTGGTCTGGCCTTGGTCAAGAGTTTCATAAGCCTGCACGGAGGAACGGTAGCGGCTAGCAGCGGCGGTGTTGGCTGCGGTTCTACTTTTACGGTTACGTTGCCACGGCTTTTGTTGGCGATCAGCGAACCAATGCAGGTCCCTAAGGAAGATAGCAATACGGTAGTAAAACCGGCTCGGATCCTGATTGTTGATGACAACCTTGATGCGCTTGAAAGTACCCAGGCTGTCTTGCGTGAACAAGGACATACCGTCCAGGCAAGCAGTAATCCATTCGATGTACTGAATATAGTCCGTGAGTTCAAGCCCGAGGTTGCGGTGCTCGACATAGGGCTGCCCGACCTGGATGGTTTTCAGTTGGCCTCTATGCTCCGTGAGCATTTTCCTCCATCAGCGCTAGGATTGATCGCTTTGACCGGTTATGGGCAAGTTAAAGACCGGGAGC
The DNA here is from genome assembly GCF_030403525.1 of Pseudomonas sp. WAC2. NCBI lineage: Bacteria > Pseudomonadati > Pseudomonadota > Gammaproteobacteria > Pseudomonadales > Pseudomonadaceae > Pseudomonas > Pseudomonas sp. WAC2. Next base: position 5,297 of record NZ_JAUEPD010000007.1, read on the forward strand.
GTTCCAAAGCGGCAGGTTTTGATGTGCATCTGGTTAAGCCGGCTTCACTCCATGACCTGACAGCCGCTATTACACGTCTTTCATCAAAATAGATATTCTTTCCTGGTTTATAGCCTGCCTATGCGAGCGCAGGTTTAAACAGGATGAAAAGCCGGGTTATTGAAGAATAAGCCGTGAGCCATGAAGCGGGTAAATAACGACTTATTTCATGTCTGGCTTTAAGCCAAGGCCTAGTACTTTCCATATCCAACCTATCCGAACACCTGCGAGTCACGTTCAGTCGCGACTCTCTAGATACTCTCAAGCATGAACCTGCCGTAGCCGTACCGTCCTATCCTTATAGGATCCACAGTTATCGGTATGGGATTCTAATGAAGCCTGGCCGATTCGCTTTGACCGGCCTATGGGGTAAATGGGTGTTGATAAACAAGGGCTAGGTTTACCTGAGTTTGCGCATCTTGAGGGCATGCCGGTTATGACGAAGTCATGTTCGATTTGCCGGGACGGAACAGACAGCGGGAGTTTACCCAGCAGAAATAGGGCAGCCCATGCCCAGCACCCGCTAGGAATAATTTGCTGGTGTTGTGTGTTGATGAGGAGCATTCCGCGCTACCCAAAGGCGGCTAAAAAGCTGGAGCACCAGCCCGTTGCACCAGAATGTTCATATTGGCGAATAAACAATCTGACCTATTAGGGCCCAGACGGATAGCACGTAGTGCTATGCCGGGTCTCCAGGGTTACAGTGATTACCAGCGTTAAAACCAAAGAAGATTAAGATTGTTGACACTTTTTTGTTTTTTGGCCTAATGTTTGACACAAAGGTCGCTTAAAAAATAAATGTGTCGACACTATGAATCAGCTAAGCGAAATACCCTCTGCCAACACGCCTGAAAGCGAGACGCTTTCGGAGCATGTCTTTCGCCATATCCAGGCGGCCATCATTAAGGGTGAAATCAAACCGGGCAGCAAAATTTCCGAGCCTGAGCTGGCGCGTACCTATGGGATCAGTCGAGGTCCATTGCGTGAGGCTATACATCGTCTAGAAGGGCAAAAGCTGGTCGTACGCGTGCCCCACGTGGGTGCTCGCGTTGTCTCGCTGGGCCTTGAGGAGCTGATTGAGCTCTATCAAATCCGTGAATCGCTTGAAGGAATGGCGTGCCGACTGGCAGCCGAGCGCATGACGGACGCAGAGATTCTCGAACTGCGGCAGGTGCTAGAAACCCATGAGCAAGACGCCTCGTTTCAAGCAGGGGTGGGGTACTACCAGCAGGAAGGCGACCATGATTTTCATTACCGCATCATTCAGGGCAGCCGAAACCGCACACTGACCCGCATGCTGTGCGATGAGCTGTATCAGCTGGTACGCATGTACCGGATCCAGTTTTCCGCCACACCCCACCGGCCGCGCCAGGCCTTTGCCGAGCACCATCGTATTCTCGACGCCATCGCTGAGCGTGACGGTGAGCTGGCCGAACTCTTGATGAAGCGCCACATTGCTGCGTCACGGCGCAATATCGAGCGCCAACTTGACACTCAGCACCAACCCGAGCATGCCGTGGTAAGCGCGGCGTCTACCAACAAGAATAGAGGTGAATCATGAGTCAGGGTCTTTCCATGCGTCCCGGGCAGCGTTTTCGAGAGGCTGTTGCGGTCGAACATCCGCTCCAGGTAGTTGGCACCATCAATGCCAATCATGCCTTGCTAGCCCAGCGCGCCGGCTTCAAGGCCATTTACCTGTCCGGTGGTGGCGTTGCAGCCGGTTCATTGGGACTACCGGATTTGGGTATTTCAAACCTGGATGATGTCTTGACTGATGTGCGCCGGATTACCGATGTGTGCGACTTGCCATTGCTGGTTGACGTAGACACCGGGTTTGGCTCGTCAGCGTTCAATGTGGCCCGCACGGTCAAATCAATGATCAAGTTTGGCGCGGCGGCCCTGCATATCGAGGATCAGGTGGGGGCCAAGCGCTGCGGTCATCGACCCAACAAGGAGATCGTCTCGCAGCAGGAAATGGTGGATCGCATCAAAGCGGCCGTGGATGCCCGGACTGATGACAGCTTTGTGATCATGGCGCGAACCGATGCGCTGGCGGTTGAAGGATTACAGTCGGCTATCGATCGAGCCTGCGCCTGTGTAGAGGCGGGCGCGGACATGATCTTCCCAGAAGCCATGACCGAGCTTGGGATGTACAGGGAGTTCGCTGGCGCGGTGAAGGTACCGGTACTGGCAAATATTACCGAGTTTGGCTCGACGCCACTGTTCACAACCGAGGAGCTGGCCTCCGCAGATGTCTCGTTGGTGCTCTATCCCTTGTCGGCTTTCCGCGCCATGAACAAGGCGGCTGAAAACGTCTACACCGCGATTCGGCGTGACGGTACACAGAAGAATGTAGTCGACACCATGCAAACGCGTATGGAGCTATACGAAAGCATTGGCTATCACGAGTTCGAGCAAAAGCTGGATGCGCTGTTCGCCCAGAACAAGCGCTGATCCGGCGAAGGTCCGTCAGCTAAACTGACAGATGCAGTTGCACCATCCATAACAAATCCAAGAAAGGAGAGAGCAATGGCTGAAGCAAAAGTATTGAGCGGCGCTGGCCTACGGGGTCAGGTCGCCGGCCAGACAGCCTTGTCTACCGTAGGTAAAGAAGGCGCTGGTCTGACCTATCGAGGTTATGACGTGCGCGAGCTGGCCGAGCATGCCCAGTTCGAAGAAGTGGCCTATCTGCTGTTCCGGGGTGAACTGCCGACTACGGAGCAGTTGAATGACTACCGTGATCGACTCATGACCTTACGTGATCTGCCACAGGTGTTGAAAGAGGTGCTTGAGCGCATCCCGGCGCAGGCGCATCCGATGGATGTGATGCGGACCGGCGTCTCGATGCTGGGCAACCTGGAGCCTGAGCGCAGCTTTGAGCAACAACAGGCCGTATCGGATCGGCTGCTCGCCGCATTACCGGCCATCATGTGCTACTGGTATCGCTTCAGCCATCAGGGTGTGCGCATCAAGTGCGTAACGGAAGAACCTTCCATTGCCGGGCACTTCCTCAAGCTTCTGCATGGCAAGGCACCTAACGAGCTGCACCGCAAGGTGATGAACGTGTCGCTGATCCTTTATGCCGAGCATGAGTTCAACGCCTCGACGTTTACCGCGCGCGTGTGCGCATCCACGCTTTCGGACATGCATTCCTGCATCACCGGTGCGATTGGTTCATTGCGTGGACCTCTGCATGGTGGGGCCAACGAGGCCGCCATGGAAATGATCCAACGTTTCAAGTCACCCCAGGAGGCCATCGAGGGCACGCTTGGCATGCTGGAGCGCAAGGACAAGATCATGGGCTTTGGCCATGCCGTTTACAAGGATTCGGACCCGCGCAATGAAGTCATCAAGGTCTGGTCGAAAAAGCTCTCCGAGGAAGTAGGCGATACGGTGCTATTCCCTGTATCGGAAGCGATCGACCACACCATGTGGGAGCAGAAGAAGTTGTTCCCCAACGCCGATTTCTACCACGCGTCCGCGTACCACTTCATGGGAATTCCCACCAAGTTGTTTACCCCGATCTTCGTCTGCTCGCGGGTTACAGGCTGGGCGTCCCATGTATTCGAGCAGCGTGCCAACAACCGCATCATTCGCCCGAGTGCGGAGTACACCGGCGTCGAGCAGCGCCCGTATGTGCCGCTCGAAGAGCGCAGCGCGTAGATACATCCAAAGGCAGCGACTGCCGCTGCCTCACATAACAATGAACCATGAGAGCGAGAGCATGAGCGCCAACGTCGACCTGAACAATCGTCCTGACTATGACAAGGTCCTGCAGGACATCGCCGACTACATCCTGAACTACACGATCGACTCTACCGAGGCGCTAAACACGGCGCGTAATTGTCTGATGGATACGCTGGGGTGTGGCCTTCTGGCCCTGCGTTTCCCAGAATGCACCAAGCATCTGGGTCCGTTTGTGGAAGGGACCGTGGTGCCGTATGGCGCGCGCGTACCCGGAACGAGTTTTCGCCTGGACCCGGTAAAGGCTGCCTGGGATATCGGCTGTATCGTGCGTTGGCTGGATTACAACGACACCTGGCTTGCAGCGGAGTGGGGACATCCTTCGGATAACCTGGGCGGCATTCTGGCAGTAGCCGATCATTTGTCGCAAAAGCGCGTTGCGCAGGGCGAGGCGCCTCTGACCATGCGCGCCGTGCTTGAAGCCATGATCATGGCGCACGAGATTCAGGGCGTATTTGCGCTGGAGAACTCCTTCAACCGGGTCGGGCTTGACCATGTCATCCTCGTCAAGGTGGCGTCGACGGCGGTTGCGGCCAAGTTGATGGGCGCCAATCGCGAGCAGATGCTTGCCGCTATCTCTCACGCCTTTGTAGATGGACAGGCACTGCGTACCTATCGGCACGCGCCGAATGCAGGTTCGCGCAAGTCCTGGGCAGCAGGGGACGCCACCAGCCGCGGTGTACGTCTGGCAGACATTGCCATGCGCGGCGAAATGGGTATTCCGGGCGTGCTGAGCGCACCTCAATGGGGCTTTTATGATGTGCTGTTCAGCCATACCAACAAAGACCTGGAGACCAAGCCGCAGGACAAGCGCCAATTCAGCTTCCCGCAGGGGTTTGGCAGTTACGTAATGGAAAACGTCCTGTTCAAGATCAGTTTCCCTGCGGAGTTTCACGCCCAGACGGCGGCCGAGGCAGCGGTCATTCTGCATCCCCAGGTTCGTGAGAAGCTCGATCAGGTCGAGAAAATCGTGGTGACTACCCACGAGTCTGCCATCCGCATCATTTCCAAGGTCGGCCCGCTGGCCAACGCGGCTGACCGCGACCACTGCCTGCAGTACATGATTGCCGTGCCGCTGTTGTACGGAGACCTGGTGGCCGAGCACTACGAAGATGCCTTCCATGCAGCGCATCCGCTGATCGATCAGTTGCGCGAGAAAATGGAAATCATCGAAGACCTGCGCTACAGCCAGGAGTACCTGGAGTCTGACAAGCGCTCTATCGCCAATGCCATCCAGGTATTCTTTAAGGATGGCACCTGTACCGACAAGGTCACGGTAGAGTATCCGATTGGCCATCGCCGTCGCCGCGACGAAGGCATCCCGCTGCTCGAGGCCAAGTTCAAGAACAACCTGGCTACCCGTTTTCCGGCACAGCGCTGTGAGCAGATTTTTGCTTTGTGTAAGGATCAGGCGACCCTCGAGCGTACTCCGGTCAATCGGTTTGTTGATCTCTTTGTCATCTGACGTATCCCTTCAGGCTCGTATGACACGGGCTTGCCTTCCTTTCAGCCTCAGGCACCCGAGTATCGTTTCGCTCAGGTGCCTGAGGCCCTCATAAAAAAATCAGATACCCCCTTAAGCATTTCCCAGACGACGGGCCAGGCGAGTGGCTTTAACGTCTGGGCTGACCGTGAGGCAGTTTCGTTCTGCCATCACGTGATAAGCCCTATGGGCATTCGAATCACCATAAAAACAACAAGGGTGGCCGTCATGCACACCGACTCGCCTGTCGACGTTAAACAATGGATTGATAACCGGCCTGTCTCGGGCTATCAGTGGTTGATCCTTGTCCTGTGTTTTTTCATCGTCCTGTTCGATGGTGTGGATGTGGCCGTCATGGGCTTCATTGCACCGTCACTGATGCAGGACTGGAATCTATCCAAAACCGCCTTCGGACCGGTCATGAGTGCGGCCATGGTTGGTCTTGCGGTGGGTGCATTGGTGGCGGGCCCTTATGCCGACCGCTTCGGTCGCAAGACGGTACTGCTTGGCGCTGTGACTGTATTTGGTGCGCTGAGCCTGGCATGCGCCTTCGCACGTAACCCTTATGAGCTGGCCATCCTGCGTTTTCTCACTGGGGTAGGGCTCGGGGCGGCGATGCCCAATACGACGACACTGCTTTCGGAGTATTTACCCGAGCGCTATCGCTCCGTGCTGATTACCGTGATGTTTACCGGGTTCAACCTGGGCTCGGGTGCCGGCGGCTTTGTAGCTGCCTGGCTGATTCCCCATTATGGTTGGCAGTCTGTGCTGCTGGTGGGTGGCCTTCTACCTATCCTCTTGCTGCCGTTCCTCTGGCTGTTTTTGCCTGAGTCTGCCCGGTTTCTTGTCGTAAAAGACGCACCTGCCGCCCGTATCGCCAAAGTGCTGAATCGACTGGGTGGCCAGTTTACGGCGCAAACACGTTTTATCACGCTTGAGCCTACGGTTCACCACAAGGCGCCGGTTCGCGCCTTGTTTGCAGAGCGTTATCGTTTAGGAACGTTTTCCCTCTGGGTTACCTATTTCATGGGGCTGCTCGTGATCTACCTGATGATGGGCTGGTTGCCTACGCTGATTCGTGAGTCCGGTATCCCGATCGAGCGTGCAGCGACCATCACAGGACTGTTTCAGATTGGCGGGACGGTAGGAGCAATCGCGGTTGGCTGGATCATGGACAGGCGCAATCCCAATCGTGTTATTGCAGGCTCCTATGCTTTGGGCGGTGCGTTCATCCTGCTCTTGGGTGCCTTTGGCCTGGAATCCAGCCTGCTGACACTTGGCGTTATCGCGGCGGGCTTTTGCATGAGCGGCGCGCAGACAGGTCTTAATGCCTATGCCCCCGGCTATTACCCTACCGAGTCCCGCGCCACAGGTGTGAGCTGGATGTTGGGGATAGGCCGCTTTGGCGCGATCTTCGGCTCGGTAATCGGTGGTGCGGTGCTGAGCCTTGGACTGAGCTTCGGGTTGATTTTTGCAGTGCTGGCGATACCGGCTTTCGTGGCAGCGCTGGCCATACTGGGCAATGGTTATGCTGCACGGCGTGCAGCCCAGCCTGCCTTGGCGTCTTGATCATTCATTAAGGATTATTTTATGGCACGTATTATCGGAGGCCTGGCTGTCTCGCACACGCCTACGATCGGCTTTGCAGTCGACCACAACAAGCAGGAGGAGGCCGCCTGGGCGCCCATCTTCAAGAGCTTCGAGCCGATGAAGGAGTGGCTTAAGGATAAGCAGCCTGATGTGCTGTTTTATATCTTCAACGATCACATCACCTCGTTCTTCTTCGATCACTATTCGGCCTTCGCCCTGGGCGTAGACGATCACTATGGTGTGGCAGACGAGGGCGGTGGCGTACGTGGACTGCCTGCCATTGGCGGGCATGCGGCGCTGGCCCGGCATATCGGGGCCAGTCTCATGGCTGATGAGTTCGACATGTCGTTCTTTCGTGACAAGCCGATCGACCATGGTCTGTTCTCGCCCATGTCTGCGCTGCTGCCGTTCGAGCCGGAATGGCCGGTAGACGTAGTCCCTCTGCAGGTCGGTGTGTTGCAGTTTCCGATCCCGAGTGCCAAGCGCTGCTACAACCTGGGACAGGCCTTGCGGCGTGCCATCGAGAGCTATCCCGAGGATCTGAGGGTGGTCATTGCTGCCACGGGTGGTGTGTCCCATCAGGTCCATGGTGAGCGGTGTGGCTTCAATAATCCTGAATGGGACGCCCAGTTTGTTGATCTCTTTGTCAACGACCCCGCGCGTCTTACCGAGATGACCATTGCCGAATACGCAACGCTGGGTGGACTTGAGGGGTCGGAGGTCATCACTTGGCTGATCATGCGTGGTGCGCTCTCATCCAATGTAAAGCTGATTCACCAGGATTATTACCTTCCTTCGATGACCGGGATCGCGACGCTGCTCCTGGAAAACCAGGCGCGGCCATTACCCATCGACGTACAAGCCCGCCACCGCGAACACATGAACCATCAGTTGGCTGGTGTCGAAAAGCTGGAGGGCACGTACCCGTTTACGCTGGAGCGCAGTGCCAAAGGATATCGGCTGAACAAATTCCTGCATGGCATGATCACTCCGGCCTGGCGTGAGCGTTTTCTGGAGGAGCCGGAGGCCATGTTCGAGGAAGCCGGCCTGACTGACGAAGAGCGCGACCTGATTCGACGCCGCGATTGGCGTGGGTTGATTCACTACGGTGTTATTTTCTTCCTGCTAGAGAAGCTCGGCGCGGTGGTAGGGGTATCCAACCTGCACATCTATTCAGCCATGCGTGGCCAATCACTGGAAGAGTTCCAGAAAACACGTAATCAGCAAGTGCTGTACTCGGTTGCTGGAAAGAAATAACTCCAACCCAGGGCGCGGTGCCTGTCGCTGCGTCCATTCACTAAATGGCGATAGTCCATTGGCAGTCTGGTGTCATGACGTTTCTGGAAGCACTTCTCGCCCTGGCACTTGCTGCCGAAATACACGATTCTAACGAGGCCGTAACACGAACGGCCAAGCGATGCCTTGACCAGATTCCTGCCAAATACAAGGCAGTAGTGGCATCCATCGCAGACAGTCCTTCACCACTGTTTTGCGTCAAGGTGCTGATCAAAACCATCCCTGACAGCGTTATTGGCAAAGTGGGTGCGGTCTAGGCTGGCTTATAAAGCGACTGCATCCCAGTAAAGTCAGGCGTCCAAACGCTCCAGGGCTACTTCACGGATCTTTTCCATCAACGCATTGGCTGCAGGTGAATGCAGGCCACCGGTGCGGTAGATCAGACCTATGGCGCGGGTGGTATGGCGAAGCCGCAAGGGGAGACGTTGCAACTCGCCTGAGGCGATCTCGTATTCAAGTTGATGGGCTGAAACAACAGCCAACATATCGGAGCGTACGAGCAGCCCACGGATAATCGCCAGATCCCCCGTTTCAACTACCGGTAGTGGCGTTTCCGTACCCAGCTCGCTAAAGAAGGCATCGAGCTGGTTGCGGGCCGGCGAGCCTGCACGGGGCAGCACCCAGCGAGCATGGATAAGGTCATTGGTATTTACCCCCTGATCCAGTAATGGATGGCCCCGGCGTACCAGTACCACCAGCTCTTCAGTCAGCAGTGTTTCACCCAGCAGATCGCTGGCATAGTCGGAGGGGCGCAGGGCGCCCAGTACAAAGTCGATGTCACCGGCCCGCAGGTCGGTAGCCAACAGGTCAAACGCACTTTCATTGGTCGCCACACGAATTTGAGGGTACGCAGAGACGAGGCGCACAATAGCTTCAGGCAACAGCCGGGTTCGCCCCAAGGGCAAGGCACCCACCATGACGGTTCCCTGGAGCGAGCCGCGTAGGGCGGCAATGTCGGCATCGATATGGCGCAGCTCATTCAATGCCCGACGAATCGGCAGGACAATATCCAGGCTCGCTCGTGTAGGCTGAAGGCCTTTGGGAGTGCGCTCGAACAGTGTATGGCCGCAACCACCTTCCAACACCTTGAGGGCTGCACTCACAGCGGGTTGGGTCAGACCGAAAAGGGTAGCTACCGTTTGCATATGGTGGGTTTCGCACAGCTTGACGAACACTTCCAGACGCCGGGTATGCATCAGATAAAGGGGTTCGGTGATCGCGCCTGGATGGGTACCCAGCAAGCGGGGTACTGTCTCCAGCTCAGCCAGTGCCTGTCGTGCACGAGGCAAGATGCGGGCGCCGTAATCGGTCAGCCGCATTCCGTTGGCATGCCGTTCGAACAATGCAATGGTAAGCCGCTCTTCCAGGTCGCGAATGGAACGGGTGACAACCGATTGCGCGCGGTACAGTACTTCAGACGCCTTGGAAACACTGCCTTGGTCCGCCACCCGGACAAACGCGCGTATCTGCATCAGATTGGGAAGTTCGGCAGTCATGGTGTTCTCTTGGTAGGGCACATGCCTGCATCATGCGCGCGGCGTGTTGATAAGTAAAAGGTATACCTACTCTAGCTGAACGCAATATTCGCTCAGGATCAGCCGTGCGACTCTCCTTGAAAACATGAGGAGCCTGAACATGATCGATTCCAACAAAAAAACTGCTCTGGTTGTCAGCGGCCATTCCGCTGATTTCGTCTGGCGTGCAGGTGGCGCTATCGCTCTGCATGCCAGGCAGGGTTATGACGTGCATGTCGTCTGCCTGTCTTTTGGTGAGCGGGGCGAGTCAGCCAAGCTCTGGCGCAAGGGCGAAATGACCGAAGAGAAGGTCAAGGCGGCGCGCCGTGAAGAGGCGCAGGCGGCAGCTGAGATACTGGGAGCCACTGTCGAGTTCTTTGACATTGGTGATTACCCTATGCGTGCCGACAAGGAAACGCTATTTCGTCTGGCCGATGTGTTCCGCCGCGTACAGCCGGAATTTGTGCTTAGTCACTCGCTGAAGGACCCCTATAACTACGACCATCCACTGGCTACGCACCTGGCACAGGAAGCGCGCATCATCGCTCAGGCAGAAGGCTACAAGCCGGGCGAGAAAATTGTCGGTGCGCCGCCCGTCTATTGCTTCGAGCCGCACCAGCCTGAGCAGTGCGAATGGCGCCCGGATGTACTGCTGGACATCACCGACGTGTGGGACAAGAAATATGCCGCTATTCAGTGCATGGCTGGCCAGGAACACTTGTGGGAGTACTACACCCGTGTAGCGCTACAACGTGGCGTACAGGCCAAGCGCAACGTAGGCATTACCTCCAGTAAGAACATCATCTACGGTGAGGGCTACCAGAGCATCTTCCCACGCGTGACGGAGAATCTGGGATGAGCAGCTTGATCGGCAAGACCGGCGTTGTAGTCCGCACTATCGCACGGGCCGAAGTGGGGCTGATTGATGAGCTGGGTCAGTATGGTGTGGCAACCGTTCACGAAGCTCAGGGTCGCAAAGGGCTGCTGGCTCCAGATATTCGCCCGATCCAGCAGGATTATGGCATCAGCGGTTCGGCTGTAACTGTACTGGTAGCACCTGGGGACAACTGGATGTTCCATGTTGCGGTAGAGCAGTGTCAGCCGGGCGATATCCTGGTCGTAGCACCCAGTTCGCCATGCCACGATGGTTACTTTGGTGATCTGCTGGCGACCTCGCTTAAAGCACGCGGTGTACGTGGGCTAGTGGTCGATGCAGGTGTGCGCGATAGCCGCACGCTGCGGGAGATGGGCTTTGCCGTGTGGTCGAAAGCGGTCTATGCCCAGGGCACGGTCAAGGAAACACTCGGCTCGGTCAACATTCCAGTGATTTGTGCCGGCCAGCTGATCAACCCCGGCGACGTTATTGTGGCTGATGACGATGGCGTTGTGGTGGTTCGGCGTGCCGAGGTGCAAACCGTAGTCGAGGCCAGTCGCACGCGGGCCGATGCCGAAGAGCAGAAGCGGATTCGGTTGGCTAATGGCGAATTAGGGCTCGATATCTACAACATGCGTCCTCGCCTGGCCGAAAAGGGCCTTCGGTACGTTGATAGCCTGGACGAGCTGGAGGGCTGAACCATGGGACAGACTCGCATTCCTTGCCTGATGATGCGCGGCGGTACTTCCAAGGGAGCGTACTTTCTCGCTACTGATCTTCCTACCGATGAAGCACTGCGGGAAAAAGTCCTGCTGGCCGTTATGGGCTCGCCTGACAAGCGCCAGATTGACGGCATCGGCGGCGCAGATTCGCTGACCAGTAAGGTTGCGATCATCAAGCGCTCCGAGCGACCGGATGTCGATGTGGACTACCTGTTCGCTCAGGTACTGGTAGAGGAAGCGCGAGTCGACTATGGGCAGAACTGCGGCAATATTCTGGCGGGTGTTGGCCCGTTTGCCATAGAACAAGGACTGGTTCCTGTGCTGGAAGATACAACTCAGGTTCGTATCTTCATGGAAAACACCGGTCAGATTGCCGTTGCGAATGTACTTACGCCAAACGGTGAGGTGCAGTATGAAGGCGATGCCCGCATTGATGGCGTACCGGGTACGGCCGCTCCGCTGATTGTTGAATTCGAGGATATTGCTGGCTCTAGTTGTGGTGCGCTGTTACCGACCGGAAACGTGTGCGACACGTTTGATGGGATTGAGGTGACCTGTATCGATAATGGCATGCCGGTAGTGCTGCTTCGAGCGGCCGATCTGGGTCGCACCGGTTATGAGACGCGTGAGCAGCTGGATGGCGATACCGAACTTAAGACCAGAATCGAGTCGATTCGTCTTCAGGCCGGGCCGCGTATGAACCTGGGGGATGTTACCCACCGTACAGTCCCAAAAATGTGCTTGATTGCCGAACCCCAAGCGGGTGGTGCTATCAGTAGCCGAACTTTTATTCCTCATCGCTGCCACGCCTCTATTGGCGTTTTCGGTGCGGTAAGCGTGGCCTCGGCCTGTCTGATCGAGGGCTCGGTAACTGATGGGTTAGCCCGGGTAGAGCAGGGCGACTCGTTGCGGCTTTCTGTTGAACATCCCACGGGAGAATTTACCGTCGAGCTCCATCGTCGGCAGGGTGAGCTGGCCGGATGTGGACTGCTGCGTACCGCGCGGTTGTTGTTTAACGGTGTAGTGTGTATACCGGCATCGGTCTGGTCCGGTAAGGTCTGAAGACGTCGGGTACTCTCATCTGCGGAAAGGCGATAAGCTGCCCTTTTGCCGTATGAGATCATGTGTTCATGGACCTCAAGCAATTGGAGTGCTTTGTACGGGTCGCCGAGTTCGGTAGCTTTACCAAGGCTGCGGCGGTACTTGGCCTGTCCCAATCGGTGGTCAGCCGGCAGGTGCGTCAGTTAGAGGTCGAGTTGCAGGAGCATCTGCTGCTGCGCAATGGCCGTGGTGTCACGCTGACGGCCTCCGGGATGCGGTTGTTCGAGCATGGGCAAGGCATCTTACGGCAGGTTCAGGTGGCTCGGGAGGAATTGCGTGAGCAGCGGGATACCTTGTCGGGCAAGGTGGTTATCGGCTTGCCGCCGAGCATTGCACGCTGCCACACCGTCGGGCTGGTAACGGCCTTTCGCGAGCGCTTTCCACACTGCGCGCTGGGCATTAAGGAAGGGCTGACGCACTCGATACGGGAGTGGCTGCTGCTAGGACGGCTGGATTTTGCGCTACTGTTCAACCCGGCCCAGAATGCCCAACTCTGTTATGAGCATTTGCACTCGGAGCCGCTAGTGCTCGTGGGTGCAAAATCCTCGAATCTACCAGATGAAATCCCGCTCAAGGAACTGGGCCGCTATCCCTTGATCATTCCGAGCCAACCCCATTCTTTGCGTCGCCTGGTTGAGTCCGAGGCGGCTCGCCATACCGTCGAGCTGGATGTCGCGCTTGAGGTGGATGGCATTCCTTCGCTGCTTGAGCTGGTGGCCCTGGGGTTGGGCTACGGCATTCTGTTCCGTACGGCGTTGTCCGGGCCTTATGTACCAGAAGGCCTGCGCTCGGCAGCTATTATCGACCCGGTTGTTCATACGCATCTGTTTGTTACAACCGCCGCGCAGCGGCCCCTGACGCGATTGGCTGACCAAACGCTGGCGATGGTCCGCGAACACGTGCATAGCCGCTGACCCGTTATGCAAATCCTGCATAGCTGCTAGAACCCAGGCTTTATTGTTGCTCCAAGAAATAGCCGTCACCATCGACGTATCCCTTCGAATAATCACAATGAACGAGGAGACGTGATGAAAAGCTGTCTGGCACCTGATCCCCAACCTACCAAGCCACACCATACCCTGCCGGAAGGTGCATGGGATGCCCATTGCCATGTGTTCGGCCCAAGTAGTCGATTCCCGTACGCTCCGGATCGTAGCTACACGCCACCGGATGCACCCTTCGAAACCTTACGTAATCTTCATGATTTTCTAGGCTTTAGTCGGGCTGTGATCGTACAGGCGAGCTGCCATGGCAGCGATAACCGGGCCATGCTCGACGCTATCGCGCGTAGTGAAGGACGCTATCGAGGTGTGGCCATTGTCAACGGCCGTGAAAGCGATGCGCAATTGGCTGAAATGGATGCTGGTGGCGTTCGCGGCGTACGGTTCAACTTTGTAGCCCACTTGGGTGGTGCACCCGACCTGGAACTATTTGATCAGGTATTGGAACGCCTGGAACCGCTGGGCTGGCATGTGGTACTGCATTTGGATGCTCAGGATATCGTTACCTATGCCGATCGGTTGGAGCGTATCGGGGTTCCTTTCATCATTGACCATATGGGACGTGTCAAGGCTCAGGAGGGACTTGATCAGGCACCGTTCAAAGCCCTGCTGGAGCTTATGGAAAACCCGCTGGCCTGGGTCAAGGTCTGTGGTGCAGAGCGCGTTTCAGCAGGACGCAAACCCTTCGAGGATGCCATTCCATTTGCCGAACGGCTCATTGAACATGCGCCTGATCGCGTGCTCTGGGGGACTGACTGGCCGCATCCAAATATTACCCGTGACATGCCCAACGATGGCGGTTTGGTAGACCTGATGTTTCGCTTCTGCGCTGATCCGGCGCTTCGCCAGAAACTCCTGGTAGATAACCCCATGACGATTTATGGGCGCTGATAGAGCGCCTTCGCCACACCAAATCCAACAACAATGACTGGTAGTGGAGTCCTATATGAATCCTCTCTCGCAGGCGACCACCCCCGTAGGTGCGTCAACCCAAACCACCGTCAAGACCAAGCAACCGTTTTACCGCGCCATGTATGTTCAGGTACTGGTAGGCATCCTACTCGGCGTGATCGTCGGGCATTTTTGGCCTGACTTTGCAGCGGATCTCAAGCCGCTCGGTGATGCGTTTATCAAGCTCATCAAGATGATTATCGGGCCGGTCGTATTCTGTACCGTGGTCATCGGTATTGCCGGCATGCAGGACCTGAAGAAAGTAGGGCGAGTAGGCGGTAAGGCCTTGCTTTACTTTGAAATCATTTCAACCCTCTCCCTGATCATTGGCTTGATTGGCGGACACCTGTTCAATCCCGGTGGTGGATTCAATATCGACCCCAGCACCCTAGATGCCTCGGCGGTTACGGGCTTTGCAGAAAAGGCCAAGCACCTGCACATGGTCGACTTTTTGATGAGCATTATTCCTACCACCTTTTTCCAGGCATTTGCAGAAGGAAATGTACTGTGCATTCTTCTGGTTTCGGTGTTCTTTGGATGTGCGCTGTCGGCCATGGGTGAGAAGGGCAAGCCGGTCTACGACATGATAGAAGGCCTGTCGGGTGTGTTCTTTCGCATTGTGCATATCATTGCCAAGCTGTCAGCCATCGGGGCGTTCGGCGCTATTGCATTTACGGTTGGTACTTATGGCGCCGCCTCACTGCTACCCCTGTTTAAACTGATCGGCAGCTTCTATCTGCTCTGCGTTCTGTTCATTGTCGTGGTGCTGGGAGGCGTTGCACGGCTCTCTGGTTTCAGCATCCTGCGCTTTATAGCGTACATCAAGGATGAGCTGCTGGTCGTGTTGGGCACGAGCTCATCCGAAGTGGTGCTACCGCAGATCATGGAAAAAATGGAGCGCCTGGGTTGCTCCAAGTCGGTTGTGGGGTTAGTTGTACCTACGGGGTACTCGTTCAACCTGGACGGCACCAATATCTACCTGACCATGGCGGTGCTCTTCATTGCCCAGGCTCTGAACATTGATTTGAGCTTAAGTCAGCAACTGACTCTGGTCATCGTGGCGATGCTGACCTCCAAAGGTGCCAGTGGTGTGTCGGGCGCGGCTTTTGTAATGTTGACCAGTACCTTGATGGTGATTCCAGTGGTGCCAGTGGCCGGCATGGTGTTGATCCTGGGTATTCACCGCTTCATGGGGACGGGCCTTGCAATGACAAACCTGGTCGGCAACGGCGTAGCTACGCTCGTAGTGTCCTCATGGGAGAAAGAACTGGACCGCGACAAGCTGGCCCAAGAGCTCCACCACAAGCACTAAATTCCGCCGTTTATCTTGGTCCTGTCCGATTATGCCGGGCAGTGCTCTCTTGCGCCTGGAGAAAACAACAATGATTCATATCCTGCGCCATACCGTATTCACCTTAGGCATGCTTTGCTCTCTACCGTTATGGGCTGCTGGCTTCATGGATGACAGCAAGGCCCGACTCGATATCCGTAACTTTTATTACAACGGTGACTTTCGGGAAGATGCCGGTGTTTCGAAGCGGGATGAGTGGGCTCAAGGGCTTTTGCTGCAGTACGAGTCCGGATTTACCGAGGGGACGGTAGGTCTGGGCCTTGATGCGATGGGCTTTTGGGGACTCAAGCTTGATTCCAGTCCTGATCGTACAGGGAGTGGCCTGCTGCCCAAGACCAACTCGGGAGAAGCGGCAGAAGAATATTCAAAGGGCGGTATAGCGGCCAAAATCAAGTATTCCAAGACGGTGCTGCGTCAGGGAATTGCCTTGCCAAAGGTTCCGGTCCTTCAGTTCAACGGTAGCCGGATGTTTCCTCAGTTTTACCAGGGAACGCAGATCAGCTCGAATGAAATCACTGGGCTTTCGCTCAACGTTGCTCAGTTCGACCGTACCACCACCCCTGACTCGACCGATCTGCAAAAAATCATGATAGCCACTAAAGAGGGTCGCTTCCGCGCGACAGGTGAGGGCGATCATTTCCGTTATGGGGGTGGCAGTTACACTGTCACGCCAGCACTGACGGCCAGCTATTACTACGGCGAATTACAGGATGTCTACCGGCAGCATTTTCTGGGGCTTACTCACCGCCAGAAATGGGGCGAAGGAGCGGTAGAGGCCGATCTAAGGACTTTTTTTAGCCGTGACACAGGTGCGGCGCGGGTGGGGGAAATAGAGAGCGATGTATACAGCGGATCCCTGACGTACAGTGTGAAAGGCCATAGCTTTACGGCGGTTTATCAACATCTGGAAGGCTCAAGCGGCTTTCCTTATATCAACAATCCGTACCTGCCGAATTATGTGCAATACCATGACTTTGGCACCGCAGGTGAGCGGAGCTGGCAGGTGCGCTATGGCTATGATTTTGCCCCGATGGGGCTGCCGGGACTCAGTTTCTTTACGAGTTATATCCACGGCTCGCATCTGGATAAAGTCGGAGGAGGCCATGAGTGGGAACGTGATATAGACGTGACGTATGTCGTTCAGCAAGGCCTGAAAGGGCTTTCGATACGCTGGCGAAACGCAACCTACCGGAGCCGTTATGGCAGAAATATCGATGAGAACAGGCTGATCATTAATTATCCGTTTTCGTTCCTATAAGTATTGGGTGTCTGCTGCGTGGTCGGTGAGCGCTACTGCTCATGGAGGCTTTTACAACGTTTGCAAAAGCCTCTTCTATCTTGGCAAGACGCATGCAGGCATACGCTAGGAGCCTCCGTTGCGCAGCGCTATTTAGGTGGACCAAACGTTGAACAGCTGGTGTTGTTGATGTATTTCTTTAGCGTTGCCCATTGCGGTCTCTCGCGACCGCCAACAGGCTCCACAGACATAAAGTAATTTCCCCAGCCTGGCCCTGCTGCCCAATAGGTAGCTGGAATGCAATTCTGCTTCAGATACGCCAGCATATTGTCCATCATGGTTAGCCAGCGGGGGTCATTATCTGGAACCCCGAACTCTCCGATGTAGCCTCGCTTGCCATTTTTCTTGAGCCATTCTACAAACGGTTTTACTCGCGTTACGCCATACATGGGGTCCAGTTTTCCGACATCTACCGCCTGGTAGTTCCCACCTGCATTTTCGTCGAAATAAGAGTGAGCGGAATAGACGATATTATTTGCCGGGTCCTTCAGGTTGAGCAAAGAGTCGTTCCATTCCGGCCATCGGGTTGCGCTGGCCCAGCCGTTGCCCTCGATAATAATTGGCTTTGTTTTATCAATGACACGTACGCCATCTATCCCATATTGAGCGGCGGTTGGCCAATAGGCGAGAGCTCCATTGGGCTCGTTCATGATGTCATAGGCAAACAGCGCCGGTTGGCTACTCCACTTGGTAGCGATATGGGTCATTATTTCCTTGTAACGGGAGTAGGGTACAGCGGAGGTTCCTATGATCTGTCCCTTGTATCGCGCATAATTATGAAGGTCCAGAATAAGTTTCATATTATACTTCTGTGCGTAAGCAAAGGTTCTATCCACCAAGGCGATATAGTTTTGATCAAGAGGCCCCCCGAGGTTTGATTGAAGTCTCTCCCAAATAATGGGGAAACGAATCAGTCTGATGCCCTGGCTGCTCCAATACTTAAAGTAATTTTCTGTAGGAAATACATAGTTCTTTTCATTAATGCCAGGAAGAACCTGCGGAGCAAAGCCGGCACCCGACATATTCAAGCCTAGAAGTTCAAAGCCAGCGCTCTGGGCTTTTACATTATCACTTAAAAATCCCAAGGTTCCAGCAAGTATTATTGCTAACTGAAATTTTGATATACGCTTAATAAAATAAAGTTCGCCAAGGTACTTCATATGCGTTTTCCCGCAAAAGTTTACATACATGAATAGTTTTAACAATCCAGTCTGAACGACTTGCGAGGAAAGCATGCTTCCAGGATGCTTTAGGTAATAGATATCATCAGTCCGGTATTCTCCTCTTTATGATTAACGATAGTCTTATTAAAGAGGGGATTTTTTATATTGCAAGACCGATTGTCCTTATCGGGTTAGATGTCTGTTTGATGTCGAATTGATATCTTTTTGGGTTTATTAAAGTAAGTGACATTATGTTTATTTCATAAAATGTTCTTTTGCGGCGGCTCTTTACCCGCAATAAGTGCGTATGTATGAAAGCCAGTAGTCAGGCTATTTGTCGGAAGCGCTTTAAAGCTTTTACACATGAAAGGGGGTAAGTAGAGGCCAGTGCCGACTCTGACTAGTCCAACTTGAAGCTGTAACCTACGCCATATACCGAGCGAATGAACTCTTGATTGGGCAGGTGTTGCTGTAGTTTGCGACGCAAATTGCTGACGTGGCTGTCTACCGTTCTGTCCGATACGATGCGGTGATCCTGATACAGGTTGTTCATGAGCTGATCGCGTGAGAAGACTTGCTCAGGGTGTTCGGCAAAGGTCAACAGCAGGCGAAACTCTACAGGCGTCAGATCAAGCAGGGCTCCGTTAAGAAAGGCCTGGTAGCGGGCGGTATCAATACTCAAACCGCCTGGCAGGGCTGGCGCAGGTGTTTGCGTTCGACGCAGCACGGCCTTGATCCGGGCAATGACTTCGCGGGGACTGAAAGGTTTGCAGATGTAATCATCCGCGCCAATCTCCAGGCCCAGCAAGCGATCCACTTCTTCCACCCTGGCTGTTACCATGACCACAGGCGTCTGGCTGATTGCGCGAATCTCGTGACACACCTCAATCCCGTCCTTGCCGGGTAGCATGAGGTCAAGCAGGACCAGGCTTGGGCTGTATTGTGTAAAAGCAGGCAGCACCTCAAGACCGTTCATGACCAGCTGGGCATTCCAGCCGGCCGCTCTGACGTAATCTGCCAGGAGCGCGGCCAGCTTGGGTTCGTCTTCCACAATCAGGATGGTAGGTGTTGAGAGAGAGGAGCGGTGCGGCATCTTTAGTTACTCGCCAAATCAGGCAGGGGGTCAAACTGCAATGTCACGCAGAGCCCGCCCAAGGGCGAGGATGTGGCGTCGATTCGCCCACCATGGGCTTCAACAATGCCGCGGCAAATCGCCAGCCCAAGCCCAGCGCCGCCGGTGGCCCGGTTGCGTGATTGTTCGACTCGGTAGAACCGCTCGAACAGGCGGCCCAGTTGCTCTTTGGATACGCCTGGCGCGGAGTCTTCACAGCTGATGAAGATGCCATCTCGCCCTCGTCGAGCGCGTATCAGGATATGACCGCCTGCATCGGTATAACGCAGGCTGTTTTCCAGCAAGTTAGTAAAGAGTTGTTGAAGCCGACTTTCATCACCGCTGATCCACAGCGGTTCGCCGGATATTTCTAGGGTTAACGATAGCGTGTTTACCAAGCAGCGCCTTTCAAACGTAGCGGCAATGCCATAAAGAACGGACTCCAACTGCACCGGACGCTTTTGGTAGGCCTGAGCACCCAGCTCAGAAAGGGATAGGGTAAAAATATCGTCAACCAGCTTGCTCAAGGATTCTACTTCGGCCTGAAGGGAGGCAATTGCTTCCTTGGTCAGCGGGCGAATGCCATCTTCAAGCGCCTCCATTTCCCCTTTCAGGACAGCAAGTGGCGTTCTTAGCTCATGGGAGATATCCGCCATGAAGTGGCGTCGCATGTTCTCGTTGTTTTCCAGGGCTTTGGCCATCTGATTGAAGTCCTGAGCAAGCTGGCCCACTTCATCCTGTGAGTGGACGCCAACCCGTGTGCTGTACTCTCCTCGGGCCAGCCGATGGGTAGCCAATGCCACCTGCCTGATCGGACGCGACAGCGTGCGGGCAATACGCCAGGCAATGAAGGAGGAGATGATCAAACTGGCACCCACGATCAACCAGATTGAGCGAACCTGGTCTTGTTGAAAGCGCTCATCACCAATGGCCGTAACGCTCTCGAAGGGCGTCATGCCCATCCAGCCTACAACCATACCGTTTGCCTGTACCGGTTTGAAGGTGGCGATGTCCTTGTAGTTGGGATAACCATTGATATAGCGGTGCTGGGCATCCAGAAGGGTGAAGCGCATATGCGCTCCCGTCAGATCGGCTATGGGAGGCTCGCGTCGGGTATGGGGCTCACCTTCATGCTGTCTGAGACTGGTACTCAAGAGTTCGAACCATTGAACATGCGTTCCTACCAGAAACTGCCAGCTGCCATGTTGGGTATAGGCGTCTTCCAATGTTGGAATAGCATTGGTCATACGAATAATAGCCTGCTCGTTCAGAAAGCCTACAAAGCTGCGGGTAAAGCTCCAGTAGGCGGCAAACCCCATGCTGAGCACTGCCAGGACCGACAGGGTTTGTATAGCAATAAAGGCTTTTGTGGAAATGCTGAGCTTCATAAGGAGCGGGCCTGAGGGGTACTGCTAAGTATATTTAGGCGGGTGTGTCTGTCGTTTTCAAGGACATAGTTCAATCTTCACATTGCCTGCACAGTTGTTACTCACACTTGAGGCTGAAAAAAGCATGAGCGACAGCCTGACTGATTCAGCCATGCGCCAAATACCTGATGAGATAGCCCAGGATAGCCCTGTACTACCGGCACTGGCAGTCGATTGCAGCAGCAGTAGTCACTGCACAAGCGGTATGCCTGGAGGCTAGCCTGTTTTTAAGCATTCATAGAGATCGTCCCATGTACAACGAACGTTTCAGACGCGCCTGTATGGCCGTTACGTTATGGGTGTGTTCATCAGCTGCCAGTGTGGCGGGCGCTGCTACCCAGGAAGATAATTCAGCTGCTTCGCTGGCGTTGTCTCAATCACTGCCTATCGTCCAACCTGTTCAGGCTTGTTCGTCGCTTAAAAGTCTCGACATGAGCGACATTGGCGGTAAGGGCAGTTCGATCACTTCAGCCACTGAAACCTCTGATAAAGGCGTAGCAGTGTGTGCGGTTGAGGGGACGCTGGCCCCCTCGATTGGCTTCAAGGTAGTTCTTCCCTTGCACAGCTGGACTCAGCGCTATCTGCAGGTGGGATGCGGTGGATTATGTGGCCGTATCTCGCTTGAGGTCGGTGCGGCCGAAGGGTGTACGCCGCTCGATACAGGCGGCTTTGTCACGGCAAGCACGGACATGGGACACCAGGGCGAGGAGTCGTTCGGAGAAGATCCGCAAAAGCGTCAAGACTTTGCCTTTCGCGGTGTGCATCTTACGGCCCTGGCCGCCAAAAAGCTGATCCATGCCTTTTATGGTCGTAGTGAGGCCTACTCCTACTTTAACGGTTGCTCTGATGGCGGACGCGAAGCGTTGATGGAGGCGCAGCGCTATCCAAACGATTTCAATGGCATCATTGCCGGTGCCGCGGCGATGAACTTCCAGACCCAGAATGCGATGTATCACGCCTGGCAGGCACGTACGAACACCAGCCCAGACGGTAAGGCTGTTCTGATAGCCTCTCGCCTTCCGTTGATTCACAGGGCTGTACTCAATCAGTGTGACGCGTTGGATGGGCAGGTCGATGGTCTGATTTCCGACCCGCGTGCCTGCCATTTTGATCCGGGCACGTTGCAATGCAAGAGCGAGCAGAAAGCTGATAAGCCTAACTGCTTGTCTCCTGCTGAGGTTGACGTGGTGCGTCGCTTGTACGAAGGCCCCAAAGATCCTGCGACTGGCCAGCGGCTGATTGCTGGTGGACCGCAGCCGGGATCTGAATTGGCGTGGGCGGATGTTTTTGTTCCGCAAAGCCATGACGATCCTATCTTCAGCAAAATGATTGCCATGGGCGCACTGCAATGGCTGTCATTTGAGCAGAGTCCGGGCAAGGACTTCAAACTCTCGGATATGCAATTCGACTTGAAGACCTTTGACCGCCTAAGGCCGCTGCATGCGTTTTATGATGCAACCAACCCGGACCTATCAGTCTTTGCCAAGGCTGGCGGCAAGCTCATCATCTGGCATGGCTGGGCTGATCCGCATATCTCGCCCATTAACTCCATTGCGTATCACGAGGCTGTTCAGCGCGTCATGGGCAAGGAGCAGGCTTCAACCTTCGAACGGCTTTACCTGTTGCCAGGCGTCTACCATTGTGGCCAAGGTGAAGGCCCGGCGAAGCTTGACCTGTTGACACCCATGCTCTCCTGGGTTGAGGGCGGACAAGCACCTGAAGCCATCCTTACAAACCAGACCGATGGGCAAAACGTCATGGGCCACTTTGGCGCACCGACAGATAGACCCATAAAGGGCGCTCCTGACTTCAAGAAGATGAAGGATGCTCCAAACCTCATGAAAAAGCCGGTAGCAAAAGATGAAAAGGTGATCCGTTCGCGACCGGTCTATCCCTATCCGTATGTGGCAGCTTACGACGGCAAGGGCGACCCAGCCAACGCTGAAAGCTATAAGCAGGGTAAGCCTCTTTTCAACGAGGAGACTCGTCCGTGGGCCGGCTCGGATTTCTATAGCCCCTACACGTTCCGCATGCAATAACCATTAAGGTGGCGCGAGAAGGCGGCACCTGTGTGGCTATCGAACGAACAGGCAAGGAAAGGATATGGACGAGAAAATCAATACGGTGCTTGAGACTTATCACGCGCGGATACACAAAGAGCAAAGCGCGCCCCGGGAGCTTCCTCCTGGCGGACGTGACGGCGGGCAGGATCAACGCATGCGCGCTGTCGGACCGCAAACCGGACAGCTGATCAATATCTTGGCGAAAAGCCTGGAAACCCCTACGATTCTGGAAATTGGTACCTCCTTTGGCTATTCCGGCATCTGGCTTGGCGAGGCTGCACGCGCAACGGGTGGACGGCTGATCACTCTGGAGCTGCATGAGTACAAGTCACTCTATGCACGGGAGATGGCCGAAAAAGCAGGGCTTGCAGACTACATCGACTTTCAGGTCGGTGATGCCGTACAGCTGATCGAGGCGCTACCCGGTAGAGTGGACTTTGTCCTGCTTGATCTGTGGAAAGACCTCTATGTACCGTGTCTTGAGGCGTTTTATCCCAAGCTCAACCCGGGTGCGATCATTGTTGCGGATAATATGATCCGGCCCGGCAATGACGATGTGAAGCGCTATGGGCGCGCTATTCGAGCCAAGGCGGGCATTACCAGTGTATTGCTGCCGGTAGGAACAGGACTTGAGGTAAGCCGGTTCGAGGCGTGATATTCAGGCACAATCTGTTAGACAGCACTGTGCCTTCGAACGTTGACGGTCAAGAGCGGGGCAATCGTCATGTGCAGTTGCCCCTATTTACCTTTATTGATTGCGCGAGTATGCCGCGGCGGCTTCAACCTGCTCAGGACTTGGGCGGATGCCGGTGTACAGGACAAACTGCTCCAGTGCCTGGAGGGCAACAACCTCTGCGCCGGTAATGACAGGCTTGCCCAGTTCGCGGGCGCGCTTGATGAGTGGGGTTTCGGATGGCATTGCCACGACATCAAATACTACTTTAGCCTCTTGAATCACTTCGTCATCAAAAGACAGATCGTCCGCTTCCGGTCCGCCGGTCATGCCTACGGGTGTCACATTGATGATGAGCTCAGGGCGCAGGTCGCCCAGGGATTCGGTCCACTCATACCCGCAGGATTCAGCCAGGGCTCGGCCGGTAGTGGGATTGCGAGCCACGATGTGTCCCTTTTTGAGGCCGGCCTCCCGCAAGGCAAACGCCACGGCTTTGGCCATACCGCCGCTACCCCGCAGCGCAAGCGTCAGATCACGAGATACCTGATGGCTATCAAGCAGTGAGGCGACAGCCAGAAAGTCCGTGTTATAGCCTGTCAGTTTACCGTCATCGTTCACAATCGTATTGACCGAATCGATCACGGCGGCAGAAGGGTCGAGGCCATCCAGAAGAGGAATGCAGGCTTCCTTGAACGGCATGGAAATAGCGCATCCGCGTATGCCAAGCGCTCGAATGCCGCCAATGGCAGCAGGCAGGTCGGTGGTTGTGAACGCCTTGTAGAGATAATTCAGGTTCAGGGCTTCGTACAGATGATTGTGAAACCGTGTACCGGTGTTGCCAGGGCGTCCCGCCAGGGACATGCAAACCTGGGTGTCTTTATTGATGGCGTGAGGCATTTTGATTCCTTCAAAAAAGCGGCCCCTGTTTGTCAGCCAAGCGGGCCGGTGGTTCCCAGGAACCGCTTGGCATGTGAACCCGATCAGCTCTCCAGTACCGCCCGCAGGTAAGGCGCGGTCTTGCTGCTGGTCTCTTTTGCAACGCTCTCGGGTGTACCGCTCGCGACAATGTGTCCGCCTCTATCACCAGCCCCTGGGCCGATATCGATGACCCAATCGCTTTGCGCCACGACGCGCATGTCATGTTCAACCACAACGACTGTATTGCCAGCCTCTACCAGACCGTTGAGCTGGCGCACCAGGCGGTCTGTATCAGTAGGGTGTAGACCCGTTGTAGGCTCATCAAGTACATAGAGCGTAGCGCCGCGCTGGGTACGTTGCAGCTCGGTTGCCAGCTTGATGCGCTGTGCTTCACCGCCGGAAAGCTCCGTGGCTGGTTGCCCCAGGCGCAGATAGCCCAGACCAATATCACGCAGGACGTGCAAGGGACGGAGTACTCCAGCTTCCTCCGCGAAAAAGGTACAGGCATCCTCTACCGTCAGGTTCAGGACTTCCGCAATGGTTTTTCCTTGCCAGGTGACTTCCAGCGTTTCGGTGTTGTAACGGGCGCCATGGCAGGTCGGGCAGGGCGCGTATACGCTGGGCATGAACAGCAGTTCGACACTGACGAAGCCTTCGCCCTCACAGGTCGGGCAACGCCCCTTGGCTACGTTGAATGAAAAGCGACCGGCATCATATCGCCGTTTCCGGGCTTCCGGGGTCGCAGCAAACAGTTTGCGGATGCCGTCAAAAAGGCCTGTATAAGTGGCAAGGTTGGAGCGCGGTGTGCGACCGATCGGCTTCTGATCCACCTGGACCAGGCGACGAATATGCTCCATGCCTTCAATGATTTGTCCTGAGAGCGGCTGAGGAGCCTCCTCGTCCAGAGGTGATTCGTCTTCATCGCGCTCGGCCAGTGGCCGGCCTAGGTGTTCACCGACCAACTCCAACAGGGCCTGGCTGACAAGAGTCGATTTGCCGGAGCCAGAGATACCGGTAACGGAGGTAAAGCAGCCAAGTGGAAACGCAACATCAAGGGCCTTGAGGTTGTTGCGCGTTACGCCGGTTAGTCTTAGCCAATGAAGCGGCTTGCGGTACGGGCGTCTCAAGGGGGCTGCTGTGCGCCGAGACGCAAACAGGTAATCCCGCGTTTGGGACGCTTCGACATGGGCCAATCCGGCGGGCGGTCCGCTGTAGAGAACCGTACCACCGTGTTCGCCTGCTGCAGGGCCCACATCTACCAGCCAGTCCGCACGACGCATCGTCTCTAGATCGTGTTCCACTACGAACAAGGAATTGCCGGCCGCCTTGAGTTGATCCAGAGCCGTGAACAACGCTTCGCCGTCAGCAGGATGCAGACCGGCGGACGGTTCATCGAGCACATAGATCACTCCGAAAAGCTGCGAATTCAACTGAGTGGCAAGGCGTAAACGTTGCAGCTCTCCTGAAGATAATGTTGGGGTACTGCGTTCCAGGGAGAGGTACCCCAGACCTAGCTCGGTCAGGGTGGTCAGGCGCTCCAGCAGATCCTGGGCGATACGTTGGGCCGCCAGGCGCTTTTCGTCTGACAGGGTCGGCGTACGGCGCACGTCCGGGGCGGCCTCATGGGAAGCGCTATCTTCCCGGGTACGTGCTTCACGTGCGCGGCGTGATTCTTCCCTTGTGAAGGTTTTCTCCACGGGGGATGACCCTGAAGCCAGCGCACCGGCTGCAACAGGTGTGAGGACATCAATTAGGGTCAGCAAAGGCATGCGGGCCAGCTCGCCAATGTCATACCCTGCAAAGGTGACGGACAGCGCCTCACGCTTCAGGCGCTTACCTTCACACAGCGGACACAGGCTACCCACCATGAATTGGGATACGCGTTTTTTCATTAGCGCGCTCTGCGAATGGGCAAAGGTATGCAGCACATAGCGGCGCGCACCGGTGAAGGTGCCCATGTAACTGGGCTCGCGCTTGTGCTTGAGGGCTTCGCGGGTCTGCTCTGGTGTCAGACCGGCATAGACCGGAACGGTCGGCTGTTCTTCAGTAAAGAGAATCCAGTCGCGATCCTTTTGGGGGATATCGCGCCAAGGTATGTCTACGTCGTAGCCCAGGGTTACCAGAATGTCCCGCAGATTCTGTCCCTGCCAGGCAGTAGGCCAGGCGGCAATAGCCCGCTCGCGAATAGTCAGCGAGTCGTCCGGTACCATAGACTGCTCGGTTACTTCATAGACTCGTCCGAGCCCATGACATTGAGGACAGGCGCCTTGGGGTGTGTTGGGCGAAAAGTCCTCTGCGTAGAGCATAGGCTGATCAGGCGGATAGGTGCCGACGCGTGAGTACAGCATGCGGATCAGGCTGGACAGGGTAGTGACGCTACCCACCGAAGAGCGAGCGCTGGGCGTGCCGCGTTGCTGCTGGAGAGCGACAGCCGGAGGCAATCCTTCTATGGTGTCCACATCCGGTACGCCCACCTGATCGATCAGGCGACGGGCATAGGGCGCCACCGATTCAAAGTAACGACGCTGAGCCTCGGCGTACAGGGTTCCAAAGGCAAGGGAGGACTTGCCAGAGCCCGAAACGCCGGTAAAAACAACCAGGCTGTCGCGGGGGATGTCGACATCTACATTCTTGAGATTGTGCTCACGCGCGCCCCGGACGCGGACAAAGCCGGAGGCTGTAGAGGGAGAGGCGTGGGTGGGATCAGGCGTGCTTCGTTTGTTGGGCATGCGTCAGGTCTTGGCGTAGGAACGTATTCATAGGACCTTTTACCTGCCGGGACGACTGCACAACAGCCAGGAAAACCGCTACGTTGCGATCCAGGCCTCATGCACGTTGCAAGATATCCCCACGTAAATACCCACCGGCGTATCCACGAATCGGGTTACCGTACACGTCTTCAAGGCCCAATACCTCCCGGGCGCAGTTCATCCAGGCCTGAAGCATGTCTGGAGAGCCATTCAGGGCACCGACCTTGATACGTCCGCTCCGTGGCTCCGGCATGCTATACATGACGGGGCGCCCCAAGATGGCGGACGCCTCGGAGAGTTCGGGGATGTCGTGATCCATGGCATCGAAGAATTCATGGCCGGCGATGGAGATTGGTTTGAGCGCCTTGACCTGTTCGATTGCCGCCTCGATCGTGGCTCGTAATTGATCAGGATTGATCTTTTGCCAGTTCGACCGGGAGGCAATACGCCACGCGCGTAGATCAGCCGGATCGACCCCAGGGCAGAGACCCTTGTAGGCTGCGCTCAGGCAATGGTCGGCGGCGGCAGCCAATTGCAGCTCCGGCGTCGGCTCGATCTCCAGCAGCTGGCAGACCTGCCCCAGCGAGGAGCCTTCCCAGTAGCGCGCCGGAGGCATGTCATACCCCGGATCGCCTTCATGATGATGGTCTACCACGATATCACGAGGTTGGGAGGTATCGGCGAGGCCGCATTCTACCCAGACGATAGGGCCATGGGGCTCGCCTTGGCGGGCAGATGTGCGATCGGCTTTATAGGCATTGCCCGCGTATACCCGACGCTCATCCGCCAGTGCATAGGCCAGTCGATGCCGTGCCCTAAGAACCAGGGTCTCGATGAGCATCATTTCAGGATCTCGCGCACCAAGGATGAACAGGTATTTCATAAACATGACTGACGCTTCAGGGAGTTGAGTTATATCAGGGATAGGCGTATCGGATTAGACCCGCTGCCGTGCCATGGGTTGAGGCGAACACTTGACGATTGACATGAGGGACTTCGAGATACGTTTACACTGTAACAAGACAGCGACTTCCCTGTATGCTGCGCCGCCTCATGTTTAGGCAAGAAGAGAGCGGGCACGTTTACATGCATAGCGACATTCATACGCCTGCCCGGCGATTATCCTGGCAGGACCATAAGACCCTGGGTCTGGCGGCGCTGGGCGGTGCCCTGGAAATCTACGATTTCATTATTTTCGTCTTTTTCGCGCTGGTGCTCAGCCAGTTATTTTTCCCGCCGGAAATGCCTGAATGGCTGCGGCTGCTGCAAAGCTTCGGCATTTTTGCCACCGGGTACCTGGCGCGCCCCCTGGGTGGGATTCTCATGGCGCATTATGCTGACCGCCTGGGGCGCAAGCGCATGTTCAACCTGAGTATCCTGCTTATGGCATTGCCAAGCCTGCTCATTGGCGTGATGCCTACTTATGCGCAGATCGGCTACTTTGCACCGCTGATCCTGCTGGCGCTACGGGTATTGCAGGGGGCTGCCGTCGGCGGCGAGGTGCCCAGTGCCTGGGTGTTTGTAGCAGAGCATGCCCCGGCCAATCATCGAGGCTATGCGCTGGGTATTCTTCAGGCAGGCCTGACATTTGGCTACCTGTTGGGTGCACTGACGGCCACGGTGCTCTCATCAATCTATGCTGAGAAAGAACTCCACGCCTATGCCTGGCGTATCCCCTTTATCCTGGGCGGCTTTTTTGGCGTCCTGGCGGTATGGCTACGGCGGTGGCTGAACGAGACGCCTGTCTTCATGGAGATGCAGGCTCGCAAGGTATTATCGGCGCGCCTGCCGTTATCGACGGTCCTGCGAGAACACCGCACCGCCTTGCTGCCGGCGGCACTGCTGACGTGCGTTCTGACTTCGGCAGTGGTCGTCCTGGTGGTTGTGACGCCTACCGTGATGCAGAAGTACTTTCATATTCCGACCAGTACCGCGTTCCGCATGAGCTGCATCGGTATCGTGTTTCTGAATATTGGCTGCGTCATCGCCGGGCGCATCGCTGATCGGATAGGCCCCTGGCAAGCGATGGGATTGTACAGCGCCGTTCTCGCCCCCGGTATTGCCGTCCTGTATACGAGTCTGGTCAGCGAGGCGATAGCGCTCTGGCTGGGCTACGCGATCGCAGGTCTTGCCTGCGGCATTGTGGGCGTCGTGCCATCGGTGATGATCGGGCTGTTTCCCTCCAATATTCGAGTCACGGGTATTTCCTTTACCTACAATATTGCGTACTCGATCTGGGGCAGCATCACGCCGTTGATTCTGATTGCCCTAATGCCGGTCAGTCCCTGGTTGTGCGTGGGCTACTGCGCGGTCATGGGCCTGGTCGGACTTGCCCTTATGCTGGCTTACCGGCATGACCCTCGACTGTCGCGTCCCCTGACCGATTTCTCCTCCTCGTCAGACTGATTTTGCTTCTGCACCTGTCCTGTCGGTTGAGCACCCGGCGGGCAGGCGTGACGAGATGTTGTCTTAGCCGACAGGCTGCAATTCAGCTTTTCCAACCTGCGCCGATAGAGCCTTTTAGATAAGCAGACATGGAAAAGGCACCATGAAATTCAAGTCTATTCAGTACACCATCATGGCGTATGCTGGTGCCTGTATCCTGGCGATCGTCATCGCTCTGGTGGGGTATGCGTTGGTCACCGGCGCGCGTACACAGGATCAGGCGGCCAAGGGTACAGAGGCGTTGTTTGAAAAGGTTATCCGTGAGCGGCTGATTTCATTGGCCGATGCCAACGTCATACATATCCAGCATGACCTTGAAAAGCCATTGAACATTGCAGCATCACTGGCGCACCTGAGTGCCTTGTCTGCCAGCGATCCGAGCACTAGCGTCCATCTGTCGCGAGATGAGCAGGACCGAATCATTCGAAATGCGATGGAAAAGCACCCTGAACTTCTAGGTGCTTATCTGGGCTGGGAGCCCAATGCCTTTGCAGGTGACGACTATCAGTTCATGGGGCAGCCCGGTCATGACAGTACTGGCCGCTTTCTGCCGTACTGGTTCCGCAATGCCGATGGTACGCTCGGCCATGACATCATTCAGTTCATGGAAAGCCAGAAACGCTCCGACCTGGGCGTGCGCGAGGGCGAGTACTATTTGTGCGCCAAGGAAACGCAACAGCTTTGCGCCGTTGACCCCTATACCTATGACGTCGCTGGCAAGCCTGTCCTGATGGCATCGTTTACTGCGCCTATCATGGTCAAAGGCAAGTTCCAGGGTATTGCCGGTGCGGACCTGTCCGTCGGCTTTATCCAAGATGCTCTGGTCAAGGCCAACCAGTCGCTCTACCAGGGCGCAGGTCAAATGGCACTGATTGCCAGTAACGGTGCATTGGTTGCCTATACCAAGGACGCCGGCCAGCTGGGCAAGTCTGTCAGCACTCTGCTGGATGAAAACGAGCTGAATAATCTGAAGCAGCTGAAGTCGACCGAGCCGCTATACGACTATGACGAAGCGCATGGGCATATCGAGCTGTTTCTACCGTTCAAGGTTGGTAACACGTCCGCTCAATGGACACTGATGATCCAGCTGCCCATCCAGGCCGCACTGGGTGAGTCTCTGAAGCTTCACGACGATATCAAGGCGCAGAGCGATCGAAATACCTTCGGGATGGGCTTGGTCGGCCTGGCCATTGCCATTATCGGGCTTGGCGCGTTGTGGCTGGTAAGCCGCAGTATCACGCGACCACTGAAGCAAATGGTGCTGATGCTGGACGACATCGCTCAAGGCGAGGGCGATTTGACCCGTCGGCTGGATGAAAACCGGCCCGATGAGCTGGGTGCCATGGCAAAGGGTTTCAACCGCTTCCTGGCCAAGCTGCAAGCCATGATTACCCAGGTAGTATCCTCGGTACAAAAAGTGAGCGATGCATCCGAGCATACGGCAGAGATCGCCATTCACACCCAGCAAGGGGTACAGAAGCAACAATCTGAAATCGATCAAGTGGCGACGGCCATTCAGGAAATGTCCGCTACAGCCCAGGAGGTTGCCCGCAGTGCCAACCAGGCGGCCGAGGCGGCAGGTAATGCAGATCAGTCAGCCAATCACGGGCGGACCATTGTGCAGAACTCCAGCGATGCGATTTCCGCACTGGCTGCCGAGATCGACCGTGCGGTTGTCAGCGTGGAAGGGCTGGCCAAGGACAGCGAAAACATTACCACGATCCTGGTCAGCATTCGCGGCATTGCCGAACAGACCAATCTACTGGCCCTCAACGCAGCCATTGAGGCGGCACGGGCTGGTGAGCAGGGCCGCGGCTTTGCCGTAGTGGCGGATGAGGTTCGTAATCTGGCGGGCAAGACTCAGCAGGCGACTCAGGAAATCCAGATCATGATCCAGCAGTTGCAAAGCGGTACGCAGGACGTGGTGCAGATCATGCAGGCCAGCCAGGCGAAGACCGAGACCAGCGTGCAGCAGTCCTCCGAGGCCGCAGCTGCGCTGGCGGCGATCACCGAGGCGGTTTCCGTCATCACGGAAATGAACATCCAGATCGCTGGAGCGGCCGAAGAGCAAAGTGCCGTGGCGGAGGACATCAACCGTAATGTTACCGTGATCGGAACGGTTGCGTCTGAAGTGGCCCAGGGTGCAGAGCAGTCGTCGCACGCCAGTGCCGAGCTGACACAGCTGGCCGAGCAGCAGCGTCGCCTGGTCAATCAGTTCAAGGTCTGACGGCAGAACTGCCCGCCCGCGACAAGGGCGGGCAACGCAGGGAAGCAATCGGAGTAGGGGAGGGCGGTTCTTACACTGCAATACGGCGATAAGAACACGACCCTCTCAGGTCAGCAGCGTGGGGCCGGGTTACAGCTCAGCCAGCCGGATGAGATAGCCGTCGATTTCTTGCACAGGCATGCCAGTTTCGGTGCAAAGGTAGGTACTTTGCACCACCTTGTCGTCAAGAATCATCGGTGAGTTGGCAGCGTCTTTCCCTTTCAACTCCGTCAGTGCTTCTTTCAAATCAAATACAGCATCGCTATAGCTAACCAGCTTGTGACCATACTGGCCCTGCATGATGAGAAAATGCATGAGGTTTGTCCTGTAGGTTGCTGACCTGATTAGTTATAGGTGACTTTTAGGCATTTACAAAGCCCCGCTAATCGGTAAGCGGCTAACTTCTTATCACCGTTAGGATTAATTGTCTCCCCTGGGTGGAATGTGCTTATCTGATAGAGCATTTCTCATGGCCCCGTCGCTCCTGGCAGACAGGGCGACCGATAAGAACAAGACGAGAGCACCTACATGAGTGAGCGCTGCATCCAGGTAACGGAACTGCCACTGGCCTCCGGCAAGCGGCTCGGACGCGTCACGCTAGACGCACCAAGCAGCCTGAACGCCCTATCCTTCAACATGGCCGTCCAGCTGGAAGAACAGCTCAGGCACTGGGCTGAGCGGGACGATATTGACGCGGTCTGGCTGGAGGGAACTGGTGAAAAGGCCTTTTGCGCGGGAGGCGATATCGTCGCGCTCTACAAGGCCATGCGGGAAGGAGAAGCTGGGCCGGGCAAGGCCACCGGTGAGTACTTTACGCTGGAATACCGGCTCGATCACTTCATCCATCATTACCCTAAGCCGCTTATTGCCTGGGGGGCGGGTTACGTCATGGGAGGAGGTCTTGGGTTGCTCGCCGGCGCTTCTCATCGCGTGGTATGCGAGAGCACCCGCGTCGCCATGCCTGAGGTCAGCATCGGGTTATATCCCGATGTAGGGGCGAGCTGGTTTCTCAACCGCATGCCGGGCCGTTGCGGGCTGTTCCTGGGCGTTACCGGTGCGCAGCTTACTGCGCGCGATGCGGTTTTCGTCGGGCTGGCGGATCGCTGCATTGCAGCGGAGCGGCGTGAGCAGGTCATTGCTGATTTGCAGGCCATGCCCGACAGGATTCTCAGCCATACCTCGGTTGCACAGGTGCTACGCCAGCATGAGCAGGTGAGCCTGCCCCTGATGCCTGAGCCGAATGTACAACCCCTCTTCGATACCCTTCAGGCCCTGACGGATTACGATGATGACAAAACCGTACTTGCTGAAATCAAGGCCTACAGCGGCGATAATCCCTGGCTAACCAAGGCGGCCAAGACATTGGCCCAGGGCTCACCGACTTCGGCGGCCATCACGCTGCGTCAGCTCAGGCGCAGCAAGCGCTGGTCGCTGGCCGAGGCGCTGCGCAGTGAATTGGACCTGTCGGTGCGCTGCACTCAGCTCGGTGAGCTGCAAGAGGGGATACGCGCCCTGCTGATCGATAAGGACCGCCAGCCGAAATGGCATGCAGATCCACTCGCAACGGACGACCCGGCTTGGCTAGATGCCTTTTTCGAGCCTGCCTTTCCGGCCCACGAGCATCCGCTGCGCGCCCTGAAGGACTGATCAGTGGTCAGCCGTGCCGTTCCCAAGGGCACCATCTCGACCTATCTGGTAGAGGAGGCGCTACAGGCCTTTGCTGCGCGGGGAATGAGCCATGCGGAATTATTGTGCGACATCGGGCTGGCGCCAGACTGTCTGGCGGAGCCGGGCGGCCGGGTGCCCGTCCCCTTTTACGGGCGCATCTGGCGGCGTCTGGCCCGGCGCTTTGATGATGAGTTTTTTGGCATGGACCCGCGTGGCATGCGGTCCGGTAGTTTCGAGTTTCTCTGCCGGGCCTGCCTGTCCCAACCTACGGTAGGCGCAGCGTTGATCCATGGGCTGGCTTTTCTCGGGCTTACCTTCGAGCGCCTTCGTGGTGAGTTGGTCCGCAGCCAGAGCCTGGCGGAAATTATATTGCGTGAGCCCGCCGGGGCGCCCAATCGAGCCTTCGCGTATTTCACCTACTGGATGATCGTTCACGGCGTAGCCTGCTGGCTGGCTGGTCGCCGGATCCCGATCCTGGCAATCGAGCTGCGCTGCCCCGAGCCCGCCTTTACGGCCGATTACAAGGTCATGTTCTCGGACAACCTGCGTTTCAACCAGAGTCGGACGCGCATCATCTTTGCTGCTGAGGTGCTGGATGTGCCGGTAAGACGCAGCGAGGCGGACCTGCAGCGTTTTCTGGCTGAGGCACCCTGCAATATTCTGGAGAAATACCGCGATTCGGATAGTTTGGCGAGCCGGATCAAGCTGCAGCTGCGGCAACTGCCGGGCGAGCAGTGGCCTACCAGTGAAGCCCTGGCGCACACCCTGTGCATGTCGCCTGCAACCCTGCGGCGGCGTCTGGCAGAGCAGGCGCAGTCCTACCAGGCGATCAAGGACACCGTACGCAAGGAACAGGCGATCGACTGGCTGGCCGATCCCTCGATGACCTATTCGGACATTGCTACTCAGCTTGGCTTCGCTGATATCAGCGCCTTCTACAAGGCCTTTCGTAAATGGACCGGAACCAACCCTGGTCACTACCGCAACCTGATCCTCGCCCAGGCCGACTCTGCCTGATTGTCCAAACCGCTCAGCCAGATTGAAGGGTTTGACCATTGCAAGCCAGCGCTGGCGCGATACAGTCAAAAAAGACGCTCCTGACGTTCCAATAACAACAAGCCGAGGAACTGACCATGCAGGACTATCAGGCTGCCTATTCCAGCTTTGATTTCCCTTCTGTTGTTGCCAACCGACTGAGCGGGACGCTCGAGTCGCTCAACGCCTGTATCGAATGCTGCGACCGCCACGCCCTGCCGGGCCGTATCGCCCTGTTCTGGGAGGGCCGCGACGGCAGCAGCGAAACCTGGACGTTTATCGACCTCATGCAGCGCGCGGCCCAGTTCGCCCATTTTCTGGTGGCCCAGGGGATAGATCCGGGTGATCGTGTGGCGGGCCTGCTGCCGCGTACGCCAGAGCTTCTTGTGACGATCCTTGGCACGTGGCGGGCCGGTGCGGTCTACCAGCCCGTGTTCACAGCGTTTGGCCCCAAGGCCATCGAGCATCGACTTACGACATCAGAGGCGAAACTGGTCGTGACCGATGGGGCCAACCGAGGCAAGCTGAGCGACGTCGATCATTGCCCCACCATTGTTACGCTGGGTGGCCGACGCGGTCTGGGCATTGAGCGGGGCGACTTCAGTTTTTGGAGCGAACTGGAAAAGCATCCTACCCATTTCGAGCCGGTCATGCGTGCAGGGGATGATCCTTTCCTGCTCATGTTTACTTCGGGCACCACAGGCCCTGCCAAGCCACTGGCCGTTCCGCTCAAGGCCATCGCTGCGTTCATGGGTTACATGAGCGATGCCATCGATCTGCGTCCGGAAGATGCCTTCTGGAATGTGGCTGATCCCGGCTGGGCCTATGGACTGTACTACGCTGTGACAGGCCCTCTGGCGCTGGGACATCCCACTACGTTTTATGATGGTCCCTTCTCGGTGGAGAGCACCTGTCGCATCATCCGCAAATATGGCATTACCAACCTGGCTGGCTCGCCTACTGCTTACCGGATGCTGATTGCCGGTGGTGACAGCGTAATCGACTGCCTCAAAGGGCGGTTGCGAGCGGTCAGCAGTGCAGGAGAGCCGCTCAACCCGGAGGTAATCCGCTGGTTCGCGCAGAACCTGGGCGCAACCATCCATGACCATTACGGGCAGACCGAGCTGGGCATGGTGTTGTGTAATCACCACGCACTGGAGCATCCGGTGCGGCCCGGCTCGGCAGGCTTTGCCAGCCCTGGACACCGAGTCGTGGTAGTGGATGACCAGGCGCAGGAGTTGCCCGCAGGCCAGCCCGGTATTCTGGCGGTAGATCTCTCACAGTCGCCCATGTGCTGGTTTGGTGGTTATCTGGGGCTGCCTACCAAGTCCTTCGTCGGCCCTTACTACCTCAGCGGCGATACGGTCGAGCTGAACGATGACGGCAGTATCAGCTTTGTGGGGCGATCCGATGATGTGATCACAACGTCGGGCTATCGCGTAGGACCGTTCGACGTGGAAAGTGCTTTGATCGAGCATCCGGCCGTGATCGAGGCGGCCGTAGTGGGCAAGCCTGATCCAGAGCGTACCGAAATCATCAAGGCATTCGTCGTCATTCATAGCCGGTACTGCGATACCCCAGAGCTTGCCGAAGAGCTGCGTCAGTACGTACGCAAACGCCTGGCCGCCCATGCCTATCCGCGGGAAATCGAATTTGTGGCGGAGCTTCCCAAAACCCCCAGTGGCAAGGTCCAGCGATTCATCTTGCGTAACCAGGAGATTGCGAAGGCCCAGGCTACCCCGGCATCTGCCGCCTAAGGAGTGCTGTATGCAGATTGAAAACAAAACGTTCCTTGTGACCGGTGCGGGCTCGGGCCTGGGGGCTGCTACCGCGACCATGCTGGTGGAGGCTGGAGCCAACGTTATGCTGGTGGATATGCATGCGCCCAGTGTCGAGGCGAAGGTCGAGGTACTTGGCCCACGGGCACGCTGCGCCGTGACCAATGTCACCGACGAAGCTCAGGCGCGTTCAGCCGTAGCCGCCACGATGGAGGCTTTTGGCGCCGTTCATGGGCTGGTCAATTGCGCAGGTGTAGTAGGGGGTGAAAAGGTACTGGGAAAAAGCGGTGTTCATGGTTTGGACAGCTTCAGCCGAATCGTCGGCATCAATCTCATTGGCAGTTTCAACATGCTGCGTCTGGCCGCCGAAGCTATGACGCAGGGCGAGGCTGAGGCCAGTGGCGAACGTGGCGTCATCATCAACACCGCTTCCATTGCAGCCTTTGACGGGCAAATCGGGCAAGTAGCCTATGCAGCCTCGAAAGGCGGCGTCGCCAGCATGACGCTACCGGCTGCCCGGGAGTTGGCACGTTACGGGATACGCGTCATGACCATCGCCCCAGGTATCTTCGAGACGCCCATGATGGCAGGCATGACAGAGGCCGTGCGCGAATCCCTTGCTGCAGGCGTGCCGTTCCCGCCGCGTCTTGGTAGGCCCGAGGAATATGCAGCCCTGGTCAGGCACATCATTGAAAACAGCATGCTCAACGGCGAGGTGATTCGTCTCGACGGCGCCTTGCGCATGGCAGCCAAATAAGAGAGATCATCATGAATCAGGATCCCATCGTTATCGTCAGTCTTGCCCGCACCCCCATGGGCGGTTTCCAGGGCGATCTGCAAGGGCTGAGCGCAACGGAGCTGGGCGCCCAGGCTATCGGTGCGGTTATCGAGCGTAGCGGCATCAGCGTTGAGGCAGTAGATGAGGTGCTCATGGGCTGCGTGCTTCCCGCCGGCCTGGGGCAGGCACCGGCACGGCAGGCTGCCCTGGGTGCAGGTCTTACCCAACACACACCCTGCACTACGCTCAACAAGATGTGTGGCTCCGGCATGCAGGCTGCCATTCTCGGCCATGACCTGCTGCGGGCTGGCAGTGCCAACGTTGTCATTGCCGGGGGCATGGAAAGCATGTCCAACGCACCGTATCTGTTGGATCGTGCCCGCGCCGGCTATCGCATGGGGCATGGGCGCGTACTGGATCATATGTTCTTGGATGGGCTGGAGGATGCCTATGACAAGGGACGCCTCATGGGGACTTTTGCCGAAGACTGTGCCCAGCAGCATGATGTCAGCCGTGCTGCCCAGGATGAGTATGCGATGGCCTCTCTGACCCGGGCGCGCAAGGCCATCGAGGAGGGCGCCTTTGCGGCCGAGATCGTGCCGGTTAGTGTCAAGACCCGTAAGGAAGAACGCCTTATCCGCGATGATGAGCAGCCGCCCAAGGCCCGGCTCGACAAGATTCCCGAATTAAAGCCCGCGTTCCGTCAGGACGGTACGGTGACGGCTGCCAACGCCAGTTCGATTTCCGATGGTGCAGCGGCAATGGTACTGATGCGCCGCTCCGAGGCCGAGCGGCAGGGGCTGACGCCATTGGCCGCTATCCACGGACATGCAGCCTTCGCCGATGCACCACATCTGTTTCCCACGGCGCCCATTGGCGCCATCCAGAAGCTCATGAAGCGGACAGGCTGGTCGCTGAACGACGTGGATCTGTTCGAAATCAACGAAGCATTTGCTGTAGTTGCCATGGTCACCATGCGCGAGCTTGGACTGCCCCATGAAAAGGTCAACATTCATGGCGGTGCGTGTGCACTGGGCCATCCTATTGGCGCTTCAGGTGCACGGATTCTGGTGACCCTGATTTCGGCCTTGCGCCGTCACGGGCTGCGCCGAGGCGTAGCGGCCATTTGCATTGGCGGCGGCGAGGCAACCGCGATGGCCGTGGAATGCCTGTATTGATGTGAGGACAAGATCATGCTGATTACCGAAGAACAACAAAGCATTGCCGACATGGCCCGTCAGTTTGCTCAGGAGCGGCTGCGTCCGTTCTCGGCAGAATGGGACCGCGAGCATACCTTTCCTCGAGAAGCGTTACGGGAGATGGCTGAGCTGGGTTTCATGGGCATGCTGGTGCCTGATACCTGGGGCGGCTGCGAGACCGGTTACGTCGCCTATGCACTGGCTCTTGAAGAAATTGCCGCCGGTGACGGAGCCTGTTCCACCATCATGAGCGTGCATAACTCGGTGGGCTGCGTCCCGATTCATCACTTCGGCACCGATGAGCAGAAAACCCAGTTTCTGATACCGCTGGCTACGGGTGAAATGATCGGTGCCTTTGCACTCACCGAACCTCAGGCTGGCTCGGACGCCAGTGATCTACGGACCAAGGCACGGCGGGAAGGTGATGAGTACGTAATCAACGGGGCCAAGCAGTTCATTACCTCCGGCAGTAATGCAGGCGTTGTGATTGTCTTTGCCGTGACGGATCCATCCGCTGGTAAACGAGGCATCACCGCCTTTCTGGTGCCAACCTCAACACCCGGCTATTCGGTCGTTCGTGTAGAGCACAAATTGGGCATTCATGCCTCCGACACCTGTCAAATCCAACTGGACAACGTGCGTATCCCGGCGGCTTATCGGCTGGGCGAGGAAGGGCAAGGCTACAAGATCGCCCTGGCCAACCTTGAGGGCGGACGCATCGGTATTGCAGCGCAAGCAGTGGGCATGGCTCGCGCGGCATTCGAATATGCACGCGATTACGCCCGTGACCGACAGACCTTTGGCAAGCCTATCGTCGAGCATCAGGCTGTGTCTTTCCGTCTGGCGGACATGGCAACCGAAATCGCCGTGGCTCGGCAGATGGTGCTGCATGCCGCCGCGCTCAGGGATGCCGGCAGGCCTGCATTGGTCGAGGCCTCCATGGCCAAGCTGTTTGCCTCCGAGATGACGGAGCGCGTCTGCTCCGCTGCCTTGCAAACCCTGGGTGGCTATGGCTACCTCAACGACTATCCGCTGGAGCGCATCTATCGCGACGCCCGGATCTGCCAGATTTACGAGGGCACCAGTGATATTCAGCGGCTTGTCATTGCCCGCCATCTAGGAGAGTAACTTCATGTCCTATGAAACCCTGGTGATCGAAATACAGGAGCGTGTCGCGCTGATCACGCTCAACCGTCCTCAGGCCCTGAACGCCCTGAACACGCAACTGATTGATGAGCTCAATCAGGCATTGGACGTGCTGGAGCGGGACAGCACCATTGGCTGCATCGTGCTGACCGGATCGTCCAAGGCCTTTGCGGCAGGTGCGGATATCAAGGAAATGGCCGACCTGACCTTTCCTGACATTTATCTGGATGATTTTTTCTCTGCTGTGGATCGTGTCGCCAGCCGACGCAAGCCGATGATTGCAGCCGTAGCCGGATATGCCCTGGGAGGTGGGTGTGAACTGGCGTTGCTATGCGACTTCATCTACGCTGCGGACAATGCCAAGTTTGGCCTGCCGGAAATCAAGCTTGGCGTCTTGCCGGGCATGGGAGGTACTCAGCGGCTGACGCGGGCGCTGGGCAAGGCCAAGGCCATGGAAATGTGCCTGACCGGCCGCATGATGGAGGCGCCAGAAGCTGAACGGGCAGGGTTGGTAGCCCGTATTTTTCCTGTGGACAGCCTTGTGAGCGAAACCCTGAAGGTTGCTCATGAGATCGCCAATAAGTCACTAACGGCAACATTGATGGCCAAGGAAAGTATCAACCGGGTCTTTGAAACGAGCCTGAGTGAAGGTGTGCGGTTCGAACGACGTATTTTCCATGCCGTCTTCGCCACGGCGGATCAGAAAGAGGGCATGAAGGCCTTTGTTGAAAAGCGGGACGCAGATTTTAAGCACCGGTAATGTCGAGGCTGGGTCTGATGGCGGACCCAGCCCTTGTTTCAGGGAAGCGTAGACAGCCGCTGGCAGCTGCTCTCGAACTTCTTGTCGCAGGCGCTCTTGTAGAGCTGCTTGGCCTGAAAGGTATCCTTGGGCAGGCCATGCATGCCTTCCATATAAAAGTTACCCAGCATGTGCTGAGCCATGGGATTGCCACCGGCTGCTGACTGATTAAGGTATTTGATCATATCGGCCTCGTTGGCCAGGGCCGGATCAGCTTGTCCTGAATACAGAAATGCCAGGTTCACGGCTGCCTCAGGATGACCGCGGTCAGCGGCCAGCTTCCACCAGCGCTCGGCCTGTCTTAAGTCCTTGGTTGGCTTGCCCATGAAATAGAAGCTGCCCAGTTGGATCTGCGCGTCGATATCGCCACGCTCAGCCATCGCTTTGGCGGTATTGAAATCCATGGGCGCTTGAGTGGTCGGACTGGCCGCAGTGCCTTGGGTGGGTTGGTCGGTTGTTTCTGGCGTATCCGCTTCTTGATGGGCGCAGCCACTCAACAGCATAAGGCCAAGCAGTGGACCTGCCAGTTTTCTAATGAGCATTCGTTCTCCTTGATATAACGTCCGGGTCTGGCCCTTAGGCTTGTACATAAACGAAAGATTCAACACGCCGCAACGCATCGCTTCAAGAACATTGTCTTGGCGCACATGACCACTATCCGAGAGATATCAAAGGTGATCACAGGATAGAGCAGGCATTCTCAAAAGCTGTTGTATGTTATGTTATAACTTAATCGAGTATTTTGTGTTTGAGTCTATATCCGACAGGTCCTGCCTGTGCTGCGTCAATACGCATTTACACCCAACATACTGACCTCTTGTTTGTTAGGTGGGGAAGCAAGCCTGTGCCTGACGCTTTAAAAAGTGAGTCTGATGAACATGGCAGAACCTAGCGTTATACCCCGGCAAATAGCAGGCGATACCCCTGCCGTTTTGGCTGATGTGCTCCATGAGGGTGTCAATCTCGCCATCTGGAACCGCTGTCTTCCTTTGCACATTGAACAGTTCGCCCGGATGTTGACCGGCGTGGCCGGGCCATTTGCCCAGTCTCTGGTAGTGCAACTGGAGGACCCAGAGGCCGAGCCCAATCTAAGTCAGCTGGCCAGCATCCATAAGGATCTGGAGGGCCACGAAGGGTTTGTTGCAGACGTCGCCTGGCTGGTCAAAGCCTTCGCCTATTTGCTCAATGCCCGCCTCGGGGTGCGTTTGCGCTTGCTGGACAAGGCAATGTGCCCACGCTTTCACGTTGACCACGTCCCGCTTCGGCTAGTGACGACCTATTCCGGGCCGGGCAGTCTCTGGTCAGGCAAAAGCCAGCTGACCACTATCTCTCTGGACGAAGCCCATCAACTCGCGCCAGGTGCAGTGGCGCTGCTCAAGGGTGAGAAGTGGGAGGGCAACGAAGGGGCAGGCATCGTGCATTGTTCGCCTGCCTTGGCGGCGGGCGAGAAGCGCCTGTTTCTGTCACTGGACTGGCTGGCTTAGGGACGTCTACATAAACCAAAAGCCTATCACTCATTAAAACCTGCGTTGTATTGATTAGATATGGAAGAAAGAGCCGGCGTCTAGCTGGAACGGTTGACTTCGAGGAAGGCCTGAGGGACGAAACCCTCAGGCCATGTGGATCAGCTGAACAGATTGATACCCAGTTGGAAAGCAATCCATACGGCCAAAGCCGTCGCGAACCCCAGCGCGATATTCTCGAACCAGTTGTTCCGGTATTTACCCAACAGTGATTTCTGGTTGGACATGATCAGCAGCCCAAGGGAGATCACCGGCAGACCAATGATGTTCAAGGCATTGACTGCGATCGTCAGGGTAACGAAGTTAGGCATTCCCGGAAGCGACCACACCAATGGCGTAACCAGGATGAACAGCATGAACCACTTATGCATCGGATCATGGTGCAGGACCTTGCCGTAACGCTCACGGCGACCGGGGCGGATGTACTGGAAAGCATCGGTAATCAACATGGGCAGGGCGGTTGTCTTGCCTGAAATGCTGGCAAACAGCGTTGCGAACACGCCCACAAAGAAGATCAGCCATCCCCCTTGGCCAAAATACAGCTCCAGCGCAGCGCCCAGATCATCCAGCGTATTGACCTGAATACCGTTGGGTCGCAGGATCTCTGCGCCTACGACCCAGATGGCCAGGTTGATGATAATGCCGACAATCACCGCAAACAGAAGGTCGTTACGCTGGATGCGTTTGTGCTCAGGCCCTGTCCAGCCTTTTTCCTTCATCACATAGGGGTGAACGAAATTGGAAAACGAACCCGCCACGGCACCGATGACAGATACCGCCACCAGCAGCGCACCGTGAACGCCTTCATCGGCTGGTATGCTGAAACCGATGGTTCCACGCAAGATGCCGCCCATATCCGGCGTAGCCATGATCGCCAGGGTCAGGAAGGCCAGTGTCATGATAGCCAGCAGCAACTTCATGACGCCTTCGATCATCGCATAGAAGTTCCGGCCCACCAGCATCCAAACGGCCAGCACGACCGCCACCGAGCACAACAAGGGCTGGTTAATATGCAGCAATGTCGAAAGCGCCTCGCCGGCCCCCTTGATCATGTAGGCATTGGTCAGGTGCGCCATGATCAGCGCATAGCCAAACATGAAGTAGGCGAAGAGCGGGTGAAGTTGGGCATAGCCTTGCAGGATGCTCATGCCCTGGTTGTTGCACAGCTGGAAGCGGGCAATGATGTTAACGATCAAGAAGCGGAGCAAAAGGGATACGGCCAATACCCACATCATGGCATAGCCATAATTCGAGCCGGCGACCGATGAGGTGATCAGGTC
The DNA here is from genome assembly GCF_030403525.1 of Pseudomonas sp. WAC2. Lineage (NCBI taxonomy): Bacteria > Pseudomonadati > Pseudomonadota > Gammaproteobacteria > Pseudomonadales > Pseudomonadaceae > Pseudomonas > Pseudomonas sp. WAC2. The sequence continues at coordinate 48,282 of NZ_JAUEPD010000007.1, forward strand.
GCCCGCGCCTAGCCAGGAGAGCACTGCGATAATGCCAGGGCCGAGCACCTTGGCGAGGTTGGAAAGGGAATAACGGGAAGTACTGACTGCCTTTTTGGAAACCGATTCGGTATGTGCCATGACGTAACTCTCTGAATAGGTTGATTGTTCTTGTCACTATCTAGAGCGTTTTGCAGTCCAATGTCGGCAGACCTACTGCAGGCCATGGAACGGGGTTCGGACAAGCCCGCCTCGTTGGTATGTAAGCGATCTGAAGGTGGTCGTGTCTCCTGTTGAGAAGGGAACGTTAAGCCTCCGGTGAAACCGCTGGAGGCTCGGTGGATTACACGGGGGTCTTGAGTTTTCCGCTCGTGAAATACAGGTTGAGATTTTCAAGCACAAGATCGGCCATGGCCTGACGTGTCTCATGTGTCCCGCTGCCCAGATGGGGTGTCAGGACAACGTTATCCATTTCCAGCAATGGCTGAGGCACTTCGGGTTCATGGGCGAATACATCGAGCCCGGCGCCCGCGATAACGCCTTGTTGCAATGCGCTCACTAGCGCGGCCTCATCCACCACCGAACCACGGGCAATGTTGATCAGGAAGCCATCCTTGCCTAATGCCTGTAGTACGTCTGTACCGATGAGGTGATGGGTCGCGTTACCGCCGGGGACCGCCAGCACCAGAAAGTCGGACTGGCTGGCCAGCGCCTTCAGGTCCGGCTCGTAGCGGTAGGGCACATCTGCTTGTTGATGGCGACCATAATAAGCAACATTCATGTCAAAGGCGGAAACCCGCTTGGCTATGGCTTTGCCAATGTTGCCCAACCCTACAATACCGCAGGTCTTGCCGCCGAGCTTGCGTCCCAGGGGAAACTTTTCCTTGAGCCAGCGGCCATTGCGAACGAAGCGGTCTGCCGCGCTGATGCCGCGAGCTACGTCGATCAGCAGGGCAAATGCAGTGTCGGCCACGCAGTCGTCCAGTACGCCTGGTGTATTGCTGACCGCTACCCCTCGGTCTCGTGCAGTGGCGATGTCGATTGCGTCATAACCCACGCCGAAACTAACGATAACTTTCAGGTTGGGAAGCGCCCGCATTACCTCGCCTTTGCAGCCATGAATTCCGCTAGTAACGATACCGTCAATGGCGTTGCTATGGGTATTCAAGAAGGCTTGCGGGTCCTCTGCCTCCCAAAGCTTATGGGTGGTGTAGCTGGATTCGATTTCTTGTTGCAAGGCCGGCAACAGAGGGCCGATCAATAACAGGTTAGGTGCTTGAGTCGTGGTCTCGCTCATGATGTTCTCCAGGAAGAAGCCAGTGCGATACGCTGCGTTCGCTCGCAGCGGGTACGGCCTTATCGTGTTAGCAGAGATAAGAACCGCTTAAGCAATTGTGAAGGCAATGCACTGCATTGCATGCTGGTCCGGCAAATGAAACGGAGCCACTGGAGTAGAAGTTCGGATTCACGAATGCGCCCCGAAAGTTGTTGTTATAACGGGCCTGGACGTGACTTCTCACGCCCAGGTATAGCGTAGCGTATTTAATTAACGCACCATGCAGGGACGTTTGTTATTGAATGTCCAGTTCGGCACGAGGAACTGCATGGCGACAGCATCATCCCGCGCACCCAGTCCCATGCCTTTGTACAGCTCGTGGGCCTTGGCAACCTGATCCATGTCGATCTCGACGCCCAGTCCTGGCTTTTGCGGAACAGCGACCAGACCGCCCTTGATCTGGAAGGGCTCCTTGGTCAGGCGCTGACCGTCCTGCCAGATCCAGTGTGTATCGATAGCTGTGATTTTTCCTGGCGCGGCCGCAGCGACGTGGGTGAACATAGCCAGGGAAATATCAAAGTGATTGTTGGAGTGCGAACCCCAGGTCAGGCCCCAGTCATTGCACATTTGCGCAACACGAACTGAACCCTGCATCGTCCAGAAATGCGGGTCGGCCAACGGGATATCCACGGACTGCAGCTGGATAGCATGACCCATCTGGCGCCAGTCGGTTGCAATCATGTTGGTGGCAGTCGGAAGGCCTGTGGCGCGGCGGAACTCAGCCATCACCTCACGACCGGAGTAGCCATCCTCGGCTCCACAGGGATCTTCGGCATAGGCCAGTACGTCATGCTTGTCACGGCAAAGGGCGATCGCCTCCTTGAGTGACCAGGCACCGTTCGGGTCCAGCGTGATCCGCGCTTCGGGGAAACGTTCAGCCAGAGCCGTCACCGCTTCCATTTCTTCTTCGCCGCGCAGCACGCCGCCCTTGAGTTTGAAGTCGTTGAAGCCGTAGCGGGCATGGGCTGCTTCGGCCAGGCGCACCACAGCTTCCGGGGTCAGGGCTTCCTCATGGCGCACACGGAACCAGTCATTGTCGGCCTCTGGCTCGCTGCGGTAGGGGAGATTAGTCTTGTTGCGGTCGCCTACGTAGAACAAATAACCCAGCATTTCTACAGCGTCGCGCTGCTGACCTTCACCCAGCAGGGCGGCAACCGGAACGCCCAGGTGCTGACCGAGCAGGTCCAATAGGGCGGCTTCTACAGCTGTTACGGCATGAATGGTGATGCGCAGGTCAAATGTCTGGAGGCCTCGACCGGCAGCATCACGATCCGCGAACGTACGGCGCATCTGATTAAGGATGTTGTTGTAGGTACCAATGGTCTGTCCAACGATGAGTGCACGAGCATCTTCAAGGGTCTGCCGGATCTTTTCGCCGCCGGGTACCTCACCTACGCCAACATGACCTGCATTGTCTTTCAGGATAACGATATTGCGAGTAAAGAATGGACCGTGTGCGCCGCTGAGGTTGAGCAGCATGCCATCGTGTCCTGCAACCGGAACGACCTGCATGTCGGTGATGACGGGCGCTTGTGTGAGAGCCTCATGAGTGACCTGTACATTCATACCTATTCCTCTTCACGCTTTATTCTTGTAGCAGGCAGTGGAGTACTGCCGGTACGCTTGTTTAGGTAACGCCCAGCGGTAAAGCCGGGCGTAGTGGGAGTTAAACGGGCTTGGGTTCCAGGCCTGTGCTGCCAGCGTCTGGTTTCTGTCCTTTGGGCTTGGTCCGGGCAAAGAACACCACGATGGCTGCCAGGATGGACGTAGCCGCCAAGCCGTAAAGGCCGCCCTGGATTGAACCGGTCCGCTCTTCAAGAATGCCGAAGACAGTCGGTGCAACGAAGCCACCCAGGTTGCCCAGCGAGTTGATGAGGGCCAATACGGCCGCTGCGATGCGAGCATCCAGGTACGCCTGGGGAATCGGCCAGAAGCATGAGGATGCGGACTTAAAGCCGATGGCGGCGAAGCAGATGGCAACGTAGGCAAAGATGGGGCCGCCTGTGGTCGACATGAACATGCCTGCCGCCGCTACCAGGAGGGCAACGGCAACCCAGGCCTGCTGGAATTTCCAGCGTGCCGAAAGCGAGGCGAAGGCATACATGGCCACAATGGAGATCAGCCAGGGTACGGAGTTGAACAACCCGACCTCGAAATCGCTGATGTTGCCCATTTTCTTGATGATGCTGGGCAACCAGAACGTGGCGGCATAGATGGTCAGTTGGATGGCAAAGTAAATCACGCAGAACAGCATGATCTGGGAGTCTTTAAGCAGTTGCATCAGAGTCGGTTTAACCGTCTGTGCCTGTTCCCGCTGACGTTGCTCATCCTCAATGGTTGATACCAGAGCATCCTGCTCTTCGCGCTTTAGCCATTTGGCATCATGGGGCAGTGAGTCCAGCCAAAACCAGACAAAGCCGCACAGCGCAACGGAGAAAAGCCCCTCGATCAAAAACATCCATTGCCAACCGTGCAGGCCCAGCCCCTCGATTTGCAGCAGGGCGCCTGTTACCGGGCCGGAAATGATCGAGGCGATAGCCGATCCGGAAAGGAATAGCGCAATGGCCTTGCCGCGCTCGGCACCGGGTAGCCAGCGAGTAAAGTAGTAAATGACACCCGGAAAGAAGCCCGCTTCGGCCACACCGAGCAGAAAGCGCAGGATATAAAAGTGCGTTTCGTTCTGGATAAAGGCCATCATGGCAGCCACGATGCCCCAGGTGGCCATGATGCGTGTCAGCCAGGCGCGTGCGCCAACCCGTTGCAGCAGTATGTTGGAGGGGACCTCAAACAGCGCATAGCCGACAAAGAACAGACCAGCGCCCAGACCATAGGCGGCTACACCAATGCCCAGGTCAGTTTGAAGATGGTTTTTGACAAACCCGATGTTCACGCGATCAATGTAATTGACAATGAACATGATGATGAACAGCGGTAGGACATGTCGCTTGACCTTGGCGACTGCGCTCGCCAGAACGTCGGCTGATACAGCCGATTGAGCGGTGTGGCTCATGAATGCTCTCCCACTTTTATTGTTGTGGCGGGTACTGCATTGTCAAAAAGGGCGGGGCGGACCGCCCTTCGCTGTAAAACAGGCTCGGTTGCAATACGCTGCGTAGGAGCACGCAACCGGGCCAAATGCCTACTGCGGACCGAGCTTGTCCATTAGCGCAGCCAGACGCTCGTACTCGTCAGGCTTGAGATCGGTCAACGGTGCGCGTACCGGACCGGCATCGTAACCTGCGATCTTCGCACCAGCCTTGACGATGCTTACCGCATAGCCTGCGCAGCGGTTACGGATGTCCAGGTACGGCAGGAAGAAGTCATCGATCAGCTTGCCCACAGTCTCGTGGTCATCCGCAGCAATGGCCTTGTAGAAGTCCATGGCCGTCTTGGGAACAAAGTTGAATACCGCTGAGGAGTACACCGGTACGCCTAGGGCCTTGTAGGCCGCGGCATAGACTTCAGCGGTCGGCAGACCGCCCAGGTAGGTGAAGCGATCACCCAGGCGACGGCGGATGGAGACCATCAGCTCGATATCGCCCATGCCGTCCTTGAAGCCGATCAGGTTGGGGCAGCGCTCGGCCAGCATTTCCAGCTGGTCAGGCTTCAAACGGCAGACGTTACGGTTGTACACCACCACGCCAAACTTGACGGACTTGCACACCGCCTCGACATGCGCGGCGACGCCTTCGGGGCTGGCTTCGGTCAGGTAGTGCGGCAGCAGCAGGATGCCCTGGGCACCCAGGCGCTCGGCTTCCTGAGCCTGCTGGATCGCTACGCGGGTCGGACCGCCGGCACCGGCCAGAATCGGAACCATGCCCTTGCAGGTGTCCACGGCCGTTTTGATGATGTCGGAGTATTCCTTCTGGTCCAGCGAGAAGAACTCACCGGTGCCGCCGGCCGCAAACAGGGCGCTAGCGCCGTAGGGCCCCAGCCATTCCAGTCGCTTGATGTAGGTATCGCGGCGGAAATCGCCCTGCGCATCGAAATCGGTTACCGGAAAGGACAGCAATCCGGATGAAAGGGTGTGCTTGAGTTCTTGCGGATTCATGTATTGCACCCTGCTGAGAGCCATGAGGTTTGTTGTTGTAGATTTAGCCTAACCTCTCATCAGTCGTCATACAAGTGGGTGCGATGCTCTTTTGCTTATTTTTTGATTGCAGCTGGCCCTTCTAAAGTGACTGCATCACTTTTACCAATCGTTCTCGGCTGTTACTAAGGTGCAGACGCATAGCTGCCGCAGCCCCAATAGCATCCTGCCGGGCAATGGCGTTATAGATGTCTTCATGTTCGGCATCGCGCCGTTCAAGATAGGCTTGGGACAGCGAACTTTCATTAAAGGCCTTGTTCAGGCGCATACGTGGAATGAGTTCTCGGCTAAGGCAGCTCATAATCTCTGTAAAGTAGCGATTACCGGTTGCCTGGGCGATCAAAAGGTGCATTTCCATGTCGAGATCCTCTGAGGGAGAGGACGCTCTTGCCCGCGCCTGCATACGGTCGAGTAGGGCTCTAAACTGCGTCAGATGGGCCTCTGAGCGCCTTTGCGCTGCCAGGGCTGCCGCTTCGGACTCAAGGCTGATTCGGACCTCAACGACTGAAAGAACATCCTGCAGTGTCTCTACACTGGAGGGATCAATCATGCCTGATAGCCGAATAATGGGCTCGCAGACAAATGTACCGATACCTTGCCGGGTGACTACCTTGCCGTTTGCCTGAAGGTGGGAAAGCGCTTCACGGACAACCGAGCGACTGACGCCATGAGCCTTCATGATTTGCGCTTCGGAAGGCAGTTTTGCACCAGGGCTAAGCTGGCCATCGCGTATCTGGCTATCGAGAATATTGGCCAGCTCCTGCGAAAGATTACGCGAGCGTTTGGCGAGAAAAACAGGCTCGGAATGCATCTGGAACACCTTATTATTTGGGTTAGTTAGCCGGTCTACCTATAAGATGTCTGACAAGTATGGCGCTGTAAAGCGGTTTTGCAGTAGAGGTACGTTGGCTATTTTGATAAATAACCAACGTCGTTGTACAAACCGAAGTCTTCCAAACGGAGAGAGCTAGCCCGCCTAAATCTATCCGAAAGCCGAGAAACCTTCCCACGGATTCCAGCTCTGCGTATTTTTCATTTCTTTAAGATAATAGGCGTAATTGGCAATCATTGAGTTAGCAATCGCAAAGCCTATGCTAATGCCAAAGTCGAGCGCTTGGGGGACTTCAATCCCCGTCAGCTCCTGAAATAAAAGTTCAAGTAAGCCGGTAGAGAAGGCAATACCTAACATGGCTAAACCTTTTTTCTTTAAACCTAACGCAAAAATCAAATAGAAAGGTCCGAGAAAAAAGGCTGGCCAGCATCTAATGATCAGGAGCTTCTTTCGAAAAGGAAGCTCCTTGAATGCCTTTTTGCACGTAGCGGTTTTAGGTGCACCATAGGTTTCGTAAAAGGCGAAACGCTCTTGCCATTTTGGCGGATATGATGCTTCTCTGGAGGGTTCCGTGGTGTCCATATTGTTACTCCTTGGCATGTAGCCTGTATTTTTTACTGAGGGGGTAGCCGTGAGGTTCACCCGCACGTGTGCGGCTTGACATAAGCCCGTGCATGGCGAAGGAGGGCGAGCATACCGAGGCGATGGGAGGCTCGGTTTCTATCCCGTCTCAAAACGCTCATTTGAACGTATTGAAAGGAGGTCTGGTTCAAAACAGCAGGGGCTACACAGGTCGAATCCTCACTGCTTGCGAGAAGTGCATCATCAGCCATAAGGCCTTAGGATAAACAGGCGGTAGGTACAAGAGGGCGACTACCCCCTTATACAGAGAAGCAGAGGAGTGGCTTAAATACTGCAGCTGGTCAACGTTCCGGCTCGATAATTCATTTCAGCATCACTAAGGCTAAAGAGTGCATCGCTCGAAAACGACGTGCTCTGCGCAAAATAGGCGCTATGCTCTCGCAGGCGCTTGGCCAAGCCGCTTGCTTGCTCGACGGGTAGAAATAACAGGACAAACGCGGTGCCGAAGGCAAAGCAGACTTCAAAGACACTGGTTTGTGAGCAGGCGTGGCGGATACGCAGGTACCAATCGATCATCATGGGCATTCTGTAGTCGGCAGTTCGTTCCAACGCTGCGCGGTTTGCGCAATGGTTTTGGCTAGAGTAGCAATAGCCTTCTGATGGGCTATGACGAGGCTTTCAAGCTCCATGCCGGCAGGTTCGCGAATGATACTGCTGCAGGTCAACGTTCGGCGTGGGCTACCTTCGCTTCTCAGGTTAAGGCTCCAAACCACATCAATCAAGGCATACCGCTCGGGCAGCATGTCGAAGCGGCGTACATCAGTGCGTAGCGTCAACACCGGCTTGCCGGAGGTTTTGGGAAGTCCTGCCAGATCCCGGACGCCGAGCTGTTGCTCCAGCTGACCTGCCAGGGCGTCATGAAATTCATCGCCAAGCGGCGCACTCCAGCGTTCGGACTCCAGAATGGCGAGGCTACCATTGCTTTGCCTCACCACCAGTTGGGGCTGGTCAACCTGCACAGGCATGCGCACAGGCGCAAGCTCGAACTGAAACGCTGCGGGGGCGGTGTGAGAACCCACCTGGCCAGACAGGGGAGGCAGTAGCGTGTAGTAATGCGTAGGGGCTGAGCTGCACGCGGCAAGCCCCAGCGTGGCCACTATTGCAGCCAGCGATAAGCGAAGGGTCATGGCTGGGACTCCATTTCAATGTCTCGAGAGGATGACTTCCCTTTATAGGAGCCGGGCGCCGCTTCCTCGGTACGGCCACGAATCAGCGACTCGGGATGGCGGCCCAGATAATCGGTCAGTACACGCACGGAGCGAGCGGTTCGCTGGACCTCGTCCATGGCTTGGTTGACCTGCTGACGTGCCGGCGAATCTTCATCCAACGTTTCGTTGGCGGTCTTGAGCGTGTTTTGCAGCTCCTCGAGCGTACCTCGCATTTGCGGCAACACATCGCCATTGACCTGTTTCATCGTTTTCTGCAACTCGTTCAGGCTGCCGTTCAGGTTGTTGGCAATCGAGTCGATAGGTAGCTTGCTGATCTTGTCGACCATAGCCTGCAGCTGCTCCTGTAGCTTATCGAACCCGCCTGGAACCGTCGGAATCTCAAGAGGACGACTGTTGGGGTTGAAGCTGACCTTGGCCGCCTTGGGATCGAAATCCAGCGCAATATAAAGCTGTCCTGTCAGAAGGTTGCCCGTGCGGGCCTGGGCTCGCAGACCTTGCTCGACCAGACGCTTGATCAGTTGAGCGGATTGCTCTTCGCTTTCACCGCCGATCTGCTTGACCAGCTTGTCATGGGCACTGCCCAGACGCTGCGGATAGACCACTGCACCTACCGTAGTCGGGAACCGCTGCGTTTTGGGGTCATAATCAAGATCCACTGAGACAACCCGGCCGATATTCACCCCTAGGAACTCCACGGGAGCATTCACCGCAAGTCCGCGTAAGGACTGATTGAAACGCAGGCGAATAAACCGAGGTTCGCCGGAGGGAGGCGCCAGTGCCGTCTGCTGGTCGTTATAGAGCGTGAATTCGTAGTGCTCTGGAGCTGGTTTGGCGTCCGGGCTGTAATTAGGCTCTCGAAAGGCAATGCCGCCCGCCAGAATGGAAGGGATCGTCTGGGTGTTGACCTTCAGGCCGCTGGCATCAACCGAGACGTCAATGCCGCTGGCATTCCAGAAGCGGGTATCGTCGGTCACAAACGCATCGTTGGGCGAATTGACGAACACCTGAACATCTACCCCCTTGCCATCTTCCGTCAGGTTATACGAGATGACCTGGCCTACCTGAATGCGGCGATAGTAGACCGGCGAGCCAATATCCAATGAGCCAAGATCGTCGGTATGAAGGGTAAAGCGCTTGCCCCTTTGCCCGTAGGTGACAGGGGGAGGGTTTTCCAGTCCGACGAAATCTTTTTTGGTCACGTCGGAACGGCCAGCGTCCGCACCGATGAAGGGGCCGGAGAGCAGTGTGTCCACACCAGAAACCCCGTTGGCGCCGATACGCGGACGGACCACCCAATACTGGGTATCCTCGCGGGTAAAGGGTTCGGCTGACTTATCCAAGTCAATCGTGGCGGTAACGTGGGTGCGGTCTTCGCTGAGGGCGATCCGGGTAACCGTACCGATTACCACGTTCTTGTACTTTACTTGGGTCTTGTTTGCTTCAAGCCCCTCAGCCGTTTGAAAACTGACGTTGACCTGAGGACCTGCCCGCAACCAGCTGTTGACGACCATGGATAGCCCTACCAGAGCCGCCACGATCGGGACCAGCCAGACCAGAGAAATACTGAAGCGCCGCTTTCTGATCTGAGGCGTGCCAGGGGTTGGAAAAGCAGTGTTCGGGTTATTCGACATCATTTACCTCAGCGTCCCAGATCAGGCGCGGATCAAAGCTCATGGCAGACAGCATGGTCAAGACGACGACCAGGCCAAAGAACAGGATACCCAGACGGGGCTCGATCGTGCTCAAGGCTCGGAATTGAACTAGCGCAGCCACCAGGGCCACGACCAATACATCGAGCATCGACCAATAGCCGATCAGCTCTACGAAGCGATAAAGCTTGGCCCGTTCGCGCATGGCCCAGCGGCTGCGCCTTTGACAGGTAATCAGCAAAGTACCCAGGACGCAAAATTTCATACAAGGCACGGCAACGCTGGCAATGAAAATCAGAATAGCGATGTCCCATGAGCCGTGCTGCCAGAACTCGATGACACCGCTCATGATCGTATTTTCACTGCCCCCGCTGAACATGCTGGTATACATCACCGGCAGGACATTGGCCGGCACATAAAAGATGATCGAAGCAAGCAGAAACGCCCAGGTACGGGCGATGCTGTTGGGTTTGCGCGTATGAACCGGCGAATAGCAGCGCGGGCATTCATGCGCTCCCTCAGGGCAGACAAATCCACAGGTATGGCACAGGCAAACCTTGAATTCGCGCGCGTAGGGCGGTTTATTCATGTAACCGGCACCTCCAGATCGTCCCAGAGGTAGCGGATGTCACGACCGGCAATGAGAATAATCAGCACCGTCAGCATGGCCATAGCCCATAAGCCGACGCCAGGCGAAACGTTGAGCATACCGGCCAGTTTGATAATGGCTACGAGAATGCCAAGCAGGCAGACCTCCAGCATGCTCCAGGGTCGTAAATGCTCAAGCGCCCGCATACAGGCCCTGAACCCTGGGGCCATTTCGCCCACATAAGCGTAACCCAGCACCCAGCCCAGCAGCAGGATCTGAAACAGCGGCGCGAAGATAATCGCCAGGCCTGCCACCAGCGCAATCAACGTAATACGACCTTGAGCCAATGCCTCGACAGATTCCCAGAGCGTGGCCTCGTTGCTCAGCCCTTGCAAGCTGATGTGCATGATGGGGAAGACGTTGGCAAATATGAACAGGATGCCAGCTGCCAGCGTAAGGGCGAACAACTGTTCGATATTGAGCCGTCTGCTGCGCTCGATCACGGCATCGCAACGCACGCAGCGGGCAGCTTCGCCCCGCGCGAGTGGGCGGCGATGGTAGACCGAATCGCAGTGCTCGCAGATGATCCAGTCAGGGTGTTGAGGCATGGCTGATGGTGTGCATTGGATAGGTTTCGGTGAAGTGTGGAAACGCCGACCCGTCGACCAGCACCTGGTCGTTAGGATACTGCGTTAGGCCGTTTCGCTGTATGGGTGTTCGAAACGGTGCGTTGTCGATTTTGTAACAAGGACACATAGAGCACCGTACTTGTTTCATATGTCCGGTAAAAACCTGTGGGTGGTAGAAGCGTTAGATACGCTGTAGGTCACGAAGGATCGATGAATCTCATTTCACTGGAGGCGCCGCTTAACAGTGGTTCGTTCAGTTCGGCGCAGGCTTTGAGGTAGTCCCAAAGTAGCGTAACGCGCTTCAATGCCCGCAAATCCTCCTGACAATACATCCAGAAATGCCGTGTTATTTGGATTTCCCCCGCAAGCAGCGGTTGCAAACGGGGATCCGGGCCGGCCAGAAAGCAGGGCAAGATCGCCAGCGAGCGTCCCTGAAGCGCCGCCGTATATTGAGCGATTACACTGGTGCTGCGTAACACCGATCGAGCGCTTGGAACAGCGTGTTCCAAATACAACAGCTCCGGGCTAAAAGCGAGATCATCTACATAGGTGATAAAGGTATGCTCAGCCAGATCGCTCCGATCATGAATAGGGCCGTGCCGCTCTAGATAGCCCGGAGTCGCATAGAGCTTGAGCTGATAATCGCACAGTTTCGTACAAACGTAAGGCCCTCGTTCAGGCCGCTCCAGGGTAATGGCAATGTCTGCCTCACGTTTGGACAGGCTGATGAAATGTGGAACCGGCAAGACATCGACCGTCAGGCTTGGATAGGTTTGCTGAAAATGGCTGACTTGCGGCGCGATGAAGAAGCTGCCGAACCCTTCTGTGGAGCCAATTCGGACATGTCCCGACAGGGACAGCCCTGCGCCGGCGACCTCTTCACAGGCCGATTGCAGCGTGCTCTCGATAGCCTCTGCATAGCCCAGGAGCCGCTGGCCTTCGGTGGTCATTGCAAAGCCGCTGCTGCGTGATTTTTCAAACAGTAAGGCGCCTAGCGTCTGCTCCAGAATACGAATACGACGTGACACTGTTGTGTAGTCCACCGCCAGCCTGCGGGCCGCGCCGGTAACCGTTCGTGTCCGGGCTACTTCCAGGAAAAACTTCAGATCGTCCCAGTCAAGCGCGGCAGGGGACATGAGATTTTTTTGCATATCGGTTTGGCTTTTTTGTGCGTTCTTATTGGAAGTTTGCACACCTATACTCCGAAACAGCCGCAAGCGCCAGAACGCGATTTCGGCTGATGACACCTCGCACAACAACAATAAGCGGAGGCGTTTATGACTGCAGGCACGACATCATCCAGAGCGACCTCATCTGGTCGCAAGCACTATCGGATCGCCGGGTTGGCCAGCATGGCCGGAACCACCATTGAGTGGTATGACTTTTTCCTCTACGGCACTGCTGCGGCATTGGTCTTCAATAAGCTGTTCTTTCCTGCCCTCGATCCCATGAGTGGCGTACTGGCTGCCTTTGCCACCTACGCCGTGGGGTTTCTTGGTCGTCCCATGGGCGGCATCGTGTTTGGTCATTTCGGTGACCGGATTGGGCGAAAATCCATGTTATTGCTGACGCTCATGTTGATGGGCGTTCCTACCATCGCCATCGGCCTGATTCCCACGTATGACCAGATCGGCTACTGGGCGGCCTTGCTGTTGGTAGTCATGCGCTTCCTGCAAGGCATGGCCGTAGGTGGCGAGTGGGGCGGCGCCGTGCTGATGGCGGTCGAGCATGCGCCGGAAGGCAAAAAAGGCTTTTATGGCAGCCTGCCGCAGACTGGTGTTGGGGCAGGCTTGGTACTGGCCTCGTTGGCCATGGGGGCGGTGGCCACTTTGCCAGAGGAAGATATGCTGGCCTGGGGATGGCGGCTGCCATTTCTGGCCAGTGTGGTACTGCTGGGTATCGGCTGGCTGATCCGGGTAAAGGTGGCGGAGTCGCCTGACTTTGAACGGCTCAAGCAGGAGGGGCGTAAGGTCAAGATCCCCTTGTTTACAGTGCTCAAGGAGCACCCTCGGGAAACTCTGGCCATCATCGGCGCCCGCACGGCTGAAAACGCCTGGTTCTATATGGCGGTCACCTTTGCGCTGGCCTATGCCGCCAATCAGCTCCAGATTCCCCGCGCCAGTGTACTGAATGCTATTACCGCCGGTGCCGCACTGTCCCTGGTCACCATGCCGTTCTGTGGTTATCTCTCTGATCGGGTAGGGCAGCGGCGTCTCTATTTCACCGGGCTGCTCCTGCTGTGCGCCTTTGTTTATCCCTTCTTTGCCATGCTGGGAACACGTGAACCCCTGCTTGTTTGGTGGGCCATGGTGCTGGCCGTGGGCGTTGTGTTTCCCATCCTGTATGCGCCTGAGTCACTGCTGTTTGCCCGTCAATATCCAGCGCAGATTCGCTATAGCGGAATTTCGCTCTCCGTGCAGTTTGCTGGCGTGCTGGGCGGCGGATTTGCACCCATGATCGCCACTACGCTGCTATCGCTGGGAGAGGGTAATCCGCGATATGTCATCGTCTATCTACTGGTCATGGGTGCGATCGCATTGCTTTGTACAGCCCTGATGAAGCCGGATGCTCAGATCGGCCGCTCCGCTATTTCCACTACCGCTTCCCGCCCCGTTGGCATGGTCAATTCCACCTCAGGAGAATCCCTATGAACGCCCCCTTGAATGATGCCAAGGCTGATATCAGCCAAGTCAAACTGCTGATCAACGGTGAGTGGGTGGACTCCAAAACGCAGGAGTGGCGCGATGTTGTCAACCCGGCAACTCAGCAGGTGCTGGCTCGTGTTCCCTTTGCCACGACCGATGAGGTCAATGCGGCTATCGCTGCTGCCCAGCAGGCGTTCACCCGCTGGAAGCGTACGCCTATCGGTGCGCGTATGCGCATCATGCTCAAGTATCAGGCATTGATCCGTGAGCATATGAAGCCGATTGCCCAAACGTTGAGTGCAGAACAGGGCAAGACCGTGGCCGATGCCGAAGGTGACATCTTCCGGGGTCTGGAGGTCGTCGAGCACGCCTGCTCGGTGGGTAGTCTGCAGATGGGAGAGTTTGCCGAAAACGTGGCGGGCGAGGTGGATACTTATACGCTACGTCAGCCCATTGGCGTCTGCGCAGGCATTACACCCTTTAATTTCCCGGCCATGATCCCGCTGTGGATGTTCCCCATGGCTATCGTCTGTGGCAATACGTTCGTGCTCAAGCCTTCCGAGCAGGACCCGCTTTCCACGATGCAGCTGGTCGAATTGGCCCTTGAAGCCGGTATTCCACCAGGCGTGCTCAATGTTGTGCACGGCGGGAAGAACGTGGTCGATGCGCTGTGTACTCATCCTGATATCAAGGCTGTCTCCTTTGTGGGTTCTACAGCTGTTGGTACCCATGTTTACAACCTGGCGGGTCAGCACGGCAAGCGCGTGCAGGCGATGATGGGCGCCAAGAATCACGCAGTGGTGTTACCCGATGCCAACAAGGAGCAGACGCTTAATGCATTGGTAGGTGCGGCTTTTGGTGCTGCCGGCCAGCGCTGTATGGCCACTTCGGTGGCTGTTCTGGTAGGTAAGACGCGCGAATGGCTGCCGGAGCTCAAGGCCAAGGCTGAACAACTCAAGGTCAATGCCGGGTCCGAACCGGGGACTGAAGTTGGTCCGCTGATTTCCAAACAGGCCAGGGAGCGTGTGCTCGGTCTGATCGAAAGCGGGGTGGCGGAAGGTGCTTCATTGCTGCTTGACGGCCGCAATGTTCAGGTGCCCGGATACGAGCAGGGTAATTTCGTAGGACCTACGCTGTTTTCCGGCGTTACGACAGACATGCGTATCTACACGGAAGAAATCTTTGGTCCGGTTCTGCTGACCCTCGAAGTTGATACGCTGGATGAGGCGATTGCTCTGGTAAATCGCAACCCCTTCGGTAACGGAACTGGGCTCTTTACCCAGAGCGGTGCAGCGGCTCGCAAATTCCAAAGTGAAATCGATGTTGGTCAGGTAGGAATCAATATTCCGATCCCGGTACCGGTTCCCTTCTTCAGCTTTACCGGTTCTCGCGGCTCCAAATTGGGTGATCTGGGGCCCTACGGTAAGCAGGTTGTTCAGTTCTATACCCAGACCAAAACCGTCACAGCCCGCTGGTTCGACGATGACAGTGTCAGTGATGGGGTGAATACCACGATTACCTTGCGTTGATCGGCGCGGTCGTCAACGTTACAGAAGGAGAATAGCCATGCGTATTGCCTTTATCGGTTTGGGAAACATGGGGGCTCCGATGGCGCATAACCTGCTGAAAGCCGGACATGCGCTCACGGTCTTCGATGTCAACGCACAGGCGGTTGGCGCCCTGGCGGAAGCGGGCGCCAAGGCGGCAAACTCCGCCCGGGACGCTGTACTGGAATGTGAGCTGGTCATTACCATGCTGCCTGCCGCGGCCCATGTGCGCAGCGTCTACCTGGGCGAGGAGGGGCTGCTGGCGGCGCTGCCTGACGGAGCCGTAGCAGTTGACAGCAGCACCATCGACCCTCAGACGGCCCGGGAGGTTGCCCAGGTGGCGGCGGGGCGAGGAGTCGCCATGGCCGATGCGCCGGTTTCAGGGGGGACCGGCGGTGCGCAGGCAGGCACCTTGACTTTTATGGTCGGCGCGACGCCTGAGCTGTTCAATCTCATACAGCCGGTACTCTCTGATATGGGTAGGAATATCGTGCATTGTGGTGAGGTCGGAACCGGACAGGTCGCTAAAGTCTGTAACAACCTGCTGCTGGGCATCAGCATGATCGGTGTTGCAGAAGCCATGGCGCTGGGCGATGCGCTCGGCATCGACACCAAGGTTCTGGCCGGCATCATCAATACCTCTACCGGGCGCTGCTGGAGTTCGGATACCTATAACCCCTGGCCGGGTATCATCGAGACGGCGCCGTCTTCACGAGGCTACACCGGTGGTTTTGGGGCTGACCTCATGCTCAAGGATCTGGGGCTTGCCACTGAAGCGGCGAAGCAGGTGCGCCAACCGGTTCTGTTGGGTGCGCTGGCACAACAGCTCTACCAGAGCATGAGCCAGCGAGGTGAGGGCGGCAAGGACTTTTCCGGCATCATCGGGCTGTACCGCAAGCCTTAGCGCTGATCAGTCGGCCCAGCGGTAATACCATGCCGCTGGGCCAGCGAGTCGGCATCCGGCACCGCCTCCCTGTACACTAGGCATTCGATTATTTCCGGATGCCTCACATGAAAGACCAACTCCTTGAACTGATTACCCTAATCAGCTCCGGCTGTATGAGCGATGAGGAGATCGCGCGGATCGCTGACGAAGCTGCACAAGCTTATGCCGATCCCGAAGCGTTCCTGGCAGCCAATCCGGATATCAATTACGACGAGACCTTCCCGATTTCGCTGGGCGAGTGGATAGTAGTCGGCAGTTTGCCGGAAACGGTACTGTTCCAGGCCGATAGCTACGATGAGCTGCTCCAGCACATCATGGATTCCTTCGGCAAGGATGTGCCGTTCAACATCAAACCCAAGCAGCTGGTGAAAGTTGAACCACTCAAAGCACTTAATCGGATCCAGGTTCAGCTGAGCAGCATGTACAAGGAAAAGGGTGGCTACACCCTGATGGATTTCAGTGAGCCACTTGATGATGAGCTGCAAACCGTTCTGGTGTACACCCATGACGTGCAGCGCGTACTGGATCTCTGCGTTGAGCTCGACATCTACGCGGCACCGTCCTATGAAGCGCTAAAGAACGCGTTGGAAGACTGAGGCGTTCAGTCATTAACCTGCCATTTCTCCACTGGATAAACAGCGGGTCGGCCATTATCGACCCTGAGGTTCCCTTTTATGAAAGCCATGGCCAAGCATATTCTGGTCAAGACATCCGACGAGGCGGACGCCCTCAAGAAGCGCCTTGAAAAAGGCGAGGCCTTTGACGTAGTGGCGAAGAAATTTTCGATTTGTCCTTCAGGAAAGCGGGGCGGCGACCTTGGCGAGGTCAAACCGGGCCAGATGGTCAGGGTGATCGATCAGGTGATTTTCAAGAAGGCGGTCGGTGATATTCATGGTCCGGTCAAAAGCAAGTTTGGCTATCACCTGGTCAAAGTGTATTACCGGGACTGAGCGCAGCCTGCTCAGTCACCCAGACAGGAACAACGACCCGAGCGAGGACCGTTTTGGCCAACGAACCTGTAACACCTGATGCACCTGCAAAATCCGATCGCTGGCAGTCCCCAGTCTTTCGCATGAAGGTTCTGGCGGGCTGCCTGTTGCTGGCAGCCGCTGTCCTGTATGCGGTCGCTACCGCACTGCATGACATCCATCCTATCTGGGGGTATGTCGCCGCCTTTGCCGAGGCGGCGATGGTTGGCGCGATCGCCGACTGGTTTGCGGTTACCGCGCTGTTCAGGCATCCCCTGGGGCTGCCTATTCCTCACACGGCTATCATTCCACGTAACAAGGCGGGCATAGGGCGCAAGCTTTCGGATTTCATCTGTCTTAATTTCCTGTCCACCCCTCAGCTGATGGCAAAGGTCAGAGAATTCAACGCAGCCGACCAGCTGGCCGGCTGGCTGCAAAAGCCTCACCATGCCGAAGCCCTGGGTAGTCATCTGATAGGGGTGGCCCGATTCGGTGTAGGTGCCTTGCGGGATGAGCGTGTTCAGCGCTTCATCCAGCGCACGGCGACGGCTCGGTTGCAGCAGGTTGACCTGGCACTGTTGAGCGGGCAGTTGCTGGATGTCATGACGGCAGACCGACGCCATCAGGCCATGCTCGATGATGTGCTGCGTGAGATCGACCGCATGATGCGCGACGAAGATACTCAGGCGATGATTGCCCGGGCGATCTCTTCAGAGCTCAGTGCGTTGCGCTATGTTCGGCTCGATGAATATGCGGGGCGCTGGTCGGCCGAGAAGGTCGTCAAGCGGATCTCGGTGCTCATTACCGAGATCAGCGAAGACAAGGATCATGAGATGAGGGCTCGCTTCGACCATTATGTCGCGGACTTCATCGAGAAGCTCAAGAACGATCCCGAATTTCGGGTGAAAGGCGAGCAGGTCCGTATGCAGCTGATCGAGCACCCCGCCATTGCCGGGTATCTGCAAGGGCTCTGGGATGATCTGATCGACTGGCTGCAGGATGATCTGGGCAAGGACGATTCCTCAATACGTCGACGCCTGATTCGTCTGACCCAAGGGCTGGGGGCTGCGCTGGCAGCGGATGCGCCTATGCGGCAATGGATCAATGACCAGATCGAGGAGGTAGCGCCTCCTGTCATTGAGCGTTATCGCGGTCAGGTGGGAGACTACATCGCCGAGCGAGTCGAAGCCTGGAACACTGACGAGTTGGTCGAACAGCTTGAGAAGAACGTAGGCAGAGACCTGCAATTCATCCGTATCAACGGCACGCTCGTAGGCGGACTGGTTGGACTGATCATCCATACGGTCACCCAACTGCTGGTAGGGTAGCAGGGTGAAGAAGTGCCGGATGGCCCGGCACTTCTAGCTGGTTAAAGCAGGCGGAACTGCTGCTCCTTTACTTCTTCCGAATCCAGTCCGATATAGACCTTGAATGCACCGGGCTCAGCGGTGTACTTGAGATCCGCATTGTAGAACTTGAGGTCTTCTTCACTGATGTCGAAGTCGATAATCTTTTCTTCGCCAGGTTGCAGCATGACCTTGCGGAAATTCTTCAGCTCCTTGATCGGACGACTGATTGAGGCAGTAACGTCTCGCAGGTACAGCTGTACAACTGTCTCGCCCGCGCGCTGTCCCGTATTTTTCAGCGTCACACTGGCTTTCAGTCTGCCATTTCGGTGCAGCGTGCCGCTGGAGAGCGTTATATCGGAAAGGTCGAAAGTGGTGTAGCTCAAGCCGTAGCCGAAGGGATACAGCGGTCCGTTAGCCTCATCGAAATAGCGAGACGTGTATTTGCCTGGGTCCTTCGGATTGAACGGTCTGCCGGTATTGAGGTGATTGTAATAGATGGGTATCTGGCCAACCGAGCGTGGAAAGGTCATGGGCAGCTTGCCGGAGGGGTTGTAATCGCCAAACAAGACATCGGCGATAGCGTTACCGCCCTCAGTGCCGCTAAACCAGGTTTCCAGTAGCGCGTCGGCCTGTTGGCTTTCCCAACTCAGATCCAGTGGTCGGCCATTCATGAGCACCAGCACCAGAGGCTTACCAGTGTCTTTCAAGGCTCTGATCAAGCGGCGCTGATTATTCGGAATATCGATATGGGCGCGGCTGGATGCTTCATGGGCCATGCCTTGCGATTCACCTACCGCGGCGATGATGACATCCGCTTTCGAGGCTACCTCTACCGCTTCCTCGATCATGTCTTCGGTAGAGCGGTGGTCTACCTCAACAGCAGGGTCGTAGGAGTTCAGATAGGCAAGAATGCTGGCGTCATCAGTAATGTTGGCGCCTTTGGCATAGACCAGTGTGGCCTTGTCACCGACTGCGTTAGCCAGGCCCTGATAAAGGGAGACGGCTTGCTGGGTCATCCCGGCGGCTGACCAGTTTCCCATTACGTCACGCTGGCTCTTGGCCAGAGGGCCGATAACCGCAATGGTACCGTTCTTTTCAAGTGGGAGCAGGTTACCTTTATTCTTGAGTAGGACCTGACTTTTGCGGCCTACCTCCCGCGCGGCTTCCCGGTGTAAGCGGCTCTCGGCGTTGGTATCAAAAGGTGGATCGTTCGGTTTGCCCAGGAAGGCATAAGGGTCCTTGAACAGGCCCAGGTCATATTTGGCGCTGAGTACATAACGGCAGGCATCGTCGATTTCCTGTTGGCTGACTTCGCCGCTCTTGAGCAGGGCGGGAAGCTGGGTGCCATACAAGTCGTCGTGCATGTTCAAGTCCACGCCTGCCTTGATAGCGAGTTTTGCGGCTTCGCGCCCATCTTCGGCGACGCCGTGACGGATCAACTCGTTGATGGCGCCGTGATCGCTGATGATGAGGCCCTTGAACCCCCACTGGTCTCTCAGCAGATCCTTTAACAGCCATCGATTAGCCGTGGAGGGAATGCCGTTGATGGCATTGAGCGAAACCATAACACTGCCCGAGCCTGCCTCCACTGCCGCCTTGTAGGGAGCAAGATAGTCCTGGAACATGCGCTGGGGGCTCATGTCG
Source organism: Pseudomonas sp. WAC2 (assembly GCF_030403525.1). Taxonomy (NCBI): domain Bacteria; kingdom Pseudomonadati; phylum Pseudomonadota; class Gammaproteobacteria; order Pseudomonadales; family Pseudomonadaceae; genus Pseudomonas; species Pseudomonas sp. WAC2. Next base: position 68,296 of record NZ_JAUEPD010000007.1, read on the forward strand.
ACCGTGTTGTAATCACGACCGCCTTCAGTCGCGCCGTACAACGCGAAGTGCTTGAAGCTGGCCATAATCGAATGCGTAGACGCCAGGTTGTCACCCTGATACGCCTTGATCAGTGTGCTGGCAATCCTTGAGGTCAGGTAGCTGTCTTCACCAAACGTCTCGGAAACCCGTCCCCAGCGAGGGTCGCGAGTGACGTCAACCGTCGGCGAGAAGGTGAGATTCAGGCCGTCTGCACTGGCTTCCTCTGCTGAAATGCGCCCGCTCAAGGCAATCGCTTCCAGATCCCAGCTGGACGCCATCCCCAGGTTGATAGGAAAAATGGTGCGGTGGCCATGCACCACATCATAAGCATATAGCAGTGGGATCTTGAGGCGGCTGTGCTCTACCGCCTGGACCTGCATCTGACGAATGTCGGGCCGAGTGACCGTATTGAACATCGCGCCTACCTTGCCGGCCCGAATGTCTGCCATGATAGCGTCCTTGGTATAGTCAGGACCAACGCTTACTAGGTTGAGCTGGCCTATCTTTTCTTCAAGCGTCATTTGTTTCATGAGCTTGTCGATAAAAACACTCTTGTCATGTTCCCTGACTGAAGGGGCAGCGCGGTCTGTTTCAGCCAGCGCAGCAGCACAAAAGCATGCCGCCAAGGTTCCTAGCACATACAGCTTCTTCAAGTGACACCTCAAAGGGTTTTATTCTTCTTTCTCTTCTTGCAACGAAACGGCAAGAGTGAGCAGTTTCGCATAACAGCAAAATGCGGGCATGTGATTTCTGAAACGTCGAGTTCAGCCGGTTGACCGACTGTCTTTTTAGTTCGATAGGCTACTGTTTTCAGGTCCGTGATGTCATTCTGACAACCTGTGACTTCGGCGGATGGACGCGGCAGGGTATATTAGCTATCTATACTGATAGCGTTCATCGGACGTTGTCATGGTTTGCAGTTCAGTAAGGGTTACCCGTGCGCACAGGCATCTACGTCGATTCAGACAATATCAGCTCAAGTGGCGGCAGCTACATGCGCTACGAAACGCTCAGGCGTTTCTATGAGGCATCCAGCGTAGTCACTATCGCCAAGGCTTATCATGCCTTCGACGAAGTGCTGGCCGAAGAAAAGCCCGAGTATGCGAACTGGCATGCTGCCCACGTAGCCCGTATCCAGGGCGCCGGGTTTCGGTTGTTGATCAAGCCGGTCAAGCGCTACAACAACGATACAGGCACGTCCCGCAAGGGCAATGTCGATGTGGAACTCACCGTTGATGTCCTGACCCAAGCTGACAAGCTGGATCGGGTCGTGCTGGTGACAGGCGACGGTGATTTTGTCGCGCTGGCACAGGCGCTTCAGGCGAAGGGCGTACGGGTGGAAGTCGTAGCGTTCAAAAATATTTCAAGCGATCTTGTCCAGATCGCCGATGTGTTCCTGAATGCCTATCTGATCCCCGATATTCTGGCTGGCGATGCCCAGCCCCGGGACCGAGTTATTCAGATCATGAATGTGGACCTGAATGGGCAGCGAGCCTTCTATTCCTGCCTGGAGCAGGCGCCCACCTCGCTCTCGCCGGACGATCCAGCCTGGTTGCGTGGCGAGCTCAGGTTGACCAAGTCGATGATTGACTCCCGTAATTTCCGTCCCGGCAAGATTCTCGCCTGGCGTGGACGTAACGCGGATGAGGAGGCGTTTGAAGTTTTGGCAACGCAACGACTGTAATTTAATGCTGTCGCCATGTGACTCGGGGTGCAGGACGGTACTCTATGAATTAAGGTGATTTGCAGCATTAACCTTTACAGTATGCAATCTTTGTTTCAGGCTTTTGGTCTTCCAGGTTTGCCTAGATATGCTTGATTTCGAAAATGGGTACGACTCGAAGGCCAAGCGGTTACCGCTACAGCTCCTGACGATTCTCTTTTTGGTCACGGTTTGCCTGTCAATGGTGGCATTGACGGCTTGGCAGGTCTGGAATTCGCGGAATGTCCAGATCAGCGAGGGCGAGGTCATGACCTCCAACCTTGCCAAGTCCTTGGCCCAGCATGCCGAAGATACGTTCACCGAGGCTGATGCCGTACTGCTCGGTCTGCAGGAGCGTATGGAGATAGATGGCACCAGCGCCCAGCATATGGCTCGGATGAGTATGCTGCTCAGACGGCATGTGCAGGAGCTTCCACAGCTTGAAGGGCTGTTCGTCTATGATGAAAAGGGCAGTTGGCTGGCGACATCCTTTCCGACGATACCGGCCAATAGCAACAATGCGGACCGTGATTACTTCAAGCAACATGTCTCCAATTTCAATCTAACGCCGCACATTGATCATGCCGTGCGCAGCCGCTCTTCCAACAACTGGATCATTCCGATCTCGCGGCGTTTCAACAAGCCTGATGGAAGCTTTGGTGGCATCGTGTTGGCTACGGTCAAGATGAGCTATTTCCAACAGTTCTATGACAGTTTCAAGCTTGATGACGAGGGCGCGATCTTTCTTGCCCTGACCGATGGCTCGATCATTGCCCGACGTCCTTTCAAAGATGAATACGTTAACAAAAGCATTCAGCAAGGTCCGATTTTCAGTAATTATCTTCCCGGCGCACCTGTAGGTGTCGCGGTGGTCCGTGCGTCCGTGGATAACGTTGAGCGCATGTACGGTTATCGCCAGTTAGAGCGTTATCCATTGGTGATGGGTGCCGCCTTGTCCAAAAAAGCTGTTCTGGCTAATTGGACTGACGAGACGCGCAGAGCCGTTGCCATGGTGGCGCTGATGCTGCTAGGCATGACGATGTTTGGGCTTTTACTGCTCAGGCAGATTCAACATGGCATACAGGCAGAGGCTGATCTGGTCGGTGCCAAACAGGAGCTTGAAAAGCTGGCCATGCACGATGGTCTGACCGGTCTCGCCAATAGACGGTATTTGGATACGTTGCTGCCTGCGGAGCTGGGACGCGCGCTTCGTTATTCTCATCCGGTCGGTCTGATCATGATCGATATCGACTACTTCAAGACGTATAACGATCTCTTTGGCCATCCAGGCGGCGACGATTGTCTGCAACGTGTCGCCAAAGCCATTCAGAAAAGCCTCAACCGCCCCAGCGATGTTGCTGTTCGCTATGGTGGCGAAGAGATTTCGGTACTTCTACCAGGAAGCGATCTGGATGGATCCGTTCTGGTTGCGGAGCGGATTCGTGAAAACGTACGAGAGCTCAAGCTGGCGCATCCTGGTAATCCAACCGGCTATGTAACGGTCAGCTGCGGTGTACATGCGTATGTACCTAGTCGTGGCGATGAGTGTTCCGGCAAGAAACTCATCATGAACGCGGATCAGGCACTTTACCGTGCCAAACGTGACGGCAGAAATCAGGTTCAGGCGAACCGTGAGCCTTTTCATCAAGCATAATCTGCATGGCGTAGATGAGAGTTTGCTATAAGATTACAGCCTAGTTTATTGTTTAAATTGAACTAATTCTCATCTGTAAGGTCTTTGCGCAACCTAGTTATCTGTAGTTGGGCAGGGACCTATGCAACATTTACGTTACGAAGCCATTTGTGGAAAGATCCGATACGCCCTGGCGCCTCTTCGCTGCGTCTTTAAACAAGGTGAGGCGTACAGAACTTTCAGCTTCATGGTTCACGATAAGGAAAATGGCATCCTGTTCAGTTCCGAGCCGTTGAACAGTGCTTATTTCAGCAACCCCATCGTCCTGCATCATTACCTGAAGGATTTACGTGAGCGCTTGGCTGACCAAGGCGTTGCGCTCGCTGACTGGCAGGATTGCATTACGCTTGAAAAACTGGCGACATGGCGCAAGCGGGTGTTACCCAAGCCAGGCCCCACCATGCGAGCTGCAACGTCCTGAGTTCAGTCGAGTCGTCTGCCGTCTGAGAAGGGGCGTATGTCCAGTCCTGGTTGCAAAGGCGGCTCTACATGATCAGGGGTCGGCTTTGGGCGTTGATAGTTTCTGGATTCGGCTATCAGCGCCTTGGCAGAACCGAGCAGCGCTTCAAGTTCAGTGTCGATCTGGATCAACCGGTCTATCAGATAACGTGCCTTGTCTGCGTATTCAGGATGAATACTGCCATCGAGCACCAAGACCAGACGGCAAACCTCAGAGACATATGTCTGAAAGCGTGCTGAATCGATGGCCGCTACAGCACTGTCGATACGAAACTTGCTGGCATCCTTGCTGGCATGAGTGAAACTCAAGATGATCTTCCATTCCACAATAAATGTAGGTTATTAGATCACAGGGTTAATGGTAATGGCTAATTGCCTTTATATCATTTTGATCTAGGTTCCAAAGCGCTCAGATAACGCCTTGATGTCTGCACGTTTGGCTCACCCTAGAAGATTAAAGGCTGTTCAGCTTTTGTTTTGGTTGGATGGGATATCTTGAAACTGCAATCTCATCACCTCCTATGAGCTTAGTCAGCACCGTTAGAACCGCATTACTGACAACCCCGCCTCGGCGGGGTTTTATTTGCCTTAAGAAAATCCAATGGTTATCGGCAACCCCGCAGGACCGGTTCAGGCTCCCATGGGACATCAGTGTCAGCGATATCTAATGAGATTTTTCAGTGTTGCTGCCCAAGGCGGTCTCAAGCAGGTCTGCCTCACGCACGAGTTTGCGTAAGGTGTTGTCATTGATAATGTGCTTGCTGCGCAACTTGTAATACTCATGGCGCTCAGCTTTCAATGCTTCCAGACGGGTTTCACGCTCCAGCTCCCGGCGACTTTCCAGGACAGGTGTGGAGAGTTCGACATTATTGATTTCCAGTCGCTTGTGGTAGTAGTCCATCAGTTGGAGCGTAACGTCATTGAACGCAATGATGATTTCTTCATCACCCTTGTGCTCGGCCAGTTTCTTGGCTTTTTCCTGACGGTAGCTTTCAATTCGACGAATAGCCGCTTCAGCGCCGCGAATGCGGGCTGTTCGTTCCTCTTCATACGCCTTAGTGTCCTTTGGCAAGTGCAGATTCCGAAGCACCAGGGGAAGGCCGATACTGCCGGCAATCAAGGTAAACATAATGACGCCGGTAGCCAGGAAGATAAGTAGCTCTCGTGCTGGAAAGGGAGTGCCGTCATTCATTGCGACCGGTAAGGAGAGCGCTGCTGCCAAGGTTACCGTGCCACGGATACCAGCCAGGCTACCCGCAAGAATGACGCGCATCGATACCCTGGGTCTGGCTTCACGCCTGGACAGCAGGCGAGGCAGGTGGGCTGCGCCCAGAATCCAGACAAAACGCATGGCAAACAATGATAGGGAAATCAGGCCGACCAGACCTAGCAGCTTGAAGAATTCGAGCGTACCGCCATTCTGCTCCGCATAGTGCAGGGCACCCTCGATGATTTCGGGTAGTTGAAAACCTAGGAGCAGGAAGACCAGGGCGTTGAGCACAAACTCAAGCATGTCCCAAACGCTGCGCGTTTGAATGCGTGAGCTGGTCTGGTCCTGACGTTTCAGGTCCTTATAGTTAATGACCATCCCCGCAGCTACGGCGGACAGGATGCCCGACATATTGAAATGCTCAGCCACCAGATAAGCTGCAAAGGGCAGCAGAAGCAGTAGAAGCACGATTTGGATCGTTGAAGCTTCGCCCAGTCGGCGCTCGATCAGGCGCGTCCTGATGAAGTTGAAAACAAAGGCCATGGCCGCGCCGATGACGAGACCACCTATCGAGATCATGAAGAAGCCCACAGTGGCATCCATGATGGAAAACGCGCCGGTAAGCGCTGCCGCAACTGCAAACTTGAACGCCACAAGGCCTGAGGCATCGTTCATCAACGATTCGCCTTCGAGGATATGCATGAGCCGCGGTGGAACGGGGAGACGACCGGAAATGGCGGACACCGCCACGGCATCGGTGGGGGACAGAATGGCAGTGAGCGCAAAGCAGACGGGCAAGGGCAGGTGAGGGAATATCCAATGCACGACATAGCCGACACCAACCACTGTCATCAACACCAGACCCAGGGCCAGCGCCAGGATAGGACCTCGCAGAATCATGAACTCCCTTTGAGGGAAGCGTCGCGCATCGGCAAAGAGAAGCGGAGCAATAAAGAGCAGCATGAAGATTTCAGGCTCAAGTTCCACATGCAGACCGCCGGCAGGCCAGGCCAGCAAGGCACCAAATGCAATTTGAACCAGCGGTGTCGGAAGTACGGGTAGGAAGCGGGCAGCCACACCGGTTGCAGACGCTACCAGTAGCAGAATCAGAACGAGATAAACGGTATTCATGGGTAAGGCGAATCAACCTGCGGGAAAGGGTTGATGGCTAATCAAACCTTCGAGCGGGACGAGGCGTATGAATGCTAGAGGGAAACGCAGGGAAGCATAACTACGGCAAGGTACAGCTTAAGGTGTTGAAGCCAGAATGGATTGCAGTCGAGATAGCCTTGACATAGCTTTTGGCTATAAGCAAGGCCGTACCGATTAGACTTTATTAGTTATTTATCGCGATGTCCATGAACGCATTGTCGCGTGCGTTGTGGCATGGCCTAGGCCCTGCCTGCCTTTTCACGCCTCTCTACCTTCGACTTTGCGAATCGTACAAACTGTATCGAACCAAGCCTGGTTACCAATGAGCGGTTGTGGGTTGATGGGAATAATTCGGTTCACGTTGTAACCGTTACCGCGGCCGCCCTGGCGTTCATCCCACCAGAGCGAGGTGCTTAGGTCATCCTGTTCTGGAGTCCCTCCATAACCCTGCTGGCCAAGTGTCGCTTCGGTATTGCGCTCGCCCTGACGTGCAAGGGCAGCGCGACCCGATACGAGATAGCCAAGGCTGTTGGATACCGCAAACACGCGAGGATGTATGCCCTGGGTTACGAAAATACGAACACGCTCGGAGCCTACAGGCTCACCTGTCCCCTTATAGGCCTGGTCACCATGCGGGCCGCTGACCGGGCGGTAGGTGGTCAATTCAACCCAGTCGCCGGTTTTAAGGCCAAGTGACGCGGCAGTGGATGCGTTGATCCACATGGGATTGTCATGGACGATTTCCGTCAGGTATTTCTGATTGGCTGTCCGGGCTTGAGTATGCACATTCCATTTGAAGCTGGTCAGGATGAACCGGTCTTCCGGCAGGTTCTGGTGCGCAGGAATAGGGATATAACTGGGCAGACCGTCATCGGTAATGCCGAGTGTCGTAGCGACCTTGACCAGCTCCGGACAGTACAGCTCGAATTTGCGAGAGGGTGTCTGGAAACCTCTGACTGCTGTGCGAATCCCGTCCTCTTCGATCATTAGGCCAATAGCACTTTCCTGGCCGGCCGCATTGGCCGTGTAGATGACCTGCGTGGCTTCGTCGACTCTCGTGTTGCGGAGCTGTTCAGGCGTAAGGCGGCGGCGATGTACCTCGTAGCTTTTCGGAGCGCTGCGGTCGACGTATACGCCATGCTTTTTCATGTACTCGAAGCCATCAGCTTCTCCACCAGCCGGTATATTGGCGCATTGGTGTCGGACAAACGCCTCGTGGTCACCAAACTGAAAGTATCTGGCCTGTTCCGGGCCGAGGCGTCGGCCAATATCAAACAGCACATCGGCATAGCTACGTGCCTCGCCCGGCGGCTGCACCATGGGTTGACGCAAGGTAACGAAGTGCTGGAGCTCCAGGCTGTTACGGGTATCAAGCCCCCAGCGCTCCAAATAGGTCGCATCCGGCAGGATCAGATCAGCGTAATGGGCCATCTCTGAATAAACTACGTCGGAGCAGGCATGAAAAGGGATCAGGGATTCATCCTTGAGCACCTCGACCGTTGTCGAGCGGCCCTCAGGCCAGGTCATAGGGGAGCTGATCGTATAGGACAAATACACATCAACCTTGGCGCGGCCTTGGCGGATGTAGTCATACACAATCTGGCCCACCTTCATCTCCTGCCAGCGGTTGGCCAGTGGCCACTCGGGCGGATCTTCCAGATCCGTTCTCAGCTTCGGCTTGGGCGGCACAGGTTGCGGCTGCGGGTAGCGAGTGGCGCTGAGCTTTTCTTCCAGGCCATAGCAATAACCACCCGGCTGGCCTACAGCGCCAACCAGGGCATTGAGCATGACCACAGCGCGTTCAGCATTGAGTCCATTGTAATGGGCGCCTGTCCCCCGGTTGGTAAACGCCACAGCAGCGGGGCGCTGGCGAGCAAATTCAAGTGCAAGGCGTTCGATGTCGCTGGCGGCTATCCCTGACTGCTGGGCCGCCCATTCAGGCGTGTAAGGGGCAAGGAAGGCATGGACTTCTTTCAGGCTCAGGTTGACGAAGTGCTCCATGAACCTGCGGTCGTATTCACCCTCGCGCATGATGACATGGCCCATGGCGAGTGCAATGGCACCCTCGGTACCGGGAAAAGGCGCGTGCCACTCATCGCTGCGGCCAGCAGTGTTGGATAGGCGAACGTCGAAGGTTACAAGTTTGGCACCATGATCGAAGCGGGCGGTTGCCACACGCTTGGCCAAATGCAGACCGCCTTGGTGGGCCTCATAAAAATTAGAGCCGAAATTCAGAAAGTATCGGCAGCGCTCGGCATCGATAGATTCCCAGTCGGTGTCGCCTAGGCTGATGTAGTTGGCACCGCGCTTGCTGGCCGAGCACAAGGCGCGATGGTTGAGCTGCACGGGTGAGCCTATAGCGCCTAAAAAACGCTTAATTTCCGCATCGATGCGAGAGCGTCCGGCATGCAAGGCGACCCGTTCGGGGTGCCCTGCATCGATACTGCGCTGAATGCGCGAGGCAATCTCTGTATAAGCTTCGTCCCAGCTAATCCGTTGCCATAAGCCTTCGCCCCGAGCGCCCGCCCGCTTCAGAGGATAAAGCAGTCGCTCGGGATAGTCATTGATCGTCGGCCCGCTCTGACCCTTGGCACAGGTCATGTAGCTATCCATGTTCGGATCGAGAGGGTTGCCACGAATCTTGACGACCTGGTTATCAATGACAAAGCCTTCGATACCGCATACGGTGGAGCAGTTCAGGCATACGCTTTTGACGCGTTTGGCCTGACTGTAGTCATGCCTGGTCTTGCGGGGCGGTGGATCCATGGCCAGTGCGGCAGCGACACCACCGGCACTAACGGCGGTACCTACGCCCAGATAGATGTATTCACCTAGTTTAAGCTGCGCGAGCGCTGCCATTCCGGATTTGATGAACGTGCGACGTTTCATTGATTCATACTCGAAAAGGGACAGGACGCAAGCGTGTTCAGGTAGGCGTACCGAGCTCCGCCCACGTATCGATCTCGTAGGAATGCGGATCGTGGTTGCGTCCGTATGGCAGCTTGGTCTCGATGGTACGAGGCGCAACGCGATCCAGTCCTCGGTAGAGAACTTGCGGCTGAGTGGCCTGTTCAGGCTTGAGGCTGGCCAGCTCGGCTCCGCGCTTCTGGTAGAACTGCGCGACAGGGCTTGCTGCATCGCTGAGATCACCAAAGACCAGTACGCCGGTTGGGCAGGCTTCGACGCAGGCGGGCTGCATGGCCTGTTCCAGGCGGTGGCTACAGAAGTCGCACTTGTCGGCGACCCACTGGACCGGATCAATGTGCAGGGCGCCGTATGGGCAGGCGGTTACGCAGCTGCCCCAGGTATCACACGTATCCACGTTGATTCGAACAATGCCGTCCTTGCCCTTTTCGATGGAATGCGTAGGGCACGCCTTGATACAGGGTGCATCGGCGCACTGCATGCACAAGGCCGGAAGAAAGCTGCGCTGTGTGTGAGGAAATTCGCCTTGGTCGTAGTAATAGACCTTGGTTCTGAAGTGGCCAAGTTCCACTTGGTTTTCGACCTTGCAGGCGACCGAGCAGGCATGACAACCGATACAGCGCTCCAAATCGATTGCCATGCGCCATTGGGGGGAGATGTCCTCCATACCAAACCTTCTAGTGTTATTTATAAGTGATTCGTGCACCGGAACGTCTGGTCTGATCCAGACGAAACGGGCAATCTCAGTCAGGGCGTAAGCGGTAAAGACGGAAATTGTGGCACAGCTAGGCAGGACGTCAAAAAACTGATGGGATAGCGCAGGGTGAAACAGGGTCTTGCAGGCAAGACCCCATTGGAGCAGTGTCAGTAGTCCTGAAGCGTAGGACGGAAGAGAATCTCGTTGATGTCTACATCATCCGGCTGGCTCATGGCATAAACGACGGCTCGCGCGAAGGAGTCGGCCGGAATAGCGATTTCATAAAATTTGCGGACGTTTTCGGCGACGTCCTGCTCGGTGATGCTGTCTGGCAGCTCTGTAGCAACTGCGCCTGGAGAAATGATGGTGGTGCGGATGTTGTAGGGCTTCACCTCCTGGCGTAGTCCTTCGGAGATGATGCGTACGGCATGCTTGGTCGCAGAGTAGACCGTACTGCCAGCGCGCACCTTGTGTCCGGCTACTGACGATACGTTGATGATATGACCGGCCTTGCGCTCAGACATGTGGGGCAGTACCGCAGCAATGCCGTAAAGCACACCTTTGACGTTGACGTCGATCATGCGGTCCCAGTCTTCGATCTTGAGCCGCTCAAGCGGGGAGTGCGGCATGAGTCCTGCGTTGTTCAATAGGGTGTCGACGCGGCCATAGGTGGCGATGGCTTTTTCGACCAGTGCCTTGACCTGTGCGCTGTCGGTTACGTCAGTCTTCATGGCAAGCGCCTTGCCGCCGTTGCCATTGATTTCATCAGCTAAGGCCTGGATACGCTCCAGACGGCGCGCGCCCAAAACAACGGTTGCGCCCATCTGACTTAACTGTCGGGCCGTTGCCTCGCCCAGCCCGCTACTGGCACCGGTAATCACAACGATCTTGCCTTCAATGTTATTGCTCATGGCCTGTCTCCTTGGGGTTTAAGCCTTGGATAAAGAACAACACGAACGGGCATAGGTTCTATTGAAGTCTCCTACAGGCCAGGGAAACAGAAGGCCGGTCGTTTGTTGCAATCATGGAACCGGTTTCTATCAGCGGCTTTCTGCTGGTGTGCTGCCTATAACGCGGTTATGTTTCCGCAACGTTGTGGTCTTACCTGAATGCTCTAGAACAGGATCTTTAAATGTTTCGCTCACGCTGGACGATGCCGGTCATCCTGATTTTGCTTCATGTTTATGTCGGCGTGACGCTGATTCCCCATCTGCCGCTTAACGATGTAGGGCAGTTGCTTGCCGCGCTTTTGCTGGCGCTGTCCTGCTACCTGGTGCCATTAGGGTTTCGCTCGCGCAGTTTGCGCATGCCCTGGCTGGCCTGGGCAGGTCTGCTGGCCATGGGAGTCTTTTCCAGCCTGGCCGTGCTAAGCCTGTTGCGCGGTGTGCTGATCGCTGTGCTCATGTTATTTCCTGGCGCGCTTTCCGAGGCGGTCACAGAACGCTCTGCCGAGGCAGTCATAGGTCTGGTGCTGCTCTTCACGGTGCTGGGCGTCTTCAATGCACGACGAATTGCAAACGTCGTTGACGTTGAATTACCCGTCGAAGACCTGCCGAAAGCCCTGGAAGGTTTTACGATCGCTCAGATCAGCGATATCCATGTCGGACCGACAATTCACCGATCTTATATTTCTGCCATCGTTCAACGTGTGAACCGTCTTGACGCCGATGTCGTAGCGGTAACAGGGGATCTGGTCGATGGTTCTGTGAAGCAGCTGGCCGAGCACATTCAGCCACTGGCCGAACTAAAAGGCCGTTACGGTGTGTACGTGGTGACAGGCAATCATGAGTACTACTCAGGTGCTTTGGAGTGGGTAAGCCACTTGAAACACATAGGGCTCAGGGTACTGCTCAACGAGCACGTGGTGATTGCTCACAACGGGGCTGAGCTGGTGCTGGCGGGAATTACGGATTATTCCGCCGGAATGTTTGTGCCGCAGCACAAAAGCGATCCGCAGGCGGCGCTCCAGGGTGCGCCGAACAACGTGCCCAAGGTTCTTCTGGCCCATCAGCCACGCTCAGCAAAGCTGGCAGCCGAGGCGGGGTTTGATGTTCAGCTTTCCGGACATACCCATGGAGGGCAGTTCTGGCCGTGGATGCATTTCGTGCGTTTCCAGCAACCGTGGGTGGCCGGTATCCATCAGTTGGGAAGGCTTTGTGTCTATATCAGCCGCGGCACAGGTTATTGGGGTCCGCCGATTCGCTTTGGCGCGCCCTCTGAAATCACCCGCATTCGGCTGGTCTCCACGCGTCGCTGATCACTTGTCGGACGTGGCGGTTGCTGGCGTAACCGCTGCATCCAGGAACAGAAGTGATCCGCTGAAAGACACCGCCATGAACAGGAACCAGGATACTTTGCGCAGCATCCAGATGATGATGTCGCTGCGGTTATCTGCACTGTTCAGCATCAGATGATGCGTTTTGAAGGGGTCGAAAAAACCTAGCAGGCCGAGCAGTGCCAGCGTGCCGCAAAATAGGAAGACTAGCGCGAGTGCGTAATAGCGCGCGTTCTTCGAGGCGAGTAAGTTGTGCATGAAATAACCTTTGAAAAGACGTTGGATAAATAAGGCCCGGTCGGTCTTTTCAGCAACAATGCTGCGCTCTTGTTCAGGAGCGGCATGATTGATTTATCAGGTCTGAAAGCTCGATGCCCATATGCTCTATGACGGCACGGCTGTCCGATACTTGAATCGGGCCGTCGACGTACGACAGGTTCAGACCTGGTCGATGCCAGCCTAGGCGGTATTGGGATTGTTCTAGGAATAAGGGCGTTAACCCGTACAAGCGCAGCATGACGCTGAAAAGAGGCGTACCGGCGCAAAGGCAAATACGGTACGCATCATATGGCTGGCTCTTAATATAAGGGCAGAATGCTGGGTTTCAAATACCGCTGAACCAATTGTAGCCCTGATCTTCCCAGTACCCTCCCGGGTATTGGTTGGTTACAAACAGCTCGCCAATATGCTTGGGGTTCTTGAAGCCCAGCTTGGTAGGTACGCGCAGGCGAAGCGGGTAGCCGTAGTCGGGCGGTAACGGTGTCTTGCCAAAGTCCAGTGCCAGAAGGGTTTGTGGATGAAGGGCAGTGGCCATGTCGATGCTGGAGTAATAGCGGTCGGCACACTTGAAGGCAACATACTTTGCCGTGGTGTCAGCACCGATGTGTTCGAGAAAGGTCTTGAGCGGTACGCCATTCCACTGACCAATGGCACTCCAACCTTCGATACAGATCAGCCGAGTAATGTCGCTGCGCTGAGGAAGTCGCCGCAGCGCTTCCAGCGTCCAGGGCTGCTTCTTTTGTACGAGCCCCGAGACCTCAAGGCGATAATCGCTCAAGTCTACGTCAGGAACATTGTATTCAGGGTAAAAGGCGTTGAAAGGAAAGGGGTGAGTGATCTGGTCTTCCCGGTAGACCGGCGCCAGACGCTGGCCGCCAAACAACCAGGCCTGAACCCGATCATTCCAACGGGACAGGGCCCAGAGCACCTTGTCTACCTGATCGCCATCCTGAAGATTACAGCCAGTCAGTATGGCCATGGCGCCAACGGTAAGACCGGAGCGCAGGAACAGTCGACGCTGCAGGTTAACCAATTGCGTATGCTGCGCTGGCTCAAGGTGAATTCTAGTTTTGCGCTCACTCCTAGTTTTGCGCTCACTCATGATGCGTTTCCTTGGCCCGACCGGTGATCATCGGAAGAAAAGTGCGAGGGACAAGCATGACGAGGGTCAGGTGGATAATCACAAACCCGCCGATCCCAGCCATGGCAAGGAAGTGGACATAGCGTGCCCGGTCAAATCCACCGAACAGAGTGGCCAAGGCCTGCAACTGTACGGGCTTCCAGATTGCAAGACCCGACAGTACGACCAGAGCGCCCATGGCCAGTACGAACCAGTACATCAGCCGCTGCACAGCGTTATACGTACCCAGTCGATGGGCTAGCCGAAAGCGCAGCGCATCCATAAGGTCCTGGCGAAAGGCCTGGACGCCTATGGGCAACAAGTCCCGACGAAAGTGTCGGCTGGCGAGGCTGTACAGCACATAGAGGGCGCCATTGATCACTAGGACCCACATGACCGCGAAATGCCAGGCAATGGAGCCACCCAGCCAGCCGCCCAAGGTAGCCCAGGTCGGAAAGGCGAACCCGAATAGCGGTGAGGCGTTGTAGATACCCCATCCGCTCAAAAACATGCAGGGCATGGCAAGGGCGTTGATCCAGTGAGTCAGGCGTACCGGCCAGGTATGCACCAGCCGCCGCGTGGTAGTCGGATGCGTCATGGGTCATCTCCGATAGGAGGGTAGGCGCACCGCTCCGGTGCGCCTCAGCGGGACTACATGGGTGGGGTGTAGCCGTCTTTACCGATCGCAACACCTTTGGCGGTCTTGCCATCAGCATCAGGAAACAACACGATCTTGGTCCCAGGCTTGAGTTCGTCCACCTTACCGGGCTCGACATAAGCGATAGGCACATCCTCAGGCACATGCAACTGCTTTTCGCTGCCCTTGTATTGAACCGTCAGCGTACGGCCATTGGCGTTTTTAAGTTCGCCCACAGTGCCATTGGTCATAGTGCCAGCGGAGCCATCAGCATTTTCCCACCCATAGTGACCCTCGCCAGTACCCCGCAGGCTGGCTTCAAATACGGTAACTTCCAGTGCCTTGAGGCTGCCGTCCGGCTGCGGAATGGCGGCGGAACCTACAAAGCTGTTGGGCTCGATCGCGTCCAGTTTGGCCGGAGAGACCAGGCGATAAGATGTCTTGTCAGTCAATGCAACCGACAGGTGTTGGCCATTGCGAGTGGTGAGATTCAGCATATTGGATTGAACGGCATCTACTGTTCCGCGAACCGGCTTGACAGTCGGCATGGCGGTGCCTGCGGGGGCGGCGGCCTGGGCAAGCAGCGTACTGCCCAGTAACAAGGTACCTAGGGCAGTGGATAACAGATTCTTGGTCATGGGCGAATCCTTCTGGGATAGGTTGCAGGAGTAATGCTCGCGCAGGGAAGGGGTCATGAAGATGACGGGGGAATGACAAAAATGTAATCCACCGTCGTCGTCGTGCTCGTTAGAATCAACGGATCGCAGGAGAGCATCTGTGCACCTATTACTGATTGAAGACGATACAAAAACCGGCGAGTACCTGAAGAAAGGATTGGGTGAGTCGGGCTATGCGGTGGATTGGGCCCAGCATGGAGCGGACGGCCTGCACCTGGCGCTTGAGCAGCACTATGACCTGATCATTCTGGACGTCATGCTGCCTGGCATCGACGGTTGGCAGATTATGGAAGTGCTGCGCAAGAAGCACGACGTGCCCGTCCTGTTTCTTACTGCCCGCGATCAGGTGCAGGACCGTATCCGCGGCCTTGAGCTGGGCGCGGATGACTATCTGGTCAAGCCGTTTTCGTTTACCGAGCTGGTGTTGCGCATCCGTACGCTACTCAGACGTGGCGTTGTACGTGAGGTCGATCACTATCACCTGGCAGATCTGGAGCTGGATCTGCTCAGGCGGCGCGTCACGCGGCAGCAGCAGGTGATTACGCTGACCAACAAGGAGTTCGCATTGTTGCATCTGCTGCTGCGCCGTGAAGGTGAGGTGCTCTCGCGTACCTTGATTGCGTCGGAGGTGTGGGACATGAATTTCGATAGCGACACCAATGTGGTGGACGTAGCCATCAAGCGACTACGCAGCAAGATCGACCAACCCTATTCCATCAAACTCATCCATACGGTACGCGGCATTGGCTACGTCTGTGAGGCTCGGCCATGCGCACCCGAAGACAGCCTTCTGTAACCCTCCGGGCAACCCTGGCCTTTGCGGTTGTCGCGATGCTTACCGTGGGCGGCGCGGGCGTCTACCTGTACGGCTCGTTGAAGCACACGCTACTGGAGCGCAGCGATTACGCCGTACTGGGCCGGGTCGACCACTTTCGTAAACTGTTGAGGTATGACCTGAACCTGGCGGATCTGCAGCGCAATCCGCAGTTGTTCGAGAACATGCTGGGTAACGAGGAGGATGTCTTCATCATCAGCCAGCAGGGACAGCCTATCGTCATGGTCAATCCCAGGCAGGCCGTACTGCCGGATTTGCCTGTGGTCGGCAGTGACGAGTCATTAAGTCTGGATGACCTGCGCAGTGGTGTTGCGCCGGACAATACTCCCTTGCGCGCGGCGGCGGCTGAAGTCCGTTCCGGGGATACCTCGGTTCGTGTCGTGGCGGCTCATTTGCTGGTCAAGGAAATGGCCATGCTTGATACGTTCCGTGAGCGCATCCTGGGCGCCGTAGTGCTGGCGTTTCTGCTGACAGCTATTCTGGGCTATCTATTGCTGCGCAGAGGGTTGCTGCCTATTCGTGAAATGGCAGCCCATGCCGCAACAATCACACCCGCGCGATTGAACAGTCGACTCGACCCCGCCAATACGCCCAAGGAGCTGGATCAACTCACCACAGCGTTCAACGGTATGCTGGATCGGCTGGCGGATGGCTATCAGCGTCTGGTGCAGTTCTCGGCGGACCTTGCCCACGAGATTCGTACGCCTATCGGTTCGCTGATGGGAATCTGCCAGGTTACGTTGCAGCAACCTCGCTCTCTGGATGAGTACCAAAGTGTGATCGCCTCCAATCTGGAAGAGCTGGAGCGTATTTCACGCATGGTGGAGAGCATTCTGTTTCTTGCCCGCGCCGATGATGCACAGGCGGTACTGGATTACAAAACCCTGGCGCTCGCAGACGAGCTGGAGCGTATAGCGGACTACTTCGAAGGGTTGGCCGAAGAGCGCGAGCTACGGCTCAGTATTGAAGGCGACGGGAAGTTGGAGGCTGATCCGATGATGGTGCGCCGTGCGCTGAGCAATCTGGTTGCCAACGCCATTCGATATGCGGACAAAGGTTCCGTTATCCATATCCGTACACTGCAAAAAGGACAGGAGCAATGGATCCAGGTAGAGAACAGCTGCCCTATGCTCGAACCTCGTCAGCTGGAGCGCTTGTTTGATCGGTTCTACCGAGGTGATGCGGCACGGCATGGCTCGGAATCCAACGGGCTTGGACTGGCGATTGTAGCAGCCATCATGCGTCTGCATGGGGGAAGTGCAAGCGTCGAGCAGGATGAGCATCGGCACATTTGCTTTACCTTGCGCTTTCCCCATGTGGCTCCAAAGCGCGAGTCCATACTGACGGCACCTATGGCAAAAGGCTTACACGGATAGAAGTCGGTTGGCGCTAGGCCTGCATGCAGCATCTGCGTAATCTACACATATCGGAATGCAGCGCAGGAAGCGCTCATCGCACCTCAAGGACGACGACCACGCCAGGATGGCAACTTGACAGGATGTTGAGTAAGGTCGACGAAACCCCGCCAAGCGCGGGGTTTTTCGTTTGCGCTGAATAATTATTGGGTATTTATTTCGGCCGGTACATCTTGAAGAGCTGCGCTTCGGTAATCTCGAAATAGTCTGCCGGGCCACCCCCGCGCAGGATGGGCCGTGTGGCCGCAGTCTGATAGACCCCGTCGACCAGCAGTGACCTGTCGATATGTACGCCGACCACCTCGCCCAACACCAGCCAGCTTTCCACCGAATCCCCGGCTGCGGTTTGCAGTTGGATCAGTTGAGTGAGCTTGCATTCGAAGGACACCGGGGTTTCGGCAACACGTGGTACCGAGATCACGTGTGAGGGTGCAGTCGTCAACCCGGCCAGCTCAAATTCGTTGACCTCCGGCGCTACCGCTGCACAGCTGGTGTTCATCTGTTCCGCCAGTGCGCGTGTCGCAAGGTTCCAGCAGAACTCACCCGTCCGCTCGATATTACGTACGCTATCCTTATAGCCAATGCTGGAAAAGCCGATAATGGGCGGCACATAGTTGAAGGCATTGAAGAAACTGTACGGCGCCAGATTCAATTGCCCCTGCTCGTTGTGAGAGGAAATCCAGCCAATCGGGCGTGGGCCGACGATCGCATTAAAGGGATCGTGGGGCAGATCATGGCCTTTGGCGGGTTCGTAGAAATGAACGTGTTCAGACATCGACAGCCTCTCCTGACTAGATGATTACATACTGACACACACCAGCTCGGGGTGACGCAATGCCATTTGCTTTTCTTGATACAGAGTTCACCACTCTTACTGCGCAAGCCAGACTGATTTCGCTGGCGCTGGTTGTTCCAGACGGCCCCGAGTTCTATGTTGAATTGCCGCAGAATTGGGACCTTGCAGACTGCTCTGACTTTGTCATTGAAATTGTGCTGCCGCAGCTGGACCCTGTGCAGTATGGCATGAGTGTGCCTGACGCCAGGGATGCGCTATGGCAGTTTCTATCCCGCTTTGATGAGGAGGTCATCGTGTGCTGTGATGCGCCACTGTGGGATTGGGAGTTCTTCAGTCAACTGGCATATCGCCATGGCAAGTGGCCTGCCAATGTGCGTAACGCGCCCCGTAATAGCTATGACCTGATACCCGATCTTGCCGAGGCAATTGCTGAAGAGCAGGTGCCTCACCACGCACTGCTGGATGCGCGTCTGGTAGCTGAACAGTATCTTTCAGCTACCAGACGTTAAGTGCCAGTCTACAGGCTATCGACGATATCAGTAGAATAATGCAGGGTGCGGCCCGGAGGGTTGGTTACCACTGGTACGTAGCACTTAACTGCGCCGTACGCTGCGAACCGTACCAGCACCACGAATACGAGTAGCAGGTTGTGATGTATTCCTTGTCCGTCAAGTTGGTTACATTCAGCGCCAGCCGCAAGTTGTCGGTAGGGCTATTGATGTGGCCGATGTCATAGTGGATGGCGGCATCAAACAGCGTATAGCCAGATACTTTTAACGTGTTGGCGGCATCGCCCCAAGAGGAGCTGACGTAGCGTACACCGCCGCCTACTCCAAGACCTTTAACCGGCCCCTCATGAAAAGTGTAATCGGCCCAGGCGGAAGCGGTATGGCGAGGCAGGCCGTAAGTGGTCGTGCCTTCCACGGGTACCTCGGGACCGTTTGCAACACCCGTCACCCCAGGGGCTCTGTTGGTGGTGTTGTTGGATTTTGTGATCCGGTTGTCGAGGTAGGCGTAGGCGGCAGTGATGTCCAGATTGTTGGTCAGGCTGGCTTTGCCTTCAATCTCCAGGCCACGGGACTGGACTTCGCCATCCTGTACCTGGCAGCGACTGCCGTTACACAGATGGGTAGGGTCTGGATCGAGTGTCGGTACGTTGGTCTTGCGTAGATCAAACACCGCGATGGTGATAAAGCTGTTGCTCCCAGGCGGTTGGTATTTGATTCCTATTTCGTACTGCTTGCCTTCCGATGGCTGAAAGAGCGAGCCGCCATAGAGCGTGCCCGACTGTGGCTCGAACGATTCCGCATAGCTTACATAAGGTGCGAACCCATTATCGAACAGGTAGACCAGCCCCAGACGTCCTGTAAATGCTTCGCTGGACTGCGAGCTTTTTGCTTTTCTGCCGGTGCTGAGGGTGAGAGTGCTATTGCTGGTATCGGCCCAGTCGTATCGTCCTCCCATTAGCAGGACCCAGCGGTCCCAACTCAGGTGATCCTGTAGGTAGAGACCTTTCTGCTCACTGCGCTGAGTCGCGTCGGTTGAGAAGGCAGGATAGCGATCGATACCGGTATAGACAGGGTCGAAGATATCCAGGCTACTGCCTTTTCCATAACCGGCCTTGGTATCGCTGCTGGTGTTCTGATAGTCAGCACCCAGTAACACGGTGTGCTGTAACGGGCCCGTACCAAACTTGGCCTGGAGTTGATTGTCGAGGGCGTAGGCGTCAATGTCTACATCGGTTGCAATGGTGCTGCGGCTCATCGTGCGGTAGTCAGCTGCCAGAACGGATGCATTGTACAAGCTGCGGTAAATGCCCTCGCTGCGCAGGTAGCGGGCGTTTTGCCTTATGGTCCAGGTGTCGTTGAAGTGATGTTCGAACTGATACCCGAGCGAGTAGTACTCGCGATCAGACTTTTCGAACTCCTTGTCACCGTCGTAAAAGTCGACCTTGATGCGCCTGCCGGTTGGACTATGCAGCGCTGAGCCATAGGCGGGAATGGAGCCGTAGGATCCCCCTTTGGGGTCCTGCTGGAAATGGCCCAGTACCGTGAGGGTCGTGTTCTCCGAGGGGCGCCAGGTGAATGACGGTGCAATGGACTGTCGACGTACTTCGGTGTGTTCGATCTGGCCATCCGCATCGTCATAAAGACCCAGCAGGCGGTAGGAAAACTCTCCTGCGTCGTCTAAAGGACCGCTGAAATCCAGCGTGGTCCGCTTCTTGTCAAACGTGCCTATCTGAACACCGATTTCATGGTAGGGCGTATCCAGGGGACGCTTGCTGACCATATTGATCACGCCTGCCGGGCTGGATTGTCCATAGAGTACCGACGCAGGCCCTCTTAGTACCTCTACACGCTCCAGATCAAAGGCATCTTCCTGAGGAAGGGCATCCCGGCTGCCGGGCATGCGCAGCCCGTCTAGGTAACTGCCTGGTGAAAACCCCCGAATGGTCAACTGGTCCAGGCGCGAGGCGGTAGCGCCACGACTTTCCGGAATGACGGCCGCGGTGTAACGCAGGATCTGATTGAGGCTCTGCGCATCCTGAGCCTGCATCTGATCACGGGTAATGACCGAAATGGACTGCGGTGTCTCGATTAATGAGGCATCGGTCTTGGTCGCCGTAAGGCTGCGATTGGCGACATATCCACTCACCGGCCCTGTAGGACTTTCATCCAGCAATTCCTCGCTGATTTCGGTAGCGTCCAGTTCAAAGGCAGCCTCTTGTTCAGCCGCATTTACGGGTGAGGCAAGCAGGGGCACACAGGCAACGATAGCGCAAGATGAAGCAGCAGAGCGGTACATACAAGTCCTTTGTAGATAAGCGCTTAAATACAACCACAGCTAACAGCGCAAGAAGGGATAGTGATCTTTGCAATTGATAATCTATATCGTTTGTGAATTTGTATCAAAAAAGAAAACATCTCATTACAAATTAACGATACGACTCTATTGATGTACCGGAATAGGATGGCCATGACATGAGGCTGCAAAGTGGAACATCCTTGAGAAAAGCGTTCCGTCAGCAATACCTGTAAGGCTTGTAAGCGGCAGCGCTACAGCTGAGCGGGGCCGTGTGTTGCCTATCCGTTAACGTTCAGTAAGGACATCCTGTGGTGATGCTAAAAAACGCTTTGCTGTGTCTTGGTCTTAGTACCGTTGCGCTTGGCGCAAGCGCACACGAGCTCTGGCTCGAGCGTGATGCAAATGGCCCCGTGCGTGTTTATCTGGGAGAACCGGACGAAGGCATGCTGGAAACCGGTGAGACCATCACAGCGTTGGCGCCTACCACCCAGGTGTTTACCGGTGATCGCAGTGCAACTGCAAAGGTTGTAGCGCGTGAAGATCATCTTGAGGCCGCTGTCAGTGAGCGAGGTGATGTTCGCTCCTATAACGGCGATGTCTGGAAACCCTGGAAAGATGAGCAGGGCCGCTACACGGCAGCCTTGATGCAGGCCCGTGCAGGGCGCACCGAGAGCAAGGCGGTATTGGATTACGAGCTTGTACCGGTCACGGCCAACAGCAATCGTTTTACCTTGCTGTTCAAGGGCCAGCCTGTGGCTGCGCATGAAGTCACGCTGCTGGATCCGAACAGACAGGCATTGAAGTTGAAGACGGACGGCCAGGGTATTGTCGATGTACCCGTCAAGGGCAAAGGCCGTTTCATTCTGGCAAGCGGCTATCAGACACCGGGTAATGGCTACGAAGTGGCTGGCCAGAAAATGGATACCCTGTACTACGGCACCACAACCAGCTTTGTTGTGGACTGATTATTGCCGAACCGGTGTTTCATTCAATCAGGCGTTTTCCCCGTATAGCCCAGGCGGCGTGAAATGGCTTGGGCTGTTTTCAACAGCTCCTGAACATATTCTTCTTTAAGCTCTTCCCTGAAGCGAAAGCAGGGAAAGGACACGCTCATGCCTGCAACGACATGACCGAAGCGGTCATGTATGGGGGCAGCAAGGCAACGCATGTTCTCTTCGAATTCCTCCTTGTCTTCACCGTATCCCTGACTACGGATAAATGCCAGCTCCTCAAGATAAGATTCCAGGCTCGACAGGGTATTGACCGTACGTGGCTGGAAGGTCTCGTTCGCCAAGCGCTTGCGTATATCCTGCTCATCGCGCCAGGCCATCAGTACCTTGCCAATGCCTGTGCAATAAAGCGGCGCACGCAAGCCGATCCGCGAGTACATCCGCAGGTTGTAGCGCGAGTCGATCTTGTGGACATAAACGATATTGTCTTCATCGAGAATGCCTAGATGCACTGTTTCGCTCGTAAGCTCATTGATGGTACGCATGCCGGGCTCGGCTTCACGTACTAGATCAATATGCGGCAATGCCTTACTGCCCAGTTCGAACAGCCGCACGCTGAGGCGATAACGATCTTCGCTGTCCTGTACGACATACCCCAGCGATTTAAGGGTCTGTAGAAAGCGGTAGACGGTGCTCTTGGACATGTCCAGCTTTTGCGCAATTTCTGAAACGCCACTTTCTTCAGGGCACTGACCCAGCGCTTCCAGAACAGCCATGGTCCGGCTAACCGCGGTTACAGATTCATTATTGGTAGTGGGACTATCCATGCGGGCTCCTCTGCGAACGTTGTTAAGTGTATCTGAATTCCATTTCGAAACAGCGTTTCATTTCTCTTGACGTGTCTTGTTGAATCGCTACACTCGGTTCAATACAGGAATTGAAACCGCGTTTCAATAATGCTGATGTAGGGGCCGCAAACGTGGAACCCCGCTACAAAAATAAGAAGGCACCAGATAATGCAGGCTATTCCACAGCGGTATCTAATGCCCGTTCAGGCAGACGCGTATGTGACGAATCGGGTGGGGGGCTCCCTATGACGACCCTCTTCAAATCTTTGCCATCCCCGATACGGGTTGCCCTGGTTGGTGAATGCATGATCGAGCTGCAACGCGACAGCGTAGGCACGATTACTCAGGCATTTGGCGGGGATACACTCAACGCCGCGGTCTACCTGGCTCGGCTATGCCAGTCCACGGCCATTTCGGTGGACTATATAACCGCCATCGGTCAAGACCCGTTCAGCGAGGCCATGTGTCAAACCTGGCAGGCTGAAGGGCTGGGTACACAAAATGTGCGACACCTGCCTGATGCATTGCCTGGTCTTTATTTCATCCAGACCGATGAGCACGGCGAGCGGCAGTTTCTTTACTGGCGTGGTGAGGCGGCCGCCCGACGCTGCTTCGATGGTCATGAATCAGCCCAGACGCTAGCAGCCTTGCTCGACTATGACGTGATCTACCTGAGTGGCATCAGCCTGGCCGTCCTGACTGCCGAAGGCCGTGCACGGCTTCTTGAGACATTGGCCGAGGCGCGCAGGCAGGGCACGCGGATCGTGTTCGATAATAATTACCGTCCCCGACTCTGGCCGGATCGCGCTACGGCGCAGCACTGCTACCAGGCATTGCTGGCATTGGTCGACCTGGCGTTGATTACTTGGGAAGACGATGTCGAGCTGTTCGGCTTCTCTTCACCTGAGGTCTTGTTCCGAGCATATGTCGAATCAGGCGTTACTGAAATAGTCCTCAAGCGGGGGGAGGCTCCGTGTCTGATCCATACCGGACGGCAGGTTCTGACGTTTCCCGGCGAGAAGGCGCAGCAGGTGGTCGATACCACCGCCGCCGGTGACTCTTTCAGCGCAGCATACTTAGCCTGTCGTCTGCAGGGCGGTAATCCTGAACAGGCTGCCCGGTGGGGTCACCGGTTAGCTGTCAATGTCATTCAGCACCGAGGCGCCCTGATCCCGCCTCCCGCTATGCCGGCAATGCCCGCGCTTTCGTATTCCCTAGCTGCCCAGGCTTGAACAATGAAGATAAGAGAAGCCCGCGTTATCGTGACCTGTCCCGGTCGTAATCTGGTCACTCTCAAGATTGTGACTGACGAAGGTCTTTACGGAATCGGCGATGCTACCCTCAATGGCCGTGAGCTGGCCGTGGTCGCCTATCTGGAAGAACATGTTATTCCTGCCTTGATCGGACGGGATGCTCATCGAATCGAAGACATCTGGCAATACCTGTACCGCGGTGCCTACTGGCGTCGTGGGCCCGTCACCATGACGGCGATTGCCGCGGTTGACCTAGCGTTGTGGGACATCAAGGCCAAGGCCGCCAATATGCCGTTGTATCAATTGCTTGGCGGCAAGAGTCGTGAGCAGGTGATGGTATACGGGCACGCTACCGGCAAGGACATTGAGTCCTGCCTGGATGAGGTAGCCCGACATGTAGAGCTGGGCTATAAGGCCGTCCGAGTCCAATGTGGCATTCCCGGTATTCCCACCACCTATGGTGTAGCCAAGCGCGAAGGTGAGCGCTACGAGCCGGCAGACAGTGACCTGCCGGCCGAACACGTCTGGGACACTGCCAAGTACCTCAAGTATGTCCCCAAGCTGTTTGCTGCGGTTCGTGAACGCTTCGGTGACGACCTGCACATCCTCCACGACGTGCACCATCGCCTGACACCCATTGAAGCAGGGCGTCTGGGTAAGTCGGTAGAGGAATTCAATCTGTTCTGGCTGGAAGATTGTACACCTGCCGAGAATCAGGAAGGTTTCCGCCTGATCCGCCAGCACACCACCACACCGCTGGCGGTGGGTGAGGTTTTCAACTCGATTCATGACTGCCGCGAGCTGATCCAGGAGCAGCTGATCGACTATATCCGCGCCACCCTTGTACATGCCGGCGGGATTACCCATGTCCGGCGCATCGCCGATCTGGCGGCGCTGTATCACGTGCGTACCGGTTTTCACGGCGCAACTGACCTGTCACCGGTATGCATGGGAGCGGCACTGCACTTCGATACCTGGGTACCTAACTTTGGCATCCAGGAGCACATGCCCCATGAGGAGCGGATCGATGAAGTCTTCCCCCACGCGTATCGATTCGAAGATGGTCATTTCACGCCGGGCGAAGCGCCAGGGCATGGCGTAGACATCAATGAAGATCTGGCGGCGCGCTATCCCTACAAGCGTGCCAGTCTGCCGGTAAACCGCCTCGTAGACGGCACGCTCTGGCACTGGTGAATCATGCTCGACAATGACAACAACAGACGGGTACGCACAATGAACAAACAGAACCGATTGTATGCAGGGAGGCTGCTGGGTAACGCCGGTGCAGCCGTTAGGTCGATCCAGAGGAGTGGCAAATAATGAAAGCCTTTCAGGTACGTGCTCCCCATGAGTTCAGTCTGGCCCAGGTCGAGACGCCGGTCGCTGCGCCAGGTGAGGTGGTGGTAGGCGTGGCGTATGCGGGTATCTGCGGTTCGGACATGCATATCATCCATGGGCAGAACGCGTTCGTTCGGTTTCCCCGGGTGACCGGGCATGAGTTTGCTGGCGTCGTTCAGGAGGTCGGCGAGGGTGTCGAGACGCTGAGCGTCGGTGATCGTGTCTGCGTGGATCCGGTTATCAGTTGTGGTACCTGCTACCCCTGCCGTGTTGGTCGGCCTAATGTCTGTACCCATTTGCAAGTGATTGGCGTGCACCGCGACGGTGGTTTCAGCGAGCGCGTCAGCGTGCCGGCTGAAAACGCTCACAAACTGCCAGAGGGGATGCCGCTCAGCCATGCCGCTCTGGTGGAGCCGTATTCCATCGCGCTGAACGTACTGGATCGCATGCAACCTCAGCCAGGCGACTCTGTACTGGTCTATGGTGCCGGCGTGATCGGACTGACTATCGTGCAGATGGCGCGCGCCTTGGGGCTTACCGATATCACCGTTACCGATGTGATTGATACGCGCCTGCAAACAGCCCGGGCGTTGGGCGCGACACGCACGATCAACGGGCAGGCACAGGATGTGGAGTCTGTCATGAAAGAGCAGACCGGAGGCGAGGGCGTACCGCTGATTGTGGACGCG
Source organism: Pseudomonas sp. WAC2 (assembly GCF_030403525.1). Lineage (NCBI taxonomy): Bacteria > Pseudomonadati > Pseudomonadota > Gammaproteobacteria > Pseudomonadales > Pseudomonadaceae > Pseudomonas > Pseudomonas sp. WAC2. The sequence goes on from NZ_JAUEPD010000007.1 coordinate 94,072, forward strand.
GCCTGTATTCCTGCGTTGATGCCTCAAATGGTGCGGCTGGCGTCACCCGCCGGGCGGATTGGTCTTCTGGGTTTCAATGCAGCGCCCAGCGACCTGGTACAGCTGGAAATGATCAAGAAGGAATTGACGCTAGTAGGATCGCGGCTCAACAACCGTAAGTTTCCGCGGGTGATTGAGCTGATGGCGACCGGAAAGCTGAATGCGCAGGACCTGATCAGCCATCGCGTAGCCTTTGACGATATGCCTGAGGCCATTGATCTGATCGAAAGTCATCCTGAGCAGACGCGTAAGGTGTTAGTGGAGTTGATGCACGTGGCGGGTTAACTCGGACGGCCTGAGCCGTCTTTCCAATCGATACGCGCCCACCCGGGCGCCCTCACCGATAAATACAAGAAGCGGGAGGTTTTCATGTTTGGTCAAGGTCGTAGCCTGGTACTCGTCATGCTGTTTCTGGCGGGTGTCATCAATTATCTGGATCGCTCGGCATTGTCTGTGGCGGCTCCGTTCATTCAGAAGGACTTTGGGCTCAATGCCGGCGAGATGGGGCTGATCTTCAGCAGCTTTTTCGTAGGGTATGCAGCCTTCAACTTTGTTGGCGGCTGGGCAGCGGATCGTTATGGTGCCAAAACCACGCTGCTGGTGGCTATGGTGCTGTGGTCACTGTTCAGTGGCTTGACGGTGCTGGCCCTGGGCTTTGCCTCATTGTTCCTGATCCGTGTGCTGTTTGGCATGGGGGAAGGGCCGCTGAGCGTGACAACCAGCAAGATGGTGAACACGTGGTATGCGCCCGATAAGCGAGCACGCGTCTTGGGTGTTTCCATGGCCGGTACGCCGTTGGGTGGCGCCATTTCCGGGCCGGTGGTAGGCATCATTGCCGTCACCTACGGCTGGAAGGAGTCCTTCATCGTCATCATGATCATTGGCCTCGTTTGGGCGGCGGTGTGGTTCAAGTTCATCAAGGCCAAGCCGGACGGCGCGGCAGCACGTGAAATCGAAGAAGGTGAACGGCTCACCGAGATTGCCAATGTGCCGACTCAGCCACTCCGGTACTACCTCAAGCAGCCTACCGTGCTGTTTACGGCGTTTGCCTTCTTCACCTACAACTACACGCTGTACTTCTTCCTGACCTGGTTCCCAAGCTACCTGACCATGGCCCACGGCATGAACGTGAAGGACATGAGTATCGCGACCGTCATTCCCTGGATTCTGGGGTGCCTGGGACTGGCGCTGGGTGGCTTCGTGTCCGACTTCGTGCTCAAGAAAACCGGCCGGGTGATGTTCTCGCGCAAGGTGGTGCTGGTGGGGTGCCTGTTGTGCTGTGCGGTCTGCATCGGTTGCGCCGGGCTTGTTTCCACCATGTATAGCGCGGTAGCGCTGGTGGCGCTGTCTGTATTCTTCCTGTATCTGACCGGCGCTATTTACTGGGCCATCATCCAGGATACCGTACCGGCGGCACGGGTCGGTGGAGTAAGCGGCTTCATGCACTTCCTGGCCAACACCTCCGGCATCGTCGGACCAACCGTGACCGGTTTTATCGTCCAGTTTACCGGGGCATTTACCAGTGCCTTCCTCCTGGCAGGTCTTTTGACGGTTGTGGGTGCGCTGTGTGTGGCCCGTTTTGTCAAGCCTATTGCCCCTGTGCAGGCGGAGATGGCGCCACCGGTCGCTGCGCCGTCAGTACTGGGCCGTTCCTCGTAAGGAGTTGCAGATGCAGTACACACGTGTAGAACAAGGGGCGCTTGAAGGATTCTGCCAGCAGGTCTTTAGAGCCCATGGTCTCGCCGCACCGGACGCCGAACTCGCTGCCCGGGTGCTGGTGAACTCTGACGCCCGGGGCATTCCTTCCCATGGCGTAGCACGTCTGCCGCGCTATGTGCGAGGGCTCAAGGCGGGCAGTATCCTGACAGATGCCAAGCCGAAGGTGGTTCATGAAACGCCGCTCTCGCTGGTGTTGGACGCCCAGGGCGGTATGGGCACCACGGTCAGCCAGCAGGCCATGGATGCCGTGATTGCCAAAGCCTGCGAGCACGGCGCGGGTTTCGCGACCGTACGCGACTCGAACCACTTTGGTATTGCCGCCTGGTACGCCATGCAGGCGCTGCCCCATGACCTGATTGGCATCGCCATGACCAACACGGCGGCACTTGGCGTTCCCACGCATGGTCGACAATGCATGTTTGGCACCAACCCGATCGCTTTTGCCGCACCGGCCGACAGGGAAAAGGCCTTTGTGCTGGACATGTCGACCACAGCCGTGACGCGCGGCAAGCTGGAAGTCTATGGCCGGCAGAACACACCGTTGCCCACTGGATGGGCTGCGGCACCGGATGGAGGCGATGCCCATGATGCCCCCAGTCTCCTGGAAAGCATGAACATCTATGCAGGCGGCGGGTTGCACCCATTAGGCGGTGCGGGCACCGAGTTTGGTGGCCACAAGGGCTATGGTCTTGCCGTAATGGTTGACATCCTTTGTGGCGCACTGGCGGGGCATGGGTTTGGCAGGCACCTGCACGATACGCCTGGGAGTACGGGGCGAGTAGGGCACTTTTTTGCTGCTTTTCGAATCGACCTGTTCCGTCCCGCGGATGAGTTTCGCCAAGCCATGGATCAGCTTCTGTCAGACCTGCGCACCTCGGAGCCTGCCGCAGGGCACGATCAGGTCTGGTATGCGGGACTCAAGGAAATCCAGGCCCAGGAAGCGGCATCGCGTGAGGGTGTGCCGGTTGAGACAGGGGTGATCGAATCCCTTCAAGCGCTGGGGGAAGCCTGTGGCGTTACTCTGCCAGGAATCAAGGAGCCTTCCCATGCGTGAAGTCGAGCGATATCCCTCCACGTATCCAAAGCCGATCATTGGCATTGTGCACTTGGGCCTTGGTGCGTTTCATCGTGCGCATCAGGCGGTCTACCTGGAGCGCACTCTGGCACGGCATGGTGGCGGAGAATGGGGTATATGTAGCGCCAACATTCGCTCCAACCGGGTACTTGTCGATCAGCTTCGTGCGCAAGACTGCCGCTATCACGTGGCCGAATACCGCGACAGTGAGCACGTTGCCTTGCGGGAAATCGCGGCGCTGCAGGAGGTACTTTATGCCGGCGAAGACGGTGAAGATAAAGAAGCCTTGCTCGAACGAATGGCCGACCCGGCGACACGCATTGTGACACTGACCGTAACGGAAAAGGGTTACTGCCTGAGTCCTGCTACCGGACAGCTACGCGTAGATGACCCCAATATCGCCCATGATATTTGCACGCCCCATGCGCCGCGTACGGCCCCAGGTCTGCTGGTAGAGGCCTTGCGCCGTCGTCATGCCCGAGGGGTAGCCCCCTTTACAGTATTATGCTGTGACAACATGCCGGATAACGGTCAGCGAACACGGCAGGCGGTAACGCAATTGGCGGCTGCTCAGGATGAACGACTGGCCGCCTGGATCAGTCAGGCGGTCGCGTTTCCCAGCAGTATGGTAGACCGCATTGTTCCTGCCATGACTGACGCCTCGTTCGAAACATTGCGTCAGCTTGGCTGTGAGGACCCGGCAGCCGTTATTGGCGAAGCCTTCAGCCAGTGGGTGATAGAGGATCAGTTTCCTCAGGGGCGGCCCGACTGGGAGCAGGAGGGGGTGCAGATGGTGGCGGATGTACGCCCATTCGAAACCATGAAACTACGCCTGCTCAATGGCAGCCACTCACTTCTGGCCTACGTAGGTGCACTGGCGGGTCATACCACGGTGTATGACGCCATGAACGATCCTGCGCTGGTCAGACTTGTCCGGCATTACATGAAAGACGAGGCCATGCCGACACTGGAAATGCCGGCAGGAATCAACCTCAACGCCTATGCTGATGATCTGATAGCACGCTTTCGCAACGACAGCCTCCAGCACCGTTTGCATCAGATCGCTATGGACGGCTCGCAAAAGCTGCCCCAGCGCTGGCTCTCCGGAACGGAAGCACGGCTTGCTCAGGGAGGCGGAATCAGCTGCATTGCGTTTGGCGTAGCGGCCTGGATTGAGTACTGCTCCGGGCATAGCAGCCGAGGGGCGCATGAGGTAAATGATCCGCTGCGTGACACCTTTGCTGAGTTGCATGCGCACCGGCAGGGAGAGGCACTGGTCGAGGCCTTTCTAGGGCTTTCAGACGTCTTTCCGGCGAGTCTGACCGAGCAGGAGGCGTTCCGGCAGCCCGTGCATCAAGCCTACCGTGTGCTGAGCACCCAAGGTATTGCCGCGGCGCTCGCAGAAACGACGAACAATAATAATCACTGAGGAGCGAAGTCATGGAGCATACCTGGCGCTGGTTCGGCCCTAATGACCCCATCAGCTTGAGCGACATTCGGCAGACCGGTGCGACAGGCATCGTCACGGCCTTGCATCAGGTTCCCAACGGGGAAGTCTGGACAGTAGAGGCGATCAGTGAACGAAAGGCGATGATCGAGGCAGCTGGACTGACCTGGTCGGTGGTGGAAAGTATTCCCGTTCACGAGGATATCAAGCGAGGCTGTGGCCGCCGCGATGACTACATTGGCAACTACCAACAGAGCCTTCGCAATCTCGCGGCGTGCGGTATCGATATTGTCTGCTATAACTTCATGCCCATCCTCGACTGGACCCGTACGGACCTCGCATGGCCGCTGGAGGACGGCGGATGGGCACTACGCTTTGATCAGGATGCATTTGCCGCGTTTGATCTCTTTATCCTCAAGCGTGAAGGCGCCGAGGCGGACTACACCGAGGACGATATCCAGCGGGCCCGTACCTATTTTGACAACCTGGACGACACCCGGCGCGATACGCTCGTTGCTACCTTGATTGCCGGTCTGCCAGGCGCTGAAGAGCACTATAGCCTGGATGATTTCAGAGGACTGCTTGCGACCTATGCGGATATTGATGCGGAACAGCTCCGGGAAAACCTGAGCTACTTTCTCAAGGCCATTGTGCCGGTGGCCGAGGAGGTGGGCGTACGCATGGCCATTCACCCCGACGATCCGCCACGGCCTCTTCTGGGCTTGCCTCGTATCGTGTCTACCGCACAGGACGCCCAATGGCTTCTTGATGCGGCACCCAGTCCGGCCAACGGGTTGACCTTTTGCACCGGATCCTATGGGGTGCGTGCAGATAACGACCTCGTTGCCATGGCTCGGCAGTTTGCGCCTCGCATCTATTTCACTCACCTGCGCTCGGTGAAGCGCGAGGCTGATCCGCGCAGCTTTCACGAAGCGCATCACCTGGCCGGAGACGCAGACATTGTCGGTGTGATCCGTGAGCTGGTTCTGGAAGAGCGTCGACGCGAACATGAGCATGGCCCCCGACTTCCCCTGCGGCCCGATCATGGTCATCAGCTGCTGGATGATCAGCATCGCCGCACCAACCCCGGCTATTCACTGATCGGCCGTCTCAAGGGATTGGCAGAGTTGCGTGGAGTAGAGTTGGCCGTGCGTCAATTACTGCAAGATTGACATTACCGTGAGAACGCCATGGAACTGATAACAAAAACAGGCGGGATCGATACCGCCAAAGCCGTGATTCGCCTTCACCCGCAGGATGATGTCCTCGTGGCGCTACAGCCGCTGCCGGCAGGGCTTGCCATCGTGCAGGAGCGCGTAACCCTTACTCAGGCTATTCCCGCAGGCCACAAGTTCTCGGTGCGCCGGATCGACAGTGGGCAACCGGTGCGCCGCTATGGTCAGATCATCGGCTTTGCCATGGCCCCCATCATGCCCGGCGAGCACGTCCATGTTCATAACCTGGCGATGGGCGAGTTTGCCCGGGATTATGCTTTTGGAGAGGATGCCCAAGTGCAGGCCTTTCCCACCGAGGGGCCGATGTTTCAAGGTATCGTCCGCCCGGATGGTCGTATAGCGACGCGCAACTATATCGGTATCCTGACCTCGGTAAATTGCTCGGCTACTGTCGCTCGGGCAGTGGCTGACTATTTTCGGCGGGATATCAATCCGGCCGCCCTGGCGCCTTATCCCAATGTGGATGGCGTCGTCGCGCTGACGCATAGCTCCGGCTGCGCTGTAGATTCAGCAGGCGAGCCTCTGGCCATCTTGCGCCGCACCCTGGGCGGATATGCCGTCCATCCCAATTTCGCGGCGGTCATGGTGATCGGACTTGGCTGCGAAACCAATCAGATCGAAGGCATGATGGCGGCTCAGGGGCTGGAAGCGACCGCAACACTGCGTACGTTTACCATCCAGGATACGGGAGGTACGGCCAAGACCGTAGCTAAAGGCATTGCGTATGTGAAGGACCTCTTGAGCGAAGCCAATCGCATCGAGCGCCAGCCTGTGAGTGCCCGTCATTTGATAGTAGGCCTGCAATGCGGCGGCTCGGATGGCTACTCCGGTATTACCGCCAATCCGGCCCTGGGTAATGCGGTGGATCGATTGGTGGCCTGCGGTGGTACGGCTATCCTGTCCGAAACTCCGGAAATATATGGTGCCGAGCATCTGCTGACCCGTCGGGCGGCCAGCCGCGAAGTAGGCGAAAAGCTCATCGAGCGCATTCATTGGTGGGAAGAGTATTGCCGACGCACGGGAGCGGAGATGAACAACAACCCGTCTGCAGGCAACAAGGCGGGTGGTCTTACGACCATTCTGGAAAAATCGCTTGGCGCGGTAGCGAAAGCCGGATCAAGTAACCTGATGGCTGTCTATGAATATGCCGAGCCGGTAAGGGCTCAGGGGCTGGTGTTCATGGACACGCCCGGCTATGACCCGGTTTCCGCTACCGGGCAGGTGGCGGGTGGCGCAAATCTCATTGCCTTTACCACCGGACGGGGCTCAGCCTATGGATGCGCACCGGCACCCTCGATCAAGCTTTCGACCAATAATGCCCTTTGGCAGCGTCAGGAAGAGGACATGGACATCAATTGTGGCGAAATCGCGACCGGTACGCTGACCATCGAAGCATCTGGGGCCGAGATTTTCGAAAAAATGCTCAGGATTGCCTCGGGCGAGCGCAGCAAGAGCGAGCAGCACGGTTATGGACAGAATGAATTCGTTCCCTGGCATATTGGCGCCATCACATAATCTGTTCTGGTGCATGATTTGATCTCCCTATAGCGGCTCCGGCAGGTCAACTAACAGCCTGCCAGCGCTGCCGTGTGAGGCATGCTGACGGTGACCCCTTCAACCGCCGGGTCTATGCCATTCGGCGAGCGCAGCGTGCTGTTGTGTCTAGGGCGCTTCGACTAATACCGGATAACTATGCCGACTCGGGGCTGGTGCTGGATGCAGGAACCGGCGAACCCTTTGGTTAATCTAGGTAGGCCCTAGATACACAATCGGCGGAATCGAGTGAAGCTCATCGGTAGATCCGCTCAATTCGCAAATCTATGTGTCGATCAACAATTCCTCAAGTCAGAATCAAACGTTGGCGCCTGATTTCAAGAAAAGCTGGAAGGGCGGTACGTGGTCCGCGTTGGATGCAAAAACTGGCCGGATTCTTTGGCAAGTGCCTGCCACCGGTACCAATCCGGTGACGTCAAAACATACTAGCGGGTTAGGGCCGATGGCGTCGTCGCCGGGTCTGGTTTATGCCGGTTCGATGTCTGGTGACATGGTAGTGCTCGACGCCAATACCGGGACCACGATCTGGAAGTGTGTGTTGGGGATCGGTAGCCAGTTCAGCATTGACCCCGTACAAAGCATCCTGTCTGACCGTAGGAGGCTTTTTTTAGATGAAAATATGAGGCACGCTTTAACGTTAATTTAATGTCAATAAATAACATTAAATTAACTAATTAACTATTTGATTTATAGCAATTAAATTTTTCAAAATGATGAGTGTTGAGCTGACCTTTACTTAGCTGTCCAGCACCGAGGAGTCTTTTACTTAAAGTTAGATATAGAATCAATTTAGTAAGTTAACTCATTGAAATTAAACGCTAACTAAGTCTAGTCAGATACCCTGGCAACTCAGGGTCTGGAAGTACGGAAATTACCTTGAGACGTTGAAGCGTTCTGTCTCGCGCTCGAATCAAGTGATCCCGCAGGTTCAAGGCCGCTGAGTCCACAGCACCATGTAGCAGGGATTCGATGATCAATCGATGCTCGATTAGCATGGCTTCGTTACTACCGGTCTGAACAGCTTCATGGAAAATCCGGCCTATGTTCATCGGGCTCTGGCTGTGCCGAATAAGTGTGGCCATTTTGCGGTTGCGGATACCACTCAGGCATTGACCGTGTAGATCGTGCTCGATGATCTCAATTACCTGACGCGAAGGCCCCCCCTGAAGAGCTTGCGCCTTGAGAATACGTTCCAACATTGCGATAAGTTCCGCTCGGGTAAGGGTTGGAGCGTTCTGTCGCAAGGCTTCTGGTTCCAGTAGCGCCCGCAGCTCGTAATCCTCGGTAATGGCCTGTGCTGTCAGCGGACCGGCCAGCCACTGTGAGTAGGGCTCCTTTTCTAGCAGGCCACGATCCCGCAGGCGCATCAGGGCTTCCCGAACAACGCTGCGGCTGACTCCTAGATAATCCGCAGCGTCCTGCTCATCGAGCCGGTAATGACCAAATACCATGGCCTTGGATACGCAGGCGGAAATGTCATCGAATACCCGCTCTCCGAGTGGCCGGGTATCGATAGGCTCAAGGCCCAGGAGCTGACGGCTGAGGGCAAGGCGCTTGGGTTCAAGTTCAAGATTGTTTGGGTTGATCAGATAACCGCGGCCTTCGAAACGGGAGAGTAACCCTTCCTCATAGAGCATGGTTAAGGCCTGACGAACCGGCACCCGACTCGTACCAAATAGTTGGGCTAGTGGTGCTTCAACCAGGACGAGGCCAGCTTCGGCACGGCCTCCAAGTATCGCGTCCCGAAGGGCATTCCGGATCATGCCGTAACGGGGAACGGCGGCCCGCCCATCTTCATAGCTTGCGGAGTCTTCAGCAGTCATTCGCGGGTTTCCATCCGATGATCGTGGAATTCTCTCACAGTCGTTTTAGGTGTTTCTGCTCGACTTGCCATGCACTACGTTGGGGCCTTTTGAGACAGTGTGTTACTTAAATGCACAAAAATGGATCTTTTTTAATAAATACATTTTTGTGCATCGTTAAATAATCTCAACTTAATAGCTCTGCGACGCATGGTTCAGGCGTTCGTAGAGTTACAAAAAGAATCTGGCACAATCAGTGCTTGCAATAAATGTACTAATTAAAATATGTACATTTTAGAGGTGGATTGTGTCAGTCACTCGGTCAGGTCTTTTAGCAAACGATGGCCTCACGCTGGCGGCGGCCTATCGGATGGGTGCTACCGATCCGGTTGCCGTATTAGAGAAAACGCTGGAGAGCGCTAGGCAGGCAGAGCACGTTTTTATTTTCTTGGATCCTGAGCGGGCACGTCGTGAGGCAGAGGCGTCATGGGCACGCTGGAAGGCCGGCCAACCGTTATCTGTATTGGATGGGGTGCCAATCGCCTGGAAGGACCTGTTTGACGTGTCGGGCAGCGTGACAACAGCGGGCGCTGCCGTTCGAAGAGGCTCGCCCGTAGCAACCACCGATGCGTATCTGGTCCGGCAGTTAGCTCGCGCAGGGCTGGTAAGCGTGGGCAAGACCAACCTCAGCGAGTTAGCTTATTCAGGTCTTGGTCTCAATCCGCATTTCGGCACACCGGCTAATGCAGCCTCAGCTCAGGAAAGACGTATTCCGGGCGGCTCTTCCTCTGGCTCCGGGGTCGCAGTAGGTGCGGGCATCGTTCCAATTGCCATGGGCACTGATACTGCCGGCTCGATTCGTATTCCGGCGGCGTTGAATGGCGTGGTGGGTTATCGCAGTACAACGGCCCGGTACCCCATGGATGGTGTGCTCCCGTTGGCTCGAACTCTGGATGCCTTGGGACCGATAACCCGAAGCGTTCGTGATGTACTTGTGCTTGATGCGCTGATCAAGGGAGCGACGTCCAGCGCCCCAGAGGCGCTCCCTGTAAGGGGGCTGCGCTTGCGGGTTGATCCTGATGTGTTGACCGATTCCCGTGTAGAGCCTGCTGTACGAGAAAATCTCGAACAGGCCCTTAAACAGCTTTGCAATGCAGGCGCCTTGGTTGACTACCGTCCAGTTCAGGCCCTCCAACAGACCTTGAAGATGGTTGAAACCGAGGGCTGGCTTGGTTCTGCCGAAGCGTTCACTTTGCACGAGGCGCTACTGGGCAGCCCTGAAGCAGACCAGCTGGACCCGCGGGTTCGTACCCGCCTCGAGGCGGCGCGTCACTTTCCGGCCAGTCGGCAGATAAAGCTTTATCAGGCACGGGAACGGTTACAGCGCGAAATGACCCTTGAGCTCGACGGGGCCGTCCTGGTGACACCGACCGTCGCCCATGTCGCTCCGTTACTCGAGCCGCTGGAGCGCGACGATGCGCTGTTCATCGCCACCAATCTTGCCACACTTCGCCTGACCATGCCCGGCAGTCTGCTGGACATGCCCGGAGTTTCGCTGCGTAGCGGATGCGACGGTGATGGCTTGCCGACGGGCCTGTTGTTATCCGTGCCCAGCGGGGAGGATACCTACCTGCTTCGGGTCGCCTTGGGCGTGGAAGCGGTCTTGCTCCAGCGCTAACGCTTTTTGACGCGCTGGAGCAGGGGCCCGGCTCTCTCCAGCGCCTCATAATACCGGGCAATGAGGTTAGGCATGGAAAAGGAAATCTTCGTTTCGATCGGTGTGGATGTGGACGCCGTAGCCGGTTGGCTGGGCTCCTACGGTGGTGAAGATTCGCCGGATGACATCTCCCGTGGCCTGTTCGCCGGTGAAGTTGGTGCTCCCCGTTTGCTCAACCTGTTCAAGAAGTATGGTCTGCGTACTACCTGGTTCATTCCGGGTCACTCGGTTGAAACTTTCCCCGAGCAGATGAAGGCCGTCGCTGAAGCCGGCCATGAGATTGGTATTCATGGTTACAGCCATGAAAATCCCATCGCGATGACTCCCGAACAGGAAGAGGCCGTGCTCGACAAATCCATCGAGCTGATCACGCAGTTGGCGGGCAAGCGTCCGACAGGCTACGTCGCGCCCTGGTGGGAGTTCAGCCGTGTCACCAATGAGCTTCTACTCAAGAAAGGTATCAAGTATGACCACAGCCTGATGCACAACGACTTTCATCCCTATTACGTACGGGTAGGCGACAGCTGGACCAAGATTGATTACAGCCAGCAGCCTGAGGCGTGGATGAAGCCGCTGGTTCGCGGGCAGGAAACAGATCTGGTCGAGATTCCGGCCAACTGGTACCTGGACGACCTGCCGCCCATGATGTTTATCAAGAAGTCCCCCAACAGCCATGGCTTCGTCAATCCTCGCCATTTAGAAGAGATGTGGCGTGACCAGTTCGACTGGGTTTACCGCGAACATGACTATGCCGTCTTCCCGATCACCATTCACCCTGATGTTTCAGGCCGCCCACAGGTTCTGTTGATGCTGGAGCGTTTCATCGAGCACATGCAGGGCCATGAAGGGGTGCGTTTCGTCACCATGGACGAGATTGCCGATGACTTCCTGCAGCGTCAGCCGCGCCAGCGCTGATCGTTCTTTTCCCTCGAGGAAACCGATATGACTACGCATGCTGCTACACCGCTTCAAACGGACCTGACGTCCGGCTGGAAACCTCAAACGTTGTCCTCAGGTGATGTGAAGTACGCAACCTGGATTGCGTTCTTTGCCTGGGTGTTTGCGGTCTATGACTTCATCCTGTTCGGTACCTTGTTGCCGGTCATGGGTGGCCACTATTCATGGAGCGAGGCCGAGCAGGCCGAAATCGCAACGTGGGTAGCCGTTGGAGGTGCAGTAGTAGCCTTTGCGATTGGCCCTATCGTGGATCGCATCGGGCGGCGTGGCGGCATCATGTTTACCATTGGAGGAGCGGCGCTGTGCTCGCTGTTGACGGCGGTCTGTGCCGGCATGGGTAAGGGGGCCTTGATTGGTGTACGTTCCGTGGCAGGTCTGGGGTATGCAGAGGAAGGGGTCAACGCGACCTACCTGACCGAAATCTATGCGGCGTCTGATGATCCTAAGCTGATCAAGCGTCGCGGTTTTGTGTACAGCCTAGTGCAGAGCGGCTGGCCGGTCGGTGCCCTGATTGCGGCGGGACTAACTGCTTTGTTGCTGCCAGCCATAGGCTGGCAAGGCTGTTTCGTATTTGCCGCCGTACCGGCCTTTGTGATTGCAGTATTGGCCCGCAAGCTCAAAGAGAGCCCACAGTTCCAAGTACATCTGCGTATTGCTCAGTTGCGCAAGGCGGGTCAGGAAAGCGAGGCCCGCAGCCTGGCGTACGAGTATGACGTCGATTACGACGAGCATGCCAAGGCAGGGGTTGCGGCTGCATTTCGTGGTGCGGCGCTGCGCCCGACCGTCGTGCTAAGCGTGGCGATCCTGCTCAACTGGTCGGCCATTCAGGTCTTCAGTGTGCTCGGGACGTCGGTGATTGTCAGCGTTCATCATCTGTCGTTCGAAAATTCGCTGTGGATTCTAGTGCTGTCCAACCTGGTCGGTTTTATCGGCTACCTGTTCCATGGCTGGCTGGGTGACCGTATTGGTCGGCGCAACACCGTGGCGCTGGGCTGGATGTGCGGCGGACTGGCCTTTGCGGCTATGCTACAGGCACCCAGTGAGTTGATGCCTGTCGTGGCGCTGTACAGCCTCGGTCTGTTTTTTCTGACAGGGCCTTATTCGGCCATGTTGTTCTTCATGGGTGAAAGCTTTCCTACCAGTATCCGGGCTACCGGCGGTGCCATTGTGCATGCCATGGGTCCGGTCGGCGCCATTCTGGCAGGGTTGGGCATCACCAGCGTTCTGGGCGCCGGTGGTCAATGGCACAGCGCCGCGCTTTGGTTTGGTGCCTGGCCATGCTTTCTCTCCGGCGTTGTGATGTGGGCCGCACGCCACGTCGAACCCTCCAGTCTCAAATAAAAAGTGGAGTGTGACATGACTATGAGTTCTCACCCCGTTGCCCTGGTTACCGGTGCCGCCAGCGGTATTGGTCAGGCCCTGGCTGTCGCGTATGCCCAGCAGGGCATACGCGTGGCAGGAGGCTATTTCCTGGGTGATCCCCATGATCACGAGGTGACACTTCGCCTGGTGGAAGAGGCTGGCGGTGAATGCCTGATGCAGCCGTTGGACGTAACCGAGAGCGCGTCGGTCGATGCGCTGGCGGAGGCCGCCATGGGACGCTTCGGCCGGTTGGATTATGCGATCGCCAACGCCGGTCTGTTACGCGCTTCGCCATTGCTGGAGATGACCGACGAGCGTTGGGACGAAATGCTCAACGTGGACCTGACAGGCGTCATGCGGACGTTCCGCGCGGCGGCTTGCCATATGGGCGAGGGGGGCGCAATGGTTGCCATCTCGTCGATTGCAGGGGGTGTCTATGGTTGGCAGAACCATGCTCATTACGCCTCGGCCAAGGCGGGTGTACCCGGGCTGTGTCGTTCCCTGGCAGTTGAACTGGCACCGCGTGGCATCCGCTGTAATGCGGTAATCCCGGGCTTGATCGAGACACCTCAGTCGCTGGATGCCAAGAACTCCCTTGGTCCGGAGGGACTGGCAAAGGCCGCACGTGCCATTCCGCTCGGGCGTGTGGGGCGTGCCGACGAGGTCGCCAGGCTGGTACGTTTCTTGACCAGTACCGAGGCGAGCTATATCACCGGGCAGAGCATTATCGTCGATGGTGGCCTGACGGTACGCTGGCCTGAATGAGATTAATGCCGACGGTGCCTGCACCGCGAACCAAAAGGAGAATGTCATGAAACAGTTGCAGGCGCGTCGCGCTGTTATCACTGGGGCTGCCAGCGGTATTGGCGCTGCTATCGCCCAGGCGTATGCCCGGGAAGGGGCTCGTCTGGTGGTGTGTGATCGTGATGCCGAACGGTTGGCTGTGACGGCGCAGCAGTGCCGTGCTCAAGGTGCCGACGTGATCGAGTGTGTGGCGGATGTCGGGACGCGAGAGGGTGCTCAGGTAGGTATAGATGTCTGCCTGCAAGCCTTTGGAGGGATCGATATTCTCGTCAACAATGCAGGGATGCTGACGCAGGCGCCCTGCGTTGAGCTGACCCAGACCATGTGGGATGACATGCTCAGAATAGATCTCACCAGCGTATTCATTGCCAGCCAGCGTGCATTGCCGCACATGCTGGCGCAGCGGTGGGGGCGCATCATTAATGTGGCCTCGCAGCTGGGTATCAAGGGCGGAGCGGAGTTGACCCATTATGCGGCCGCTAAGGCCGGAGTGATCGGCTTTACGAAATCCCTAGCGCTGGAAGTTTCCAAGGACAACGTACTGGTCAATGCCATTGCGCCGGGGCCGATCGAGACGCCGCTCGTCAATGGCATTAGTCAGGACTGGAAGGTTGCCAAAGCCAAGGAGCTGCCACTGGGGCGATTCGGCAGGGCTGAAGAGGTGGCACCAGTGGCCGTGCTCCTGGCCTCCGAGCCGGGTGGCAACCTGTTTGTCGGACAGACGCTGGGACCGAACTCAGGGGATGTCATGCCGTAACGAAGCGATGGGTGTTGTTATGCTCAACCACCGTTGCCATGCCGTTTCCTCGCAGGGCAGGTTGAGCAACCACCTACCCAAGTGGCTGGGTACACGATCATGAGGAGCTGACATGTGTGGGCTGTGTGGCCTGTTGGGCGAAGAGAGGCACTGGAGCGATCCCTTGGGTGATGAGTTGCCACGGCGTCGTGAACGGCTGCGGCGCATCAAGGCAATCAACCATGTGATTACACCGTTTCGTCTGAGTGTGACGGATTTTCAGGGCTCGGCGTATGTGGTACAGGGGGCGACCGGCCGGCAGGAAATTGCCCACGGACTGGACCAGTTGTGGCGCTCGGCAGAGTTGATTCTGGGCAGGCCACTGGACCCACTTGATGTGCGCCTGCTCGAACATCTGGAGATGCATCCATGAGCGTGCCGGTCAACGTGATTACCGGATTTCTGGGGAGCGGCAAGACTACGCTGCTCAAGCGCCTGCTCGCTGATGAACAACTGGGGGATACGGCGCTGCTGATCAACGAGTTTGGCGAAGTGGGTATCGACCATTTGTTGGTTGAGGAAGTGGCACCGGATACGGTGCTGCTTCCCAGTGGCTGTGTTTGCTGCTCCGTCAGGGAAGACCTCAAGCAGGCCTTGATCGATCTGCATGACAGGCGTAGCCGGGGCGCGGTACCGCCCTTCAAACGTGTACTACTGGAAACCACCGGGCTGGCCGATCCGGCACCGATTCTGGCTACCCTGACCCAGGATCCGCAGTTACGTGGCCGCTATCATCTAGGGTTGCTCATTACCGTGGTGGATGCGCAGCATGCCAAGCTGCAGCAGCGTCTGCATCCCGAATGGTTGGGGCAGGTTACTGCGGCGGACCGTCTGCTGATCAGCAAGATCGACCTAATCGAGCCGCCTGCTGTAGAGGCTTGTCGTGCGCAGCTCCAGGCATTGAATCCATCCGCCACCTTGGCTATTACCGCTGAGGTTCGCAGTGGGGATGAACTGCTCCTGGGCGAGGGGGTGCAGGGTCATGACGCTATGGCAGAGGTGCAGCGCTGGCAGCTCTTTGCACCGGTACCGAATGCCCGGCACGGTGACGCGGAGGTCTGCTGTCTGGAATTTGCTACACCGCTGGACTGGGTTGCCTTCGGCGTCTGGCTGTCGATGCTGCTAAGATGCCATGGTGAACGTATCCTCAGGGTCAAAGGTATTCTGGACGTGATCGACTCCCCTGAGCCCATCGTCATTCATGGCGTACAGCACTGCCTGCATGCGCCTGTACATCTACCGGCCTGGCCCGGAGGGGCGCGTTGCTCGCGCCTGGTCTTTATCGTAAGAGGATTGGATACCGGCCTTCTCAAGCGCTCCTTTGCTGCCTTTCTGGGGCGTTTGAGGGCTGCGGCATGAGCGAGCCTGTCACGCTTCGTGTCCTGGGCACCTCGGTAACGCTGCTCGAATCCATCCGTCAGCGTGCCGAAGAGGAACTCGGTATCCGTCTAGTCTACGAGATCCACAATGTCCAGCAGGCGCAGCGTATTGCAGTCATGCAGCCGGAACGCTACGACCTTTATGATCAATGGTTTCACAACGTGGATTTCGTGTGGCCTGCCGGGGCCATCCAGCCGATCGACATTCGCCGGATTGCGTTATGGGATGAAATCAACGATTTGCCCAAGCGGGGAAGGCTCCACACCAGTGATAAATTGGGTGCTGGCAGCCTGCCTAGCGAGCGGCTGTTCGTTCAGCATGATGGCAAACTGGGAAGTCAGCCTACCGAGCGGATTAGTATGCTGCCACTGACCCATAATGCTGACAGCTTTGCCTACCGCCCGGAGCGGCTGCCCGACACGCTCGCTGCAACCGAAGAGAGCTGGTCCTGGCTGATCAATGAGGGTTGGTGCGGCCATATTGCCTTACAGAGCGATGCCGCCATCGGCGCGCTCGACGCAGCGCTGGCGTTACAGGCGGCTGGTCTTGCACGATTCGAGAATCTGGGCAATCTTCGGCTAGATGAAATCGACCAGCTGGCAGACCTTCTGATCAAAAAACAGCATCATGGCCATTTCGCCGCGTTCTGGTCGGACGATCAGGAAGCCGGCCGGCTGATGCTCGACCCTGCTGTTTCCATCCAGAGCCTATGGTCACCCACCCTGATGCAGCTCCATCGGGCCGGTATCCAGTACCGCCTCGCGGTTCCGAAGGAAGGATATCGAGCCTGGTTCGGCGGACTGTCGTTGTCACGTCGGGCTGAAGGACGCGTCAAGGACGCTGCCTATGCCTATTTGAACTGGTGGCTGTCCGGCTGGCCTGGCGCCGTCATGGCACGGCAAGGTTTCTATATCTCCAATCCGCCCCGCGCCCGTGATTACCTGAGCGCAGCCGAATGGGATTACTGGTATGACGGCAAGCCCGCGCGCGAAGAGTTGCCGGGTAGTGATGGGCTTCCCCTGATCGACAGCGGCGAGCGCCGTGAAGGTGGGTCTTATGCGCAGCGCATGGGGCATATCAGCGTCTGGAATTCCGTGATGGATGAGCACAATTACCTGGTGCGTCGCTGGAATGACTTTCTGCGCGCTCGCAAGGCAGCCTGATAAGGCTGCCTAATTCACGCGTCGTTAACTGATCGGCAACCAGGCACGCTCTTGGGAGGACAGAACCGCAGTATCGATGACTTTCTGAATCTCCCACGCCTCACGAAAGTCCGGCCCTGTGGCTAATTTGCCCGCAATGGCCTTATTGATTTTGGATGTTTAACCTGACGGCTCGGTATGTTGCCCGATACCGTATAAACGGAGCTTGTTGGCAATGGTGGTATGGGAGACGCCAAGTCGTTTTCCCAGTAAGCGGCTGCTGGGGTATTGGGTGATCAGCTGTTCCAGCACTGCCTTTTCGAATCGACCAACAATTTGATCGAGATTACCGTCCAGCGTGAAGTGTCCCAGCGGTTGTGGGGTACCGTAATCAGGCAGACGTATGTGCTCAGGTTTAACCACCTTGCCTTCGGCCAAGGAAACCGCTTGAAAGAGTGCATTTTCAAGCTGACGCACATTGCCAGGCCAGGGGTAATGGCGTAGTCGCTCGAAGGCGGCAGGGGCCAAAGGCTTGAACGGGCAGCCGATCTGGCGGCTGGCTTGATCCAGAAAGTGCTCGACTAGCGGCTCCAGTCCATCTAGGCACTCCCGTAAGGGGGGGATGTGCAGCGAAAGCACATTGAGGCGATGGTACAGGTCCTGGCGAAATTCGCCTTGTACGCACAAATCGGACAGATCCTGCTGGGTGGCGCAGATGACACGTACGTCCAGGTAGACCTCCTCGTCGCTACCCACCCGGCGAAAAATCCCATCTTGCAGAAACCGAACCAGTTTGGCTTGAAGGCGCAGGCTCATCTCACCCACTTCATCCAGAAAAAGCGTGCCGCCGGCGGTAAGCTCAAGCAGTCCGAGCTTGCCCTCTGGGCGAGCCCCTTCGAATGCACCAGCGCTGTATCCAAACAGTTCCGTCTCAGCCATCGACTCGGGCAGGCCCGCACAGTTAAGCACCATGAAGGGGGCTTGACCGCGAGGGCTTGCCAGGTGACAGGCCCGCGCCAGCAGCTCTTTGCCGGTACCGGTTTCGCCGGTAATCAGCAGCGGCGCATCAAGAGGAGCCATGCGTCGCGCCTCCCGGACGACAGCAGCCATGGACCTGGAGCTCTGGAAGATGCTGTCAAACCCTCGAAGCTCCTGCTTGCGTACCTGATAGATACGCTCGCCCACCTGATCGGCACGGTGCAGCGTCAGTACGGCGCCCGCCAGGGCCTCGCTGTCGTCATGCCCGGTCTGCAGGGGGGTAATATCGGCGAGAAAGACATCGCCCTTGATCTGAATACGCAAACCATTGAGCCGGGATTTGTTGGCACGAACCAGCTCAGGCAGGTCCAGCTCATCCACATATTTTGAGAGTGCCATCCCGGGCACCTCGTCCACTCGGGCACCCAATAGCTGCGCTGCTGCGCGGTTGGCTGCAACGATATGCCCGGCCATATCAATCGACAGCACGGGAAACTCCAACGCGCCGAGCAGCGTATTGAGTTCCAAGTGGCGACGCTCGCTGGGCATGAGGCTGATACGCCAGATATCGAACACACCGGGGATGGCCGCGAGCTTGGGGCGCAGTGCCTGGAATTGCAGATTGATCAGATTAGGGCAGTAGAGATAGACCGTATTGCCTTGGTCGCCTCCCACTTCGCCACGGGCCACGTTAATCCCGTAGTCAGCCAACAGATTGAGCATGTCGCGCAGAATGCCTACGCGGTTCTGACACAAAACTTTGATTCGCATCGAGCGGGCCCATTGTTGTGATTATGGCGGGCGGTGCAGCCGAGTTTTTCAACGGGCCGCAAGTTGAGTGTCAAGAATATGTGCCAGATATGCCCTTTATCAAGTAAACCGCATAGCCTGAAGTGAACCCTTAACAGTTTGCTGTAAAGATTTTCTTACGAATCATCCAGGCAAAATATGCCGCCTTGATCTTTTAGCCTTATACATACAGACCGTCTTCGCGCTATTGCTAGAGCCATACAACAAGACCCAGCGGCATCCGCCGTCAAGGAGGCTACATGAAAGGTACGCAGTACGTGGCGAGAAAACCGGATGAGTCCGGTTTTATCCATTACTCGGATGACGAACACGGTGTATGGAATACGCTGATCACCCGGCAGTTGAAGGTGATTGAAGGCAAGGCCTGCCAGGAATACCTGGACGGTATTACCCAGCTTGATCTGCCTATGGACCGCATACCTCAGTTGTCCGAAGTCAACCGCGTACTGGAACGCACCACGGGCTGGCGCGTGGCACAGGTGCCAGCGTTGATCCCTTTCGAGACGTTTTTCGTCTTGTTGGCTAGCCAGCGGTTTCCAGTCGCCACGTTCATTCGAACCCGGGAAGAACTGGACTACTTGCAGGAGCCCGATATCTTCCATGAAATCTTTGGCCATTGTCCGCTGTTGACCAATCCCTGGTTTGCCGAATTCACCCATACCTACGGCAAGTTGGGGCTCGCCGCTTCCAAGGAAGAGCGCATCTTCCTGGCGCGCCTGTACTGGATGACTATCGAGTTTGGACTGGTGGATACGCCAATGGGACGTAAGATCTATGGAGGCGGTATCCTGTCATCGCCCAAGGAGACGGTGTATTCGCTTTCGGCCGAACCGGAGCACCTGCCGTTCGACCCCATCGAGGCCATGCGTACCCCGTATCGAATCGATATTCTGCAACCCGTCTATTTCGTGTTGCCTGAACTCAAGCGGCTATTCCAGGTCGCTCATGAAGACATCATGGGCATGGTTCGCGAGGCCATGCAGCTCGGACTTCACAAACCCCGCTTTCCGCCCAAAGCAGCCTGATATTACAAGGAGAACACATGACTGCTACCGCTCTGAAACAAGGCCACTGCGAAGCCTGTAGCGCCGATGCCCCCAAAGTCAGTGAAGAAGAGCTGGCGGAGCTGATTCGGCAGATTCCGGACTGGAACATTGAAGTACGTGACGGAATCATGCAGCTCGAAAAGGTCTTCCGCTTCAAGAATTTCCGCCATGCGCTGGCGTTCACCAATGCCGTTGGCGCTATTGCTGAGGAAGAAGGGCATCATCCCGGCCTCTTGACCGAGTGGGGCAAGGTGACGGTGACCTGGTGGAGCCATTCGATCAAAGGGCTACATCGCAATGATTTCATCATGGCGGCCCGCACGGACGAGGTGGCGGCTACAGCGGAGGGGCGCAAGTGAGCCATTTCAAGACGGTCGACTGGGTAGCCGGCGACCCGATCATGGGGCTGCTTGAAGCGTTTCGAGCCGATCCTAATCCTGCCAAGCTGGATCTGGGCGTAGGCGTATATAAGGATCGGCAAGGCCTTACTCCTATTCCCAAAGCCGTCAAACTGGCGGAGCAGGCATTGATTGGCAGCGAACAGACCAAGAGCTATGTTGGCGGCCATGGTGATATAAGCTTCGGGACCTACCTGCTGCACCTTGTTCTAGGTGCACATAGCGCGGTGATCGATGACAAACGGGCCGGCTGTACCCAGGCCGCCGGTGGTACAGGAGCCCTGCGGCTAACAGGGGAGTTCATTGCGCAGTGTCTGCCGGGCAAGGGCGTCTGGTTGAGTCAGCCAACTTGGCCGATTCACGAAACGCTGTTCAGGGCCGCCGGGCTCGCCGTGCAGCATTACCCCTATGTGGGGGCAGATAACCGTCTTGATGTAGCCGGTATGCTCGAAGCCATGCGGCAGATTCCCAAAGGTGACGTCATCCTGTTGCACGCCTGTTGTCATAATCCGACTGGCTTCGATTTGAGTCGAGCCGATTGGCAGCAGGTATTGGGGATCGTAAAGGAGCGCGAGCTGCTGCCCTTGTTCGACTTTGCCTATCAGGGGTTTGGCGACGGGCTGGAAGAAGACGCCTGGGCTGTCAGGTTATTTGCCCAGGCGTTGCCAGAGCTTTTGATTACCAGCTCCTGCTCGAAGAACTTTGGTCTGTACCGTGAGCGTACGGGAGGGCTGATCGTGGTGGCGGAAGATGCAGATCGTCTTCTGGCCGTACGCAGCCAGCTCGCCTCGATTGCCCGTAATCTTTGGTCTACGCCACCTTCCCATGGTGCGGCGGTCGTGGCCGAGATCCTGGGTACTGCTTCATTGCGCACAATGTGGGAGGAAGAAGTCAATGCCATGCGCACGCGTATCACGAGCTTGCGCAAGGGACTGGTCGAAGCACTGATCCCCTTTGGCTTGAACGAGCGCTTTGCTCATATTGCCGAGCAGCGCGGTATGTTCTCGTATACAGGACTCACCGCTGAGCAGGTCGCACAGCTCAAGGCGCGTTATAGCGTTTATCTCGTCAGTAGCGGCAGGGCCAATGTCGCCGGGCTGGACCAGAGCCGGCTTGATGAGCTGGCACGTGCGATTGCCGAGGTCTCTCGGTAGCGGAAGAGCCGGCAATCGCCGGCTTTTCTTTCAGAACGTGCCCTGGTAATGCCCACCATCGAGCAACACGTTCTGGCCGGTCATGTAACTCGCATGTTGGCTGCATAGAAAAGCACACACCGCACCGAATTCATCTGCCGTGCCGAAGCGTCTGGCGGGGATCGTCTGTAATCGCTGCTGAACGATATCTGCTACCGGCTTGCCAGTGGACTGTGCAGAACGCTCCAGCGTGTTCTGTAGCCGATCGGTATCGAAAGAGCCTGGCAGAAGGTTGTTGATCGTAACGTTGCGCTCCGCCAGACGAGCCTGACGCGCAAGCCCGGCGACAAACCCCGTCAGGCCGCTGCGTGCGCCATTGGACAAGCCCAGAATATCGATAGGCGCCTTGACGGCAGAGGACGTGATATTCACGACACGACCGAATCCTCGCTCCGCCATGCCATCAACGGTTGCCTTGATCAGGTCGATGGGCGTCAGCATATTAGTCTCGACGGCGCTCAGCCAGTCCTCCCGCGTCCAGTCACGAAAGTCTCCCGGCGGAGGTCCGCCTGCGTTGTTCACAAGGATGTCGACCTGTGGACATTGAGTCAGGAGTGCCTGTCTGACGTTTTCATCACTGATATCGCCTGCGACACAGTGGACCTCAATAGCAGGATTGAGCGAGCGTAGAAATGTGGCGGTCTCCTCTAGTGCTTCAAGGCCGCGTGCATTGATTACCAGGTTGACGCCTTCCTGAGCTAACGCGCTGGCACAGCCTTTACCCAGCCCCTTGCTGGCAGCACATACCACTGCCCAGCGTCCCGAAATGCCTAAATTCATTGCTCTTCCTCCGGTTGCGAATACGCAAGATCGGAGCATTAGGCTACAGCGGGAGGGAAAAGTTGATACAGAGGAGGAGCCTGGACCCTTACGGGTCCAGGTGTCTGGCTTAGTCAGCCGAAGTGGCTGCCAGCGAAGGTTCTGCGGCGTTGGCGTCCGGCTTACGCTTGAGGCGATAGCACGCCACCATAATGACCAGCCATACCGGAATGGCGTAGACCGAGATATTGATGCCGGGAATCAACAGCATGGTGCCCAGGATGAAGACTACAAACGCTAGGCACAGGTAGTTCCCATAGGGATACCAGAACGCCTTGAACGCCGTGCTGACACCCTGGCGCTTCATCTGCGCACGAAACTTCAGATGCGCCAGGCTGATCATCGCCCAGTTGATTACCAGCGTTGCCACTACCAGCGACATCAGGAGTTCAAGCGCCTGTTGCGGCATCAGATAATTGACAACTACCGCCAGGAAGGTAATGGCGGCCGAGAACAGAAGGGCACTTACCGGTACGCCGCGAGTATCGACCTTGGCCAGGAAACGAGGCGCATCGCCTTGCTCAGCCAGACCCAACAGCATGCGTCCGTTACAGTAGCAACCACTGTTGTAGACGGACAACGCTGCGGTCAGTACGACAAAGTTCAGGATGTGGGCCGCTGCATCACTGCCAATCAGAGAGAAGATCTGGACAAAGGGGCTACCGCTGTATGCATCGCCGGAGGCAGTCAGCGTCTGTACCAGCGAATCCCAGGGTTTGAGTGAAAGCAGAATGATCAGGGCGCCGACATAAAAGATCAGGATACGGTAGATCACCTGGTTGATGGCTTTGGGAATGACTTTCTTGGGCTCCGAGGCTTCGGCGGCGGTAAAGCCCAGCATTTCCAGGCCACCAAACGAGAACATGATAATGGCCATGGACATGACCAATCCCTGAATACCGTGGGGGAAGAACCCGCCATGCGACCACAGGTTGCTGACAGAAGCCTGTGGATCACTGCCACCGATAAGCAGGTAAGTTCCCAGCAGGATCATGCCAATGATGGCAACCACTTTGATGATCGCAAACCAGAACTCGGCCTCGCCGAACAGTTTCACATTGGCCAGGTTAATGGCATTGACCAGCAGGAAAAAGAAGGCGGCGCTGGCCCAAGTGGGTATCTCCGGCCACCAATAGTGAATGTACTTGCCAACCGCCGTCAGCTCGGACATGCCTACCAGGATATAGAGAACCCAGCAGTTCCAGCCTGACAGAAAGCCGGCAAAGCCTCCCCAGTATCGATGAGCGAAGTGGCTGAACGAGCCGGCTACAGGTTCCTCGACAATCATCTCGCCCAGTTGGCGCATGATGAGAAAGGCAATAAATCCAGCCAGGGCATAGCCCAGGATCATGGAAGGGCCGGCCGACTGCATGACGCCTGCCGAGCCAAGAAACAAACCAGTACCAATAGCGCCACCCAGGGCTATCAATTGGATATGGCGATTTTTCAGGCCACGTTTGAGTGTACCCGATTGGGTGTTACGACCAACCATTTAAACGTCCTCACGCAAGGTGTTGTTATTGTGCGGTGTGAAGCGTGTCTATGCGAAGGCCAAACTAGGTAAAAATGTCGCAGGTACTCCGCCTTTTATCGGTTGAAGCACTCTTTTGATGAGTACACCTGTGATAGGTAAGGTTAATCGAGGCGGTTTTAGGGCTAGAAAGCAAGCAGTCTACGTTCAGGATCATGCGTCACCTTTTATTGTTGTATGTGACGGAGCGGACGTACCAGAGAAACGGTAATGGAATGTCCTTTCCAGTAGACCTATATGAGCCGAAGCCAACTTAGGTAACAACCCCGGCCTGAAGAGCCAGGGCTGTTCCCGTGAGAGAAAGTGTCACGTTTTTCTGACAGTCGCGCCAAAACCCACGATTTACGAGGCTTGCCGTAAAAGTTTTTTGACGAGCAGATCACTGTGTGGAATAACGCCTCAGTCAATCAAGCGGCCAGGGGCAGCGTGAAATGAAAGGTGCTGCCTTGCCCTGGATCGCTCACGGCCCAGATTCGGCCTCCATGCGCTTCCACAATTCCCTTGCTAATGAATAGGCCCAGCCCGGTTCCCGTTGGGTTGCCTGCCTTGACGTGCCAGTAACGATCAAAGATGTGCTCCAATTCGTCATCGGAAATGCCTATGCCGCTGTCTCTGATGGAGAAGCAGGCGTGGCTACCCTCACGCGTCACGGATATCTCGATACTGCCACCAGCAGGCGTGAACTTGATACCGTTACTGATCAGATTCGATAGCACCTGAAAGAGCCGCTCGGCATCGGCATTCAGGATCACGTCGTCTTCTACATGAATCTTGAGCTGAATGGATTTGGTTTCGGCGAGCGACTGCAATAGCTGCACCGCCTGGTGGACCAGACTGGAAGCATCATGGGGCTGAGGTGAAATCTGAAAGCGGCCCGATTCAATCTTGGACAGGTCCAACAGGTCGCCAATCATGCTATTCATGCGTGTAGCGACCGTTTGAATGATATTGATCGCCGACAGCAAGCGCTTGGATGATTCACGTTGATCGCCCACGATCATCCGCTGCATAAGGCCTGCCTGCATGGTCACAATCGTCATGGGATTACGCAGGTCATGGGAGACTACTGCCACAATCTCGTCACGTGCACGTACGGCCTCGCGTTCGCGGGCGACCTGAAGGGCCAGATCAATTTCTATCGCTGAGCGGCGCAAGTCCTTGACGGCATAAATATCTCCAGGAAGCCAGCGCTTGGAGCGTCCACGTACCTGTTCTCGCCAAACGGCAAAGCTGCGCCGCGGATGAGGACGCAGCTGACCGGTCTCTGGGTCCGCTTCCAAGGGTTTATTCGGATTACCGCTCCATTTGAGGGTTTTGACCAGCTCTGGTCTGAACCACAGCACCATATTGGTGACTGGCTTGGGCAGGGTAATAGCCATAAGGCCGCTACCCAGGTGCGTATAGGTAGAGGCATCAGCCAGCTCATTGGGTAGACAGCGCGTATGGAAAATCCCGCTCTCGCCAAGTTGCGATTCAGCCCATTGGGCAAGCGCCCTGATTTCAGTATCACCCGGGCAATCCCCCACGACCAATACGCGCTGATCGACTAAAATGGCAGCGCCACTGGCATCCGCAAGCGCCAGAAGATCGTCTCCTTTGTACATCAGCCCGATCAACGCCTCATCTTCAGCCGAATGCATGGCTTTCACCAGGCGAGAAAGGTATTCCTGCTTGGCTTCACGCTGCTGTTGGGCATCCCGCTCCTGGAGCGCATTGATCTGGAGCGACGTTAACTCGCCAATTGCCTGGCAAGCGGCACGGATTCGGTAGGGAAGGTAATGGGGCTCCCTATGACCGCAGCTGATCAGCCCCCATAAGGAATCGCCCTGCATAAGCGATACACTCATTGACGCCCGCAAGCCCTGATAGCCGATGTATTCTCGATGCAGCGGTGAAACACTGCGCAGGATTGCACAGCTAAGGTCCACCGGCTGGCCTGTCTCGCTTCTGAATGGCGGGAGCAGGGGGACCGGCTCATAGCGAGCATCGGGAATCAGGCGAATCCAGTTATGCTCATAGAGCTTACGGGCTTGGGCCGGTATATCAGAGGCAGGAAACCGAAGCTCGAGGTAGGGATCTACCTCAGGATCTCGCGCCTCTGCCACCACTTGGCCGTCACCTTCGTTATCGAATCGGTAGACCACAACCCGGTCGAAACCTGTCAGGGCTCGGACCTCCTCTACAACCACCTGCTGCAAATCCGCCAACGTGCGTACTTTTTGCAGGCGACGCAGCGCGCGTGAATTCAGAACGCCGTCAGAAGGCGAAGTGGGTTGAGCACGTTCCAGTTCGAGAAAGATCAAGCCATCATGTTGATGCAGCAGACCCTCGTATTCGTGGCCTCCGACCGTCAATAACAGCGGATTGACCTCGTCGAAATCGGGCTGCCGGAGCGCTTGCTTGACCTGCGACAGCGCTTGAGCATTCAGGATCTTTGCAAGAGGCTGTCCAAGTACCGCATCCGCTTTGCAGTCCAAAAGCGTAGGGAGGTTGGCGCTGATGTGCTGAACGCGAGTATCGGCTTCTCTAAAAGCAATCAGGTACCCATGAGGCTGAATAGCGCCTGGAATATGAATAGGCTCGCTCTCACAGCGTATGGGGTCGGCTTCGCGTTGATCGTGGCCAGTCATGCCGAATGTGAACTCCTTCTAATCCAGAGCTGTGCAGTCAATAACTGCCACTTCGTCTGTTATAGATGTGACTGCATTTGGCCTTGATCGTTTGATCAAGGTGTCGAAGCGGTAGGCACCCCTAGGTGCGTGAACGGTCAGAAACTACCGAGAATGGCAGGGTGGAGCAGGGTTATGCAGCAGATTGACGTGGTTGTGGTAGGAGGAGGGCAGTCCGCGCTGGCAGTTGCCTATTTCCTGCGTCGTACGTCACGTTCATTCGTGTTGCTGGATGCAGAGCAGCATCCAGGTGGTGCCTGGCAACATGGGTGGGATTCGTTGCATCTTTTCTCACCGGCCAGCTCCAGCTCCATTCCTGGTTGGCCCATGCCTCCTACCCACGAAGAAACGCCTTCGCGTGACCGTGTCCTGGATTATCTGACCCGGTATGAGCAGCGTTACGGGTTTCCCATCAGGCGTCCTGTCTGGGTAGAGAGCATTGAGCCACACCCGGACGGCTTGCTGGTCAAGGCTGGCGCAGAGGCATGGCTGGCTCAGGCGGTAGTTAGTGCAACCGGAACCTGGCGACATCCCTATACGCCCCGTTATCCGGGCCAAACGCTATTCAGAGGGCAGCAGATTCATTCGGCACATTATGTCAATGCCGAGCCCTTTATGGGCAAAACCGTATTGATTGTCGGAGGGGGCAATTCAGGGGCTCAGATCCTGGCTGAAGTATCCAGGGTGGCAGAGGCTCATTGGATTACCCTGGCGGATCCACAATTTCTACCGGACGATGTAGATGGGGATGTCCTGTTCGAGCGAGCAACCGAGCGCTGGAGGGCGCAGCAGGAAGGCCGCGTCTGGGATGAGCCCGCGGGTGGGTTGGGCGATATTGTCATGGTTCCCAGCGTGAAGGAGGCAAGAACACGAGGCGTATTACGGGCCGTGCGGCCATTCGAGCGCTTTACTGAGAGCGGCATAGTCTGGTCCGACGAACATGAAATTACAGTAGATACGGTAATCTGGTGCACGGGTTTCAGGCCTGCGTTGACGCATCTGGAAGCGCTAGGGCTGGTCGAGCCGGATGGATGCGTTCAGGTTGACCGCACTCGTTCGGTCAAGGAGCCCCGTGTGTGGCTCGTGGGCTACGGTGAGTGGACCGGTATGGCATCAGCAACGCTGATAGGCGTCACCCGAACGGCACGGAGCACCGTTCAGGAGATTGAAGTCTATCTCGATCAAAGAGAGCGTTGATTGACGCGCCGGGACAGTGCCTCGGCAGATTCCTTGCGTTCCGAGTAACGATCTACCAGATACGTCTGGCGCCCACGGAGCAGGAGCGTGAACTTCATCAGTTCTTCCATGACGTCTACCAGGCGATCGTAATAGGGCGAAGGTTTCATTCGTCCTGCCTCATCGAATTCCAGAAACGCCTTGGGCACCGAGGACTGATTTGGAGTCGTGAACATCCGCATCCAACGACCTAAAACACGCAGTTGATTCACGACATTGAAAGACTGCGAGCCTCCGCAGACCTGCAGAACAGCGAGGGTCTTGCCTTGGGTAGGGCGAACCGCACCCATGGCCAGCGGAACCCAGTCGATTTGTGCTTTGAAAACGGCGCTCATGGAGCCGTGTCGCTCAGGTGAACACTATACCTGACCTTCTGACCATTGCATCAATTCCCGCAGCTCAACGACTTTCTCATGGGTATCGGGGGCATCGTCAGGCAAGGGGAGACCTGAAGGGTCAAAAATTTGGACGTCGGCGCCAAAATGTTCGAGCAGAAGAGCGGCTTCCTGTGTCAGGAGTCGGCTGAAGGAGCGCTCTCGGTTCGATCCATAAAGCAACAGGATCCTGGGCTTATGGGGCAGGGGCTGCTGATTATCCAGGCGCTCGACAGCGGGAATGTCGATCAGGGACATATCGAGATTCGGCAGGTTATCCAAGTGAAGCCTCCCGGTCAGTTGCCAAGCGCATTAACTGCGGAGCGGAGTTCGTCCCGATTCAACCGATCAAACGGTAGGGCAAGGAATGCCTGCACGCGCTGCTCGATGATCCTTAGCGTTTTCTCGAAGGCTTGCTGAATATCCGCTTCGCTGGCCTCCAGTGCAGAGGGATCCTCCAGCCCCCAATGAGCCTTGAGTGCATGACCAAAATAGACCGGGCAGGCTTCGCCAGCTGCACGGTCGCAGACGGTAATAACCACATCAGGCGGAGCGTCAGCAAACACGTCGGAAGACTTGCTATAAAGTCCCTCCGTTGTAATACCAGCCCTTTTTAGAGCATTTAAAGTCAATGGACTGACCACCCCGCTAGGATGACTACCAGCGCTAACCGCCTCGAATCCATCAGGAGCCAGATGATTGAACACTGCCTCCGATAAAATGCTTCTGCAACGGTTATGAGTACACATGAACAGTACTTTCATAAAGCCTCCTGGCGCTTACAGACTTAGACGCAGAGCGAGCGCAGCAAGCGTCGCGAGCAAAACGGGCAGGGTAAGCACGATACCTACCTTAAAGTAGTAACCCCAGGTAATCGTAATGTCCTTGCGTGCAAGAACATGTAGCCAGAGCAGCGTGGCTAGACTCCCGATAGGGGTGATCTTCGGGCCCAGGTCGCTGCCAATAACGTTGGCGTAAATCATGGCCTGCTGGACCACACCGGTGGTTTCACTGTCATGAATGGAAAGCGCTCCAATGAGAACCGTGGGCAGGTTGTTCATGATGGACGACAAAAAAGCGGTTAGCAGGCCGGTTCCGATTGCAGCGCCCCATACACCGTAATGAGCGCAATATTTCAACGCCTGCGTCACGTAGTCTGTCAGGCCCGCATTGCGTAGCCCGTATACCACCAGATACATCCCAAGGGAAAAGACGACAATTTGCCAGGGAGCGTCCTTGAGAACCTTCTGGGTGCTGATCACATGACCTCTTGCCGCAATTATGAATAGCAGCAGGGCACAGGCCGCAGAAATAACGCTGATAGGTACACCCATCGGCTCAATGATGAAGAAGCCAATGAGCAGAAGGCCCAGCACCCACCAGCCAGCAATGAACGTTGCACGGTCGCGTATGGCTTCACGAGGGTCCTTGATCTGGGCCAAGTCATAGTGCTGAGGGATTTCACGGCGGAAAAACCAGAGCAGCATGATTAGCGTGGCCAGGATGCTCACGATATTCACGGGTGCCATGATGGCGGCATATTCGCCAAAGCTGATGCCGAAATAATCCGCCGAAACGATGTTTACCAAGTTGGATACCACGAGCGGCAGGCTGGCTGTATCGGCAATAAAACCGGCCGCCATGACAAATGCCAGCGTGGCGGCTGGAGAAAAGCGCAAGGCCATTAGCATGGCGATGACAATAGGAGTGAGGATCAGCGCCGCACCGTCATTGGCGAACAGGGCAGAAACCGCAGCCCCCAGCAGGATAATGAACGCGAACAGCCTGCGTCCGTTGCCGCCACCCCAGCGGGCGACATGCAATGCGGCCCATTCGAAAAAGCCTGCCTCATCCAGTAGCAGGCTGATAACGATAATGGCGATAAAGGTGGCAGTAGCATTCCATACGATATGCCATACGACCGGGATGTCTCCCAGGCTTACAACACCTGTCAGAAGTGCCAGAACGGCTCCTAGGGACGCGCTCCAGCCCACGCCTAACCCTTTGGGCTGCCAGATGACCAGAACGATCGTTATCAGAAAGATCAGAGATGCAATCAGCATGCATGAAACTCGATGGAAGGTTGACGTTGATTAACAGCAAAGCGCCTTACGCTCGGGACGGTTACCCATTTTGTGCAGGCGTTCCATGTCCATCTCGAGCCACGCTGGATTGGCTTCCAGCGTGCTTCGAAGGACAGCTTGAATCCACCCGGGCAAGGTCGGGTGAATCCGGTAATACACCCATTGGCCCTGGCGACGATCCGCTAGCAGTCCACATTGGCGCAGGTGTGCTAGATGGCGAGAAATCTTTGGTTGGATTTCATCCAGAGCGCTGGCGAGCTCACATACACATAGCTCTTCCTCTTGAAGGATCAGCAATGTCATGCGTGCACGGGTCTCGTCGGCGAGGCATTTAAACAGGAGTGAAGGTGTCAGGGATTGGGACATATGGCTTCCTTCAATGAGGGAGGCACTATAATTAATATATGAGAAATCGTATATATGCACATCCATATAATCTGTCAGCACTTACATTGGAAACGTATTTGCTTGCTGGCCACTCTGATAAGAACAGACAAAGAGTGCAGGTGTGAATCATGAGCAGTATCTGGAGCATGACGCTGGCAGCCTTTCGTGATGCAACGGCTGCCAACAGCTCGACACCCAGCTGTGGGGCAGCAGCGGTCGTTTCGGCCACGATGGGAAGTGCGTTGATACTCATGGCGCTGCGGATCAGCGAATCCAAATCGGCTGCTCCTGGTCGGAGCGAGCTGATCAAGCGCGTCGAGCAGCAGATGGCGAAGCTTGGTACCTACGCCGACGCAGATGTAAAAGTGTTTGAGCGCTATATGGATGCGGCTCGACTACCGGAGCATTCCTCAATCCAGGCAGAAGAACGTGAGCAGGAGGTACAAGATGCCGTGGTCGAGGCCACGCAGGTCCCGTTGGAAACAGCAGAAACCTGTCTCGAACTGCTTCGTCTGGCGGAAGAAGGCGTTTCGTTTACGTCCGAGAATGTGCTGAGCGACATACTGTCTGGGAGTCTGTTATTGCAGGGTGGGTTATCGGCGGTACTGCTCAATGTAGATGCAGATGCAAAGATGCTGGAGGAGGGCAAGATGCGGGAGCAGGCAGTTACAAAACGGCAATGGCTTGAGCAGCAGGCAGACCTGTATCTACAGTCCATCAGAAAGGCAGTCTGTACCCGCTAGACACTTTTCTACGGATGTGACTAGCCATTTGGCCTGAATAAGCCAAATGGTTCTATCGTACCTGTACGGTGTTGCAGTACGGGTTAAGTTGCTTTTTCGATAGCCAAGGCCAGTAGATCCTTGGGCTCCAGGTCACGTCCCAGTACATCAATCACGCCCGGCGTAAAGCTGGCCGTGATTTTTTTGGGATTGGACTTCCAGCCCTGAAGAATCATCAATGTCGCCTTCTGGCCATTCTTATGGATGACTCGTAAAGAGGCACGTGATAATTGTGTCAAAAGTGCCTCAATTTCGCTAATTTCATCAGTATCGTGCGGGATAATGATCAGTTCGTTGCGTTTGCGATCATCAAAAAAGATTTCTTCGGTGCGGCGCAGGGCGTTGTTGTATTTGGCCATGAAAGGTATCTCGAAATCGGTTGGGAGACGGGAGCAAAGGCTCTGAACCAGTCTCAATATTGCTGGAGCTCCATCAGCTACGACCGGCCATGAGAACGGTGAACTGTTCAGCCTGAGCCTCACCTGAGAAAAATTTCAGGCGATCTGAAACGAGATTTTCCAGCCGCTATAGCGTTTGCATACTACGCACAGGCAGTTTGCAAACGTTTTCCAATTTAATGGGGCAACCGTTACGAGCACTTACTCGACAACAACGGCGAGATTTGGCGGGGATCAAAAATTTCATAGCTGAATCAACTTCTTACCCTCAGCATGAATACCGCGTTGCTCAAACCCGTCCATCTCACGTGTTTGAAAGGGTAGCGTTCATAGCGCTAGAAAAGTGAGACGCATGTCTCGTTATTGCATTTTGCTGTCTTCTGATCGTCATAAAGTCGACGCCAGTACGAAAGAAGTTGTACCGATACGCAGCGAAGCCGTGTTCATCTACCGACTCCTGCACACATCGACTGATACCAAGTGAAAATTTACCGTTCGTCGGACGTACTACTTGAAAAAAGCGAGCGGGTTCCTATATGGAATTCTGCGGGGCGCCGAAGCCGGGCCTTGCGTTGAAACTTGCTGATGACTCAGGAGATTCCCTATATGAACACTGCATTCTCTCTTGCTCCCTTGTTCCGCCATTCCGTTGGATTCGACCGCTTCAATGACCTGTTCGAATCCGCGCTGCGCAACGAGTCGGGCAGCTCCTATCCACCCTATAACGTGGAAAAGCATGGCGACGATCGCTATCGCATCGTGATCGCTGCTGCCGGCCTTGCCGAAGACGACCTTGAGCTTGAAGTGGAGCGGGGCGTATTGACCGTGAAAAGTGGCCGTCGTGAGAAGAGCGCCGACAGCGTGACCTATTTGCACCAGGGCATCGCCCAGCGTGCCTTCAAGCTGTCCTTCCGCCTGGCTGATCATATCGAGGTGAAAGGTGCGAGCTTGAAGAATGGCCTGCTCAACATTGATCTGGTACGTGAAGTACCGGAAGAGGCCAAGCCCAAGCGCATCGCCATCAACGGCCAGTTGCGTGCTGATGAAAAGCCTGCGCTGGAAGGCCAGATTGCCTAAGTACAGCAGGCATCAGACCCTAGAAAAGGGACGCCATGTGCGTCCCTTTTTGTAATATTTAAGTAATACCAGCCCATATAGTCTTTTCAAACATCTCCATAAAAAGCAAAAGCAGCAAGTCATCAGAAAAAAACGCTACGTTAAGAGACTGGCTTCATACAAACGTAGCTTTCATGCCAGGAGAAGAGGGGTATTACCAGCCGTAGAAATAAATCGCTGTCTAACCAAATATTTTTCCAGTGCTCCAGCTTCATCTTTTCCTTCCAGATCAGCGGAGCGGGGCATTCGCGTCGGCATCGTAATCAGCGTGTCGAGCAGTAATCGAACGGTAGGAAATACGCCCAATGTATCCAGAGCTCTGGCATTGTTCCATGATGTTGATGCTTACCTCATGAAGCATGATCGGTAAAAGCGGGTACGTTGCATATGAACCGTTACGAGTATCTATAAAGTCTCGTAACGGTAGGGGAGGAGCGCTATTTAAAAGCCTTGGCGACTCGAGAGCCTGTATTGCGGCCTAGGACTTCACAGATTCGCTTACCCGCGGTAATCAGCCGAGAAAGATCTACTCCAGTCTGGATACCAAGGCCGTTGAGCATGTAGAGCACGTCCTCCGTGGCCACATTGCCGCTTGCACCAGTTGCATAGGGGCAGCCTCCCAAGCCGGCAACAGAGCTATCGACCACAGAGATACCCTCCAGCAGGGCAGCATAGATATTGGCCAATGCCTGGCCATAAGTGTCGTGGAAATGCACAGCCAGTCGATCACGCGGAATCTCTTGGGAGAGCCTATCTATGAGCGTTCGTACAGCGCCCGGTGTACCAATCCCTATCGTGTCACCCAATGAAACTTCACGGCATCCCATATCAATCAGTTCACGTGCAACTGATAAGACTTGATCAGGCGTAATATCGCCTTCATAAGGGCACCCCAGTACGCAGGAAACATACCCACGGACGTTAATCCCATGCTGCCGTGCAGCCTCCATTACAGGTTCAAACCGCTGCAGGCTCTCATTGATAGAGCAGTTGATATTACGTTGAGAAAAGCTCTCGGATGCTGCTGCAAAGATGGCTATTTCTTTCACACCTACATTCAAGGCAGCTTCGAAACCCATCATGTTAGGCGTCAGGGCACTATAGGTAATACCAGCCCTTTCAAGAATCTTCAAAAATAGATCAGAACTCCCTGCCATCTGCGGGACCCATTTGGGAGAAACAAAACTACCCACTTCAATGTAATCAAGGCCAGTATCAGTCAAATCATTTACCAGCCGTACCTTGTCCTCCAGGCTAATCGGCTGTGTTTCATTCTGAAGGCCATCTCGTGGGCCTACCTCAACCAGACGAACACGCTCAGGCAACATCATTAGCCTCCATTTCAACCAAGGTTGAACCCTCGCTGACCATGTCACCCTCAAGGCAAAGGATGGCCTTGAGCATGCCTGGAGTCTGGGCCCGGATGGTATGTTCCATCTTCATGGCTTCCAGAACCACCAGCGGGGTGCCAGCTTCAACGCGTTGACCTGGTTCTACCAGTATCCGCACGATGCTGCCATTCATAGGAGCGGTAAGCCCACCTGAGTGGGCCGTTTTATTGGTTGCGGCCTGTATGGGATCGAAGCGGGTAAGGGTGTGGGTTTCGCCTCGCCAATTCAGATAGAGGTTGTCGTCGCGGCGCTGCGCCTTGACCTTTCGATCTTTTCCATCCCAGACAACACGCTGTTTTTCTTCATTGCATATCAGCGTTACTGCCTGCCGATTCGGCAAGCCTGCTCGCCATCCGGGCAACGATGCCCAGGGAGCGCTGGGGTCATCAGCCATTGCTACCGGCGGCTCACTGCCTAGCCAGCCTTGAACAGCTGCTTGCCAGAAATCATTGTCATGCTCTGCAGGGGCTGGCAGTAATTCATTCCGATACCGAGGAATGAAATCTGTATCCAGTTCAGCACGCGCGAAGGCGGGGTGAGCCAACACGCGCTTGAGAAAGGCCAGGTTGGTTCGCAGCCCGCCTACCTGGGTATGCTCCAGCATGGCGAGCAGACGTTGTCTGGCTTCTTCGCGGTTCTCGCCCCAAGCGATGATCTTGGCCAGCATGGGATCGTAAAAGGGCGATACTGTATCACCCTCGGTTACACCACTATCGATGCGGCGACCTGGACCACTGGCGGGTTCCTGATAGAGATGCAAGGTACCGGTAGCGGGCAGGAAATCATTGCCAGGATCTTCTGCATACACGCGTACCTCAATAGCATGCCCTTCAAGCGGGACCTGCTCCTGAGTGATGGGCAGGGCTTCACCTCGGGCGATGCGAATCTGCCAAGCAACAAGATCCAGTCCGGTGATAGCCTCTGTCACGGGATGCTCTACCTGTAAGCGCGTGTTCATCTCCATAAAGAAGAATTCGCCACGGTCGTCCAACAGAAACTCGACGGTACCGGCACCGACATAGCCGATCGCCTGTGCAGCCCGTACGGCAGCCTCTCCCATGGCTTTACGCAATGCAGGAGAAAGTCCGGGGGCAGGGGCTTCTTCTATGACTTTCTGATGGCGACGCTGAATCGAACAGTCGCGTTCGTTCAGATACAAACAATGACCGTGCTGATCGGCAAAGACTTGTATTTCGACATGTCGAGGCTTGAGCACGTATTTTTCAACCAGCATGCGGGCGTCGCCAAAGGCAGATTGAGCTTCACGCTGCGCCGAGGCCAGGGCATCAGCCAGATCGGCCTCTCGCTCAACGATTTTCATGCCCTTGCCACCACCGCCGGCAGCCGCTTTCAGCAGAACGGGATAGCCGATCTGCTCGGCGGCCTGTCTGAATGTTTCTAGCGTCTGGTCCTCGCCATGATAGCCGGGAACCAGGGGCACGCCGGCGGTTTCCATCAGGGCCTTGGCGGCAGACTTGCTACCCATCGCCTCAATTGCGGAGGCGGGAGGGCCAAGAAAGAGCAGGCCTGCTTTTTCAATAGCCTGGGCAAAGGCTGCATTTTCGGAAAGAAAGCCATACCCCGGATGGATGGCCTGGGCACCGCTGTGCTTGGCCGCTGCAATAATCTTGTCGATACACAGATAGCTTTCGCCCGGTTTACTACCACCCAGGTTAACAGCCAGGTCTGCTTCGCGAACATGGCGGGCTGTAATGTCGATCTCGCTGTGCACGGCGACCGTTCGGATGCCCAGCGATTGGGCGGTACGCATGATACGACAGGCAATCTCGCCGCGATTGGCGATCAGGAGAGTGTCGAGAGGCTTTAACATGCTCATACGGAGGGCTCCTGCCAGCTGGGCATACGTTTTTCAAGGAAGGCGCTTAGCCCTTCCTGTGCTTCAGGGCTTACCCGCAGTGATGCAATGAAGTGCTGGGTATAACCTTTCAATGCATCATCCAGGTTTGCAGCCGTACCCACTTGGTGTAGCAAGCTCTTGCAGGCTTTAAGGGCTGCGGGGCTGTTGAGGAGCAGATTGTTTTTCCACTCATTGACGGCGGCTTCCAGCTGGTCAGCCGGGTAGGTTTCATCCAGTAGCCCCAAGGCTTGTGCACGACCACTGGAAAAGCGCTCGGCTGTCAAGGCATAGCGGCGCGTGGCTCGCTCGCCAATAGCCCGGACGACATAGGGGCTGATCACTGCCGGAGCCAGACCGATGCGGACTTCAGAAAGACAGAACACAGCATCCTGCGAACCGATGGCCATGTCGCAACAGGCAATCAATCCAAGCGCTCCACCAAAGGCCGCTCCCTGCACGACCGCCAACGTAGGTTGGGGTAGGGCATGAAGTGTTTCCATTAAAAGGCTCAGTCGTTGTGCATCGTCATGGTTTTCCTTGAGGCTCAAGGTGGCCGATGCCTGCATCCAGGCAAGGTCTGCTCCTGCGGAAAAGTGCCGTCCCTGTCCACGCAGAATCAGAAACCGGATGGCCTCATTAGCACCAATTGCTTCCAATGCGTGAATGAGCTCGGCAATCACCTCGGCATTGAACGCATTGTTTTTTTCCGGGCGGTTCAGCCACAAGGTGGCAACGCCGCGGCTGTCGATATCAAGTTGCAAGGTCTGGTAAGTCATCGCGGGATTCCTTACATGCGGAACACGCCAAAGCGGGTCGGCTCAATAGGTGCGTTTAAAGAAGCGGAGATAGCCAGGGCCAGTACTTCACGCGTCTGGGCAGGGTCGATCACGCCGTCATCCCATAAACGGGCGCTGGAGTAGTAGGGGTGACCCTGACGGTCGTACTGCTCAAGGATCGGCTCTTTGATGGCCGCTTCCTCTTCCAGGCTGAGTGCTCCGCCTGTCCGCTCGGTCTGTTCCCGCTTGACCTGCACCAGTACACCGGCTGCCTGTTCACCGCCCATTACCGCGATACGGGCGTTAGGCCACATCCAGAGGAAGCGGGGATCATAGGCTCGGCCGCACATGCCGTAATTTCCCGCGCCAAAGCTGCCGCCAATGATCACGGTAAACTTGGGGACTTGTGCGCAGGCGACAGCGGTCACAAGCTTGGCCCCATGCTTGGCAATGCCGCCTGCTTCATATTTCTGGCCAACCATGAAGCCCGTGATGTTTTGAAGAAACACCAGCGGAATACCTCGCTGGCAGGCCAGCTCGATGAAGTGCGCACCTTTTTGCGCCGCCTCGGCAAACAGGATGCCGTTATTGGCCAGAATTGCTACGGGGTAGCCGTGTAAATGCGCAAAACCGCAGACCAGCGTAGGTCCGAACAGCGCCTTGAACTCGTCGAATTCGCTACCATCAACCAGACGCGCAATCACTTCGCGAACGTCGTAGGGCTGTTTGGCATCTGCCGGGATAACGCCATAAAGCTCATCGGGCGAGTATCTAGGTGCTATGGGAGAGCGCATCTGCACCTGACCCTGTTTGCGCCAGTTCAAATGACCAATACAGCGACGCGCCTGGGCAAGGGCATGCTCATCACTCTCGGCGTAGTAATCTGCCACGCCGGACACCTTGCAATGTACATCAGCGCCACCCAGTTCCTCAGCGGTCACTACCTCACCGGTAGCGGCTTTAACCAGGGGCGGACCGGCCAGAAATATGGTGGCCTGGTTGCGAACCATGATGGTTTCGTCCGCCATGGCGGGCACATAGGCGCCACCGGCAGTACAAGAACCCATCACTACCGCAATCTGCGGAATGCCTTGGGCGCTCATGGTTGCCTGGTTGAAGAAAATTCGTCCGAAATGCTCGCGATCAGGAAAGACCTCATCCTGTCGGGGCAGGTTGGCACCACCAGAATCCACAAGGTAGATGCACGGCAGTCGGTTCTCTTTGGCAATGGCCTGAGCACGCAGGTGTTTTTTGACGGTCAGGGGGTAATACGTCCCTCCTTTGACTGTCGCATCGTTGGCGATAATCATGCACTCCACGCCCTCGACTCGGCCAATACCGGCTACCACGCCAGCCGCCGGTACGTCCTCGCCATAAACCTCATGAGCGGCAAGTTGGGCAACCTCCAGAAAAGGCGAGTTGAGGTCGAGCAGGTGATCAATGCGGTCTCGTACCAGCAGTTTGCCGCGTGAGGTATGACGCTCCTGCGCCTTGGGTCCGCCGCCTTGCTGGATGTGGGCAAGCAGCGCGTGCAGGTTCGCCACCTGTGCCTGCATGGCGTCTTGATTGCGGATAAAGTCAGGCGAGCGGGGGTCGAGCTGACTGGTTATAACGGTCATGGCGGATCTCGCTTCAGCGTTGTTGTTAGAATGTCCGCAGGATAAAAAGCGGGTTACATCGTTTCCTTGAACAACTCGCGCCCGATCAACATGCGCCGGATCTCGCTGGTCCCCGCACCAATTTCGTACAGCTTGGCATCGCGCAGGAGGCGGCCGGTCGGGAATTCGTTGATATAGCCATTGCCGCCAAGAATCTGGATGGCATCCAACGCCATCTGAGTGGCTCGCTCAGCCGTATAGAGAATGACGCCCGCGGCATCTTTGCGCGTGGTTTCTCCTCGATCACAGGCTTGGGTAACGGCATACAGGTACGCGCGGCTGGCATTGAGTTGGGTATACATGTCCGCCACCTTTCCCTGGATCAACTGGAACTCGCCAATGCTCTGGCCAAACTGTTTGCGGTCGTGAATGTAGGGGACAATGACATCCATGCAGGCCTGCATGATGCCGACAGGTCCGCCAGAGAGTACGACACGTTCGTAATCCAGCCCGCTCATAAGTACCTTTACGCCCCCGTTCAGGGCGCCAAGGATGTTTTCTTCCGGCACCTCGACGCCATCGAAAAAGAGTTGGCAGGTATTGGAGCCTCGCATGCCCAGCTTGTCGAACTTGTTGCTGCGGCTGAAGCCTTTCCAGTCACGTTCAACGATGAATGCTGTGATGCCGTGTGGTCCTTTATCCAGGTCAGTCTTGGCATAGATCACATAGGTATTGGCATCTGGTCCATTGGTAATCCAGGTTTTAGTGCCGTTGAGGATGTAGCGGTCACCCTGTTTCTCTGCACGCAGTTTCATGGAAACCACGTCAGAACCGGCATTCGGCTCGCTCATGGCCAGGGCGCCGACATGCTCACCTGATACCAGCTTGGGCAGATATCTGGCTTTCTGCTCAGGTGTACCATTACGGTGGATCTGATTGACGCACAGGTTTGAATGCGCACCATAGGAAAGGGCGATAGAAGCCGAGCCTCGGCTGATTTCTTCCATGGCCACCACATGAGCCAGATACCCTAGCGTCGAGCCGCCGTACTCTTCATTCACTGTGATACCCAGGAGGCCCATGTCGCCAAATTTGCGCCAGAGGTCATGAGGGAACATGTTCTCACGGTCAACGGCTTCTGCACGGGGTGCGATTTCCGCTCTGACAAAGCTTTGCACCTGCTCGCGCAGCATGTCGATGGTTTCGCCGAGGCCAAAGTTGAGCGAGGGGTATGTCATGGGGTCACCTGTGATTGTTTTTGTCTGGTGGAAGCAAAAAGGGGATCAAGCCGTTGCGTTAGCCATCTCCAGCGCCGCGCGACAGCGTTCTTCAGCCGTGTCCAGTTCAAGCTGCATCTGTTGAATATCCAGCAGCTGCTGTGCAAGCTGCTCGCGACGTTCCGCAATCTTGGTCAGCATGCTATTAAGCTGCTTCTGGTTACCTGAACTCGGGTCATACAATTCGATCAATTCCCGGCACTCCGCCAGCGAAAACCCGATTCGCTTACCCCGCAGAATCAACTTGAGCGTGACGCGATCCTTGGCCGAGTAGATGCGCTCCTGACCACGCCGCTCGGGCGTAAGCATGCCTTGCTCCTCATAGAAGCGAATGGTTCGGGTTGTAATGTCCAGCTCTCGGGCCAGATCGGAAATGCTGTAACTCGCCGTCATATGTAAACTCAACTGGATTACTTTTACGTTAACGTAAAGCTGGTCAGCGAAGCTGTCAACTCGCTTCGGTAATGTCTGGATGTAAATACCTCGCAAGCATGCCAGACACCTTTTCAGAAATTTAGCTGTGCTGGTTGGATGCAACGACTTGCCATGCCCTTTACGTTAACGTAAAGATAGCTAGGCTTTAGCGGTAGCCACATGAGTCAGTAGTTCCCACAACAATGACAAGAAGGGAAAGCCATGAACCAACCGAGCTATACCCAGGGCCGTCAAGACAAGCCCTTACTGGCCATGACGATTGGAGAGGCCTTTGATCTTACGGTAGCCCGTTACCCTGAGCGCGAAGCGCTAATTGTTCGTCACCAGAATGTACGGCTAACCTGGCAGGCGTTGGCCGAGGAGGTAGAGGGTTGCGCCAGGGCCTTGATAGCATTGGGTGTAGAGCAGGGGGAC
This sequence comes from Pseudomonas sp. WAC2, assembly GCF_030403525.1. Taxonomy (NCBI): domain Bacteria; kingdom Pseudomonadati; phylum Pseudomonadota; class Gammaproteobacteria; order Pseudomonadales; family Pseudomonadaceae; genus Pseudomonas; species Pseudomonas sp. WAC2. The sequence goes on from NZ_JAUEPD010000007.1 coordinate 134,671, forward strand.
CGACTGGGTATCTGGGCACCAAACTGCATGGAATGGTGCGTCACACAGTTTGCCAGCGCTAGAATCGGGGCCATTCTGGTCAATATCAACCCGGCATATCGGGTAGGTGAGCTGGAGTATGTGCTGAAGCAATCCGGCTGCCGTTGGCTGGTGTGCGCGCATACCTTCAAGACGTGCGACTACCACGCCATGTTGAACGAGCTTCTCCCTGATCTTGAAAGCCAGCCCCCAGGGCGGCTGCGCTGTGTAAATCTTCCGGATCTGCACGGCATAATCACGCTGGGCGAAACGGCACCTGCCGGTTTCCTGCGTTGGAGTGATCTTTCCAATTTCGCCAAGCAAACGAGCACGGTTGATGTACATGAGCGCAGCGTGCTACTTCAGTTCGATGACCCTATCAATATCCAGTACACCTCGGGCACCACAGGCTTTCCCAAGGGAGCCACTCTGAGTCATTACAACATTCTCAATAACGGCTACATGGTGGGAGGAAGCCTTGGGCTGACCGAGCGGGATCGTCTGGTCATTCCCGTACCGTTGTATCACTGCTTCGGTATGGTCATGGGTAATCTAGGTTGCCTGACCCATGGTTCCGCCATGATTTATCCGGCGCCATCCTTTGAGCCATTGGCAACATTGAGCGCTGTCTCGGAAGAGCAGGCCACCGTGCTCTATGGCGTTCCCACCATGTTTATCGCCGAACTTGATCATCCTGAACGTGTGCGTTTTGACTTGTCCTCCCTGCGCAGCGGCATCATGGCAGGATCGACATGCCCGATCGAAGTGATGCGCCGAGTCATAACCGAGATGCACATGAGCGAAGTGCAGATAGCCTACGGCATGACCGAAACCAGTCCGGTCTCCCTTCAGACCGGCCCGGACGATGAACTGGAGCGACGCGTTACCACCGTGGGCCGCAGTCAACCTCATTTGGAAAGCAAGATCGTCGATGAGCAGGGCCGCATCGTTCCTCGTGGACAGATAGGCGAGTTATGTACACGCGGCTACAGCGTGATGCTGGGCTATTGGGAAAATCCAAAGGCCACATCCGACGTGCTGGACAGTGCCCGCTGGATGCATACGGGCGACCTTGCTTGCATGGACGAGCAGGGCTATGTGCAGATCGTGGGCCGCAGCAAGGACATGATCATTCGGGGTGGTGAAAACGTCTATCCACGTGAAATCGAAGAGTTCCTATTCCGTCACCCGTCAGTGGCAGATGTTCAGGTAATTGGCATTCCTGACGACAAGTACGGTGAGGAGATCGTCGCCTGGGTCAAGCTGCATGACGGGCACAGCCCGCAGGAGGAGATGCTTCGCGACTTCTGCAAGGCCCACATCGCACACTTCAAGGTGCCGAAACATGTTCGCTTCGTAGACGAGTTTCCCATGACCGTAACGGGCAAGATTCAGAAATTTCGCATGCGGGAAATCATGATCGAGGAGCTGACGCAGCGAAAGGCGTCGTAGTGCGTACCGCTCCCGCTGGTCATGATGTCAGCGGGAGCGGGGGGAATTATTTGTATTTGCTCTCGATCTTACGCTTTTCCAGTGTGTACTGGGTCATGTCAATTTGACCCAGCTGAAGCTGGCTATCAAGCGTGTCCAGGTCCTTGTCACGCTCAGCATCAAGCTTAGCCTTGGTGGCCTGATAGTTGATGACCTTGGCTGCATCGTAACCGCCAACCGGGTCCCAGATGATGGAAAGAGGCCAGAGCAGAAGATTCACGACGCCAAAGCCGTATTCTCTGCTATAGAAAGAACCTCCTCCGGGAAGAAGGCCAAGGCCTGCTGCAAGACCAGGGCTCTTTTCTTGAACGACCAGACCGCGGGCTTCGTACCGGTCGAGTTCTGACTTCTGAAAACTGTTCAAGCCAGAGGCACATCCATTTAATAATACGGCCATTCCGATAGCCGCAACTGCTTTACGATACACCACTAATCCTTTCGGGCATCCTTGATTCGCACCATGCGAATTGTGATTAGGTTAACATTTTGCCGTGCCATTGATAAAGCTACCTTCTGCATTGGGATACGAGCGGCTCATTCCTGCAACCGCTCGATTCAACACCTTACAGCTGGGTAGTACGAATGCGCTGCAGAGTCTCCTGTACCTCAGCGGCAGCGTCTACAAACGAGGCTTGTTGCCTCAAGCGGGCCAGCAGTTCGGCACGCTTGCGTTCGGTAGTAGCCAGATAACGCTCCTGCACCGGGCCGAACCCCCGAATGTCCAGCGGTAACTTGGCAAGCTCAACTGCAACGGAATAATTGTCAGGCGTCAGACGCTGCAGGATTTCATCCAGGTTGGCTTCGTATTCCCTGAGCGTCTTCAACTCTCGCTTGCGGTCTTCAGTGCGGGCAAAGGGGTCCAGCCAGGTATTGCGGATACCTTTCAGGCGCGCCAGCATGCTGAAGCCTTTCATCATCCAGGGTCCGAACTGCTGCTTCTTCGGACCCTCACCAGCCTTGGATTTATTGAAGATAGGCGGAGCCAAATGGAAGTTGAGCGTGTAGTCGCCTTCAAACATCGAAGCAATCTTGCGTTGGAAGTCGCCATCGGTGTACAGACGCGCCACCTCGTACTCATCCTTGATAGCCAGGACCTTGTAATAGGCACGGGCAACCGCCTCACTCAACTCTCCGGCTTGTCCCATCAGGGCAGTATCAGCCGCCTTGATCTTTTCAAGACGCGCGAGGTAGCGCTCGGCATAGGCGGTGTTCTGGTACGCCGTCAGGTCATCCACACGCCGCAGAATCACTTCTTCAAGGGTTTTGGATAACTGGTGAGATGCGGTAACAACGGAGCCTTCCTTGACCTTCTGCTCGACCCGCGCTTGGTCAACGGCAGTTCGACGACCCCAGATGAAGGCTTTTTTGTTCAGCTCGACGGCAGCGCCATTCATTTCGATCGCCTGGAATAGCGAGTCCTGGCTAACCGGCAGCCAACCTTTCTGATAGGCCACTCCCATCAGGAAGGTGTTGGTTGCAATCGAATCCCCCATCAACGCAGTGGCGATACGGCTGGCATTGAGGAAAAAGGCACGATCCGTTCCTACGGCTTCGGCGATCTGAGCGGCCATGTCCGTAGACTGGAATTGAGGATCAGGATGGGTGTGAACATCGCCACTGTTTGCCTGATGGGCAAAGGTGCGAACAAAGTGGCTGGTTACGCTTTCCTGGCTGTTGACGAGCGCATGGGTGACGCCCTGGCGAAGCTTATCAAGCGTCTCGGCATTGGCACTGACGATGAGATCGCCACCTAACAACAGGTTGGTTTCACCTTCGGCAATGTGGGGTGCAAAGAGCTGCTCCTGCCGCTCGGCGATACGGACATGGGTCCACACTGCGCCACCTTTCTGCGCCAACCCAGCCATGTCCAGCGTCAGCACTCCCTTGCTTTCAAGATAAGCCGCCATGCTCAGCAGGGCACCGATCGTGACGACTCCTGTACCGCCCACACCGGTTACCAGAATGCTGTAAGGCTCACTGACCGAGGCCAGTACAGGCTCAGGCAGATCCCAGCTATCGGAAGGGTCTTCCGCCAGCGCCTTGGCCTTGCGCAGCTTTCCGCCTTCCACCGTGACAAAGCTCGGGCAGAAACCTGAAAGACAACTGAAATCCTTGTTGCAAGCGGATTGGTCGATCTCGCGCTTGCGTCCGAACTCAGTCTCGACCGAAGCCACGGACATGCAATTGGACTTGCTGCTGCAATCACCGCAGTTTTCACACACGGCCTCGTTGATCACAACGCGACGAGCAGGATCAGGATAGGCACCACGCTTGCGGCGACGCCGCTTCTCGGCGGCACAGGTCTGGTCGTAGATGATGACGGATGCGCCCGGGTGCTCTCGCAGCTCACGCTGCACAGCGTCCAGCTCGTCACGGTGTTTGATTGGTACATTCTCGGCAAGCCCTTTGACTGGCTTGTATTTGTCCGGGTCATCCGTAACGACCACGATGCGCTCGATACCTTCAGCACGTAGCTGTTGTGAAATCTGCGGCACGGTCAAGGTACCGTCCACCGGTTGGCCGCCTGTCATGGCCACGGCATCGTTGTAGAGAATCTTGTAGGTAATCGGTACTTTCGCGGCGACCGATGCGCGAATGGCTAGAAGCCCTGAGTGGAAATAAGTCCCATCGCCCAGGTTCGCAAATACATGCTTTGTCTGGGTAAACGGTGCCTGTCCTACCCAGGCAACACCTTCACCACCCATCTGGCTGAATGTCTGGGTGTGCTCAGGGTAGATCCAGGTTGCCATGTAGTGACAACCGATCCCGGCCAGTGCGCGACTGCCTTCCGGGAGCTGAGTAGAAGTGTTGTGTGGACAGCCAGGGCAGTAATGGGGCATCCGCGCCATCTTGGTGACCAGTCCGCCTTTAGCCGCCAACTGAGCATCCAACACCGCCAGGCGCATCTGCAGCAGGCCATTGGACTGGCGTTGCAGGATGCGCTTGGCCAACGCACGGGCAATCTGCGCTGGGGTCAAGTCACTGGTGGCCGGGAGCAGCCAGTCCGTATGGGGCAGTGACCATTCGCCCTTGTCGTCAAACTTGCCCACGATGCGGGGGCGGACATCCTCGCGCCAGTTGTACAGCTCTTCTTTGAGCTGGTATTCGATCAACTGGCGTTTTTCTTCCACCACGATGATTTCTTCCAGCCCGTCGGCAAAATGCCGGACGCCTTCGGCTTCCAGGGGCCAGACCATGCCCACCTTGTATACGCGCAAGCCGATCTGCCGGGCCATGTCTTCGTCGATACCCAGAATCTTCAGGGCTTGGCAGACTTCCAGATACGACTTGCCTGACGTGATGATACCGATGCGGGCATTGGGAGAATCATGGGTGATGCGGTCGAGCCCGTTGGCCCGCGCATAGGCGAGGGCGGCATAGAGCTTATGCTCCAGCAAGCGCTTCTCTTGCACCAGTGGCGGATCGGGCCAGCGGATGTTGAGACCATCCGCCGGGAGCTCATAGGTAGGCACCTTGGGCTGTACACGAAGCGGGTCGACATCGACCACCGCGCCACTTTCCACGGTTTCCGAAATGGCTTTCATGGCCACCCAACAGCCTGAATAGCGGGACATGGCCCAGCCATGCAAACCAAAATCGAGGTATTCCTGCACCCCGGAGGGAGACAACACGGGCATCATCACAGCTTTGAAGATGTGCTCGGTCTGGTGGGGCAGCGTAGAAGAACGAGCGCCATGGTCGTCACCAGCGATGACCAGCACGCCCCCAAAGCGCGAAGAGCCTGCTGCGTTGGCATGGCGGAAGACATCGCCACAGCGATCAACACCTGGACCTTTGCCATACCACATGCCAAACACGCCGTCGTATTGCGCACCCTGGAAGAGGTTGACCTGCTGTGATCCCCAGACGGCCGTAGCGGCCAGGTCTTCGTTCAGGCCGGGCTGAAAGACAACGTGATGCTGTTTGAGATGGCTCTGAGCCTTCCATAAAGCCTGGTCCAGGCCGCCCAGTGGCGAGCCACGGTAGCCCGAGATGAACCCAGCAGTATTCAAACCTGCTGCAAGATCACGTTGCCGTTGCATCAAGGGTAGGCGAACGAGCGCCTGGATACCGGTTAGCAGGATACGCCCGCTTTCCAACGTGTACTTTTCATCCAACGTCTTGTTGGCTGCACTCATTCGCTACTCCTCGATTTATTGTTTTTGTCATCAGGATCGGGGCGAGCGAAGCCCCATTTGCTTTTGAGTGTAGGAAGGGGTACAGGTAACGTAAAATTCTAAAAACCGCACTCAGGTATTCGAAAATCAGATGGCCAGCTCCAAAGATATTTCGATGCGTCAACTACGCTACTTTGTGGCGGCTGCCACCACGGGCCGTTTCTCCCAGGCGGCATTGGATGTCCATGTTTCCCAGTCCGCGATTACCTCAGCAGTGGCTCAACTGGAGGAAAATCTGGGGGTCAATCTGTTTGAGCGACAGCCCTACGGGGTTGCTCTGACAGCAGAAGGACACCGGTTCCTGCAGCATGCCCGGCACATTCTCGATACATTGAATGACGCGCTCAAAGAACCCCTGTTTTTGAGCCATACCCAGGAAGGGGTGGTACGCGTAGGAGCCACTTATGCAGTGCTAGGGTATTTTCTGCCCAGCCTGCTGGCTCGCTTCAAGCGCAGCTATCCACAGGTGGATATTGATCTGGTCGACATGGATCGGCCCAGCATCGAGCAGGCTGTTCTGGAAGGACGCCTGGATCTTGGTCTGATCATTGTATCCAACAGCGAGGCCATTGACCGTTTCGAGCATTATGTTCTGATCCGATCACGCCGCCAGCTCTGGCTGGCCAGTCACCACCCGCTGATGACCAAACCCGACATTACCCTCAAGGATGTGGCAGAGCATGCCTACATCCTCGGGACGGTCGAAGAGGGCGAAGCCTCGACTCAGCGCTACTGGCAGGCACGCGGTCTGGAACCAAGGGTCGCGTTTCGAACATCCTCCATGGAGTCTGTACGTGGCTTGGTTGCCCATGGATTTGGCGTGACCATCCTGTCGGACATGGTGTTTCGCACCTGGTCGCTTGAAGGTAAGAAGATCGAGGTCCGCCCGCTCAATGATGCCGTTCCGCCTATGGAGCTCGGGCTGATCTGGAAGCCGGATACCGAACTCCCAACGGCAGCAGAAGCCTTTCGACAATTTCTCATTCAAGCCTGCGGAATGTAGAAGCACTTTTGCTAGATAGTAATGTTGTCGTATAACAGTTGCAGACCTAAACATAAGCACAACAGAAAAGAGGAGAATGCCTTGAGCTACACGGCAGCCATCAACCGATACGAATCCATGCCTTACCGTCGGGTAGGCAAGAGTGGTCTGGTCCTGCCCGCGCTGTCCTTGGGCTTGTGGCACAACTTCGGTGACACCACACCCCTTGAAAACCAGCGGGCCCTGTTGCGTACTGCGTTCGACTTTGGCATCAACCATTTCGATCTGGCCAATAACTATGGTCCTCCCTACGGCAGCGCCGAAACCAACTTCGGCCGAATCCTGCGGGAAGACTTCAAGCTCTATCGGGACGAGCTGATCATCTCCAGCAAAGCCGGCTGGGATATGTGGCCAGGGCCTTATGGACAGGGCGGCGGCTCACGCAAATACGTCCTGGCAAGCCTTGATCAGAGCTTGAAGCGTATGGGGCTGGATTACGTCGACATCTTTTACTCCCACCGCTTCGATGCCAACACACCACTTGAGGAAACCGCCAGTGCATTGGCTACGGCCGTGCAGCAGGGTAAGGCTCTATACATTGGCATATCATCCTATTCGGCTGGCAAGACACGCGAGATGGCGGCGCTGCTCAAGGAGTGGAAGGTTCCTCTTGTCATCCATCAGCCTTCCTACAACCTGTTCAATCGCTGGATCGAAAAAGACCTGCTGGATGCAACTGATAAGGTCGGTGCAGGCGTCATCGCATTTACACCGCTGGCCCAAGGCTTGCTGACCGGCAAATACCTCAATGGCGTACCGGAGGATGCACGGGTGAACCGTCCCGGTGGTGCCTCCTTGCGACCGGAGCACCTGTCCGATGACAACATCACACGGGCGCGCGCACTGAACGAGATTGCCCAGCGTCGCGGTCAGAGTCTGGCTCAGCTTGCCCTGGCCTGGATACTACGCGATTCGCGTGTCACCTCGGCTCTGATTGGGGCGAGTCGTCCGGAACAGTTGCAGGAAAATATCGGAGCCTTGAGCAATCTGTCCTTTAGCGCAGAGGAGCTGGCAGAAATCGATAAGTATGCCGTTGAAGGGGGAATCAATCTGTGGGAAAAACCCTCTACCGATAGCCCTATCTGATCGAGTGAAAGGGTACGACCTCTTCAGGGCGTACCCTTTGGAGAAGTATATGCAACCCGCGTGGCCGCTCACCTTGTTTTACGATGGCGACTGTCCGCTGTGTGCCCGCGAGATTCGACATCTGCGTCGACATGCTGACCCTGCACGCCTGTTGTTTATAGACGTAGCCGATCCAACCTTCGAAGCACCAGCACCTGAGATGTCATCACAGCAGTTCAGGGATCTGTTGCACGCCCGATTTGCCGACGGGCAATGGGTCAAGGGGCTGGATGCAACCTATTGGAGTTGGCGAGCGGCAGGGCTTGGCCGTTGGGCAGCACCTCTTGCCTGGAAGCCGCTGCGGCCGTTATTTGATTTGGGTTATCGCCTGTTTTTGCGCGCTCGCCCGCAACTGGCCTGGATTCCTCATCCACAAGGCTCCAAGCGCTGCAAGGATGATCAATGTACGCTTCCTGAGAAACCGAACGCTACCCGCAATTAATAGCTAGAAAGTAGCTCTATAAGGTTTCTTAAGAGGAAATGACCAGCAGGTCATCTTTATTCCTTACCGTTTGGTTTGAGGATCCGGGCAATCTTTGAACTTTTCCTATGCGTTCTGATGTCCCAATAGCATCACTGCCAAGGGAGTGGCCTTATTCATACAGCCCGCCCATGTCCCAGACAGGAGGGACCTTCACGCTGTTGGTGACGGGACTTTTCAACCAACGTTGGAAGAACGCGCATGAAAGCACTCTGTTGGCACGGGAAAAACGATATCCGCTACGACACCGTTCCGGACCCCAAGATCGAACACCCACGCGACGCTATTATCAAGACAACCAGCTGCGCCATTTGTGGCTCCGACCTTCACCTCTATGACCATTTCATTCCCGGCATGGAGTGCGGCGATGTCATGGGTCATGAGTTCATGGGAGAGGTGGTTGAGGTCGGCTCGGAAAACAAAGAGCTAAAGGTAGGCGATCGCATCGTCGTGCCATTCACCATTACCTGTGGCGAATGCGAGCAATGCAAACGCGGTAATTTTTCTGTCTGCGAGCGCTCGAACCGCCGTAAAGACCTGGGTGACAAAGTGTTTGGTCACTCCACAGCAGGCCTTTTTGGTTACTCGCACCTAACCGGCGGTTACGCAGGCGGGCAGGCCGAGTACGTACGTGTTCCGTTCGCAGATTCTACCCATGTAAAGGTTCCAAGCACGCTTACGGACGAACAGGTACTGTTCTTGGGTGATATTTTCCCCACGGGTTGGCAAGCTGCGGTGCAGTGTGACATTCAGCCTACTGATACCGTAGCGGTCTGGGGGGCGGGTCCGGTGGGTCAGTTTTGTGTGCGCAGCGCCATACTGCTGGGCGCCAAGCAGGTCGTGATGATCGATAACGTGCCTGAACGACTGCTCATGGCAGAAGCGGGCGGGGCGATAACCATCAACTTCGACAAGGAGAGCGTGGTTGAACGTCTGAACGAGCTTACCCGCGGTAAGGGTCCTGAAAAATGCATTGATGCCGTAGGCCTTGAGTCCCATGCGACGCGGTCGCTGGATGCCGTTTATGATCGGGTCAAGCAGGCGACCATGATGGAGAGTGATCGTCCTCATGTATTACGCGAGATGATCTATGTCTGTCGCCCAGCGGGCATTTTATCTATCCCGGGCGTTTACGGCGGATTGGTCGACAAGATTCCCATGGGAGCGCTCATGAATAAGGGACTTACCATGCGCACCGGGCAAACGCACGTCAAACGTTGGACGGATGACCTGCTGCGCCGTATCGATGACGGACAGATCGACCCCTCATTCGTGATTACCCATACGGTAAGTCTCGACCAGGGCCCGGAAATGTATAAGACCTTCCGGGACAAACTCGACAACTGCATCAAGGTTGTTCTGAAACCTTGAGGGAGACGGCTATGACCATGCTTGAGAAATTTTCATCCCCCCAGCGATCACTAGGCGCTTCAGACAAGCTGGCCCGTGGCCTCGGCTTTTACAGCCTGGGTCTTGGTCTCCTGGAGTTAGCTGCTCCACGGCTACTGACCCGCGCCTTGGGTATGGAAGGGTCGGAGAATATTGTTCGTGCCTATGGGGTGCGTGAGATTGTCAGTGGTGTCGGCGCGCTGAGTGACAACCCTACACCTGCGCTCTGGAGCCGTGTAGCGGGTGATGCCCTAGATCTCGCTACACTGGCGACCGGTCTGAATGCCGATAATCCCAAGCGGGGAAACGTGAAAATCGCGATGGCTGTCGTGCTGGCTACCGCGTTGGTCGATGTCATGGCAACACGGGGCGTCACAGAGCGCCACCACCGTCCACGACATATGCCTATACGTGACTACAGCAATCGATCCGGCTTTCCAAAGTCAATAAGCGACATGCGTGGTGCCGCAAGTGACTTTGAAACACCGGCTGATATGCGAGCCGATATCGGTAACGGTTATGCACGTGCAGATACTGGCCGCGCGTAATCAGAAACTAAAATGACAAGGCCTGCTTGAAAGCAGGCCTTGTCATTTCAGGCGAGGTGAGACTGGGAAAATGCGTTGTTACCTATCTCATCAAGCAAGAACGCCTGAAGTTTTTCGAAGGGAAGAGGGCGGCTGGGTAGAAACCCCTGGGCTAGGTCGCACTGGTTATCGATCAGAAAGGTAATCTGTTGCTGGGTTTCCACGCCTTCGGCAATGACTTTCAAATGCAATTTATGTCCCATGGCAATAATGGCTTCCGCCAGATCAAGATCCCGCGCATTGTTGGGAATATCCTGAATGAACGAGCGGTCCACCTTGATGGCATCCAAGGGAAGCTGACTCAGATACGCCAGTGATGAGTAACCTGTACCAAAGTCGTCAATGGACAACCGCACGCCAAGCTCACGCAGCTGCCTTAGCTGCCCGATAACTTGGTCGATGTTAGCCATTAGCGCGTTTTCGGTTACTTCAAGTTCGAGAAACTGGGGCTCCAGACGCGCCTGACTCAAGGCTTCCTGAACGTCGGATACGAGCGTTTCACGCTCCAGGCTGCGTACACAGCAGTTGACCGCAACTCCAATCTTAAAGCCTTGCCGATGCAGTTTCTTGATATCACGACAGGCTCGGCGAACCACCCAACGGTCAATATCGGCAATAAACCCGTTTGCTATCGCAATATCAATAAAGTTACCGGGCAGCAGGAGACCTTGTTCCGGGTGCTGCCAACGCACCAATGCCTCTACGTGGCAAACCTTGCCGCTACTCAAGTCAAAGACGGGCTGGTAATACACGGTCAGATTATTACGACTCAACGCCTGTCGTAGTTCTTCCTCCATCTTTAGCTCAAGAGACGCTTTGCTCCTGAGCTGCTCCTGAAAGAAATACAGCATGTTGCGACCATTAGCCTTGGATTTGTACAAGGCCAGATCGGCATGCTTCATGAGATCTTCACCGGTCGTTGCATCCTGCGGGAAGAGGCTGGCCCCAATGGACGTGGTTATAACCATCTTTCGGCCGGCCAGGATAATAGGCTCTTTCATCTTTTGCAGGATGCGGCGCCCCAACAGCTCGGCCTCATAATTCTCTTCAACGTTGGCAAGAATGCAGAATTCATCACCGCCTAGGCGTGCAATCAGGTCTCGCTCACGCAGGGCACTTTTCAGGCGCTGAGCCACAACACGCAACAGCTCATCACCGGCATCATGACCTAATGAATCATTGATCCGCTTGAAATTGTCCAAATCCAGAAACAGCAGTGCCATGGAAGTGCCTTGGGCCGCATGTTCATCCAACCGCATCTGGATTTCCTTGTTGAAGGAATAGCGATTGTGCAGACCTGTAAGGGCGTCGAAATGAGCGATGTTATGGAGTGAAGCCTGTGTGCTATCGAGTTCGTGGAGCAGGGCGTTGACCCGTTCAAGATCTCGACGCTGGCTTTCCAGCTTCTTTCCTGCCCATACCGCAACCAGGCTGCAGCTGATAATAATCAGCGAAATGAAGGCCGTCGCTATGCCTAGGTAAGGTGAGTGATTGTCAACGTGCGCACCAGGGTCAAACGTCGAGCCGGCGGGGAGGGTAAAGGTAACGGCCGCCATACCACTGAAATGCATAGAGATAATACCTGCACCCAGCGCCAGACTCGCCGCCAGTTTCAACTTGAGCGGAGCAGGGTTGTCCGGCTGGCGTAGCTTCAAGATCAACATCATCGATCCGAGGCTGGCCAACATCGATACCACAATAGAAAGCACGAATAGCCAGGGATCATAGTAGGCCGTCGCAGCAGATTGCATGGCGGCCATACCGATGTAATGCATGGCTGTAACCCCCAAGCCAATACTGATCGCCGCGCCGATATATTGCTTGGCGGTAAGAGCAGGGCGACCAATCATGACCATGGCCAGCAAGGACGCCATGATAGCGATGACCAGCGAAAGGGCTGTAAGGCGATGGTCGTAATACACCGGGATCGGCATGACGAACGCCATCATGGCGAGGAAGTGCATCGACCAGATACCGCCGCCCAAACAAAAGGCACCGATCCAGCGCCACAGCATGCGCGTTCGGCGATCATCCGCGACCGCAACATCAGCAAGACTCAGCGCGGTATAACCGGCGGCAGTTGCAATCAGATAGGAAAAGACAACCAATAGAGAAGTGTGGCTATGCTCGACAGGCGAAAGGCCGGATTGCTGAAGATCTGTGAGAAAATGAATACCTAACCAGTCCACGGCGAGCCACCTTTAAAGCTGAACGGCATTTGCCTATAAAAATGAGATCAATCTCACACAGCTTAGTTCTTTAACGGTTCGTTGGAAGCGGCACGAGACGGCTTTCGTAAGTACTTGTGTCTTCTATAAAATCCTATAAATAAGCTAATTTCCGATTACGTCCATAATCGGAAGTTGGTATACTAAAAAACCTGCCTTTTCAGTGTTATTTCGATGCTTTTCTCGTCTAAACCCCAGCCTTTATTTGATACTTATGCCAGTTTTCTTGGGCTTAACGCTACGTCTTATGAGGCAGAACATACGTCTATCCTGAATTACCTGAAAAGGTTTGAGCCTAGTATTCCGGCTAAAGACGATTATTTTCATGTGCGTGAATTTCTGCGCTCTTATGCCGGATGGGAAACGACATTCAAAGCCTATCGCACCCAAGTTGAGCGTCTCCTTCTATGGAGCTGGATCAAGGAAGGGAGGTCTATCCTTTCGCTCCGCCGTCAGGATGCCGAGGCGTTCCTGGCATTCAGTCAGGAGCCTGACGAGGACTGGGTGGGCACCTCTGTTCGTCGCCGCTTCATTCTGAAAGATGGCAGCATGGAGCCCAATCCGTTGTGGCGCCCCTTTGGGATTCAGGGTGATAAAGCCTCACGCAAGCTTGCTGCCGAAACAGGAGACGACGATGACACTACCCCAGAACGCTATGAAATGGCTCAGGGTACGCTCAAGCAAGTCTTTGCAATCTGCAGCTCATTCTATGATTACCTCAATGATCAGGACGTGTTGGTGGGTAATCCCTTTCGGGCAATCAAGCAAAAGAGCCGCTTCTTTCAAAAGAAAGCCAAGGCTGTCAGCGGCAAGGTCCTTGACCGCCTTCAATGGGAGTTCGTTATCGAAACAGCGGAATGGATGGCTGCAGAGGAGCCTGAAAAGCACGAGCGTACACTCTTTATCATAGCGACCCTGTTTTCACTCTACCTGCGAATCTCCGAACTTTCCGGGCGGCCCGGCTGGTCTCCCACCATGGACGCCTTTCAGAAAGATCCTGACGGTTCTTGGTGGTACGTTGCAATCGGCAAGGGCAACAAGGAGCGTCGTATCTCGGTCAGTGATGACATGCTGGTCTATCTCAAGCGCTACCGGGCCTTCCGCAATCTGACGCCGCTGCCATATGCCGGAGATCCTGCGCCGCTGCTGACCAAACACAACGGGCAAGGCGGCCTGACCGATCGGCAGATTCGCAACCTGGTACAGGAATGCTTCGACACGGCGCTTGTACGAATGAAACAGGAAGGTCGCAGCGAGGACGAAGTATCCAATCTGCGTGCAGCCAGCGCCCATTGGTTACGCCACACCAGCGCAACCTACGATGCACCCAGCAGACCACTCAAACACCTGCAGGAAGATCTTGGCCACGCCAAGGCGAGTACAACGCAAGACATTTACTACAACGCCATTAACCAGGAGCGAGCGGCGTCTGGTAAACAGCGGCGCCTGAAAGATCAATAAAGAAGTGAGCCATAAAAAGCTAAAAAAGCTCATATGGGGTTTCGCAGCGTTCAAGGCGCTGCCCCATGGCTCCATATCCAGAATACATAACTTCACATAATGTATATTATGTTAAATTAGATATTAGCAAGCACTGACGCCTCTATCCCCTTCATGGGTTTTGGGTCCTAAACCTTCATCTGGATCCGGTTAAGCCAAGACAGATTTTCTTGCCTCGTTAATGAACCTTCCTACGCCTTGTCTTTTTTTCACTGCCTGATACAACTGCCCAACTGAAATTCACTTTGCATGTTCAGTAAACCTTTTTCTGCGTGCGTGCAGCCTCGATGTTGCGCCTTATTCTGTCACTCAAGGAAAGCCTGGTATGTTCAAACGATTTGCAGCAGATGCTTTGGGACTAAGCGACATCGGGTCAATTATCAAACCGGCAGACTTCGACAAGGTCGATGCGGACGACTATCTCTTTCACGAGGACTGTGAAAAGATTTTCTTTCTGATCAAATCGAAAAAGGATGAATATTGCTTTACCAATCTGGCGTTGATTCATGTGGACGGCGAATCTGCGGTATCCTCCAAGCGCACTATCAAACGCTACGATTACCTCAGCGAGCGTATTCAGAGCGTCATGATTGAAACGGCCGGCACGGTGGATCTAGATGTCGAGCTGAAATTCGTCATAGGCGGCAAACCCTTCAGCATCGATATCAAAAAGACCTTTCTTGAACAAGTCAAAGACATCTACAAGTCTCTGATCGGGATCAGCAAGATTCAGCACCTGGAAGAACTCAAGCGTGCCAATGCACTAAAAGTACTGGATGTGACGGCCTCCATGTACAAGATTGCTAACCCAGCATCGCCTGAACACATAACCCAGCAATACACAGGTACCTTGGATACGCTCAATACATTGATGCTGGAGACTTATATGACCCATGACTACAGCGCTGTATTCAGCAAGTATGTCCAGGCTTAAATATTCGCCAAGCAGCAGCAATAGATAAAGTTTACATAAAAAGTAAAATGCGTAATGGGCGGCAGCTATCACCGCCCTATTCTCCCGGACTGCCTTCAGCTACTGTCCATTCTTTTAAAGCTCTGTATTGCACGCTTCCCTGGCTGCTTTCCGATACAAACAAGGCAAAGCGCTCTACTGGCCATGCCAATGACAAGAGTCCATTTGGCCGATAGCGGCTTTTACGTGCAGCCGTCAGGTGTGGGACAAAGGGTCTGCGATCCAGCGGAACGCCCAAACTTTTCAGTCCCAGGTTTAGATCGTCAACCAGCGAAACCAGCGGCACTGGCGTCTTGGATGCAATCATGCTGATAAGCCCCTGATGCCAACGCTCGACGCGATCAAGCACGACCGTACATGGCTCAAAGCGTATGTGATCGCCTAGAGCCATAAACGCGTCTATCTGTTCTTCTGGAATTTCACCTAGAAAAGCCAGTGTCATGTGGAGATTTTCAGGAGAAACCAGGCGCCCATCCATGCCCTGCTCCTTTCGCCAGGCGACTACACGTGCAACCACAGAGGCTGGGCACGGCAACGCAAAAAACATACGCATGATGATGGAATCCCTATAGTCAGAGCGATCAAACACTCTGACCCAGGAGCGGAAGCCTTATTCCGGTTTTTGGTAAGCAACGCAATCCACTTCGACTTTGCAGTCAATCACCATGCTCGACACTACACAGGCGCGTGCAGGCGGATGCTCGCCAAAATATTCCTTGAAGATCCTGTTGAAAGACATGAAGTCACGAGGATCATCCAGCCATACACCGCAACGCACCACATGTTCCGGGCCGTAGCCGGCTTCCTTGAGAATGGCCATGACGTTATCCAGGCATTGGCGCGTTTGAGTGACGATGCCGCCTTCGACCACTTCTCCGTTGACCATAGGGGTCTGGCCCGAGACGTAGAGCCATCCATCAGCCTCAACAGCGCGCGCAAACGGCAGGTGCTGCCCGCCTGTCCCGCTACCACCCTCAACACCGTAACGTTTGATTGACATGTCATCCTCCTAATTAAAGTGTGTACGCAGGTCGCCTTGCCGGGAAAGGAAGCGACCGTTTCTATGGGGAGTCAGTTGTTTAGCTGAATACGACAGGATTCCATTTACCCAGACAGCATCGATCCCCTCTGCGACAACCTTGGGCGTTTTGAAATCGGCGGCGGCATGTACAGTTTTGGGATCGAACAAGACCAGATCCGCCCAATAGCCTTCCTTGATTAATCCGCGCTTGTAGAGCCCAAAACGGGCCGCTGAAAGCCCGGTCATCTTGTATACCGCGGTATGCAGGGGAAACAGGGCCACGTCGCGACTGTAATGTCCCAGCACTCGCGGAAAGGCACCCCACAAGCGAGGGTGCGGGAATGGGTCTTCGGGTAGGCCGTCCGACCCGATCATTGATAGCGGATGAGCCAGAATGCGCCTCACATCGTTTTCATCCATTCCGTAATACACTGCCCCGGCCGGTTGCAGGCGTTTGGCAGCATCCAGTAGCGATACGCCCCACTCCTCTGCAATGTCGTTCAGGTCGCGGCCGCTCACGTCAGGATAGGGTGTAGACCAGGTAATGGTGATGCGAAAATCAGCTGTTACCTGCTTGAGATCCAGCGTTGAGGAACTGGCTGAATAAGGATAGCAATCACACCCAACTGGATGATCCCGTGCAGCTTGCTCCAGCGCCGCCAGAAGCTGTGGACTACGTCCCCAATTGCCTGCACCGGCACATTTGAGGTGCGAGACGATAACGGGCGCCTTCGCATGACGACCGATACGAAACGCTTCGTCCAAGGCCTCTAGTACAGGCTCGAATTCGCTACGCAAATGTGTGGTGTATACCGCTCCGTAGGCGTCCAGCTCTGAGGCCAGTTCCATTACTTCGTCGGTACTTGCGTCATAGGCCGAGGCATAAGCGAGCCCTGTGGAAAGCCCCAGCGCACCTTGCTCCAGACTCTCACGCAACTGAGCCCGCATGGCAGTAATTTCATCAGGCGTTGCCGTACGATAAAGGTTATCCATATGGTTGCTGCGCAATGCTGTATGCCCAACGAGGGCAGCAACGTTTACCCCTGGACGCGCCTGTTCGACGGCTGACTTGTAATCGGCGAACGTCGGATAGGCAAAGGCAGATGCTGGCCCCAACAGGTTCATTGGGTCTGGCGGCTCGCCCCGTAGACTGACGGGAGAAGCGCTGATGCCGCAGTTGCCTACGATAACAGTCGTTACACCCTGGCTTAGCTTGGGCAGCATCTCCAGTTGACGGATCACCACGGTATCGTCATGGGTATGAACATCAATGAAGCCCGGTGCAAGCACCCTCCCCGCGGCGTCAACCTCATGGGTTGCCGTTGCCCCACTTATGCGTCCTATCTGTTCTATTCGGCCGTTCTGTATAGCGATATCCGCCTGATAACCCGGCGAGTTGCTGCCATCGATCACCTGTGCATTGCGGATAAGAGCATCGTAGGTTGGCATTGCTAGTCTCCCAGCGGCAATCGCTCATCGCCGCCACGGTAGTCGTCCATGGCGAGCTTGATGCGCCGCAAGCGTTCCTGATTCGCTTCAGGTGCGCTCAATGCCAGCTCGGTAGCCAGAATATCCACGGCGAGCATCATTCCGTAGCGGGCGGCGGTAGGTTTATAGATAAAGTCTGTTTCAGCCAGAAACAGCGGCAGTACGACATCAGCCAGTTGGGCAACCGGCGATGCTTCAGGTGCAATGGCCAGAATGCGAGCGCCGTACCCCTTGGCCAGCTGCAGCGACTCGACAAGTTCGGGGGTTATGCCCGTCATCGAGCAGGCAATCACTACCTGATCCTGGCCCAACGTGGCAGCCGTCAGGCGCATCAGAACCGGATCGTGATAAGCCGCGATGGGGTAACCCAGCCGAACCAGCCGGTATTGCAGTTCATCCGAAAAGATCGTGGAGCAACCGCCCATACCAAAGGCGTAAACCATGCGCGCCTCGTGAACAAGTGCAACGGCCCGTGCAAAGGTTTGCTCATCGAAACAGGCCAGATGCTGGCGAAGCGTTGTTTCAATGTCACTGACGATATTGCCAAAGAATGCAGAATGCTCCGGTGCGTGTGTTCGGCCCAGAAACCGCGCTCCAACACCGCTGGCCTGAGCCAGCTGCAAGCGCAGGTCCCGAAGGTCCTTGCACCCTGCGCTGCGGGCAAAGCGGGACAAGGTCGCACTACTGACCTCAGCCCGTGTCGCCAGCTCGTCCAGGCTGGCGCTGGCTGCGAACGGCACGTCCTCCAGGATCAGGCGAGCGATACGTTGTTCGCCTGCACTCATATGCTCGAGACGTGCACGGATTTGATAAAGAATGTCCATTACAGTACAGCCGCCAACGCTAATGTCAGAAGAAAGGCGATGATGGAAATCAAGGTTTCCAATACGGTCCACGTCTTGAACGTCTGGGTTACCGTCATGTTGAAATACTCTTTGATCAACCAGAACCCGCCGTCATTTACATGGGAAAAGATGACCGACCCTGCCCCGGTAGCCAGAACCAGCAGTTCAGGGTGTGGATAGCCTAACCCTAGCGCAACAGGCGCGACGATGCCTGAAGCCGTGGTCATGGCGACCGTGGCCGAGCCGGTGGCAATGCGCATCAGCGCAGCAAAAAGCCACCCCATCATCAGGGGTGACAGGTTGAATTCCCGGGCCAGTCCAACGATTTCAGTGGTTACACCGGCATCGATAAGGATTCGGTTGAGCCCTCCACCAGCGCCTACCAGTAATGTGATCGTGGCCGTTGGAGCCAGGCATTCATTGGTAAATTTCAGGATCGCATCGCGGTTGAAGCCTTGAGCCAGCCCTAACGTCCAAAAACTCACCAATGTGGCAACCAGCAGTGCAATCACGGAGTTGCCGATAAATTGCAGAAACTGATTGAAGGCGCTGCCCGGCGTTGAAATCAGGTTGGCCCAGCCACCCATCAACATCAGCACAACGGGCAGGATAATCGTACCGATCGTGACGCCAAAACCAGGCAGCTGTTTACGAGGCTCACGCTCGGTAAACTGCTCGGCCAGTGGATTTTCGGCAGGTAACTGAATCTTTGGAACGATGAACCTGGCGTAGACCGGTCCAGCAAGAATAGCCGTCGGAATACCTACGAGAACCGCATAGAAGAGCGTCTGCCCTACCGAGGCATGATAGGACTGCACGGCCAGCATGGCAGCAGGATGCGGCGGAACGAGCGCATGCACAACCGACAACCCCGCGACCATGGGCAGGCCTACCATCAGGATAGAGACACCTACACGGCGGGCCACGGTAAAGGCGATAGGAACCAGCAGCACGAAGCCCACTTCAAAAAACAGGGGCAGCCCCACGAGAAAGGCAATGCAGACCATCGCCCAATGGGCATTGCGCTCACCGAACCTGGCAATCAGGGTACGAGCGACCTGCTCTGCGCCGCCTGACTCGGCCATCATCTTGCCGAGCATGGTGCCCAATGCCACGACCAGGGCGATATGCCCAAGCGTCTTACCGACGCCGGCCTCATAAGAAGCAACAATCGTATTGGCTGGCATACCGGCGACCAGAGCCAGTCCTACCGATACCAGGGTAATCACGATAAAGGGATTCAACCGATACCGCGCAATCAAGACAATCAACGCAATGATGGCCACTACGGCATAGATCAGAAGCCAGAACCCGGTAGAAGGCGTCATCGAGCATTCCTCGTGCCTGAATCCGTCCATGGCTGGACGGCATAACGTCATTGTTAGAAATAAGTAGCGACGGCTCCGGTGACACGGTATTGCTCATCTACCAGGAGGAGCTGCTTCCATTTATCGAACGTGAGACATGGATGAGAAATATCGAAACACAGCATGTCCCCTACCTGCAGATCCGCCTCGGGTGGTACGTCCATAAAGGCATGCTGATCCATCATGGCGCTGATCTTCCAGGCTACAGGCGCCTCCATTGGAGAGGCGGAATGACCGGGCCGAAAATGCAGCGTGGGAACAGGGAAACCGGCATCGAACGCCGCATCACGCTTGCCCAGTGCAATGATGGCGCGACCCGGCTCGGGTCGTGATTGTACATAGGCCCACAGCTGCAGGGCGGGCAGAAGGCTACGCTGCATCTCTTGTGCAACAGGGTTATTGGCCTGAATACGTGCCTCGGCCGCTTTGTAGATACCTACGTCATGGGTGAGATAGCAGCCGGGGCGTAACACAATATCCAAAGGCAGCCCCGTCTGAGGTAGCGCAAACTCCTCGGCAACCAGATCGAACCAGGCAGACCCAGCGCCTGACAGGATAATGCGAGGCTCGGCAAACCCGCTTTCATCAGCTATGGCACGCGTCCTTGCTACGGTTTGCTTAAGAAAATCACGGATTTCGGCCTCCTCTTTCAAGACTCCCTCGTAGACCTCAACCCCTACCAGGGCCAATGCGTGTGGCCAGTGTGAAATGGCGTCTCGCACTGCCTTTTCCTGCTCCTCATTACGTACCCCAGTTCGTCCACCTGATACGCCGTATTCGAGTAGAACCCTGAGGCGCTGACCTCTCCCGCTGAAGTAACGCCCCAGGCTTTCGATGTTCTGAGGAGAATCAACTACACAGCAAAAGCTGAAACCGGGATCGGCCTCTTGCAGATCGGCAATCAGGGCCATATTGGCTTTGCCAACCAGCTGATTGGCCATTAGCACACGCCGTATCCCGTGGGTAAACGCTACGCGAACCTGTGGTGCAGTGGCGAGCGTAATACCCCAAGCCCCCGCCTCCATTTGCCGCTTGAACAATGCCGGGCTCATGGTGGTTTTACCATGCGGCGCAAGCTGTACGCCGTATCGCTCCATAAACTGCTTCATCCACTGCAGGTTATGCTCGATACGCTGCTCCCGCAGTACCGCAACAGGCAGACTCACGTCCTCCTTCAAGATATCCCACCCCGAGGCGGCAACTTCTTGGGTAGAGACAGTACCCGCTAACGAACCGAGACCCTTTCCGAGTCCATTGACTTGTTCAGATGCAGCATGGTGAGGCTTCACGGCGATTCCCCTGCCTGGCTTTTTGAAAGCAACATACACCGAAGCGAGGTTTTATCAATTGATCATGAAAACTAATTTCATAAGCAGAAGACCTGATGCCGTTATTGGATAAAAACAGGTCGTAATTTAGGAAGAGGTTGTGCTTTTGGCAGGGCATGTAGAGACAATGGGCTCGTCTGTCATGACTTTGTGAGCAAAGCTCAATGCATCCTTTTGAGAGACCAGCCAAGCCCCTGAGTGGCTTTCGCCCTTATATACATGAGCCTCAATTGTCGTACCGGCATTGCAGGCCTCCCGAACCAGTAGCTGCTGCCCCTCTGGGCGAACATCCCGGTCCGCATCGCCGGTTCCGACAAACAAGGGCTGGTCCAGCTTCAAGGTATTGAAGCGATATTGAGGCAAAAGAATCTTGGCCATCGTCTTTACCGCCTCGGGTTGAACCGTATTAGCCTGAGTGAGGCCAGCCTGCATGACCTCTCGTGCCAAGGTGCCCACACACAAGCGGGCGGCCTTTTCGAATAACGGCATGGCTTTTGGCGTAAACAGCGTCGAAGCATCGGTTACTGGCTGCCTCTGATGGGCAACCAGCGCTACGTAAAGCATATAGGCAATGCCGGGATCCACCTGGTTAGGATCTACCCCCGAGACGGTCATCGTTCTTTCCGTCAGATACGGTATACCTGTGACTATCGTGCCCTTGATATCCAGCTCCGGCGCATACTCCTTGGCAAATCCGGCCGTCGCAAAGGCCGCTCCGCCCCCTTGTGACTGTCCTGCTACGATCACCTTGTTGGCGATGGGATATCGTCCATCCGTAACGGCGCGGATACTATCGAGCACACCGTAGGCCTCGGAGCGCTTGGTCAGGTAGGGATGCAAACCGGGCGTGCCAAGCCCCTCATAATCCGTCGCGACAATGGCGTAACCCTGCTTAAGCCAGCGATTCAAGTAATCTTTGTAAACGGTTGGTGCTTCATTCCAGGACGGCGCGCAGACATCGGCTACGCCTACCGTTCCATGAGCCCACGCCAGCAACGGCCACCCTCCCTCAGGCGGTTGCCCTTTGGGAACGAACAACTGACCAGAGACCGTAATGGGCGAGCTGTCCAGACCGCTCACTGACGTGTAAAGAATACGAAACTGCCCTTCTGCATCCTCCAACCGATTTTGTGGGGGAAGTGGCTCACTGCGCAGCAACTCACCTGCAGCGGTTGGAATAGATTTATCCCACCGATAGAACGTTGAAACGCCACCGTCCCCCGAATCCCAAGATTCCTGGGCCCTCGCTGGCTCTATCCCCATTAGTAACAACTGGGCACTGACCAGCAGAGTTGCTCTGAGCAGTCCTCTACGTTCATGAACAGGTCTTGCTCTGAATGACATCGTACTGTCTCTCCGCAGATTTTATGGGACGGCTTTTATGCAAGACAGCGACTACGGCTCATGGTTTGATCAACGCCCTTTTGACCTGCTGCGCCGTACCAGAAATAGGAGTGCGAAGACTCGCACAGTTAAAAAACCGAAGACCGTCTATCCTGTTTTTGCTTGTCGTACCGCTTCGCTTGGAATACTGTATATCCAAACAGGAAAAGGACTGAGGTTGCATTATGTCGCTTGATCAAGCGGAAATGACAGTTAAGCAAGACCTGGAATGTGCTCTGGCATCGCTGGACATGCAGCGTGACGATTTTCTCGAACTGGCGCGCGGCATCAGACAGAAAATCTCGGAAGAGACTGAGGAAGCCGTTGAGCTGGAAGCCAATCTTGGCTGATTGCTCTTGAGTTAAACGGTACTTCTCCCGCTGCGGCTGCACCTGATCAGCCGCACGCTAATCTCCTGATTAAAGCTTTTTGCTATATCTATAGCGCCGGAAGCTATTTTATTAGCCCACTTGTGTAATCTTATAGTTCTAGATCCTTACATTATGGAATAAGAACATGAGAACCGCTCTGCGTCGTTATTTCACGTTTGTAAGCCTGGCTCTGGCACTCGGTATCTTCGTTAATGCCCATGCAGAAGACCTGTTAAAGGAAGTCAAGCAGCGCGGTACGCTGGTGATTGGGCTTGAGGGTACTTACCCTCCTTTCAGTTACCAGGATGAAAACGGCAAGCTGACCGGTTTTGAAGTCGAGTTTGCCCAGGCGCTGGCCAAGGAAATGGGCGTACAGCCAAAAATCCAGCCGGGCAAATGGGATGGTTTATTGGCCGCGTTGGATTCCAGGCGTCTGGATGTGGTGATCAATCAGGTCACCATTAGCGAAGAGCGCAAGAAAAAATATGATTTTTCGACGCCCTATACGGTCTCCGGTGTCCAGGCAATGACTCGCAAGAACGAGCAGGACACCATCAAGAAGCCGGAAGACTTGGCCAACAAGAAGGTGGGTGTTGGTCTTGGTACCAATTATGAGCAATGGCTCAAGGAAAACGTACCACAGGCTGATGTTCGCACTTATGAAGACGACCCAACCAAGTTTCAGGACCTGCGTGTAGGTCGGATCGATGCCGTTCTGGTAGACCGACTGGCCGCCTTTGAAATGGCTGCCAAAACCGATAACCAGTTTGTACCAGTAGGCGAACCGTTCAATCGTCAGGAGTCGGGCGTGGCCGAGCGCAAGGGAAATCCCGAATTCCATGCCGCCATCGACCAGGCCATTGCCAAGATGAAAGCTGATGGCACGCTGGCCAAGCTCTCACAGAAGTGGTTCAAGGCTGACGTCACTCAATGAGCGAATCCAGCCTTCAACTGATACTGGATTCGCTTCCGTTTCTACTCAAAGGTGCCGTCTGGACTGTACTACTCAGTCTGGGCGGCATGTTTTTCGGGCTGGTGCTAGGATTCTTTCTGGCACTGATGCGGCTTAGTCAAAACATGATAGTGCGCGCAGTAGCGCGGGTATACGTGTCTTTCTTTCGAGGCACCCCACTGCTTGTGCAGCTGTTCATGATCTATTACGGCTTGCCTGAGCTGGGCATTCAGCTAGATCCTCTGCCCGCTGCGCTCGTGGGTTTTTCGCTGAATATGGCCGCTTACATCTGTGAAATTCTGAGGGCAGCCATTGCCTCGATTGACCGAGGACAATGGGAGGCGGCTGCCAGCATCGGCATGACACGGGCACAGACACTGCGTAGGACCATCCTTCCTCAAGCAGCCCGTACGGCGCTCCCACCTTTAGGTAACAGCTTCATTTCGCTGGTAAAAGATACCTCTCTTGCGGCTACCATTCAGGTCCCAGAGATGTTTCGCCAAGCGCAGCTCATTACGGCGCGTACCTTTGAAATCTTCAGCATGTATCTAACGGCAGCATTGATCTACTGGGTTCTGGCCAGCACCTTGGCGGCGTTACAGAACACGCTGGAAAATCGGGTAAACCGGCATGATCAGGAGCGTTGAGTCATGATTGAAGTACGTAACCTGACCAAGTCATTCAATGGCCAGCCGGTGCTCAAGGGGATCAATCTGGATGTAGCAGCGGGCGAAGTCGTTGCCATTATTGGCCCCAGTGGCTCCGGCAAGACCACCCTGCTTCGTTGCCTGAATCTTCTTGAAACGCCCGATAAAGGCCGTATCCGCGTTGCGGATATCGCTATTGATGCAAGTCAGAACCTGAACTCGCAGCAGAGCCAGATTCGGGTGCTCCGCCAACGCGCCGGCTTCGTGTTTCAGAACTTCAACCTGTTTCCTCATCGTACGGCTCTGGAAAACGTGATCGAAGGGCCGATTGTGGTCAAACGGGAGGCCAGGGAATCCGCCGAAGCCCGGGGCCGGGCATTACTGGCGAAAGTAGGCCTGGCGGGCAAGGAAGATGCGTATCCCAGACGGCTATCCGGCGGACAGCAGCAGCGCGTTGCCATTGCCCGTGCGCTGGCGATGCAGCCCGACGTTATTCTCTTCGATGAGCCCACGTCAGCCCTTGATCCTGAGCTGGTCGGTGAGGTGCTGACAGTCATTCGTGACTTGGCCGATGAGCAGCGGACCATGGTGATCGTGACGCACGAGATGAGCTTTGCCCGTGACGTGGCGCATCGCGTGCTGTTTGTCGATCAGGGCGTGATCGTTGAACAAGGAGAAGCTAAGGCGCTGTTTGCCAGTCCCCAGGAAGAACGGACGCAACGGTTCTTGAGCAAGTTCAGAAGCCATGAAGGTTAGATACTGACCTTCATGGCCTGTTGGTCACTGCTTGTCGGGCCACCTCGGTTAACAGCTGGAACAGCCTATTAACCGAGGTGGCCCGAGATCACTTGGCGCTGCTCCGAGCTAGTCAGTGCATTTAAACGATAGACATATTTAATTCATGACTATATCGCTTTCGATGCTTGTAACGGCTTGTAATCGAGAATGCAAAGAATACGCATAATCAAACAGTCGCTTTCTTGTTGATCCGCATGCATGATTTGCGGCCTTTTCAGCTGGCTGAGCCCGTTCGCTATGAATTTACGTTTTTGCCTCATTGCCATGACGGCCCTGGCAGTTATTGGCGATAACATGCTCATTCCCTTTTATCCGCAATACTTTGCTAGCCGTTTTGACGACCCTCGTCCCGAGCAGGTCGGTGCCTACCTGGCTGCTATTTGCGTTGTTGTCATGTTTGCCTTTCCTCTCTGGGCCAAACTGGCCAAGCGCGTGCATCCTATCCGGATCCTGATCTGGACACAGCTGGCTGCGGGGCTGCTCAGCGTATGCTGCTATACCATCGACTCCCTGCCCTTGTTCTGGGTTGTCTCGCTAGGCATGGTGGTCTTCAAGGGCAGCTATCTCTTGATGTATCCCTATGTGATGAGTCTGGAAGCCAAGGAAAGCCACACGCGAACCATTGGCACATTGTCGGTTGTGGTGCATTTCGGAGCCATCTTTGGCGCAGCTGTGGGCGGGCTGGTTCTCCAGGCGCTGGAAATGGGCGAAGTGTTCCTGATCATGGCGCTGGGCGACTTCATCCAGATGGCAATCTGTATGCGTCTGATGCGAGACAAGCCTCCCGCTTCGGGAGAAGCTCCAGCCTCCAGCGAAACCCCAGAACAGTCTGCAACCGAGGCGCCTATTGCCAAACCGGGTAGCCACCTGATCATTTACAAGCTCTGTCTGATCATGTTGCTGTTCTACTTCAGTGCCTATGTCATTCGACCGTTCTTCTCGGTTTACTGGCAAGAGGTTTCCGCTCTGGAAAATGAGCTCGTCACCGGCTTCGTCTATTCGCTGCCAGGCGCTGTGGCGCTAGTCGCACTCTGGTGGAGCAAGCGAGCCAGCCAACAAGGCCATGCCTGGGAAGGTATTCTGTCCGCCCTGCTGCTTGGCGTCTGCGGTATTTTCATTCAGGGCTTTGAAAACGAAGTGGCCATCCTAGGAGGTCGTTTACTGTTCGGCTGGGCCTTGTATCAGGTCACGGTGCGCCTGGATGCGCTCATGTTCGAGATGAGCAAGCCCGAGGCGTATGCTGTGGACTTCAGCAAGGTCAATTTTTTCCAAAGTCTGGGTGTCATGTGTTCATCCTATGGCGCTGGGCTTCTCGTCAGCCATTTCACGCTTTCTACGCCGTTCTGGGTAGGCGCAGTCGGCCTGCTGCTCACGGCGGTTCTCTTTCCGCTACTGGTTAAAGCGCCCAACAAGGCTACAACAGCAGTCAAGGCGTAAATGGTTGAGGCGGTGGCAACCCTCTGCCACCGCTCACCCTGTTCCGCTCATCGCAATCTAGCGAAATGTGACACCTGGATTGCTAATGATAATTTGATGCATTTGTATTTAAGTGTTTAAATCGGCATTTCCGAGCATGTCCTCTCGAACGGCCGAACCAGACGTTGGGGAGATGACATTCAACCTCGTTCTGGGTCCGACGTATGACGATTCAGGTAAAGACCGATCTTACCCGCCTGCTGGATCTTTCCGCCCTTTCCTATTTAGGGCTCAAGGGAACGATAGGCCCTGCAGGCCCGGATGACCTCGCCTGCGGCAGTGCCGAAAACCATGTGCGCATTGCAGCGCTTTATGACCATTGGCAGCAGGCCCATCCGGAGGCCGGCCCCCATTACTGGTCAGCGCGTAGCTGGACGCTCATGGTCTGGCAGCCGATCTACCTGACGATTCTGGGTGTCCACCTCGGTCGATGTGTTCCTTCTCTCGATCAGTTTGCCCAGCGCGTGCACCACGGGTTCGTGGCAGGGTTTTACCTGCATGATCATTGTCCCTATATCGCCGACCAGGACACGTTGATTCGTGTCGCCGCCAAGCAATTACAGAACCTTTGCGAACGGCAGCTGGAAGAAGCCGGCACGGTTTTCAAGCTCAACCCGAAAATGGCCCGCCGTCTGGCAGCAGACTGTGTGCTGGCAGCCCTTCTCTATGTGCAGAACAACCTGCGCGAAACGCTATGCAACACCCGTATGCGTGTGCTGGAAGGTATGTGGCTAGAGGCGCTGGGCCTCAAGGACAACAGCGAGCTGATCTGCATTGCGCTTGACGACGGACAAGAGCGGCTGGCGCTTGGACGCAAGGTCTGCTGCCAACACTTCCGCCGCGCAGATGGCGAGTTATGCAGCACCTGCCCCAAGCTCAAGCAGGAAGAGCGCATTGCCCGTTTACGACAGGAGTTAACCCTTGAAGCTGCAACTCACTGATATCCGCGTCAACCGCGGCGGACGACTCATTCTGAGTCTGGACCAGCTGCGGCTTGCCGGAAATGAGCTGACAGTCATTCTAGGGCATAACGGTTCCGGCAAGTCGACATTGATGAACCTGCTGGCGCGTCAGACCATGCCCGACAGTGGCAGGATCGAGCTGGACGACCAGCCCATCGCACGGTTGAGCCAACGCGAATTTGCGCGGCAGATTGCCTTTCTGCCTCAGCGGTTGCCGGAAGTCGCCGGGCTTACAGTACGTGAACTGGTGCGCCTGGGCCGTTTTCCCTGGCGCGGTCTGTTAGGCCGCTGGCAGCGTGAAGATCAGACGATCATCGAGCGAGCCATGCAGCAAACGGATGTGGCGCATTATGCTGATCACCTGACCGACACCCTTTCCGGTGGCGAACGGCAACGGGCCTGGATTGCGATGCTATTGGCCCAAGAATCGCCACTGATTCTGCTGGATGAACCCACATCGGCCCTGGACCTCTCTCATCAGTATGAACTGATGGGCCTTTTACATGAGCTGAACCAGAAGACCGGACGCGGAATTGTCGTCATTCTGCACGACATCAATCTGGCTACACGTTATGCCGACCGTATCGTTGCCCTCAAGCAGGGTCGACTGTTCTTTGACGGGACGCCACAGGCCTTGTTATCCAGTCGTTTGCTATCCGAGCTGTACGAGATCGATATTCAACTCATTGAGCAGCCTGCGGCGCAGCGCAAGATTGCGGTTGTCGCCTGAAGATGCACGTTACACGCACCGGGACGGGTGTCCCGTCCAGAACCATGTTATCTACTGCACCAGGTCTTCTGCGTTATCCGCTCACGCTACTGTCATTGCTTCTGGTACTGCTCATACACCTGCAGATCGCTTCACCGCTGTCGTTAGGTCAGCAGTGGCATGCTTTGTTCGATGCCTCCAGCCAAGATTTCACGCTGCTGCGATTTCGTGACTCTGCGCTTCCACGGGTTGTAATGGGTCTTCTGGTTGGGGCAGCGTTGGGCTTATCAGGCAGTCTTCTTCAGCAATTGACGCAAAATCGTCTAGTTTCACCCATGACTATCGGGTCGGCCTCAGGGGCATGGTTGGGACTGGTTTGTGCCACGCTGATTGCACCAACCCTGGCTGCCGATCACGGTGAATGGGCCGCGCTACTGGGCGCAATGGCTGCAGTAGGCATTGTCCTGTTGATTGCAGGGCGATCTGGTATTGCTGGTCTTCCAATCGTTTTGGCCGGTATGGCCATGAATCTTCTTCTAGGAGCGCTGGCCTCGGGGCTCATATTGCTCAACGATCAGTACGCCCGGAATCTCTTCCTCTGGGGGGCTGGCGATCTGGCGCAAATGGACTGGCAATGGGTCATCTGGCTGCTGCCCAAGCTGGCGGTCGGTCTGCTTGTCCTGGCCTTTGCTCAGCGACCGTTGACCCTGCTGCGCCTGGGCAGTGAAGGTGCACAAGCACGCGGCATGAGTTTATGGCCGGTTATGCTGATGCTGTTTCTCGCCTCACTGTGGCTCACA
The DNA here is from genome assembly GCF_030403525.1 of Pseudomonas sp. WAC2. Classification (NCBI taxonomy): domain Bacteria; kingdom Pseudomonadati; phylum Pseudomonadota; class Gammaproteobacteria; order Pseudomonadales; family Pseudomonadaceae; genus Pseudomonas; species Pseudomonas sp. WAC2. The sequence goes on from NZ_JAUEPD010000007.1 coordinate 163,830, forward strand.
TCCGTTTCCATTACCGCGGTCGGCCTGATTGGATTCATTGGTCTGCTCACACCTAATCTTGCGCGGTTGTTCGGCGCTCGTACCGCCTTTGATGAACTGCTATACAGCACGCTGCTGGGAGCCGTTCTACTATTGACAACCGATGCACTGGCTGTGCTCGCTAGTCAATGGACGATCAACCTGATTCCCAGCGGAGCCGCGGCCGCATTGATAGGTGCACCGGCACTCTTATGGCTTTCGCGCCGCAAAATGTCGGCAGAAGATCAGCGTGGACTGACGCTCCCAGGCAATAGCGACAGAAGAATTACCACATCAGGCTGGGTACTCATTCTGGGCATTGCCCTGGCGATTGTATTACTGACCCTATGCCTAGCGCCGGGCGCCCAAGGCTGGCAGTTGAACTGGCCCTCCTCCCTCGTCTGGTCCTTTCGCTGGCCGCGGACGCTAACGGCCGCCTCGGCAGGATTCGGACTGGCGATTGCAGGCGTCATTCTTCAACGTCTGCTGCGCAACCCTTTGGCGAGTCCGGACATTCTTGGCCTTTCCGCCGGGGCAACGCTTGCCCTTCTCATAAGTGCGTTTGTCATGGGTGGAACTATCCAGACTGCAGGCGGGCCATTGGCGGCTTTTGCCGGGAGCATGCTGGTCTTGGCTGTGCTGCTTCTGTTTGGTCGCCGGCACCAATATGCACCGGGCATGCTGGCATTAGTAGGCATCTCCCTGATGGCATTGCTGGACGCCATCCTTCAATTTGCCCTGGCCAAGGGGACAGCAGACTCCTTCGCCATCATGGGCTGGTTGGCAGGTTCGACCTACCGGGTTTCGGCCAGCCAGTCTGTCGGACTTTGTGTAGGCGTTCTGCTTATCGGAGGGGTCAGTCTATTGTTCCATCGAGGCCTGTCGCTGATTTCGATAGGTGACGGCGTGGCCCTTGGTCGCGGCCTGAATCTGACGCGCCTACGTATCGTGCTATTGGTTCTGGTTTCGCTGATGTGCGCGCTCGTGACCAGCGTAATGGGGCCGGTCGCCTTTCTGGGCCTGCTGGCACCGCATATTGCAGCCATCCTGGGTGCCAGGAAAGTCCTGCCTCAGCTCTTACTCGCCGCCACGCTGGGCAGCGTATTGATGCTTGTCGCTGACTGGATAGGCCGAGTCATGATCTATCCCCTCCAGATGCCGGTAGGCATCGTGGCGTCCGTTCTGTGTGGAGTCTATTTCATTATTTTGTTAGCCAGACAGCGAGGCGCGTAGGGTTGCTTAAGCATAAAATCAGTCCCAGCCTGCTCCGTTGGGTCCTAACCGGACTCTTGATGATCGGCTCTGCACTCGCTCACGCAGCCGAAACACCGCAGCGGGTAGTCGCGCTCACCTGGGAAGCGGCTGAACACTTGGTCGAAATGGGGATCACGCCCTTGGCGGTAGCGGACGCCGATGACTACAAGGTGTGGGTCGTGCGCCCTGCTTTGCCGTCATCGGTTCTCAATGCCGGAAGCCGTGTCGAGCCCAATCTTGAGCTCTTGGCCGAACTCAAGCCAGACCTGATCATCTCCAGCCCGGCTCTTGAAGATCTACGTGACAAGCTTGAGCGGATCGCCCCGGTAGAGTCATTCGACAGCTATCGACAGGATCACAACAATTACGAAACCGCACGGCAAAATTATCTGACACTGGCCAGGCAGTTTAATCGCCTCGATCAGGCACAGCAGCGCTTGGCGGAAATGGATCGCCATATTGCTGAACTACGGCAGCGGCTGCTTGAGCACTTCAATGGCGAACCGCCCAAGGTTACGGTGATTCGCTTTTCTACGCCAGCGGTAGCTTATGTGTATGGCGACAATTCCATGCCTCAATATGCCATGGATCTATTGCATCTTCAGCCTGCCTACCCATTGCCAGCCACTGCCTGGGGTATCACACAGAAACCTATCAGTGAGTTGGGGAAAATACGTGAAGGCGCTGTGCTCCATATCGAGCCGTTCTCCCAGGAGGACAAACTCTTTCCTACCCGCCTCTGGCAGGCGATGCCCTTCGTGCAAGCACGACGATTCGCTACGGTCCGCTCAACCTGGACCTATGGTGGTGTTTTCTCGGTGGAATATCTGGCTGAGTCGCTTGTAGACGCGCTCCTGACCTTACAGCCTGAGTAACGAGCTTTCTGCTCTTAAGCTCGTTTTAAGCTTATAGCTAGAAAGTATTTATAACTCTTTTTAAATTCCTTTAACGTCTATTTACCGGATCACCGGACCTGCACTGACTTTTCATCTGTCGGTCCGGCTCCGCTATGGATCTGGCCGGCATTGCTCATTGCGAGGCCGTATGCTCAAGCCAGATACCCTTCTTGATAACGATCAGGATGTAGCTCCACCCGTCTACCCTGCCCGTATTCTCACTACCGACGCCGAAGCCATTGCTGCTGCTCATGAGCTAGCCCGTTTCGCTGCGCAAGAAGCATCGCTGCGTGACCAGGAGCGCAAACTTCCCTGGGCCGAAATCGAGCGTTTTACTACCAGCGGTCTGGGTAGCGTATTCGTTCCCAGAGCCTTTGGAGGCCCTCAGGTTTCCTTTGTAACGATCGCTGAAATCTTCAAGATCATTGCCAAGGCTGATCCAGCATTGGCTCAAATTCCCCAGAATCATTTCAGCATTCTCAATGTCATTCGAAGCGTAGCGTCCGCCGAGCAACAGCAGCGTCTATTCGAAAGCGTATTGGCTGGCTGGAGAATAGGCAATGCAGGCCCCGAGCGCGGCAGCAAACATACATTGGACCTGAAAGCGCGCCAGACACCCGAAGGTGATCACTTCCGCTTGAACGGCGAAAAGTTTTATTCGACGGGTGCCCTGTTTGCCCATTGGGTAACCGTCAAGGCATTGGATGAAACCGGACGACAAGTCATGGCGTTCGTCCGGCGCGGAACACCGGGGCTTCGAATCATTGATGACTGGTCCGGCTTTGGACAGCGCACCACAGCAAGCGGAACAGTCATTCTCAATAATGTTCGTCTCCCCGCAGAAGACATTATTCCGAGCGGATTGGTAAGCACTAAGCCTTCCTTACAAGGTGCGTACGCGCAGCTGATCCATGCAGCCATCGATGCAGGCATAACCCTGTCTGCTCTGGCTGATTTACAGTGGTTTGTTGTTGGTAAAACCAGACCTTGGCCTAAGGCTGGTATTACTGAAGCACGAAACGAGCCCTACCTGATTGCAGATGTTGGACGACTGGAAGTTGAACTGCATGCAGCTGAAGCGCTACTGCGAAAGGCAGCCGAAGTGCTTGATTCTCTCAAAGACCAGCCGGTTGATGAATTGCAGGCGGCTCAAGCCTCGATCGCAGTAGCCCAGGCCAAGGTACTGACCTCCGAGATTGCGCTAGCCGCAAGTGAAAAACTCTTCGAGCTGGCTGGTAGCCGAGCCACGCTGGCCGAGTTCAACCTTGACCGACATTGGCGCAACGCTCGGACGCATACCCTTCATGACCCTGTGCGCTGGAAGGTACATGCCATTGGCAACTATCACCTGAACGGTATATTCCCTGCCCGCCACGCCTGGATCTGACCCATGAACGCACCTGTACTGCACGGTATTGCCGACCGGATCGAAAGTGATGAACAGGCATTAAGGATGGCCACCGAGCTGGCTGCCCTTTTCAAGCAAGACGCTGCCCAGCGGGATCAACATCGGACGCTGCCGTGGAGTGAATTGGAGCAGTTCTCCCAGTCCGGACTCTGGGCCATTACAGTACCCAAAGCGCTGGGAGGTGCTGAAGTCTCCAGCGTAACGCTTGCCAAGGTCATCGCTATTATTGCTGCGGCGGATGGCTCCCTGGGTCAGATACCACAAAATCACTACTACGCCTTGGAAGTGCTGCGGGTAAATGGCAGTGCTGAACAGCAGCGCAAGCTGTATACCGAGGTGCTGGCGGGCGCCCGCTACGGCAATGCATTGGCCGAGATTGGCACCAAGACGGTACTGGACCGCACTACCCGTCTCACCCCTGACGGGGACAGTTTCAAGGTCAACGGGCGCAAGTTCTATGCAACCGGCGCACTGTATGCTCAGCGCATCCCCACCTCGGTTGTGGATGACGAAGGCAAGCAGCGGCTGGCCTTTATCCCGCGCACCCGTGAGGGCGTAACCGTTATTGATGATTGGTCTGGCTTTGGGCAGCGGACAACGGGCAGCGGCTCGGTCGTACTGGATAATGTCGCGGTAACGGCTGACGAGGTCGTACCCTTTCAGACAGCATTCGAGCGCCCTACTACGGTAGGCCCTTTTGCCCAGCTATTACACGCAGCGATCGATACAGGCATTACGCGAGGTGCTTATGAGCATGCCCTTCTTTTTGTCCGTGAACAGGCACGTCCCTGGCCCGATTCCGGTGTTGAACATGCCTTTGAAGACCCCCTGACGATCAGTGACATAGGCCGGCTGGCCATACGTGTCGCCGCCGCGGAGGCCCTGCTTGAGCGAGCTGGAGAGGCACTCGACAAGGCGCAGCAAGATCCGACCGCAGACACCGTAGCTGCCGCCTCCATTGCGATCGCTGAGGCGCGTGCGTTGAGTACAGAGGCCTCTCTACTGGCTGGTAATAAACTCATTGAGCTGGGTGGTGCCAGGGCCAGTCTGGCAGAGCATGGGCTTGATCGTTACTGGCGTAATGCACGTGTACATACCCTGCATGACCCCGTGCGCTGGAAATATCACGCCATTGGCGACTACTACCTGAACGATACCCTGCCGCCCCGACGCAGCTACCTCTGAGGTTGTCATGGCAAAGAAACAGATTCGGCTAAACGCCTTCAACATGAATTGCGTCGGGCACATCAACCATGGGCTCTGGACGCATCCACGGGATGCGTCCACCCAGTACAAGACGCTGAGCTATTGGACTGAGCTGGCTAAGCTGCTGGAGCACGGTTTATTCGACGGTTTATTCCTTGCTGACATCGTAGGGGTCTACGACGTGTACGGTGGCGGTATCGACCTCACGGCGAGGGAGGCCATCCAGCTTCCGGTTAACGACCCTCTCCTTCTTGTCTCTGCCATGGCGTCCCATACCACGCACCTTGGGTTTGGTGTGACTGCAAATCTCACCTATGAACATCCGTACCTGCTGGCTCGACGGTTCTCAACGCTGGATCACCTAACGGCCGGCCGTATCGGCTGGAACATCGTGACGGGCTATCTGGACAGCGCAGCCAGGGCGATGGGGCTTACCGCTCAGCATGAGCACGATCGTCGCTACGATCAGGCTGATGAATATCTAAGCGTGCTTTACCAACTGTGGGAAGGCAGCTGGGAAGATGATGCTGTCATCGCTGACCGCCTGGGCCGTGTCTACGCACGACCGGATAAGGTACACAAGGTTAGACACCACGGAGCGTTCTACGACGTTGAAGGTTATCACCTGAACGAACCCTCCCCACAGCGCACACCGCTGCTTTACCAGGCTGGATCCTCCGAGCGCGGTGTCCATTTCGCCGGGCAACATGCGGAATGCGTTTTCATTGGCGGTCAGAATATTCAGGCGGTCCGGCATCAGGTTGACCGAACACGTGCCTGCGCAGTAGCCGCCGGGCGTACGCCGGACGCCATCAAAGTCTTTATGGGGTTGAGCGTGATCGTTGCGCCGACTGAAGCTGAGGCCCGTGAAAAGCATGCGGACTATCTACGCTACGCCAATCCAGAAGCAGGCCTTGCTCACTTTTCCAGCTCGACGGGTATCGACTTCGCAGGCTATGGGCTTGATGAGCCTATCCGTTATCAAAAGACCAATGCTATCGAGTCGGTTGTTAAGGCGTTTACCACCAAGGACAGTGGTTGGACCAAGCGCAGGCTCCTTGAGCAGCACGCCTTGGGCAGCCGATACCCGCTTGTTGTTGGCTCGCCAAGCCAAGTGGCCGATGCACTGGAGCAATGGATCGACGAAACCGGGCTGGATGGGTTCAACCTGACACGCATCGTTACACCGGAAAGCTATACGGATTTTATCGACTTAGTAATTCCAGAGTTGCAGGCACGGGGTCGCTACAAGACAGCCTACGAGCCAGGCACCCTGCGTGAAAAGCTGTTCGCCCAAGGTGCTCGGTTACCACCAGACCATGCCGGTACACATTGGCGAAACCTGACACATCAGGCCAGCCAAACGGCTAGACGAACTGCAATTTGATCTCAACGACTACTGGAACGCTTCCAGCCTCGCCTCCCATGACCTTGAACAGGATGACCGATATGCTGCACCGATTGAACCCAGGCCGTGGCTGGATAAAGACCTTCGCCCTTGCAGCACTGCTAGGCGCTGCAGGCATGAGCTACGCGGCCGACTCTAATGAGCCACTGAAACTCGGCACGACAGCAGCCTTTGCCCCTCCACTGGAAGCAGCTGTGGCTGAAGCGGAAAAGCAGGGGTTGAAGGTGGAGCTGGTCGAGTTTACCGACTGGATTGCCCCTAATGTCAGCTTGGCTAACGGGGACATTGACGTGAACTACTTCCAGCACATTCCGTTTCTAGAAAATGCACGAAAGGAAGGTGGTTATGACCTGATTCCCTATGCCCCCGGCATCATCAACAACGTAGGCCTGTATTCGAAAGAGTACAAACGCTTTGAAGACTTGCCGGACGGCGCCCGTGTGGCAATTGCCAATGACCCTGTCAATGGAGGACGTGGCTTACAACTACTGGAAAAAGCGGGCCTGATCACCTTGAAGCCCGGCGTGGGATACAAGGCGACTCAAGCCGACATCCTGACCAATCCCAAGCATATACAGATCATCGAGCTGGAAGCCGTTCAACTGGTGCGCGCCTATGATGATGTCGATCTGGTCCAGGGCTACCCGGCCTACATCCGTCTGGCCAATACCTTCGACCCCTACTCAGCTCTGCTTTTTGACGGGCTTGATCATCCTGAATACGTCATCCAGTTCGTCATTCGGCCTGACCGGCAGAACGACGAACGCCTGCGCAAGTTCGTCAATATCTATCAGCATTCCCCGGCTGTGCGTGCAGCCTTGGACAAAGCACATGGAACCCTTTACCAAACCGGCTGGAGGAGTTGATTCATGACGGGATCGATTACACCTATTCGGCAGACTCGAAGCACTCATGAAACAGAGGCGGACCAATCCTCTCATGCACTACCCTACCCCCTTGCCTCTACCGCACTGGAACGCGCCGAGACCCATATCCGCTTTCAGGATATTGGTAAAACCTATAACGGTGAGCAAGGGCCGGTGCGTGCGCTGTATGGTATAGATCTGGCTGTGCGCAGGGGTGAGATATTCGGCATCATCGGGCGCAGTGGTGCGGGCAAGTCTTCCCTGTTACGGACAATCAACCGACTCGAGCAGCCAAGCGAAGGACAGGTTCTGATCGGCGGCGAAGATATCGGTCGCTATGGCACAAGCGAGCTGGTTGCCTTGCGTCGGCGCATCGGCATGATCTTTCAGCACTTTAATCTGCTTTCCGCCAAAACCGTGCGGCAGAATGTGGAATTGCCCCTTAAAGTGGCCGGCGTACCGCGGCAGGAGCGGCAGCAGAAAGTCGACTCACTCCTCAAGCTGGTAGGTCTGGACAACAAGCATGATGCCTATCCTGCGCAACTGTCCGGCGGCCAGAAGCAACGCGTCGGCATTGCCCGAGCGCTTGTTCATGATCCTGATATCCTGCTATGCGACGAAGCGACTTCAGCACTGGACCCTGAAACGACACAGGCCATTCTGGCACTGCTACGCGATATCAATCGGTCGCTGGGGCTGACCATTGTGTTGATCACCCATGAAATGGAGGTGATTCGCGAGATCTGTGATCGTGTCGTCGTGCTTGAGTGTGGTGAAGTCGTCGAACAAGGCCCCGTATGGAGAGTCTTTGGTGATCCCCACCATGACGTGACCCGCACCCTGCTCTCTCCGTTGCAGCAAACGCTATCAGATGATCTTAAAGCGCGTCTGCAGATACAGCCATTACGCCAAAACGATGCCCTCCTGCTTGAACTGCGCTTGAGTGGCTCAAGCAGCCGTGAGCCCGACCTGGGATCACTCTTCAACGCGTTGGGTGGACAGCTCATGCTTATCAGATCGAGCATCCAACGACTTCAAGGGCGCACGGTAGGCCATCTGCTGGTCTCGATCAGGCGCTCTCCCCACGCTCAGGAAGAGCTGATCAAGCGGGCTCGGCATATTTTCGACGATGTGGAGGTATTGGGTTATGTCGCTGCTGATTGATCGTCTATGGCAAGGGCTACTGGATACCCTGCTAATGGTAGGCGTCTCATCCCTGATCGCATTGATTGCCGGTATTCCACTGGCCGTGTTTCTGGTTACCAGTGGTAAAGGTGGAATGTTCGAGGCTGTCCGTCTGAATAAGCTGATTGGAAGTGTCGTCAACCTCTTCCGCTCCATTCCCTTTCTGATCCTGATGGTGGCTCTTATTCCGTTCACCCGCCTGATTGTAGGCACCACTTACGGTGTATGGGCCGCCGTCGTACCGTTGGCTATCGCAGCAACGCCCTTCTTCGCCCGTATCGCTGAAGTGAGCCTGCGTGAGGTAGACCATGGCCTGATCGAGGCCGCCCAGGCCATGGGATGCCGACGCCGACATATCGTCTGGCATGTTCTGCTACCTGAGGCCCTGCCGGGTATCGTGGGCGGATTCACCATTACGCTTGTTACGATGATCAATTCTTCTGCCATGGCGGGCGCTATTGGCGCGGGCGGTCTAGGGGACCTTGCTTATCGCTATGGTTACCAGCGTTTCGATGTATCGGTTATGTTGATTGTCATTATAGGGCTGGTATTACTTGTAACATTGATTCAATTTGGCGGGGATCGCTTGGCGAAGGCGTTAAACCATCGGGCATGAGCCGATAAAAAAGGCCAGTCGGGAGCCCGCTGGCCTTTTTTGCATTCGTATGAAGTTTAAAACAGTTCGATCTTGAGTCCTTCGGACTGCACTTCGTGTCCCCGACCTATCTCTTCAAGATGGCCTTTGTGCTGTGAGTGCGTCACATAGCTGTTCAGGTGCTTTTGCATCCGAGCATCGAGATCAGGTAGCTCCCCCGGCTGACAGGTTTCAGGTGAGGCAAGCCCGACACTATAGGCCTCCATAACATCGCTCAAGGTGTCCAGCATATGACTGCTCTGCTCCAGGCGCTGACGTAGCGGGTCCTGGAACTGCAAACAGGACAGCACGTTTTGAAGGTCATTATTTACTTCGGAACTCAACCCCTTAACGCCGCTCACTACAGTTGTCATGCAATCAGCTGCTTCCTGCAGATATTTGACCATCGAGCGCAACTCATTACCCACATGGTCCAACCCGCTCTTGGCTAAAAAATCCTCTTGACGATTTTGGGCTGCTGTTGACTCTTCTTCAAAGCGCGAGGCCAGATTTTGGATGGTTGAAGAGATTGAATTAGCAGCTTCTGCCGTACGGGCAGAAAGATTACGTACTTCGGTGGCCACTACAGCAAATCCACGTCCAGAGTCCCCTGCCCTTGCAGCCTCGATTGCAGCATTAAGCGCGAGCAGGTTGGTCTGTTTGGCAATATCGCTGATGAGTGCAATCAACGGTCCCGTCGCCTTGACCTCCTCATATAATCGGCGCATACGCTCGATATCGCTGCTCAGGCTTTCTTTGCGCTCCCTCTCGAATGAAGACAGCGTAGCCAATGTCTTTTCGTTGCGTAGCTGATGGCTGTCCGCCTCGCAAGATAATTGCTTAGCAGAGCTACAGCCTTCATTCACTGTTTCGGATAGCTTCTGACCCGTAAGGTGAATATTGTTCAAGCGCTCAATGGCGCTTAGCACGTTGCGCTCGGTCTCATCACTCACCTCTTTCAGGTTACGCTGCACAATGCGGCTCAGGCCAGGTACGGCATTTGCCGTGGCAACCGTCTTGTCGAACAGTGCCGCCTGTGTGCTTCGCTCTTCCAGTCGCTCAGAAACATGGACAGAGGTCTGGGACAACTTCCACGTCATCAATAACAATGGAATAGAGAAAAACACGGCGATGCCCATGCAGGCCAGCGTTGACTGTTGCGCCAGCCAAGCCGACCAGACCGGCGAGCTGAGGCCCAGCGCCACGATGGTCAGCAGCAATCCGGCTTTGAGGTAGGCTTGGTTATTCATCTCAGCTCCTTAGGCACCCGGCAGGACTTGCTTGATGACCTTGAGCAGGTCCGCTGCCCCGACAGGCTTCACTAGCCAGCCGGTGGCACCATTCTTTTTGGCCTCGTCACGCTTGCTTTGCTGGCTCTCGGTAGTGAGCGCCAGAATGGGAACAAAGCGCATTCCAGGTAACGCACGGGCCTTGCCGATCAGCTCAAGACCACCCATGTTGGGCATGTTGATATCAGTGATGATCAGATCCGGCTTGTAGCCGCCTTGCAGCCTGCTCATCGCCTGCACGCCATCATTGGCCGCCTCGACTTTAAAGCCGGACATTTCCAAGCTGCTGCGCAGACTCATCAGCATGGTCGCGGAGTCGTCGACGATCATGATGTTCTTGCTCATTTCACTCTCTCCTACGCATTCAGTGCGGCTTCAAGCCACACCTTTATATCGGTATTTTTCGGCCAAACTGAAACGTTTGGTTTCAATGCCATAAGTACTTGCAGATCAGCGGTATGCAGGTGTTCGAGGTCACCCAGATTGACCTTTGCGGCCGGGTTTTTCACCAGCCATTCCAGCAGGGTTTCTGCCTCTTCCACCGTGACCTGATCAGCCAATACGGCTACGCTTTTCTTGAAGGTAATGCTCATTCGAATAGCTCCGTGGGGTTGAGGATCATCAGGATGGAGCCATCCCCCATCACGGCCGTACCGGAGTAACCAGATAGCTCACCGAGAATGCCCACCATGGGCTTTAGGATGATGTCGATCGAGCCGTGGAAATCATCAATGATCAGGCCGACCAGCTCGCCTCGGCTGCGTAGCACCATCAAGGCGTACTCATCATCCTCGTTAAGCACCTGCTCCTCGGAGACCGCCAGCATCTGGTTCAAACTCTTGAGCGGAATCGTGCGACCGCGCAGTTGCGCGGTGGGCTGATGCTTGATGGTATGGATCGAATCCTTGGGTAAGCGCACGGTTTCCATGACTTGATCCATGGGAATGCCAAAGCGCTGACCGCCTGACTCAATCACCATGACCTGCGTTACTGCCATGCTCAGCGGCAGTGTCAGGCTCAGCTGCGTACCCTTGCCGACCTGACTGGTCAGGCGCAGTTGGCCGCCCACTTTTTCGATACCTGAGCGCACCACATCCATACCAACGCCACGGCCGGACAGATCGGAAATCTGCTCCGCAGTCGAAAAGCCCGGCAGGAAGACCAGATTAACCAGCTCCTGATCACTCATCGCATCCAGGGCGGTCTGCTCGACCAGACCTTTACCAGCCACCTTGGCCTTGATCTTTTGTGGATCGATACCGCGACCATCGTCTTCAATAACAATAACCACATGGTCCGCGTTCTGGCTGGCGCGAATACGCAGCGTGCCGGTTTCCGGCTTGCCAGCGTTTGTACGCTCCTCCGGAAGCTCCAGCCCGTGATCCATGGAGTTACGGACGATATGCACAAGCGGATCGGCCAAGGCCTCGATCATGGACTTATCCGCTTCGGTGTCTTCCCCTTCCAGGATGAGGTTGACCTTCTTGCCCAGCTTGCGCGCGATATCACGCACCAGACGCGGGAAGCGCTGCAGCACGAAAGAAACCGGCATCATGCGCACTTGCATGATGGCGTCCTGCAGGTCTTCGGCGATACGGTTGACTACGGCATATTGAGCCTTGATCTCTCGCGCCAGCTCGCGCTGACCATATTGGTCTTCAGCACGCTCGGCCAGATAAGGTAATCCGTTCTTGGCAACTACGATCTCGCCAATCAGGTTCATTAGGCGGTCGATCTTTTCCTGCTCGATCTTGAGGACCTTAGGCGTAACATGATTGCCAGCCTCCTCCTGACGCCGACCGGCAGATACTTCGGAAGGCGCGCGTGCAGCTTCCACCACCGGTACAACAGGTGCTGCGGGATCAAGCTGTGCCGACAGCCATGCGCTCATGGCCTCGTGAGTACGATCCTCCTCTTTGGACGCCTCGGATATGGAGTCAGCACCCGCCTGCCAGTGTGCCTGGAACCAGGCCATGATCGGTGTAGCGCTGCGCTGCTGATCGGCGTCCATCACGCTACGCTGGAAGGTCTCAGTGAGTGCAGGATAAGCTATGAGAACATTGGTTAATGTCCGGACGATGGCAACATGCTGACCGCTACGCCAAGGCTGAGAGAGGCAGGCAGCCAAGGCTATCTGCTGAGTGCCTACTACGTCCCGTACCAGTGGATCGATTGCTTCGTTACCATGGCTTGAGCTCTGTTGAGCCTCTTCGGCCGGAGCAGGTGCAGTAAACAGTGCCGCTGTTACGGCCTCCCAGCTGACCTGATCACTGACATACCGGAAGTGCTCAGCCAGATCCTCTTCCCGTATCGCTAACAGGAATTCGATACGCAGATTGCAGTGATAGGCATCCAGCTCTGACGCTGCCGCCCAGGGCTCTGCAGCGGTCACACGACGCCAGAAAATGTCCGGCAGCTGACGCACCAGGTGCAAAGGATCGGTGCCCTGGAAAAAACAATCGGCGGCAGGACGATACTCAACACGGTAAACGCATTGTTCGTCCTTCAAACTATCGGCTATGTGCTGACGTACTTCATCATTCAGTTCAGTAGCCCAGGCGGGCGACTCGCTTTCAGACGTACCGTTTTTTGCGCCAGCAGCAACCACGGTCGCCTCGCTGCTGGTAAGCCACGCGCGCAGCCCATCGACCAGTTCACGAGGCGGAACCTGAAAGCCGTCACCCGGCTGACTGTTCTGCTCGATCTCATCCAGGAACTCGCTGACATAGTCAGCCGTGTTCAAAAGCTGATCAGCCAGTTGTTGATTGAAATCCAGCTCACCGTTACGGACTGCATCCATCACGTCTTCAGCGGCATGCAATACACTGGTCAGCGCCGGAAAATCAAACAGGCCTGAGTTACCTTTAAGCGTATGCACCAGGCGGAACAGTTCGCCCAGTGGGGCGGTATCGCCAGGCTCTCGCTCCATGGCAAGCAAGGTACTACCAATGGACTCCAGGGCTTCCCGGCTTTCCTGAATAAACTGTTGCAGCAATGCGTTCACTGGGCACCTTCTCCGGTCAGAACATTCACCAGCCTCAGCAACGCTTCCGGCTTAATCGGTTTAGTTAAGTAATAATTAGCACCAGATTCCCAAGCCTGCTGACGATCATGATCACCCGACTCGGTTGTAATCATTACCGCAGGGGCCTGTTCAATAGGCCGGGAGCGCAATTCACGCAGGAAGCTGAAGCCGTCCTGCATGGGCATATTCACGTCTACCAGATACAGGTCGTAGGGCGTCTCGAGGCTTTTTTCCAGCGCCTCAATGCCGTTGATGGCCTCGTCAACGTGATAACCGGCTTTCTCTAGTATTTGTCGGTTGAACAGCCGTACGGTGGCCGCGTCGTCGACGATCAGAATGCGTTTCATCGGGCCTCCAACGGCTTCTGGTAAACAATTGCTTCAGGGAATTTGCGCACCTGGAACAGAGACGAGATACGACTCATGGACTCCGAGTGACCCAGGCAGATCATCCCGCCTGGATTGAGTGCATCAAAAAACGTGTCGGCCGCCTGGCGACGCGACAGGTCATCGAAATAGATCAGCAGATTGCGACAGAAAATAATGTCGAAGCCCTTATAAGCCTTCACATCGGCAGCACTCATCAGGTTTACCCGGCTGAACTCGACGCTTTGACGAATATCGTCGATCAGCTGGTAATCCCCGCTTTTCTGCTGTTTGAAATACTTTTCCAAAAGCGTGGCCGGCAGGTTGTGTACCGAACGCGGGCTATAAAGACCTCTTCTGGCACGCTCCAGAATGTTGGTGTCGATATCCGAGGCGATCAGCTCGACGTCCCATTCATCAATACCCTTCCAGTATTCGAGCAAGTACATGGCGATGGAGTAAGGCTCCTCACCGGAGGACGACGGCATCGACCAGATACGAATGGGCCCTGAGTCACGCTTACGCCGGGTGACCTCCTCCAGCATGTTCGTCACGAGACACTTGAGCTGATACTCCTCACGGAAAAAGTAGGTCTCATTGACGGTCATCGCATTGACCAGAGACTGCAGCTCATCACCCGATGCCTGAAAACGCAGGTTCACAAAATAGTTGCGAAAAGTACCCGCGTCCGTGGCCTCGATGCGCTCGATCAGCCGCTTGTCCACGAAATAGCGCTTCGAGTCATCGAAGTGGATACCGGTCTTGCGGTAGAAGAATTCGCGAAACTTCACGAAATCTTCTTTGGTAATCGCGGGTGTCTGGCTCACAGGGCTGATTCTCCACGCAGGCGCTGGATAGCCAGATCAACGGCGAAACGCAGGTAAGCCTCATCGGGGAAGCGCTCAAGACAAGCCTCAAGCGCCGGCACCGCACGCTCGCTCCCGATTTCGCACAGCAAATCCACGGCGCAGGCACAAACGTTAAGGTGCGGGTCATGCTCCAGCAGATCGATCAGCCACAGCTCGACATCCGGATGCTTGAGTGATTCCAGAATGCCGATAGCCAGGATGCGGACGTCGGCGTCGTAGTCCTGCAGCGCGTTCTGAATCAACCCAGGGTGCTGGACACCTGCCGTCTTCAGAGCTTCGATGGCATCGTTACGTAGCGCCGCATCCTCACTGCGCAGGCAGTCAAGCAGCGCAGTCACGGCACTAACATCGGCAATAGCAGCCAGGCTGGTAATAATGGCCTCACGTACAGACGGTTCGGTTTCTTCCTCCAGGTGATCGATCAGAGCGCTACTGGCGTTTGGAAACCTTGCTATTGCACGTGCGGCCAAGCGACGAGCCGCAGTATCGGGGCTGTCGAGTGTATCAAGCAGCTGCTCGAACCCGCTTGGCTGGTCATCACCGGCTTGATCGGCCAGAGTATTACGAACGAGTGGCATGGCGGGATACTCGAGAAGACGTAGTGGTTTTACCGCTGCCCCAACGGATAAGGGTGGCGGCCATTTCAGTGCAGGCCATAATTTCCGTGGCACCGCCACGACGAATCAGCTCCGCCGGCATACCAAACACAACAGATGATTCCTTGGATTCAGCCAGGGTGCGGCCCCCACGGCGCTTGAGTTCAGTCATTTCATCAGCACCGTCGTACCCCATACCTGTCAGCATTACGCCGATCAGTTGAGTCGGTAGAAAGTGCTGCATGGCAGTCTCCACCATCAGGCTGACGGAGGGATGCCAGAGGTACTTGTTGTTTTCCGGCTTGGGCAAGGCATAAGGACGGCCTGCACGACGACCGATACAGACGTCACTACCCCCCATCCCAACGTAAACCGTACCCGCCTCGAGCGGCAGGGGTCTGCTGACCTCTACCACCGTGAGTGCGCAGACATTGTTCATGCGCTCGGCGAAAGCACGGGTAAAGTTGGCCGGCATGTGCTGCGAAACCACGATCGGCCAGGGATAGCTCGCCGGAAGCTTCGACAGGATTTCTTCCAGCGTACGAGGGCCGCCGGTAGAGGAGCCGATCAGCACAAGCCCTTCACCCAGATCACCTGCCATCTCTACAGCTTTTTCCACCGACTCGCGCTCGATTCGGGAGCGAGTCGGTGCGGTTGATCCGGCGCGTGGTTTTCCCGCCTTCTTGAGCTGAGCGCCAGCAGCGGCACGCACCTTGGCAACCAGGCTGTCACGCACCTGATCGATATTCAGGGAAATCGTACCGCCCGGTTTGGGAAAGAAATCCACCGCGCCGAGCGCCAACGCCTCAAGCGAGGCAATAGCGCCCTGCTCGGTCAGTGATGAAAACATCACGACCGAACGAGGCTTTTCTGCCATGAGCATGGACAAAGCCGTCAGCCCGTCCATCTCAGGCATATTGATATCCAGGGTGATGACGTCCGGATCGAACTGGCGAGCCAGCTCAATCGCTTCGAGGCCATTGCGGGCCGTTTCGAGTTCGAAATCACCTTCGGCCTCGAACACCTTTTGCAGATGGCGACGCATTAATGCGGAGTCATCGACGATAAGCAGACGAATCATGACGGCAGCACCCTTCCCTTACGCGACGCTCGACAGGGCGCTAAGCTCCTGCTCGCCGAGAAGCTGACGCGGCTCGACAAGCTGGATCATGCGCTTCTGCTTGGGCAGGTTTGCCACGCGACCAAACAGGCGCTGCTGTTCACTCGACAGTGCCGGTGCAGGCTCGATAAGGTTGCGTGAGATTTTCAGCACTTCAGCGACCGAATCCACGATAAAGCCGGTGCGCAGATCATTGATGACAAACACCATGATGCGCTGGCGATCATTGTTCTCGATGCTCGGCAATCCGAAGCGGCGGCGCTGATCAATTACCGGCAGCACAACGCCGCGCAGGTTCATGACACCCTCGACAAAGGAAGGCGCCTTGGGTACATGCGTCAGGTTTTCCGGGACGCGAACGATCTCCTGGACGCTGTCGATGGGTACGCCAAATTCTTCTTTACCCAAACGGAACACCACCAGTTGCTCTTCGTCGTCGTTATCAATCTGGTCCATCAGCTCTTCGTCCACGTTCGGCTCCTTATCGGTTGTATTCAACACATGCTGCACGGACTGGTGCTGAAAGAGGCGTTCAGCCGATACCACCGAAACCAATCGCTTGCCGTTTTGCAGTCGGCATAAACCGGTCAGTTCAGCCATGCTCTGATCACGCGCCAGCATCGGCGGCATGGGCTCGACTTCACTGGCAGGCACCCGCAGCACTTCATTAACGCTGTCAAGAATGATCCCAACCGACACTCCGGCGAGACTTACCACCAGGATGCGGCTGCGCTCGTCCGTCTCTTGACTGGGGAGATGGAACATCTCACGCAGCGACACCAGCGGCAGCAGGCGCTGGCGCAGCGTCATCACGCCGCGGACATGGGAGGCCGACTTAGGCACGCAGACTATGTGCTCGGGAACCTGAACAATCTCCTGAACATCCTGTATGGCTATGCCATATTCCTGCCCGTCTACGGTAAAGCTAACCAGTTGCAGCTCATCGCTGTTCTCGTCCTCTTCCATCTCGTCGTGCATGGCAGACATGGCACTCGCCATGACGGTGCGCTGAAGCAGACTGTTCTCGCTAAAGCTGTCGCGAATCAGTGCAGCAAAGTCGAGGATCATTACCAGTTCATGCCCGCCGACCTGCTTGAGCAAACCTGTCAGGAAGCGACTATTGATAGTGGCTTGTACATTACTTACTGGCTCGATCTGATCCTCTTCAACCATGATCACGCTGGCTACGCGATCAACTACAAAGCCCAACGGCTGGCCCATGTTGAGCACAATAGCCCGCGTCGAATCATCCGCCTCTCGGGCCGCCATGTTAAACAGAGTCCGCAGGCAGATGATGGGCAGTACATTGCCACGCAGGTTGGCCAGCCCATTAAGGGCCGGTGGTGTCAGCGGCACGCGGATCACATCCGGTACACGAATGATCTCCTGCACCGGTAGCATTTCGACGGCGAACACTTCCTGACCTACAGTGAATGTCACAAACTGATGGCCGTGAGCCAAGTCTTCGTCGTCGCCCTCGATGCGAGCAGCGGGGGCGTTATTTACAGTTGCTTGAGTCATCACAATCCCCTCACTTCAGGGACTTAGGCGCTTTGCAGCTCGTCTGACAGGGAGGCGATCTCTTCAATGGCGGCGGACAGCTCCTCCGCACCCTGCGATTGCTGCTTGGCAGCAGCAGCGGCTTCCTGAGCAGCATGCTCAGCTTCTTGGGCGGCTGCGGAAATCTGCTCAATACCTGATTTCACTTGCGCAATACTGGCGCTGATTTCTTCAGCAGACTTGAGGATGTCAGAAGAACCCACTTCCACGCTGGCAATATCACCGCCCATGGAATCCAGGTTGCGGGTAATAACCGTAGCTTTTTGAGCTTCGGCCAGGGCGGAACTGATGATTTCCTCGAGATCGCGACCTACTACACCAATCTGGTCCTGAACAGCTTTTACCAAGTCCTTGATGCGGTCAGCGTTCTCAGCCGAGTCATGGGCGAGGTTACGAATGTCTGTAGCCACTACCACAAAACCTTTACCAAACTCGCCGGCACGGGCTGCTTCGATGGAGCCATTCACGGCCAGCATGTTGGTTTGGATAGACACTGTAGTAATTGCGTCGACGATCTTGTCGATTCGGCGGGAGATCAGCTCCAGATCCTTGATCTGCTTCAAGCTAACACGCGTCGCTTCAATGGAAGCCATTACGCCATTCACTAAAGTATCGATATTGCCTTTGTTGGCACTCATCAGCGTCTTGATGGCAGAGGCCTTTTCCAGCCCCGTCGAGGCACGACTCTGAGCTAACTCCAGACCTGTCTCTATCTGAGTAACAGCCGCAGCAGATTCTTCTGTTGCAGCAGCCTGTGTTTGTGCGCCCTGACGGATCTGATCAATCACTGTTGCGATTTGGCTAGAAGCACGGTTAATTTCCTGAACGGCTGAAGACAGCTCCTCAGCCGCCGAAGCCACTTCTTCAGCACTCTTGCTGACATCGGTAGATGTCTTCAACTCTTCAGCCAATTCAGACAAACTCTGAGCGGCCTGCTCGCACTCAGCCAATGCCTGGGCCTGCTCATCAACTGTCTTGGCGGATTCTTCAGCGGCAGCAGACTGCTGTTCAGCAGCCGAGGCGATGGAGTCGGCACCACGCAAGGCTTGCTGAGCCGCCGCGCTACTTTGTACAGCGCCAGCAGCGATATCTTGAGCCCCCCTCACAATCTCGATGCAATCCAAACGGATCTGTTCGAGCTGTTGAGTAATAACGCCCCCCTTTTCTACTTCCGTCTGGATGGTTTCAGCAGAGAGGTTAATGCCTTGAGCGATACTCTCTACGTCATGCTGGATCTTCCCAACCATGTCGGAGATCTGCTTAGCGCTCTTTTCAGACGTTTCGGCCAGGGTACGGACTTCGTCAGCCACTACGGCAAAGCCTTTACCATGTTTACCTGCACGAGCAGCTTCAATGGCAGCGTTCAGAGCCAACAGGTTGGTCTGATCGGCGATACGGCCAACAGCCTTGACGATCTCACCGATATTGGCGGCTTGTTGCTTAAGTTCCGCCACACGCTCAACTGACCCCGCTTGACGCTCAGCAGCGATACCAACATTGGAAATAAGTGCAGTCACATCGCTATTAACGGTAGCCGCCAGGCGTTGCATCGCTTCAGACTTCTCTTGGGCAACTGCAGCGCTCTGCTGCTGCAACTCAAGTGAGCGCCCAACGATTTCGAAGGCCTTTAGAGACTGCTGGGCTGCACCTGAAGCCTCTTCAGCGCCGCTGGCGATCTGATCAGCCGCACGCTTCAGCTCCTCCGCTGCAGAAGCAGCCTCGTTCACACCTGTGGATAATTGATTGGTAGCCGCGGCAATACGCTCAGCAGCCTGCTGCTGCTTGGCCATGGTACGAGCGCGCTTGCGTTGTACTTCAGCATCACGGGCTACATTACGGGATACGACTTTTTCAGCTGCGGTGGAAGGCGCGGTGGGTTTCTTGACCAGTGCCATGAAAAACTTCCTCAACTACGAACGATGGTTTCAATGAAATGGATGCGTAACGCAGCTGGGTGGCTCCTGCTCACTCCAAAGCGTGCGGCCTGTCTGATGTAGGCCGAAACACTTCGGCTCGCCTGACATCCACGGCAGGCATATTTAAGCGTCGGTGCTCAAGAGAAACTATCGGGGAGAACCTGAGGTAAAACGTCTGCTTTTCCTAGGAAAAAACCTGAAACATCTAAGCCACCGAGCGGCTAAAGTTTCAGGATGGATGGCAGAATCGAAGGCCTGCCACGCCGTAAGCTCAAAAAAAAGCCGCTCTACAGCGGAGCGGCTCTATGACACAACAAGCTGAAAGAACTAAGTCATTTACCTAATGGCAATATGCTTTTCCTCAAAAATAACGGCGTCAATCGGCGGACTGATCAAGAAACCCTGCATCTGATCACAATGCAGTTCCTCTAGTAACCGTTGTTGCTCCAGCGACTCGACACCTTCGGCCACAACCGTCATCGACAAGGCGTGAGCCATCTCAATAACGCTTTTCACAATGGCACGATCAGAAGCATTGCTGGCCATCTCGTTAAGAAAGCATCGATCAATCTTGAGTGTGTCCGGCACAAAGGAACGCAAACTTCCCAAGGTCGAATAACCCGTACCGAAGTCGTCCACCGCTATCCGGACGCCCAACGTTTTTAGATCATTGATGATGGCGCTCGACTCGCTGCCTGCCTCAGGCATGATGGACTCGGTAAGTTCCAGTTCCAAGCAGCCCGGCTCGATACCATGTCGCTTCAAACTGGCTCGCACTTGCTCGCATAGGTCGGGCTGCAGCTGGCGAAGCGACAGGTTCACCGCTACTACAAAATGGCCTAGCCCCCTTGATTGCCACTCAGCCAGTTGCGCCAGAGCCTGGTCGATACACCAGAGCCCAACGGGCACGATCAGGCCGGTTTCCTCAAGCAATGAAATGAACCGTAGCGGACTAAGGAGACCATGAGCTGGATGTTCCCAGCGAATCAGGGCCTCGGCGCCACATACCTGTTGATTAGCCATATCCACTTTGGGCTGGTAATACAGAACGAACTCGTTTTGATCGATCGCACGACTAAGTTCAGCTTCAAGCTTAAGCGTATCGAAGCTGTGCTTGAGCAATCCTTGGTTGAAGAATTGATACCCATTGCGCCCAGCTTTCTGTACGGCGTACACGGCAGCATTGGCGTTCTTGATCAATTGCTCGGCCGTGTCGCCATCCAGTGGATACTGAGCTACACCGATGCAACCTGTCAGCCGGATCGATTCTGTCGCCAGTAAGAAATGCTCATCAAGCGACTGAAGCAAGGCCTTGATAACATCATGCACATGCGCCATTTCCTCCTCTCGGCTCAACAGTACCGCAAATTCATCGCTGGCTAGATTGGCAAGGTAGCCCCTTGCGCCTAGTACGGTCTGGAAACGCTCGGAAACCTGATTGACCAATTCATCCCGTATACGCTGACCCAGGCATTGCTGAACCCACTTGATACGATCAAGCCCAATGAAGAGTACCGAGAACTCGCGATTACCCTTTCCAGCCTGAACACATTGTTCTTCCAGACGTTTATGGAACATGACTCGGTTGGGTAACCCACTTAAACTATCGAAATGCGCAGCCGCATAAAGTTGTTCCTGGTAGGTACGCGCCTCGGTGATGTCTTCGGCGATACCCACAATACGAGCAACCTCTCCTTGGGCGTTCGGAAATGGAAAAGCCTTATTACGGACCCACAAAAGTTTACCGTTGGCATCGACTGAGCGGTACTCGACCTCAGCAGACCGGTGATGCCAGATCACTTCTTGATGAAAGCGCTCAACCAATGGCTGATCATCCTGATGGACAAGGCTGATCCATTGTGTCGCGTTCTCGTATAGCAACTCAGGAGAATGTCCCCATATTTTCTGGAAGGCTGGGCTTACATAGCTGACTTTTTCCTTGGAAATGTCATATACCCAGAAGACATGAGGAAGATATTCAACCATTTCCCTGAAACGAGCTTCACTTTCTTGAAGCTGAGCTAAAAGGTCTCGCTGAAAATCGATATCCATCAGCGATCCTGCGAAGCGCACCAGTACCTCCCCTTCCCGCTCGGCCTTGCCACGGATCCTGAACCAATGCCAGCCCATAGCCGTTTGCAGACGCAGCTCGATATCAAATGGCGCGTCGTGCACCAGATGGCACTCAAGCATAGATACCAACGCCTCGGTCTCATCGGGATGAGTCTGTTCAATCAACCACTGTGGAAACGGTTGATGCTCATCAGGGATGCTTGCTATCAATTCAATGAAACGCTCGGACAGGTAAAGCGCTTTACGCTGCGGGATCCACTCCCACAACCCATCGCTCGAGCCTTCGTAAATCAACTTGAGCCGTTGGGCCTGAGTATTTAGCGTTCGCTGAAGACGAGCCGTTTCGGTGACATCCTCATGCACAATAAGTAATTGCTTCTGCTCAGTGTCCATCAGCAGGGCAAACATCTTGAAGACGCGAACCTCATCCCCCAAGTCCATTTTGAACTCCAGGCTGAAAGGATCACCTTCTCCATCTAGCAGAGACTGGAGTTTAGCCAAAATAGTCTGCGCCACGGCCCCACCCCGGCCTGCCATACCTGCACAGAATTTCAGGTAATTCGTTCCAGCATCCGGCCAGTCCCACTGGGCGGGATGGGTATCAATAAACTGGGTCCACGCCTGATTGACGGTAATTACAGTACCGGCTTCGTCCAATACACATACCAACTGAGGTAGTGCATCAAGAATACTGCGTGTAAAGGCTTCCGCCTGAATCAGGCGCTGCTCGCGATGCTTCTGCAAGGACACATCCTGCATGCAACCGACCAAAAGGCCTTGGGGATGAGCTTTAGGGCGGAGCACCACGCCTGCAAATTGAAAGTTTCTCCATGTTCCCGACCGCCCGACGTGCTTGAGACGTAAAGAGACACTCAAGGAAGCTTTTCCCTCGGTCAAATCCAGCAGCGCTGAAACCAGACCCAGACGATCATCAGGATGCAAATGCTTCATCAACTCATCCTGATGCGAGCCACCTGCCTCCATGGAGATATTCAGGAGCTGTATCGCCTGCTCGGACAACATAAGTTCACGCGAGGCCAGATCGAATTGCCAATCAGCGAAACGACCAATTTCCTGAGCCAACCGCAGGCGAGTTTCTGTTGTCTGGCTCTGTTGGACGCTGGCGACATCCGAGGTGATGTTGCTAAAGAACACCGTGATACCGTTAGGCCGCGGATAGGCGCTGACACGATGCCATTGCTGAAAAGGCCGAAAATAAAATTCGAAATGACGAGGGAAACCGGAATACATTACATCCCGATAAGCCGAACCGAGTTCCCGATCTTCATCCTCTGGGTAAAGGTCCCAAATGTAAGCGCCCAATAGCTCTTTTCGTGTGCGCCTGAGCAGGACCTCAGCCATCTCATTGACCTGAATGAAACGCCACTCCTGATCGAGCCGATACATTCCTTCATCAAGGTTATTCAGAAGGGCATCAAATTCATCGTGGGTATTTTTAAGCTTGGCAGCGTTACGCTGAGCTTCGGTAATGTCCCAAGAGAACGCCAATATCGTCTCGATCTGCCCCTGCTGCCCACGGACAGGCAGGACCAGTACATCCCACCATTTGGATGTGCCGTTGAGGGTGTCACATTGGCCAACAAAACGCCCCGGCATGCCCAAACAGGCCTGATCAAATGCCTGACGCGCCTTTTGAGCCCATTCGTCTTTCCAGAAGCTCAACCAATCCGCGCCGTGGACCTGCTCGGAATTGCAAACTTCCATGAGCAATCGACCCTGGTCGTTCATGCTTAAAAGACGACCGCTCAAGTCAATCTCTTTAAGGCATACGTCAGGCGACTGGGTAAGGATCGAACTGAACTGCGCCAACAAGTGGTTGTGTATGTGCTGCTGTTTGAGTCTTGTCTTCAGCCGAGCCACCTTCCCCGAAAGATAGCTGACCGAAATAACCAACCCGCAAACGATCACGAGATGAATATCGATATCGTAGGGGTGGGGATCAATGACATACCAGACCAGACACCCTACAAGGGTAACCAGCCCGCAAACGCTGAACGCTTGCCAAGCCAGACGCTTTACCGTGGCCATTGTCAGCGCGCATCCCCAGACCAGTAACGCAACCTCTAGCCGGCCAAGGCCCAGGCAAAGGAGACTGACCATGGAAACGCCCAAGCAGAGCGCCCACGAGTAGGACACTGAAAACAAAGCAGAAGGTGCGTCTGAAGCATTATGACGTGAGAGATAATGCTCCAGGAAACGATCAGCTTGGGATGAAAATGAAGACATAGGGCACTCTTTCAATAGCCAGTGACCTAGTGTGCGAAACTTGCGCTACCTTGACTATCAGGGAATTCCCTAAGCCAATAGGCTGTTAATCCTCAGGGCTTATCAAGCCTTTACGTACAGCGTATAAAACCAGCGAGGGCACATCATGCAGATTAAGGCGGTCCATGATTTGCGAGCGATGGGTATCTACGGTTTTTACACTGAGTCCAAGGCCCTGAGCGATATCCCGTGTCGAGCAACCACGTGCAATCAAACGCAAGATTTCTGTTTGCCTGGGCGTCAATACCGAACCGCCGCTACTACTCTCGCGTGGCCGGCCTTCGACGATAGCGGACTGAATAACGGTCTGGGCAATGCCAGGACTTAAATACGACTCGTTACGGGCTAGGGCTTGCAAAGCAAGGTCTAGCTCCTGTGCAGCCGCATCCTTGAGCAGATAGCCCCGCGCACCTAGGCGTAACGCAGCCAGAACATAGTCAGGTGTAGCATGCATGGAAAGCATAAGAATCTGAACATCTGGATACTGTTCACGCCATTGGCGTAGCGCATCGAGACCACTAAGGTGCTTCATGCTGATATCCAATAATAAGATGTCAGGTTTATGCTCCCGCAGAATACTTTCTACATCGGAGCCATCTCCTCCCTCCGCCACAACCTCATAGCCAGGCTGGTCTTCGACCAAAGACCGCAGCCCAGCCCTAATCAAGGCATGATCATCAACGAGCGCTACACGGGTTACCAAGCTCATTCTCCTTTCATCAATTAATCGCAACAGGCAGAACCGCTGTGATACGTGTGCCTACGCCCGATATGCTTGAGATCCTGACCTTCCCGTTTAAAGAAGCCACCCGCTCATGCATGCTGGTAAGCCCCAGACTTCTGGCCCCCTGAGACGCACTGCTGACATCAAATCCGCAACCATCATCCAATATCTCTAATCTTAGCCCTTCGACGTCATGACTTAAGGTGATCCTTATGGAAGCCGCCTGCGCATGCTTAGCTACATTGTTCACGGCCTCCTGAATGATTCTGAACGCGACAACCGCCATGTCGGCTGACAGGTTATCCAACGTCCCTTCAACATTCAGCTCCCATTGAGTAGACGTAGCCCCTAGAAATTGGGACAGATGCCACCGCACGGCAGCTTCAAGTCCTAGTGTTTCAAGTTGTAGAGGATGAAGGGACAACGAGAGGCTTTTCACCTTGGCCAGAGCATCATTTACGCTTTGGCCAAGGTCGGTGGCTAATGTTTTGACTTCAGATTCATGGTCGAGTTTGCGAACAAGTCGTTGCAGGTGCAGCTTGATGCCTGTGAGCTGCTGCCCAATATCATCATGCAGATCGCGGGCCAGCTGTCGGCGCTCAAACTCCTGCACCTCGATCAGTCGCTGGGACAGACGTTGCAAGCTCTTATTGGCTACCTCCAGGTCCCGCCGCATCTGAGAGGCTTGACTGATATCCCGAACAAGCAACTGCACGTCACGGTGTCCATGCTCTTCAAGAATAATTTCAGCCAATTCAGCCTCGAATTCTGAGCCGTCCAGCCGTAATAATGTGATATGCCTGAATGTCTGCTCTTGCGTCAGACCTTTATGCAAGGCATCAAGGCGGTCCATCTCGCGCTCCCGATGATCCGGATGGAAACACAGCCCGATATCCAGCGCCCGTAACCGCGCACCTGAATGTTCGGCGAACATATGGCAGGCGGCTTTATTGGCGTATGTAACACGCCTCTGATGGATGATCAGTACACCTTCAGGAAGGCTATCGACCATGTGCTCGTATCGCTTCTGCTGCCTAGCCAGTGCCTGCTCGGCCACCTTGATTTCGGATACATCAATAAACGTCCCGAACAGTGTTCGAGCGACTCCCTGTTCATTTCCTATGAGTTGAGTACGCTCAAACACGTAGCGAAGCTCTCCATTATTTGGAGTAACCCGATACTCATGAGTGGTCTGCCCTACCGAAGCCGCCTCATGATATATCTTGGCCATGCGCGCTCGATCATCCCGGTGAATAAGAGAAAGAAAGCGCTCGAAGGTAAGTTCTTCCTGTCTGGGGTCCAGGTTGAGGATTGAATAAATCTCAGGCGACCAGCGAATCGACTGGTCTTTTAGATCCCGCTCCCAATAACCCATCATGCCGATATGCTGGGCCAGCTCAAGCTGCCTCAAGCTATTGGCCAGCTTTTTCTCAAGCTCGAAATGGGCACTGACGTTTTGTGCCATCAGAAGCCCGTAAGGTTCATGTTTGAAAATATGCTCATGGCAAAGCACATCTACATCCATGGAATTGCCGGATTGATTGATATGCTTGCGAATGCCAGAAAGACGCTGACTGTTAATACCGTTTTTATGGGTGCGATTTTTAACTTCATCCCTATCACTGGGTGCGTACAAGTCAGTGATCTTCAGCTGGGCAAATTGAGCACTGGTGTAACCATAAGTCCTGTGAGCCGCCTCATTTGCCTTGATGATAAGCAGACTGTGCTTGTCATAGAGCCACATGGGTGCTGGATGGATTTCGAATAACGCTCGGTAATCGCCTTCCGACTGGCTGATCAGTCGCTGGGTCTGAATTGCAATTTGAGTCAGCCGCTTGATAAACCACCATCCCGTGATGGCCGTAAACAAGGTAAATAGCAGCCCGCGAAGCGTATAGCTCCATTCAGGAAGCTTTAATGTCTCAATGACAAAGGACGTACCTACGATCCAAAGGACACCCACTACGGTATATATCAGAACCAGTCGCCATGGGGCTGACAGCAGGATATTTCGAGAGGACGACACTTGGGTGTCAATATCGGATGAACGCATAAACATCAAAGGACGGATTACCTATTCAAGTGACTCGCCTCAACACGAGGTGCTTATTTAACTAGTAGCACTGAATGGCCGTTTGGCTAAGTAAATCGACGCTGCATATCCCTTGAAACTGTCATCAGCCAAGCCTTTCCATAAGGATGTCGGCCTTTCCTTGATAAGCTTTACGTCTATAGCTGAAACGATTCATTACTTTCTTCTCAATAATTACGTATGGCGTGTTCAAACGAGCTGGGATTGTTGGCATCCGTTTCTTATATAGGCTGGTATTACTACTTGTTTGATGACCGTTCAGCTGCTAAAGCCGCTCTAGCCGGGAGGCTGGGGAACCAGAGCCCGAGAAGCCCAGTCGGAATTGACAAGCGCTGAATCATCAGCGCCACCAAGTCCAAATTCCTTGCAGCATTGAGGTGAGATGCCATGATGATCATCGATATCACCCGCAGCTATGCGCGCAATGTGTCTGCTGTGGCACGTATTCAAACTATTCAAGCCGCTAACGACGCTGATGCCGGTAGTGTTGATAACACCCCCCTTCCGCCTGAAAGCCCTACTTCGCTTTAAACCCACCGACTGAATCAGCCGATAAAGCCGCGCTTCGCGGCTTTTTGATTCCTAAGGACTCTGGATGATGTCCATCGACTGGTCGACATTTCTCTCCTCTCCGTGGCTGGCTACTCTGGTAGCGGCATGTGTTTCGATGGCGATCGCCAGTATTGCCGTACTGGTTATATCCACCGTACTTAAACGAATCGCGCGCCCTTTTTTGCTGGCCCAGACACTGATCCGCTACTCCGAGCGCCCTGCCCGGCTGCTGATTCCGCTGATAGCTTTGCAAGGTGTATTGGGTTCAGCGCCTGACACCCTGCCCCTAATTGGTGGCTTAAGGCACCTGACGGCTCTGATCACAATCGCTGCGTTTACCTGGTTGGGTTTACGGTGCGTAAAAGCCATTGGCGCGACCATTTCCATTCGTCACCCGGTCAATATCGAAGATAACCTTCGCGCCAGACGTATCCAGACCCAGACGCGCGTCATGGTGCGCAGCCTGGGTTTTGTCGTCTTTCTGGTAGGCCTGTCCTCTATGTTGATGACCTTTCCAGAGGTCAGGCAAATCGGCGCTAGTCTGCTCGCTTCCGCTGGTGTGGCCGGTATCGTGGCGGGTATCGCCGCACGCCCTGTACTGGGCAATCTCATTGCCGGTCTGCAGATTGCCGTGACCCAACCCATTCGGATTGATGATGTTGTGATCGTCGAGGGTGAGTGGGGCCGGGTTGAAGAGATTACCGGAACCTATGTCGTGGTGCGGATCTGGGATGATCGTCGCTTGGTAGTACCCCTGCAGTACTTTATCGAGAAGCCTTTTCAGAATTGGACCCGCACCAATTCCAGCCTCATGGGATCGGTCTTCATGTGGGTGGACTATTCACTTCCGATGGAGCCGATACGCGCTGAATTGGAGCGTGTGTGCAACGAAGTGCCCCATTTGTGGGATGGCCGTGTATGCGTCTTGCAAGTCACGGATGCTTCGGACAGAGCCATACAGTTACGCGTCCTCGTTACTTCTCCAGACTCGTCTAAGAACTGGGATCTACGCTGCCATGTACGTGAGCGTCTGATTGCCTTCGTAAATCGGGAATTTCCCGAGTGTTTGCCTCAGCTGCGGGCGGAAGTGGGTACGCAAATCAAACGGCCTCATTCAGTATCCGACGAAATGCACAACACGCCAGCTAGACAGCCTGAAATCTGAATTTAAGGCGATTACGCAGAGTACTGTCGCGTAATTGTAATGATCTTCGCTAAAGCTGCAGGCGCGTGCTTTATTTCAAACCAGCCAGAAGCGGCACGGTTCTAGCACGTTCGTCAAATGTGCATACCCAACCAGGAAACTTAGGCGAGCTGGCGCAGGTCATCTTTTATGCAGACTGGACTATCGGGCGCAACCTTGCAATGCCCTTTGTCCAGTCCCTTACAGGGGGACGTCGCCAGGGGGCTGTAAGCAGCATGGCTGTGGACGTTTTTGATCGGTATGTCGGCTTCGACGAGAAGCGTTCATTGGGCAAACCTCAGTCATTACTGCTTTTTGGGAGCGCAATATGGCAAATGCCGTTGTGGGGAAATTTGAAACGCTTGTAGCTGCGAACTCAGCAGAAGTGCGCAATGCCAATCGCTTCCCTACTCAAACCGACGAGCGCCAGCTCAAGCTGAGCTCAGTCGTTGAAACACGTAAGCGTATTTTGTTCGTAACACCCGAGATTACCGATTTCGTAAAAGCTGGCGGCCTGGGAGAAGTCTCCGCTGCCCTGCCACGCGCGTTGTCCTCCAAACATGACGTCCGGGTTCTTATTCCCGGCTATCGTCCTGTCATGGATGCCATCCGCGACGAAATGCAGATTGTCGGACGTATTCCGGCACTGGCTGCCATGCCTGCCTGCGACATCGCCCGTGTCGATCAGGAAGACGGTCTCGTGATTTATGTGTTGGTCTGCCCCGAACTCTATGAGCGTCCGGGCACACCTTATGCCGATACCCATGGTGCCGACTGGGTCGACAACCATATCCGCTTTGGTCGACTGGCTTCGGCGGCAGCGGATCTGGCGGCAGGTACGGCGTCCATTCGCTGGTGCCCTGATCTCCTGCACCTGAATGACTGGCAGACAGGCCTGGCCGCAGGTTATGTGCAATGGCGCGGACTGAAGACACCATCAGTGATGACCATTCACAACCTGGCCTATCAAGGCGTGTTCCCCCGTTACTGCATGGCAGACCTCGGTATCCCAGCCGAAGCGTTTTCCATTGACGGCCTTGAGTATTACGGCAAGATTTCCTTTCTCAAAGCAGGCTTGAGCTACGCCAGTCACATTACGACGGTAAGTCAGACTTATGCCAAGGAAATCACCACACCTGAGTTTGGTTGTGGGCTGGAAGGTCTGCTTCAGGTCAAGGCCAGGCAGGGCAAGCTGTCTGGAATCCTCAACGGAATCGACGAGGGCTGGGATCCTTGCAATGACCCACACCTGTGCCAGAGCTTTTCTCCCTATGACTGGACAGGCAAGCAGGCCAACGCAGAGCGTATCCGTGAAAATTTCGGTCTTGAAGTCTCTGAAGGCCCCTTGTTCGCGGTCGTTTCCCGTCTGGTGCACCAAAAAGGTATCGATCTGACCATTGAAGCAGTTGACCACATTATTTCCCGTGGCGGTCAGCTGGTGATCATTGGCTGCGGAGAACCTGCGGTCGAGCGCGCGGTGAATGAGCTGTCCAAGCGCTATAAGGGTCGCGTTGGTGTACACGTAGGTTTCTGCGAGACCGAAGCTCGCCGCATGTTCGCAGGCAGCGACTTCCTGCTGATGCCCTCTCGCTTCGAGCCTTGTGGCTTGAGCCAGATGTATGCGCAGCGCTTTGCCTCTCTGCCAATTGCACGCCGTACAGGTGGTCTGGCAGACAGTATCGAAGACGGTGTTACCGGTTTCCTGTTCGACAGGCACACCCTGGAGAGCTACACGAAATCTATTGATCGTGCGTTCGAAGTGTTCGAGCGTAAGGATCTGTTGCAAGCTATGCGTCGACGCGCCATGAACGGCCCGTTCTACTGGTCTCAGAGCGCTCAGCCGTACGATGAGCTCTATCAATCGCTGCTTTCTAAAGTTCGTCAGGAACAAGCTGCGATCTGATTCAACTTTAGCGCCATCTTTCTGGTCATAGAAAGAACACTCCCGCCTTCATGGCGGGAGCGCGCACCACAAACCGAACCTGCACCCACGTGCCTTACCCTGCCCTCCACTGGGAGACAGAACGCATGAAGGACTTGTCACGCCCGTCCAAAAATAACCGCTACGCCTGGCAATGCACGGCTGGCGCCACTCTTCTCTCCGACAATCGTACCCAATTCTGTTTCTGGGCCCCCAGCGCCACGGCTGTCGACGTAGTGCTCGATGGCGGCATGATTGTTCCCATGCAAGCCCTCGATGGGGGTTGGTTCAGCGCTGAAGCCGCCTGTGGTGTCGGCACACGCTACCGCTATCGTATCGGTGACCTTCTGGTTCCCGATCCTGCGTCCCGGGCCCAGGCGGGTGACGTACATGAGGCCAGCATTGTCATTGATCCGCATACCTATGAATGGCGTCATACCGAGTGGAGCGGCCGTCCCTGGCATGAGAGTGTTATCTACGAAGTCCATGTCGGTACGCTGGGTGGATTCAAAGGCGTTGCAGATATTCTGCCCAAGCTGGCTGCACTCGGGGTCACGGCCATCGAGCTGATGCCGTTGAGCGAATTCCCTGGCGGTCGCAACTGGGGTTATGACGGTGTGCTGCCCTACGCCGTGGAATCCTCCTACGGCACGCCTGAAGATCTCAAGGCCATGATCGATACGGCCCATGAGCATGGTCTTATGGTGTTCCTTGATGTGGTCTATAACCACTTCGGCCCGGACGGCAACTACCTGCACGCCTACGCCGAAAAATTCTTCCGTGAAGACATCCACACGCCCTGGGGTGCAGCCATTGACTTCCGTCAACAGGCCGTACGCAGCTACTTCAAGGACAATGCCTTGATGTGGCTGATGGAATACCGCTTCGACGGTCTGCGCTTCGATGCGGTCCATGCCATTGGTGACAAGGGTTTCCTCATGGAAATGGCAGACGAGATTCGCTCAACGGTCGAGCCGGGTCGCCATGTGCATCTCGTTCTGGAAAACGAGGACAACACCGCCTCCCTCCTGGGCGGCGTACATTACGATGGGCAGTGGGCGGATGACTGGCACAATGTGATTCATCCCATGATTACCGGTGAGAACGAAGGGTACTACCAGGACTTTACCCAAGACGCCACTGCCAAGCTGGTTCGTTGCCTGAGCGAGGGCTTTATCTACCAGGGCGAAGACACTCGCCACGGCAAGGGGCGCGGGGAGCCGAGCAGCCATCTGCAACCAACGGCCTTTGTCATCTTCCTGCAGAACCACGACCAGATTGGCAACCGTGCCCTTGGTGAGCGCCTGACACTTCTCGCCCCAGAGAATGCTCTAAAAGCCGCTACGACTCTCTTGCTGCTCAGCCCCATGATTCCACTGCTCTTCATTGGTGAGGAATGGGGTAGCCGGCAGCCCTTCCTGTTCTTTACCAGTCATAACGAAGAGTTAGCCAAGCTGGTAAGAGACGGTCGCCGCAACGAGTTCAAGGATTTCGAATTTTTCACCCATGAAGAAAACCGGGAAAAGATCCCGGACCCTAATGCGGTTACCACCTTTGAAGATTCGAAGCCCAATTTTGGAGAAGCGGACCAGCCAGATCATGCCTTGTGGGTCGGGCTATACAAAAAGCTTCTCGAGATTCGCCATCAGGAGATTATTCCGCGTCTGCCTGGTGCTCGTCCGGCAGAGGCTAAAGCGTTAGGCGAAAAGGCGGTCACCGCCTGCTGGACGCTGGGTGATGGTGCCCGCCTTACGTTGGAAATCAACCTGAGCGAGCAAGCCGTTTCTGTCGATGCCAAGCAACCGGGTCGACTGCTCTTCGCCAGCATGGACAATGGTCTCTCCACGCGCGAACAAGGCCAACTGGCTGGACATACCGCCTTCGCCTGGCTGGAGGATGCTCAATGAACGATTCTGACCAACTGCACGCACTGGCAGAAAAAGCTGGCATCTCCATTCACTGGGATGCCTATGACGGCACGCCTCAACAGGTATCGGATGAGGCCTTGTGTAGTCTGCTCGCCGCACTTGGCTTGCCCGCAGATTCGGAGGCGGACATCAAGGCCAGCCTGGCCAAACTGGATGAGCTGGAAGACAGCGAAAACCTTCCTCCCCTCATTACCGGAGACTGCAACAAGCCTGTCGGCTGGACAGGTCAGTTCAAGGCTGGACAGACCTATGCGCTTACCCTTGAATCGGGTAGCAGCGTGACCGGCAAGGTGGACGGGAACGGCCAACTCGCACCCATCGACACCATGGGCTATCACACCCTTAAAATAGGTGAACAGCAGGTCACCCTAGCGATCGCACCCGAGCGCTGCTACAGCATTGCCGATGCCCTGGGTAAACCCGAACCGCGAACCTGGGGCCTGGCCGTGCAGGTGTATAGCCTGCGTCGTCCCGGGGACGGTGGCCTAGGTGATCTGAAAGCGCTGGAAGAGTTTGTCCGCTCGGCGGCAGAGCTGGGCGCCGATGCGGTTGCTATCAGCCCGCTGCATGCCATGTTCAGTGCTGACGGCAATCGTTACAGCCCCTATTCACCCTCCAGCCGGATGTTTCTCAATATTCTGAATGCTTCTCCTGCCGCGATTCTGGGTGAGGAAGCGCTACAGCACGCCTTGGACAAGACTGGTCTGGCGCAGGAGTGGTCCCGCCTGGAAGGACTGGAGATGGTCGACTGGCCTGCCGTGGCCAAGACTCGCCTGCGTGTACTCAGGGCGCTGCACATGGACTTCCGCGTGAAAAGCGGTGAGTTGCAGGATGATTTCAAGGCCTTCCGCCAACAGGGTGGCGAAGCGCTGGAAAACCACTGCCGGTTCGAAGCGCTACACGCATCCTTTGCCCATGGTACCGCGGCGCCCAGCTGGCAGCACTGGCCAAAGGAATATCAGGATCCTCAAAACCCTGCCGTCGCCACGTTTGCGGAAACCCATGCACAAGACGTGGAGTTTTACGCGTTCACGCAGTGGCTGGCCGCCCGCGGCCTGGAAAGCGCGCAAAAGGCTGCCCAAGCGTCAGGTATGAAAATCGGCCTTGTCGCTGATATTGCCGTAGGCGCCGATGGCGGCGGCAGTCAGGCATGGAGCCGCCAGGAAGAGCTGCTGTCATCCGTCAGCGTAGGAGCGCCACCTGATCTGCTCAACCAGCGCGGCCAGGGCTGGGGAATTTCTGCATTCTCACCCTCAGGCTTGCAGCGTCATGGCTTTCGGGCATTTCTTGAAATGCTCAAGGCGAATTTTGCCCACGCAGGCGGTGTACGTATCGACCATGTGATGGGTCTGCAACGACTGTGGCTGGTGCCCGAGGGCGCCTCACCGGCCGATGGCGCCTATCTGTCTTATCCCATTCAAGACATGCTTCGTCTAGTGGCTCTCGAGTCCTGGCGTAACGAATGCATTGTCATGGGTGAAGACCTGGGCACCGTACCGGAAGGGTTTCGTGAGCGCCTGATGGAAAAGTCCATCATGGGCATGCAAGTGCTGATGTTTGAGCGCGACGAAGACCAGAACTTCAAAGAGATCGAGGATTGGAACAACACCTCCATCGCCATGACCACGACGCACGATCTTCCTACCATGACTGGCTGGTGGATCGCGCGTGATATCGAGTGGCAGGCCCGTCTGGAACAATTGGCGGAAGACACTACCGAAGAAAAAGAAAAGCAGAAGCGTGTAGAGGATCGCCAGCGCCTGGCCAAGACATTGGGCCTGAAAGACACCAGCCTTGACAGTGCCAAAGCGGCTGTAGATGCCTGCATAAGCCATATCGGTAAAACCCCGGCACCACTGGTTATCCTGCCGGTTGAAGATGCGCTGGGCCTGGAAGAACAAGCCAACCTGCCCGGCACCATTGATAGCCACCCCAATTGGCGCCGTCGCTGGCCGGATCAGGCCAGCACCCTACTCAATAACGAAACCCCCAAGCGTCGCCTGCAGTTACTGGCGGCAGCCCGTCAAGAAGCGGAGAGCCACTCATCATGAGCCCAGTGCGCGCGACTGTTCGCCTGCAGTTTCACAAGGACTTTACCCTGGATGATGCCATTCCCCTGGTCGATTATTTTGCCGACCTGGGCATCAGTCATATCTATGCCTCCCCCATCACCACGGCGAGAGCCGGCTCGGTTCACGGCTATGACGTTGTGGACCCTACCCGTGTCAATCCTGAACTGGGCGGTGAAGAGGCCCTGCGCCGTTTGGTTGCCCGTCTGCGCGAGCGTGGCATGGGACTGATCGTCGACTTTGTACCCAACCACATGAGCGTGGGCGGATCGGAGAATGCGTGGTGGCTGGATGTGCTCAAATGGGGACGCCATAGCCCATACGCCAAATTCTACGACATCAACTGGTACAGCCCCGACCCTGAATTGCATGGTCAGCTACTGCTGCCTTTCCTGGGTGGCGCTTATGGTGACATCCTGCAGGCCGGTGAGTTGAAGCTGGTATTTGATGAGAAAGACGGTTTCCGGGTCGAGTACTACGCGCACCATTTCCCTATTTCACCGCCTACCTACGCCGATATCCTACGCGCAAGCGATGCCTCCGAGTTGCGCCTGTTTGCCGATGCGTTCGAGGCCCGCGAGGGTGACCGTGAAGGCGCCAACGAGGCCGTTACCCAGTTGGCAGAAAGTGCTCGTCAAAACCCTGTAGTCAAGGCAGCGCTGGACCAATGCCTGGCAGCTTTCGATGCAAGCGACGCGGCCAATCACGAGCGTCTGCATGCGCTGCTGGAGCGTCAACATTACCGCCTGGCAAGCTGGCGTACCGCTTCCGACGATATCAACTGGCGCCGCTTCTTCGATATCACCGAATTGGGTGGCCTGCGCATGGAGCGCCCCGAGGTCTTCGACGCGCTGCATGCCATGATTTTCCGACTGATCGGCGAAGGCTTGATCGACGGTCTGCGCCTGGACCATATCGACGGTCTGGCCAATCCCCGTGGCTATTGCCGTAAGCTGCGTCGACAGATCGATACGATCTGCCAGAGCCGTCCTAACGGCACGCCTGAAGGCGGCTTCCCCATCTATGTGGAGAAGATCCTTGCCGAGGGCGAGCACCTGCGTGGCGACTGGGGCATTGACGGCACCACCGGCTATGAGTTCATGAACGAAGTGTCGGGGGTTATGCATGATCCGGCCGGCGAAAAACCTCTGAACGAATTCTGGGCTGAAAAGACCGGACGCCCAGCCGACTTCATGGAAGAAGTTCGTGAGGCGCGCCGCCTCGTGGTTACCACTGCACTGGCCAGTGAATTCGAATCCACTGCGCATACCTTGCATGTTGTGGCTCAGCAGGACTGGCGTACCCGTGACATCAGCCTGGGTTCCATTAGGCGCGTCTTGCTTGAGCTGATTACCTACTTCCCGGTTTACCGCACTTACGCCAGCGCAGCCGGCTTTACTGGTGAGGATGAAAAGTTCTTCCAGAAAGCCGTAGACGGTGCGCGCCCCAATCTTTCGGAAGCCGAGCTACCAGTACTGGAGCTGCTGCATGAATGGTTGGGTGGCAAGGCTCCCTGCCGTCAGCCGGTGGGTAGCGTGGCACGTCGCGAGCAGCGTCGCGCTATTACCAAGTTCCAGCAGCTGACCTCACCCGTTGCAGCCAAGGCCGTGGAAGACACCTCCTGTTACCGCTCAGGCGCCCTGCTCTCGCGCAACGATGTAGGGTTCGACCCACAGAACTTCAGCCAGAGCACAGAAGAGTTCCATGCAAGCAGCAAGCTGCGGTCCGAGCAGTTCCCACGCAACATGCTGACTACCGCGACCCATGACCACAAACGCGGCGAAGACACACGAGCACGCCTCGCGGTCATCTCCGAAATGGCTGATCTCTATACCCAGGCTGCAACCCGCTGGTTGGAGATGGGTTCACCGCTGCGGGGAACCTTTGCTGACAAGCCTGCCCCTACCCCGGGTGATGAGCTGATGCTCTACCAAACCCTGCTGGCTAGCTGGCCGCTTGATCTGGCAGCCGATGACAGGCAGGGGCTTCAGGCGTATCTGGACCGTCTCCTGCCCTGGCAGGAAAAAGCCTTACGTGAAGAGAAGCTTGAGTCAGACTGGTGGACGCCTAATACCGAATACGAAGCAGCGTGCCGTAATTTCCTGGAACAATTGATCACCGGTGAAAAAGGCGCGGCACTTCGTAAGGAAATTGTCGAGACGGTAGCCCGTATCGCTCCTGCAGGTGCGCTGAACGGCATGACCCAGGCGGTGCTTAGAATGACCGCACCCGGTGTACCGGACCTCTATCAGGGATGTGACTTCTGGGATCTGAGTCTGGTCGAGCCTGACAACCGCCGCCCGGTGGATTACCCGCCTCGCATCGCTGCGCTGAAAGAGGCCAAGGCCCCGGCAGAGCTGCTTTCCAGCTGGAAGAATGGCCGCGTTAAGCAGAGTGTAATTGCAAGAACCCTGGCGGCCCGTACCTCCCATGCGGATGTGTTTCTCAAGGGCCAGTACATACCGCTGGAAGTCTCGGGAGCACAGGCGAGCCACGTGCTGGCATTCGCCCGTGAGTATCAGGGCAAGGCCGCTATCATTATTGTACCGCTACGCGTTTGGCGCTTCATTGGGGAGAACCCCACTCCCTCTTTTGAGGCATCAGCATGGCAGGACACCTCTGTAAAAGTGCCAAAACAGTTCATCGATCAAATTTTTACGGAAACTTTCAGCCATTCATCTGTCCATGTGAAACAGAGTGAACTTTCATTAAGCGAGCTTCTTGCGAGCTTTCCTCTTGGTTTATTGATTACACAAGACCTGTCACAAGGAGAGACATTATAATGAGTCAACGCACCGAACGCATTCAGCAGCTCGCCTACCAGATTTGGGAGTCCGAAGGTCGCCCTGCTCATCAGGAGCATCGCCATTGGGAAATGGCTACCAAGCTCTATGAAGCCGAGCAGCAGCAAGGTGTAGCGCCTGAAGCTGCAGCAGCGCCTGTAGCCAAGCCCAAGAAGCCTCGTGCAACCAAGCCCAAGGCTGCCTCGCTGGCCGAAAAAGCGGTCGAAAAGGTCAAGGAAGCCGTTAAGCCCAAGACTGAAAAGCCTCCGGTCGAAAAAACTACAGCTGCCGCTGCAGCGCCCAAGAAGCCCCGTGCTCCGCGTGCCAAGGCCGTACCTAAAGAGTAAGTCCTGCCTTAATGTCTCTGCCCCTTCTGCTACTAGCAGAAGGGGTAAACACTTTTTCTCTTTGGTATGTGGCTCTGCCTATATATCAAAAAGCCATATACCTTTTATCCGGATACTATCAACGGCCGATAAAAGGCTGGAACTAGCCTTCCCTCTGCGTATCAATTCCAGCACTCGATTCAAGGTGTTCGGGTGTAATTTTAATCCTATGAGAATTGATGCCATGGCACACCGTCCTGAAGTTCCTCAACCTGACCCGATCGTAAGTGACAATCCTGCCAAGATGCCTAGCTGCATTGAGTTTGAACCACGCGATCTAGACGGCTGGTTAACTTCCGAGCCTAATTGCTGCCAACTAAATGCCAATCCACACACGGCGGATTTTAATTAATCAGTTAAGACTCAAATGAATAGGTCTTACCATGCGCCATCTATTTGCAGGTAATGTTCTCAACCTACCATTTAAGCAAGCGATGAGCATCCAAAAAAGGCCTGGACCGCTCGTCAGCCGTGGGCTCTAGCGGGTGAACCGTAGCCTCATGAGGCTATCCCATACAGTGAAGGGTTAGCAGTTAATAGCGGTAATAACTGCTATTTCCAGAAACCAACGTGAGGGTAAATTCATGACTGCCAAGAACAACAATCCTGGTAATTTTGCCAATGATCGTGAAAGAGCGGCCGAAGCCGGACGTAAAGGTGGCCGTAATAGCGGAGGCAACTTTGCCAACGACCGTGAGCGTGCAGCTGAAGCCGGCCGCAAGGGCGGTTCCAAATAAAGGGCGGTTCCAAATAAAAGGTGTTGATCTTCCGACTCGTTACTAAGTTGTATTGATCACCATTAAAAAGGCGGAAAAGAATGAACATTCTTTTCCGCCTTTTTAATTCAATCTGAAATTTATAACTCTACAAATCTTATACACGAAACCTTATAAAAATAACTAATTATTTATTGAAACTTGCGCTGCTTCGCTCTAACCGGCATGACACACGTCCTTTCGGAACTGCCAGCATCCGGAAGCCTCTATACCTATGACGTACAAGAAGGTCCGGAAACATCACGTTACCGGATGGTTGAAAGTACCTCGCTCCAGACAGAGCCGGTACCGTTACCTCAATACAGGCAGCACCTGGTTGAGCTCTAAGACATAGACCTGAGTCGATTACTATGAGCGCTAACAAGCCTAGCGATAGTTCTGAGAAGACCCAAAACGCTTTCGTCAACCGCACGACATCCCGCATTCGCGAAGGACTGCCCTATCCCCTGGGAGCCACCTGGGACGGCTCCGGCGTCAACTTTGCCTTGTTTTCGGCTCATGCTACCAAGGTTGAGCTTTGCCTGTTTGATCAGGATACCCTTGAAGAGATCGAGCGCATCGAGTTGCCCGAGTACACTAATGAGATCTGGCATGGCTACTTGCCTGACGCACGCCCAGGGACGCTGTACGGTTATCGTGTACACGGCCCCTATGAGCCAGAGGCAGGCCATCGCTTCAACCACAACAAGCTACTGATCGATCCCTATGCCAAGCAGATCGTAGGCGAGCTTGAATGGAACGATGCGTTGTTTGGTTACACCATTGGCCATCCTGACGGTGATCTCTCGTTCGATGAACGCGACAGTGCACCTTATATGCCTCGCTGCCGCGTGATCGATCCGGCCTTTACCTGGGGCACTACAGAGAAGCCCAAGGTACCGTGGGACCGTACTGTCTTTTACGAGACCCATGTCCGTGGTTTCACTATGCAGCATCCTTCAGTGCCGGAAAACACCCGCGGCACATTCTCCGCGTTCCACGAAAGCGATGTTGTAGATTACATCCGTTCGCTGGGTGTGACGTCCGTCGAGCTGATGCCAATCCACTACTTCTTGGATGACAACCATCTGCTTGAGAAAGGGCTGCGTAATTTCTGGGGTTATAACACCCTGGCCTTTTTTGCCCCTCATGCCCGTTACATGGCCAGCCAATCCATCGGCGAGTTCAAGATCATGGTCGCGCGGATGCACAAGGCTGGCCTTGAAGTCATTCTCGACGTGGTCTACAACCATACAGCCGAAGGCAATGAGATGGGCCCGACTCTCTCGCTCAAGGGGATCGATAACGCCAGTTACTATCGTCTGATGCCGGATAATCCCCGGTATTACATTAACGATACCGGTACGGGTAATACACTCAACATGAGTCACCCTTGCGTATTGCAGATGGTGACTGACTCCTTGCGCTATTGGGCAACCGAGATGCGTGTGGATGGTTTCCGCTTTGACCTTGCTACCATCCTGGGCCGTGAACCCCATGGTTTCGACGAAGGCGGCGGTTTCCTCGATGCCTGCCGTCAGGATCCGGTACTCAATCAGCTCAAGCTTGTTGCCGAACCCTGGGACTGCGGTCCAGGCGGCTATCAGGTGGGTAATTTCCCACCCGGCTGGATGGAGTGGAACGATAAATTCCGCGATACGGCACGGTCCTTCTGGAAAGGCGATGACGACAAACTTGGCGACTTTGCCAAGATCGTTCTCGGCTCGGGTGATCAATTCAACCAGCGTGGCCGCAAGCCAGCGTCGTCAGTCAACTTTGTCACTGCTCACGACGGCTTTACCCTCAACGATGTAGTGTCCTACAACGACAAGCACAACGAAGCCAATGGCGAGGGCAATAACGACGGCCATTCAAATAACCTGTCCTGGAACTGTGGCGTAGAAGGTGAAACGGACGATCCGGAAATCATCGACCTGCGCTACCGCCAGATGCGTAATTTCCTGGCAACCCTGTTTTTCTCCCAAGGCACACCGATGCTGTTGGCGGGTGATGAGTTCGCGCGGACGCAAGGCGGCAATAACAACGCCTATTGCCAGGACAGCGAAATCGGCTGGGTAAACTGGGATATCAAGGAGCGCAGTGCTGAGCTTCAGGACTTCACGCGCCGACTCATCGAGCTTCGCATGAAGTATCCGTTACTACGTCGTAGCCGCTTCTTTACTGGCGTATACAACGAAGAGCTGGATATCAAGGATGTGACTTGGTTAATGCCCAGCGGTGAAGAAATGGGCATGGAACAGTGGCAGGACGGCAGCAATCGCTGCATGGGCATTCTGCTTGACGGTCGTGCGCAACCTACAGGGATTCGCCGTGCCGGCTCTGATACGTCGCTTCTGATGATCGTAAATGCCCATTACGATATGGTGGATTTCACATTGCCCGAAGTGCCTCAAGGTGAGCACTGGGTTTTGCAGGTTGATACCAATCAACCTGATTTGTTGGAAACCGGCGACACCTTTGCGTTTGGCGATGTCTATCAAGTAACAGGACGGTCATTTCTGTTGTTCGAATTGACCAAGCAAACCAAACGGAGGAAGCGTCAAGCATGACGAACGCAACAAAGGGTTTCTCGTTCAAGATCCTCACTATCAACACGCATAAGGGCTTTACGTCCTTCAACCGCAAGTTCATCTTGCCGGAGCTGCGTGATGCGGTGCGCACGACATCGGCTGATCTCGTGTTTCTGCAAGAAGTGTTGGGTACGCACGAGAAACACCCGTTGCGCTTCGAAAACTGGCCAGCGGCGCCGCAGTATGAGTTTCTGGCTGATTCCATGTGGACCGATTTCGCCTACGGGCGAAATGCGGTCTACCCGGATGGCCATCATGGCAACGCTGTACTGTCCAAGTTTCCGATCGTGACGTACCAGAACCTGGACGTGTCCATTACCGGCCCGGAAAAGCGCGGCTTGCTGCATTGTGTGTTGCGCGTTCCGGACCATGACGTTGATATCCATGCGATCTGTTGCCATTTGGGGCTCAGAGAGAACCACCGTCTGCA
Organism: Pseudomonas sp. WAC2; assembly: GCF_030403525.1. Lineage (NCBI taxonomy): Bacteria > Pseudomonadati > Pseudomonadota > Gammaproteobacteria > Pseudomonadales > Pseudomonadaceae > Pseudomonas > Pseudomonas sp. WAC2. The sequence goes on from NZ_JAUEPD010000007.1 coordinate 205,218, forward strand.
ACAGCTGAAACTGATGTGCAAGCTCATTGAAAATCTGCCGGAAGATGCGCCGCTGGTTGTTGCAGGTGACTTCAATGATTGGCGCCAACGCGCCAGCGATGTGCTCAAGGCGGGCGCAGGACTTGAGGAAGCGTTTCTGAACGCCAACGGGCAACACGCTAAGACATTCCCAGCGCGTATGCCCATGCTGCGATTGGACCGGATCTACACACGCAACCTTACGGTGCGTACCCCTGAAGTCTTATCCAACCGCCCTTGGTCTCACCTGTCCGATCATGCCCCGCTGGCTGTGGAGTTGTGTGTATGAATCCGCAATGGCGAGACGGCAATCGAATTCAGCTCCTAGAGAATGGCGAAGAATACTTTCCCCGGGTATTTGAAGCTATCTCCCGGGCCAAGCGGGAAATCCTGCTGGAAACGTTCATTCTGTTTGAAGACAAGGTAGGCAATGAGCTACACCGTGTACTGATAGAAGCAGCCCGGCGTGGCGTACGCGTTGAGGTCACGGTGGATGGCTACGGTTCGGCGGAATTGACCAAGGACTTCCTTGATAAACTCGTTCTTGCCGGTGTTCGCTTCCGCTTTTACGATCCGCGTCCCCTCTTCATGGGGCGTAGGACCAACCTCTTCCGCCGTCTTCATCGCAAGATCGTTGTCATTGATGCTGAGATCGCCTTTGTTGGAGGCATCAATTTTTCTGCTGATCATCTGGGTGACTTTGGTCCTACGGCCAAGCAGGACTACGCAGTAGAAGTTGAAGGCCCCATCGTAGCCGATATTCATCGCTTTAGCCTTGAGGCTCTGGGCAATAGCGAAGAGCCTCGTCGCTGGTGGGGTCGACGCCGCAATGAGCCTGCTCGCAACGACTTCCCCGGTGATGCACAGGCACTGTTCGTCTACCGAGACAACGAAGAGCATCGTACAGATATCGAGCAGCACTATATCGAGATGATGCGAAGCGCCAAGCGTGAAATCATCATTGCCAATGCCTATTTCTTTCCCGGTTATCGCCTGTTGCGTGAGCTGCGAGATGCGGCCCGGCGTGGCGTGAAGGTCAGACTGATCGTCCAGGGCGAACCGGATATGCCGATCGTGAAGGTCGGTGCACGGATGCTTTACAACTACCTTGTACCTGAGGGCGTTGAAGTTTATGAATATTGCCGCCGCCCTCTACATGGCAAGGTGGCGCTGATGGACGATTATTGGGCTACGGTGGGCTCCAGCAACCTAGACCCTTTAAGTCTTTCTCTTAACCTCGAATCCAATCTCATCTTCCATGACCGAGCCTTTAATCAGGTCTTGCGTGGTCGGCTCGAACAACTCATGGCGCAGCATTGTCAGCATGTGGACATGACCAAAGTGCCGCGCAAGACCATCTGGCACTTGGCCAAAACCATGCTGGTGTTTCACTTCCTTCGGCACTTCCCTGCCTGGGTAGGCTGGTTACCGGCACACACCCCTAAAATAGCGTTGGTCGAACCGCCCGCTCAATCGCATCTTGAACGATCCGATGTAGCAGATCCGGAACGTGCGAGGACTCATACATGACCGCCACTCTAAGGCACTCTCAGGATGCCTCCGTGAAGTCGAAACCTTCTCCCAAAGGTAAAGTGTGGCCGATCGCCAAGAGGCTTCTGACCTACGCTTTTTTCATTGCCGTTACTGTTCTACTCGTGATGTATGCCCGGCAGGTGAACTGGGTGCAGGTCTGGCATTCCATTCGCCAGTATGGCTGGACCGCTATCCTCATGGCCGTGGGCCTGGTTGTGGTCAGTTATATCATGTATGGCTTTTATGACCTGATTGGGCGAGCCTACTGCAGGCACAAGCTGGGCAAACGGCAGGTGATGATCGTGTCGTTTATCTGTTATGCCTTTACTCTTACGCTCAGTACATGGGTAGGCGGCATTGGCTTGCGGTACAGACTCTATTCTCGCCTGGGTCTGGAAAGCGGCACCATTACCCGTATCTTCAGCCTAAGCCTGGCGACTAACTGGCTGGGCTACATCCTGCTGGCAGGGATTATCTTTACAGCAGGGCTGGTGAAGATTCCGCCACATTGGTACATCGGCAATATGACGCTACGGATGATAGGCATTGGCCTCGTCACCTTTATTGCTGTCTATCTGCTGTTTTGCCAGTTTTCCAAACGTCGCTCATGGACCATCAAGGGGCAGGACCTTAATCTGCCTTCCCTGCGCATGGCCTGTATTCAACTGGTCGTCTCCTCCATCAACTGGATGGCAATGGGTGCCATTATCTATGTGCTGCTCGGACAGAAGATGGATTATGTGTTTGTGCTGGGCGTCCTGCTCATCAGTAGTTTTGCTGGTGTCATCACGCATATTCCAGCCGGGATCGGAGTGCTGGAAGCAGTTTTCGTGGCCTTCATGGGGCATGAACTGGATCATTCCTACATTATTGCGGCGTTACTTGCCTACCGAGCCATTTATTTCATCGCTCCGCTGCTGATTGCCATTGTTGTGTATTTCTTCATGGAAAGTCGCGCTAAGAAAATCCGGGCACGAAACGAGGCCAAGATGGAAAAACAGGACGAACAGGCGCAGGCCAAAGGTCCGGCAGCCTGACCGGCTGCCGAATCCTTATCGGTTGTTAGGTTGATGCATGGTGACCAATCGGTTGAAGGTCACCTTACCCCCTTCGGTAGAAGGTCCCTCCTTGTCCTCCACATAAGCGCCCGCCTTAAAGTAAAGGTGGTAACTTGCCCAGCGCTGATCCAACTGTACAGACAGCTCCCCGTTTCCGCGCCCATGTGTAAAAAGCCTTACGCTCAGCACACCGGTCCGACTCAAGCGCAACTCATAACTGAACGGACCGTCCAATGGAATATTGCGTAGCAGAATTTGTGGCGGAATCTTGAGGGTGTCCGGCTTGGTACGAATCAAGGCCTCAACCTGTCCAGTGACAGGCGTTTTCCCCTCCATGGTAGGGTCCAGACGATAACGCAGGCTGATCAATGCTGAGTCCGGTGTACCCTGACTATCTCCCACCGTACGGATCTGTCCGATAATCATCTTGCCACTGGAAGGCACTTGATTAACGCGCAGGTCAGCCTGCATCAGGCTGACGGAGTCTTCGTATTTCCAATTGTATTCACTGCCATCCGGGCGCGTTTCCCGAAGCTCAGTACTGGGATAATTGAGTTCCGGCGCATAACGTCCTGTTACGGGAGCCCAGAGGGTCACGCTACCATCGGGAGTACGATAAAAGTAATCACTGCGGTAGTTGCGATTGAGTACATTGGTCTCAATAACAACAGGACTGGATGGCTCGGGAATTGTCAGATTCCACTCTGCCAGATCTACCATGTGAGTCCTCCCTGATTACCTATAAAGACCCTGATCCGGTGCTACTGCATTAGTAGAACCCATAGCGTGTCAATAAAACGTGAATGATGCAAACAGCCGCTTAACAACCCCGACAGCAGTAAAATATCAGCCTCTTTCACCAGTCAAAAAACGCAAGAAAAACGGCGCGTTAAGCGCCGTTTTCTTTTTTGTCTTCCGATCAATGCTCGGGTCGAGTGCCAGGTCTCAGGATAACAACACCCAATGGCGGCAACTTCAGATTCAAAGAGGCTGGCTGGCCATGGCTAGAGGTTTCGTCGGCCATGACGGCACCGCTATTGCCGAACCCACTCCCACCATAAATATCGCTGTCGCTATTGAAGAGCTCCAGCCACTGCCCCCCTTCGGGAACGCCTATCCGATAGTCGCTACGGGGAACGGGCGTGAAGTTTCCAACAACCAGCAGGGGCCGCTTCTGTGAGTCGAAACGCAACCAGGCGAATACGCTGTTGGCAGAATCATCACCTACCAGCCACTGGAAGCCTTCCGGTTCGCAGTCATGCTCGTGCAGCATGGGCTCTGCCCGGTATAACCGGTTCAGATCCGCTACCAGCTTTTGTACACCCTGGTGGTTCTGATGCTGCAGCAGGAACCAGTCCAGTTCGCGGTCGTGGCTCCATTCACGCCATTGACCGATCTCGGACCCCATGAACAGCAGCTTCTTGCCCGGATGCGTCCACATGAAGGACAGGTACGCACGCAGGTTGGCAAACTTCTGCCAATTGTCACCGGGCATCTTGTTCAGCAAAGACCCTTTGCCATGCACGACTTCATCATGGGAAATAGGAAGAACAAAACGCTCGGAATAGGCGTATACCATACCGAAGGTCATGTTGTGATGGTCGTAACGGCGGTAGATCGGATCACGCTCGATGTAATGCAGCGTGTCATGCATCCAGCCCATGTTCCACTTGTAGGAGAACCCAAGACCGCCCTCGGAGGTAGGCTTGCTGACACCAGGCCATGCGGTGGACTCCTCTGCAATCATCAACGCACCGGGCGCTTCTTCATGCACCACATCGTTCAAATGGCGGAGAAAATCGATTGTCTCGAGGTTCTCGCGGCCGCCATATTTATTGGGAATCCACTCGCCCTGCTTGCGGGAATAATCGCGGTACAGCATGGATGCAACCGCATCCACACGCAGGCCGTCTATATGGAAATGCTTGAGCCAATGCAGCGCAGACGACAGCATGAATCCGTGTACTTCATTGCGCCCAAGGTTATAGATGTAAGTGTTCCAATCCTGATGGAAACCTTCGAAAGGATGCTCGTACTCATAGAGTGCTGTACCGTCGAAACGCGCCAGTCCATGGGGATCCGTCGGGAAATGCGCGGGTACCCAGTCGAGAATTACACCGATGTGCGCCTGATGGCAGGCATCTACGAAGGCTGCAAAGTCAGCCGGCGTGCCATGACGAGAGGTTGGAGCGAACTGCGACAGTGGCTGATAGCCCCATGATCCACTGAACGGGTGCTCCATCACAGGCAACAGCTCGATATGGGTAAAGCCCATCTCCTGAATATAAGGAATCAGCTGTTCAGCTAGCTCCCGCCAATTCAAGATACGACCATCGTCGCCACCGTCACGACGCCACGAGGTAGAGTGCAGCTCGTATACCGAGAACGGCGCATGAACAGACTGGCGCTCCTTGCGCTGCGCCATCCAATCATCATCATGCCATTCGAACGGAGCCGGATCAGCCACTACCGAGGCGGTGCAAGGCGGTAGCTCCGTTGCCAGGGCGACTGGGTCAGCTTTTAGGGGCAATAACCCATGCTGGCCAAGGATTTCGTACTTGTATGAGTCACCCGGCTTGATACGGGGGATAAACAATTCCCATACCCCTGCCCCGTGCCGTAGGCGCATTGGGTGACGGCGACCGTCCCAGGTGTTGAAGTTACCCACTACGGAAACCCGACGTGCATTAGGTGCCCACACAGCAAAGCGTACACCCTGAACACCATCGATCGTCATCGCTTGAGCACCCAGGCATTGGCCCAGCTGACGATGCTTACCCTCATTGATCAGGTAGATATCGACATCGCCCAACAGCGTACCAAAGCTGTAAGGGTCTTCTGTCTCCTGTACGCCACTGGGCCAGCGGATCTTGAAGAAATACGTTGCCTGATAGTCCAGGCGGGCATAAAACAGCCCGGGAATCTGCCCGGCTTCCATATGGGCCAAGTGGCGACCGCTCTCACGCTCGACTAGCTCGACACCCAGCGCATTGGGTAAAAAGGCACGAACCAGAAACCCGGTACCATCCGGGTGAGGCCCCAAGATGGCAAACGGGTTGCCATGTTCTCCGCGAGCCAGCGCGTCCGCCTCTGGAGCAGATAGCTGGGCGTAGTCTGGTTGGTGGTTCTGGGGTGCTACGGCTTGAGTCATCCTTTTGCTCCCGAAATGAGCGAATCCACAATGGCGGCTACGCCGCGCAGCGGAATGTTGATCCAGTTAGGCCGATTGGCCGCTTCATAACCAATTTCATAAACGGCTTTCTCTAGCGTATAGAGATCCAGCGCTGCCTGCTCACCACGCTCGCTCCACTCATGGGCGATACCGGCAGCAGCCTCACGATAAGCCTTGAGGAAGGCAGCGTAAGCCGTTGTGCGATAGGTCTCTGCTGCCTGTCGCCGTTGACGCATTGCCTCTTCCGACGTATCGGCACCACTGTTACTGCTCATGGTGATCATGGCCGCCGCATAGTCAAAGGATCGCAGCAGACCTGCCACGTCCTTGTGCGGACCGTACTTGGCACGACGCTCGTCCAGCGAACGGGCAGGCTCACCTTCAAAGTCGATCAGGTAGGCATCGTCCTGAGACACCAGGACTTGCCCAAGGTGCAAATCTCCGTGAACACGGATGCGCAAGCCACCCGCTACGTCTTCGGCAAGAGCTTCGATACGCTCCCCAAGTTCCTTGCGCTGAGACACCAACTTGTCAAGGTGCTGGGTGCTGGCGCTATCCAAGGAGGCGCGTTTGTTCTCAAGCGTATCCAGCGCAGCGTCAACCTGCTCTCGTACACGGTGAGCAAACGTACGCGCGGAGTCTGCATCGATCTTCTCGGGTGCAAACGCAGCGTCATCGGTGTCCTGGGCAAGCAAGGTGTGCATTTCACCCAGGCGCTGCCCCAGAATGGCGGCAAAGTTTTCCAGATCGGACATGGCAGTGAACTCGTTCTCCACCTCTGACAGACCTGCCTCCAACATGTCACGGGTTACCTGGTCCAGCTTGTCCAGCGTCCACTTCCAGGCATCCCCCTGGTTATGGATCTGAGGCTGCACCAGCATGAGCACATTGGGTGTGCCCTCTTCGTTGTAGCGTGTTACCTCACCCAGCAAGGGCGCCATGTTGGCAAAGCCTTTGTCCGTCAGGAACCGACCCATTTCGACTTCAGGGTGAATACCTGTAGCTACCTTCCGGATCAGCTTGAGCATGTACTTGTCGCCTACAATGAGCGAACTATTGGACTGCTCCACACCCATGTGCCGAATTTCAGTTTCATCGGTTGTAGTGAAGTTCTCGACATCCATGTACGGCTGGAAGCGGATTTCACCTGCAGGCGACTTCAGTACGGCCTGATCCTTGAAGGCCTTGAACACCCCATGCACAAAGCTAGTCAGCGTAAAGGCATCGGTAACCAGACCTACGTTGCGAACATGGCGAATGCGGGACATCGCCAACTGGGTAGCCAACGGACTGCAATGCTGGTCACTCTCGGCCAAGAAGCCCAACGGCAAGGCATAATGTTCCTGGCCCTTGGCATTTTTCACGCAGACTTCCATGAACAGCACGGGGAATTTCGGCGTTGGAATTTCCACAGCGTACATAAGGGTGACCTGCTGGATCGCCTCGTCCTTGCTACCGAACCAGCGGCGCTTGGGCAGATACAGCGGCAGGATTTCCTGCTCAAGAGCCTTGCGCGGCGTACCGCTGAGCAACTCTTGCAGATTCTTTTTGATGACGAGCGTTTGGAAGTCAGGCATGGTTTCTGGAGGCTCGGAGTGCCACGCAGGCATCTGTTCATTGCCTGCGAGGTAGAACCAATAAAATCCGTACGGCTGAAGTGTCAGCATGTAAGGCAGTTGGCCAATGGGCGGAAAGGCACTGCCTCCCAGCATTTCCACGGGCACCTTGCCTGCCATGGATGACAGATCCAGTTCGACGGCCTGGGCAGCACGCGACACGTTGGCAACACAGAGAATGGTCTCGTGCTCGCCTTCGGGCGTAGTGTAGTCACGCAAATACGCCAGAATACGGCGGTTGGTTGGCCGGAGCATCTTCATGGTGCCGCGACCAAAGGCTTTCTGTTGCTTGCGCACGGCCAGCATGCGGCGCGTCCAGTTCAGCAGCGAATGAGGATCGCGCGCCTGTGACTCTACGTTGATCGACTGATAGCCATATAGCGGGTCCATTACCACCGGTAGCACGAGGCTGGCCGGATCGGCACGGGAGAAGCCACCATTGCGGTCGACCGACCATTGCATCGGCGTACGTACGCCGTCTCGGTCGCCCAAGTGAATATTGTCGCCCATGCCGATTTCATCGCCGTAGTACATCGTAGGCGTACCTGGCATGGAGAGAAGCAGGCTATTGAGCAGTTCGATCCGCCGGCGATCCCGCTCGAGCAGCGGTGCCAGGCGACGGCGAATCCCCAGATTGATGCGCGCGCGCCGGTCCGAGGCGTAAAAATTCCACAGATAATCCCGCTCCCGGTCAGTCACCATTTCAAGCGTCAGTTCGTCGTGGTTGCGCAAAAAGATCGACCATTGACAGTTCGCTGGAATTTCAGGGGTCTGACGCAGGATATCGCTGATAGGAAAGCGGTCTTCCTGGGCGATAGCCATATACATGCGAGGCATCAGAGGAAAGTGGAAAGCCATGTGGCACTCGTCACCTTCGCCAAAGTACTGCTGCGTATCTTCCGGCCACTGATTGGCTTCCGCCAGCAACATCCGGTCCGGGTAATTCGCATCGATCTCGGCACGAATCTGTTTGAGTACCGCATGGGTTTCGGGCAGGTTTTCGTTATTGGTGCCGTCACGCTCCACCAGATAGGGAATGGCATCCAGACGCAAGCCATCGACGCCCATGTCCAGCCAGTAGCGCATGATCGAGATCACCGCTTTCATGACCTGAGGGTTATCGAAGTTCAAGTCAGGCTGGTGCGAGTAGAATCGGTGCCAGTAATACTGCTCAGCGACGGGATCCCACGTCCAATTGGACTTTTCGGTATCCAAAAAGATGATCCGCGTACCGTCGTACTTCTTGTCATCATCTGACCAGACATAAAAGTTGCGCGCCGAAGACCCTTTCTTCGCCTTGCGTGCACGCTGAAACCAGGGGTGATCGCTAGAGGTATGGTTGATTACCAGCTCAGTGATGACCCGCAATCCCCTTTTGTGCGCCTCGGCAATAAAGCGCCTGGCATCTGCCATGGTGCCGTAATCCGGGTGCACTCCACGGTATTCGGAGATATCGTACCCGTCATCGCGGCGCGGCGACGGGTAGAACGGCAGTATCCAAATGGTATTGACGCCCAGGCCAGCAATGTAGTCGAGCTTATCGATCAGGCCAGGAAAGTCACCGATTCCGTCGTTGTTGGAATCGTAAAACGACTTCACGTGAACCTGATAGATGACCGCATCCTTGTACCACAACGGGTCATTGATAAAGGCCGCCGGTTTGCGCGAGCGCGTTTTCTTTGGTTTCGCCATTTATAGTCTTCCTTTGGCCTAGATGGCCGGGCGGATACGCCATATGCCAAATGGCATGGAAGGATCGAGACGCGTCCATTGTGTTTTCCCGTGCCATGTCCAGCGGTGGCCGGTCATGAGGTCTTCGCCATGCATGGATGCATTATCGTCGAGTCCGAATTCCCACAAGGGGAGTTCAAAGTGGCCTTCCTGGGCGTTATGGGGATCAAGATTGATTGCCACGAGTACGAAATTGCTGAGATCGGGCGTGTACTTGCCGAACAGGATGATGTTGTCATTGAACACGTTGTAGAACTTGATCCCCAGATGTGTCTGGAGAGCAGGGTTCTGCTTGCGGATCCGGTTGAGCTGTGCAACTTCCGCCATAATGTTGCCCGGCGCATACCAGTTGCGGGGGCGCAACTCGTACTTCTCAGAATCCAGATATTCTTCCTTGCCGGGCGTTAGCGGCGTGCCTTCACACAACTCAAAACCTGAATACATGCCCCACAGGCCCGACCCCATGGTGGCCAGCGCTGCGCGAATCAAAAACCCTGGACGCCCACTGGTCTGTAGGAAAACCGGATTGATGTCCGGCGTGTTGACGAAGAAGTTGGGCCGATAGCATTCGCGCCAGGGCGAACTATTGAGCTGTGTGAAATATTCCGTCAGCTCAGCCTTTGTATTGCGCCAAGTAAAATAGGTATAGCTCTGCGAATATCCGACTTTGCCCAAACGGGCCATCATCGCTGGCTTGGTAAAGGCCTCGGCCAGGAACATGACTTCTGGGTCACGGCCACGGATATCCGCAATCAGCCATTCCCAGAACGGCAATGGCTTGGTATGGGGGTTATCGACCCGGAAAATCTTGACGCCCTGCTCCACCCAATGCCAGACCACATCACGCAGCGCGAGCCAGAGGTCCGGGACGGAATCCTTGGCATAAAAATCGACGTTGACGATGTCTTGGTACTTTTTGGGCGGGTTTTCCGCGTAGCGCATGGAGCCATCAGGACGCCAGGAGAACCAGCCCGGATGCTCCTTGAGCCAGGGATGATCAGGTGAGCACTGGATAGCAAAGTCGAGTGCGATTTCAAGACCATGGTCAGCCGCTGCGGCAACCAGCGCACGGAAATCTTCAAGCGTTCCGAGTTGCGGATGTACGGCATCATGGCCGCCATCGGGACTACCAATGGCATAAGGGCTACCAGGCTGGTCAGGGCCGGCACCCAGCGTATTGTTCTTGCCCTTGCGGTGGGCAAGCCCGATCGGATGGATCGGTGGGAAGTACAGGACATCGAAGCCCATGTCACGTACACGAGGCAGCTCACCGATTACATCGCGAAAGGTGCCATGACGCTGTGGGTCATTAGTGATCGAGCGGGGAAAGAGCTCATACCAGCTGGCGAATTGTGCCTTGAGGCGCTCAATATCCAACGGGTACTCGACGCTGTGAGTCAGATGCGGATAGGCATCGGCGTCGCGCATGTTGCGCTCAGTTTCCGAGCTAAGCAACAAAGCCACCTTGTCACCTTCGGTAGCGCACTGATCGAACCGTGCCAGCAAGGATTCCAGACCGGGCCGCACCTCGTCATCCGCACGAGTCAGGGCCTGCTCCAGATGGATGCGTCCTTCCTGCAACTCAAGTCCGATCGGCACCCCAGCGCCATATTTCTTTTCAAGTTCGTAGCGGTAACTGCCGTAAACATCCCACCACGCTTGAACGACAAATTCATGTCGAGCCACCTGTACCGGCGTGAACTCGCACAGCCACAGGTCATTGGTTTGAAGCTCCAGCGGTACTCGCTGCCAGTCTTCAGCACCCTCCACGCGCCACAGTACGCAGGCGGCCAGCTTGTCGTGCCCGTCTGCGAAAATGGTGGCCTTTACGGTGATGGGCTGGCCGGCGATGCCCTTGGCAGCGAATTGTCCGTTATCCACTGTCGGGCTGACCGACTCGATGGCAATTCTCGGTGTTTGCGACGCCGTTTCCGGGTCATAAGGTAGATATGCGAGTGAACCGGGGAGATCGGTATTCGACATCGAGCCTGACTCCTTAAAGTGCTGTTGGCTGGCTCATGCCCAGCTTCCGGCAATCGGAACATCCTTCGATGCCTTGTGGCGGGTGCGGCGGAGGGTCATAACCTCTACCGCGCTGAGCCCAATAGGTATGAAATACTGAGCCGACGCCTAAGGGAAAAGTTCAGGCTATTGATGGAGATAAGTTGCAAGCAGCCGAACGGTTGACTCGGCTGCAGCACAGGCGGGGGAAGAAATCAGACGTGTCGGGCAATGCACTGCAAGCGCACTGCCCGTCTACTTACTCAACGGTCAAGACGACCCGCCCCTTGAGGCATTCGTTTTCTACAAGCCGATGGGCTTCCACAAACTGGTCAAACGGCAACGTATGCGCAACGACCGGCTTGAGTAGACCATCCCGGGTCATTTGATTAATCACCGTCAGCGCGCGCTGTACCGCCTCGGCATGGGGCTCCAGACCAAGCTCTGGATGGCCTGTGAAATCCAGGACGCTATGCCGGAAAATCTGCAGGTGTTTCTTGAACGCAGCGCAGGCCGGAAAGGACGCCTCGTTACCACCACCCATGCCGTAAATGATCAGCTTACCCCGCGTCGCGGCAATATCACCCAGGCGGGACAGCTGCGGACCACATAGCGCATCCAGCACAAACTCAACGCCGCGGCTCTCGGTAAAACGCTCTACTTCCAGCACCAAGTCCTGTTCGTCGGTCGATACGACCTTCACAGCACCCAACCCTTTAAGCATTGCGCGGTTTTCCGACTCGCTGGTAGCCGCGATCACCTGTGCGCCCAACGCGGCCGCCAGCTGAACCACCGCCGGGCCGACGCAGTTGCTGGCTTCGGTGACTAACACCTGCTGTCCGGCCTGGAGTTGAGCCAGATCCACCAGAGCAAAATAGGCCAGGAGCAGACCGGCATAATGCACCGCCGCTTCAGCCGGCGTCAGCGTGTCAGGGTATTCGGTCAATGCCTGCTGGGGCATCAGCACCATATCACCACTGGCCGGATACTGGTTGATCGAGTGGGCAGGAAAGCTGGCCACTCGCATGCCTGGTTGGAAATGGCGGACGCCCTCGCCTACGGACACAACCTCACCCGCCAGCTCAGAACCAAACCCAGCCGGCAACGTGGCAGGCTCATCGGCCAGGTTCTGCCGCCAGAGCACGTCGCCCCAACATACGCCCAGCGCCTGTACACGCACCAGTACTTCCCCTGCACCAGGCTCAGGAGTGGGTTGGTTTTCGCAGCACAGGACATCAGCACTGCCGAACTGGTGAAAGCGAATCACACGGGACATCGCAAACCTCTTTGGTGGATTCCGTATGGCTACGGACTGTATCCAAGCTGGCGCCTCAACGCTACCCGCCCGTATCGATAGTTGTCATGAATGCCAGTGATGCAAGGCTTGACGCCGCCCTCGACTCACTACAGTCTCATGCGCTCGAACAAATGCATGGCCACGGTTAAGGGCATACCATGAATCGCAACGATCTTCGCCGAGTAGACCTCAACCTGTTGATTGTGTTCGAGACATTGATGCGGGAGCGGAGCGTAACCCGCGCTGCTGAAAAGCTCTTCCTGGGCCAGCCTGCCATCAGCGCCGCCCTTGCCCGTCTGCGCAGCCTGTTTGACGATCCATTGCTGGTCCGCACCGGCCGCACTATGGAACCTACGCCCCGTGCCATGGAGATCTTCGGCCTGCTTTCACCGGCCCTGGACTCAATCTCCTCGGCCATGAGCCGTGCACAGAATTTCGAACCGGCAAGCGCCGATCGCGTATTCAGAATAGGACTGTCGGACGACGTCGAGTTTGCCCTGCTGCCGCCCCTGCTCAGGCGCCTTCGCGCAGAGGCACCTGGAGTAGCCTTGGTCATACGCCGAACCAACTACCTGAACATTTCCAGCCAACTGGCCTCCGGCGAGATCACAGTAGGCGTTGCCTATACCTCGGAGCTGCCTGCCAATGCCAAACGCAAGACCTTGCGGCGCTCGCGCTCAAAAGTACTTCGAGCCGACTCCATTCCCGGCACCCTGACCCTGGACGATTTTTGCGCGCGCCCTCATGCGCTGGTATCGCCTGCCGGAGACCTGAGCGGCTTTATCGATGATGCGCTGGCCACGCTGGGCAAGCAGAGGCGCGTCGTGCTGGCAGTCCCCCAGTTCAACGGTCTAGGAACACTGTTGACCAATACGGATCTGCTCGCCACCGTCCCGGACTATACCGCCCAGGTACTGGCTTCCAATGGAGGCTTGCGTATCGAAAATCCGCCTTTGGAGGTGCAATCCTTTGAACTCTCCATGGCTTGGAGCGGTGTGCACGATAACGACCCCGCCGAACGCTGGTTACGCTCTCGTATACAAATGTTTGTGGGAGATCCAGACAGCTTATAGTTATGGGCTGGTATTACATAGCTAAAGATAGTCTGCTATCGATATATTTGAGGACTTTTATCATTTTGATCGATAGTTAAATTCAGGGTGTTCGATTCGATCGTATCAGCCCCTTAAGCCAGACTCCGCCGTACTTAAATTTTCCTCATTTTGCCCGGCGGAAACGAACATGGAACAGTCTTCCACTCTCTGGCGATCTTCTCTGGCATTAGCCAGCGTTCTATTGCTCAGCGCCTGCGACAACAAGCCTGATGCGTCGGCCACAGCACCAGCAAAGCCCAAGGTCAGCGCCGCTCAGGTCATCCAACAACCGATCACAGAATGGGACGAGGTTACTGGCCGCCTCGAAGCGCCCGAGTCTGTCATCATTCGTCCGCGCGTTTCGGGCTATATCGATCGGGTTGTCTTTCAGGAAGGCACCCTGGTCAAGAAAGGCGACCTGCTTTTCCAGATCGACCCCCGTCCCTTCCAGGCCGAAGTGAAGCGTCTGGAAGCGCAGCTGCAACAGGCCAAGGCTCATCTGGATCGGGCTCAGAATGAAGCGCAACGTGGCGAGCGCTTGCGCTCAAGCAATGCGATCTCTGCCGAAGTAGCGGATGCCCGCACCAGCGAAGCACTGGAAGCCAAGGCGACGCTTGCCGCTACGCAAGCCGAACTGGACGCAGCCCGTCTGAACCTGAGCTTTACTCAAGTTACCGCTCCCATTACAGGTCGCGTTGGCCGGGCCGAGGTCACCGCGGGTAACCTGGTAAATGCTGGGGAAAGCCAACTCACCACGCTGGTATCCACCGACAAGGTGTATGCCTATTTCGATGCTGATGAACGTGTTTTCCTCAAGTATTCCAACTTGAAACGCCAAGGTGTGCGGGGCGAAACCAGTCCGGTCTTTATGGGACTTTCCAGCGAAACCGGCCACCCTCACCTAGGCAAGATGAACTTTCTTGATAACCAGGTTGATCCCCGTACAGGCACCATTCGGGGACGGGCCGTATTCGAAAACACTGATGGCCAGTTTACTCCTGGGCTCTATGCAAGGCTGAAGCTGGTTGGCAGCGGTACCTATAACGCGATGCTCATCAAGGATGAGGCTGTAGGTACTGATCTGGGCAAAAAATACGTGCTGGTAGTCAAAGACGACGGCACCGTGGATTACCGCTCGGTTGAACTGGGTCCGAAAATCGAAGGGCTGCGGATTGTCCGTACAGGTCTGGCCAGCAATGACAAGGTCATCATCAATGGCCTGCAACGCATCCGTCCGGGCTCCCAGGCAGACGCTCAGATCGTACCCATGGCTGACGAGGCCACCCTGGCTGCACTCAAGCATCAGCGCGAGCTGGTAGCGAAAAGCCTGCCTCTGCCGGACAAGCCGATTCAGCTTACTGCCAACGATACGCGTCGTTAACACCGTCTAACCCTGCCGCCAAGCTCATGCGCCTCGCTCTTCTACCAGGAGAGCGACGGTGCCCTGTTGCTCGCGTTTACAAAGGAATGGTCCGATGAACTTCTCACAGTTCTTCATCAAGCGTCCCATTTTCGCGGCCGTTCTCTCGCTGATTATCCTGATCGGCGGAGCCGTCTCGCTCTTTCAACTTCCCATCAGTGAATACCCGGAAGTCGTGCCGCCTACGGTAGTGGTTCGCGCCACCTTCCCGGGCGCCAACCCCAAGGTTATCGGCGAGACCGTGGCAGCCCCGCTGGAGCAAGCCATGAACGGCGTCGAGCACATGCTCTATATGTCGTCCCAGGCCACTGCCGACGGCAAGATGACCCTGACCATTACGTTTGCCTTGGGCACAGATCTGGATACGGCGCAGGTACAGGTGCAGAACCGTGTCACCCGTACCCTGCCCAAGCTGCCTGAAGAAGTGCAGCGTCTGGGCGTAACCGCTGACAAGGCCTCACCGGATCTGGCCATGGTGGTGCACCTTACCTCGCCCGATGAGCGCTACGACATGCTGTACCTGTCCAACTATGCGCTGATCAACATCAAGGACGAGCTGTCCCGCCTGGACGGTGTGGGTGATGTCCAGCTGTTCGGCATGGGCGAGTATTCCCTGCGTGTGTGGCTTGACCCGAACAAGGTGGCCTCCCGCGGCCTGACGGCAACAGATGTCGTTAATGCCATTCGTGAGCAGAACCGCCAGGTTGCGGCAGGTTCTCTGGGCGCCCCGCCCGCGCCCAACGCGAACAGCTTCCAGCTGGCCATCAACACCCAAGGCCGCCTGGTCAATGAGGACGAGTTCGAAAACATCATCGTTCGAGCCGGCGCAAATGGTGAAATCACCCGCGTGAAAGACATTGCGCGCGTTGAATTGGGCTCGAACCAGTACGCCCTGCGTTCACTGCTGAACAACAAACCAGCCGTCGCCATACCGATCTTCCAGCGTCCAGGCTCCAACGCAATCGACCTGTCCAATCAGGTGCGGGCGAAAATGGCTGACCTGAAGAAGAGCTTCCCTCAGGGTATGGACTACTCCATCGTTTATGACCCTACGGTCTTCGTCCGTGGCTCCATCGAAGCGGTCGTGCATACCCTTTTTGAAGCCATCGTGCTGGTTGTGCTGGTTGTGGTGCTGTTCCTGCAAACCTGGCGCGCCTCTATCATCCCGCTGGCAGCCGTTCCGGTTTCGCTGATCGGCACATTCGCCTTGATGCACCTGTTCGGGTTTTCGCTAAACGCGCTCTCCCTTTTCGGGCTGGTATTAGCTATCGGGATTGTGGTGGACGATGCCATCGTGGTCGTGGAAAACGTCGAACGGAACATTGGGCTGGGCCTCTCGCCGGTTGCTGCAACCCAGCGGGCCATGCGGGAAGTAACCGGTCCTATCATCGCTACCGCGCTAGTGCTGTGCGCTGTGTTTGTACCCACCGCCTTTATTTCCGGATTGACGGGACAGTTCTATCGACAGTTCGCCCTGACCATTGCTATTTCAACGGTCATCTCAGCCTTCAACTCGCTTACGCTCTCCCCTGCACTGGCAGCCGTCCTGCTCAAGGGACACGATGCTCCCAAGGACCGCTTTTCGCGCTTGCTGGATCGCCTGCTGGGCAGCTGGCTGTTCGCACCATTCAATCGTATGTTCGAACGCGCCAGTCACGGCTATGTAGGCGTGGTTGCACGTGTGCTTCGCCGCGGCTCGATTGCGCTAGTGGTCTATGCCGGTCTGATGGCGCTGACGGTGTTTGGGCTGACGAACACGCCTACAGGTTTCGTGCCGCAGCAGGACAAGCAGTATTTGGTCGCCTTTGCGCAGCTGCCTGACGCTTCTACGCTGGATCGTACGGAAGACGTCATCAAGCGGATGTCCGATATCGCGCTCAAGTATCCAGGCGTGGAAAGCACCGTGGCGTTCCCGGGACTCTCCATTAATGGGTTTACCAACAGCCCCAACAGCGGCATTGTTTTCGTGACACTCAAGCCCTTCGAAGAGCGTAAGGACCCGAGTCTGTCAGCCAACGCGATTGCAGGTGCACTCAACGGCAAGTTCAGTTCGATTCAGGATTCGGTCATCGCGATCTTCCCGCCTCCACCAGTTCAGGGCCTGGGTAGCATCGGCGGTTTCCGTGTGCAAATCGAGGATCGAGGCAACCTGGGCTACAACGAGCTGTTCGCCCAAACGCAGAACATCATTGCGAAAAGCCAGAGCGTGCCGGAACTGGCAGGCCTGTTCTCCAGTTACCAGGTCAACGTTCCGCAAATCGATGCCGATATTGATCGTGAGAAAGCCAAGACTCATGGCGTTGCGATCAGCGATATCTTCGATACGCTACAGGTCTACCTGGGCTCGCTGTATGCCAACGACTTCAACCGCTTTGGCCGTACTTTCCAGGTCAACGTACAAGCCGATCAGCAGTTCCGCCTTGAAGCCGACCAGATCGGCCAGCTGAAGGTACGTAACAACCTGGGCGAGATGGTGCCGCTGTCTACCTTCGTGAAAGTAAGTGATAGCGCAGGCCCCGACCGCGTGATGCACTACAACGGATTTATCACGGCCGAAATCAACGGCGCCCCGGCACCCGGTTACAGCTCGGGCCAGGCACAGGCCGCGTTGGAAAAACTCATGAAGGAAGAGTTGCCCAATGGCATGACCTACGAGTGGACTGAGCTGACCTACCAGCAAATCCTGTCGGGCAACACGGCCTTCTTGGTCTTCCCGCTGTGCGTGTTGCTGGCCTTCCTGGTGCTTGCTGCCCAATACGAAAGCTGGAGCCTGCCGCTTGCCGTTATTCTCATCGTACCAATGACGCTTCTGTGCGCTATCACAGGTGTCATTCTGTCCGGGAGTGATAACAACATCTTTACCCAGATCGGCCTGATCGTCTTGGTTGGCCTGGCCTGCAAAAACGCAATTCTGATCGTGGAGTTCGCCAAGGATAAACAGGAAGAAGGCATGGACCGTGTGGCAGCCGTACTGGAAGCATGCCGGTTGCGTCTACGTCCGATCCTGATGACCAGCTTTGCCTTCATCATGGGCGTGGTGCCGCTGGTGACGTCTACCGGTGCAGGTGCCGAGATGCGTCATGCCATGGGCGTTGCGGTGTTCTCCGGTATGCTGGGCGTGACCTTCTTCGGCCTGTTGCTGACCCCCTTGTTCTATGTACTGATCCGCGCGTTCGTCGAGCGTCGCGCTGAGCGCCGTATCGCCGCACAGGAGGTGCTGTCATGAGAATATTTGTTCCAAGCCTATTGGCCCTTGCCTTGAGTGCCTGTGCGGTCGGTCCGACCTATCAGGCACCGCAAACCGAACCGGCTCATCTGCAGAGCGCGGCGGGCAGCCAATATGATCACTCCCGTTTCCAGGCACAGTGGTGGCAACAATTCGAGGACCCCACCCTTAATCAGCTGGTGGCGCGCTCGATTTCCGGCAACCGGGAGCTTCGCGTGGCCTACGCCCGGCTGCGCTCGGCTCGTGCCCTGCGTGATGACACGGCCAATGACCGCTTTCCTGTTGTGACCAGTCGCGCCAGTAGCGAGATCGGCAAGGCGCAGCAGCCGGGCTTCACCGATAAGCGTACAAACAATGAGCGTTATGATCTTGGATTAGACATGGCCTGGGAGATTGATCTCTTCGGCCGGATCCAGCACCAACTGGAAGCCAGCGATGCTCAGGCAGACGCCGCGCAGGCAGAACTCAATCAACTGCAGGTCAGCCTGATTGCAGAACTGGTAGACGCCTATGGCACGCTCCGCGGTGCCCAGCTGCGCGAGCATATTGCGCAGGAAAACCTGAAGAATCAGCGGGCCTCCCGGCAATTGACCCAAACCCTGGATGAAGCAGGCGTAGGCAGCCAGCTGGATGTCTTGCGGGCTGATGCACGCCTTGCGGCCACCGAGGCGACTCTGCCGCAACTCCAGGCAGAAGCGGCGCGGGCAAAGAATCGGATAGCGACCCTGATAGGCGAACGGCCTGATGCGATGAGCATTGACCTTTCACCCAAGCCATTGCCTGCAATTGCCAAGGCGCTTCCCATTGGTGACCCGGCCGAGCTGTTGCGCCGCCGTCCGGATATCCAGGCAGCCGAACGTCAGCTGGCAGCCGCAACCGCGAATGTCGGTGTAGCTACTGCAGATCTCTTCCCGCGAGTTAGCCTGAGCGGCTTTCTAGGGTTCACCGCGGGGCGGGGTTCCGAGATCGGCTCTTCGGCCGCCCGCGCATGGGGCCTGGGTCCTACCCTGAGCTGGCCAGCCTTTGACTTAGGTAGCGTTCGCGCACGCCTGCGTGGGGCCAAGGCAGATGCCGAAGGCGCCCTGGCCAACTATGAGCAGCAAGTGCTGCTTGCCCTTGAAGAAAGTGCCAATGCCTTTAGCGACTATGGTAAACGTCAGGACCGCCTGGTTGCACTGATTCGCCAGTCCGAAGCCAGCCGCGCAGCAGCCGAGCAGGCAGCGATCCGCTACCGTGAAGGCGGGTCGGACTTCCTGGTATTGCTGGATGCAGAGCGCGAGCGACTGGCGGCGGAAGATGCCCAAGCCCAAGCGGAAGTTGAGCTCTACCAAGGCATTGTGGCGATCTATAAATCACTAGGCGGCGGTTGGGAGATCCCCAACGTCTGATCCTTCGGTTAGGGGCGACGATGTCGCCCTGGCCCGCGGCTTTCCCTGCTCCTTGGGCCGCGGGCTTTTTCTTGTTACGGCTCACTCCTGGCGAGCGGATCCTGCTGAAGCTCAACGGCATCCCAGCCACCACCCATTGCAGCAATCAACTGAACGCTGGTAACCAGACGACTACCCAACAACGTCAGGTTGGTGCGTTCGTTGTTTAATGCCGTGGTTTGCAGCGTTACTACGTCCAGATAATCGATCAGACCTGCACGGTACTGATTTTCTGCCAGACGCAGCGACTCCCGCGCCGAATCCAGTGCCTCCTGCCTTACACCGGACTCCTGATTAAGAACGTCCAGCTCAACCAGGTAATCTTCGACCTCCTTGAAACCGTTGAGTACCGCCTGACGATATTGGGCAACAGTCTGATCATAAGATGCTTCGGCCTGCTCGACCTGTGCACGGCGTGCACCGAAGTCAAACAATGTCAGATCGAACGCTGGCCCGATGGACCAATAACGGTTAGGGGTGCTGACCAGATTACCCCACTGGCTGTTTCGATAACCGCCCGAGGCTGTCAGGGAAAGCGTCGGGTAATATGCCGCCTTGGCAACACCGATCTGGGCATTGGCAGACATTACCTGCCGCTCAGCCTGAGCAATATCCGGACGACGCTGCAACAGCTCGGACGGCACGCTGGCAGGGATGCCGGGCACGGTCGGTACTGTCTCCACTGCCGCTAGACTGAACTCGGATGGCGGAACACCAATCAACACAGCAATCGCATTTTCCAGCTGCGCACGCTGGTACTTGAGGTCAATGGCATCCGCCTGGGTACTTTTGAGCTGAGTCGTAGCCTGGGCAACGTCTGAACGCGTAGTCATACCGGCGCGATACTGGTTTTCGGTGACCCGTAGTGACCGCTCATAGGCCTGCACCGTAGCATCCAGGAGCCGTTGCTGGGCATCCAGAACCCTCAATTGCAGATAGTTCTGGGCCAGCTCCGATTGCAGACTCAACTTGGTAGAGGCCAACTCGGCCACGCTGGCTTGCGCCGATCCTGTTTGGGATTCCACGCTGCGGCGAATGCTTCCCCACAGGTCAAGCTCCCAGCTGACACCAAGACTGGTGGTGTAGCTGTTGGAAGTAGTGGCGCTGCTGGTGCCTTGTGGCAATGTTACGGTCGTTCCTGTTGACGTCTGATACTGATAACTCGAACTGCTTCCACCGCCCTGCCCCGAGCGTGTTGCGCCAGCGCTTCCGGTTACCGCGGGAAGGAAGGAGGCGCGTGCTTCGCGTACCAGAGCGCGTGCCTGGCGATACTGGGCTTCATACTGGGCCAGTGTCTGGTTAGAGTTCTCTAGGCGTTGCATCAGACCATCAAGGGTGCTGTCTCCATACACCTCCCACCATTGCCCCCGCTTGGTGGCATCGCTGGGCTTGGCCATCTGCCAACCTTCAGCATGCTTGAATGCGATGGGCGTAGTGACCTGGGGTCGCTGGTAGTCCGAGCCCACCGTACAGCCGCCCACGGCTAAGACAAGGGCAAGTCCCAGGTAATGGGGGCGAGCTGAAAACGACATCATGATGATTTCTCCATGGGCGCATGCGTGCGCGAGCCTGCTCGGCGTCCCGCCCAACGGCGGTTGAACCAGTGTCGCAGACGGTCCAGATACAGGTAGATAACGGGAGTGGTATATAACGTCAGCAACTGACTGCCAATCAAGCCACCAATGATGGTGATCCCCAGCGGCCGACGCAGCGGCGCATCACCGCCCATGCCCAGAAGCAAGGGCAAGGCGCCAAGCACTGCAGCCAGCGTGGTCATCATGATTGGTCGGAAACGTCTGACGCAGCCATCCAAAATCGCCTCGCGAGGCGCCAGCCCCAGACGCCGCTCGGCATCCAGCGCAGAGTCCACGATCATGATGGCATTCTTCTTGACGATCCCAATAAGGAGGATTACGCCAATAAGTGCGATCAAAGTGAACTGCGTATTGAAGAGCTGCAGCGCCAGCAAAGCTCCAACGCCCGCCGAAGGCAGCGTCGACAGAATCGTCAGTGGATGGATATAGCTTTCATACAACATACCCAGCACGATATATACCGCAACCAGGGCAGCCACAATAATCAGGGGCATAGCGCTCTGGGACTGCTGCGCCATGCTGGCATTTCCCGCAAACGCCGTCTGTAATCCAATCGGAAGCTTCAAAGGTTTGATCGCGTCACGGATCGCATCCCTGGCCTGACTGATACTTACATCAGGCGCGAGATCGAAGGAAAACGTCGACGCGGCAAACTGACCGTCATGGGCAACCCGCAGCGGAGCGTTACTGAACCGATAACGAGTGAAGCTGGAAAGCGGGACACGATTACCCTCGCTGGTGACCACATACACCTGGCTCAGGACGTCTACGCTCTGCCTGTACTGATCACCCACACCCAGCACAACGTGATATTGGTTGCGGTCCTCGTACATAGTCGAGATTTGCCGCTGCGAGAACGAGTTGTTCAAGACGGCATTGATCATCTCGATGTTGACGCCGTAACGGCTGGCCGTGTCGCGATCGATGTCCAGGGACAACTCAACTCCTTTGTCTTGTGAATCACTGTTCACGGAAATGATCTGCGAGACCTTTCGAAGAGCAGCCTCGATCCGTGGATTCCAGGTACGCAAAAGCTCTAGGTCGTCACTTTTGACCGTGAATTGATAAGCACCATTTCCTTCCCGCCCTCCGGCGCGAAAGTCTTGTGACGCCACCAGGAAGAGGTTGGCACCAGGCACCTGAGCTGCCGCGGCTTTGCGCAGCCGCATGGCGACGGTCTCGACTGGATCGCGCAGGGAGATATCCTTGAGCGTAATAAAAAATGACCCGCTATTGGTGGATGAGCCGCCAGGCCCTCGACCTCCGGTAAAGCCCAGCACGTTGTCGACCGCCGGATCGGCCATGAGCACTTTCCGATAAGCCTCCATCTTGCTCTGCATCCCACTGAAGGAGATTCCCTGATCTGCCACAGCATAGCCACGCAGGCGGCCGGTATCCTGATCCGGCAGAAAACCCTTGGGTACTACGGCATACAGGTAAAAGTTGAGCGCAATCGTGGCGATCAGAATCAATAGCATGAGAAACGAGTGATCCAACGCCCAGGCAAGGCTTGCCCGATAATACCGGGACATTGCCGCAACCAAACGACTTGTCTTTTGCTCTACAGGCGTTTCCTTGCGGGGCCGGTGCGCCCTGAGAAGCCTGGCGCACAGCATCGGCGTAAGCGTCAGCGATACGACCATCGACACCAGAACGGCAACCGATAGCGTCACTGCAAACTCGCGGAACAGGCGACCGATAATGCCCGTCAGCAACAGAATCGGCAGAAAGACCGCCACCAGCGACAGGCTCATGGAAAGAACCGTGAACCCTACCTCGCGCGCGCCCAACAACGCGGCCTGATAAGGCTTCTCGCCCTCTTCGATCCGGCGGGCAATATACTCCACCACCACAATGGCATCGTCGACCACAAACCCGGTACAGACGATCAACGCCATGAGCGACAGGTTATTGAGCGAAAACCCGCACAGATACATCACCGCAAAGGTGCCCACCAGAGAGATTGGTACGGCAATGCTGGGGATCAATGTCGCACGAATGTCCCGCAGAAACAGGTATACCACCAGAATGACCAAGGCGATGGAAATGATCAGCGTAAACTCGGCTTCATGCAGCGAATCGCGAATGCCGGGGCTACGGTCATCCATGATGCTCAGCGTGACGTCCTTGCCCAATGTCTCCTGTAGCGTTGGCAACTGCTCCCGGATACCGTCGATGGTTTCGATGATATTGGCGCCGGCCTGCCGTGAAATCAGAATGAGCACCGCCGGAGAATTATTGGAGAAACCAAGGTTGCGGGTGTCTTCGACTGAATCGGTAATGGTGGCTACATCGTCCAGTCGCGCCACTTGCCCATTACGAGTACGAATGATGAGCGGTCGATAGTCACTCGCTTTGTTCAACCGGGAATTGGCGTCAATTTGCCAATGCAGATCGCCGTACTCAAATGCGCCTTTGGGCGAATTGGAATTGGCCGCATTGATCGCGGTACGAACATCGTCCAGAGATAAGCCATAATGGTTGAGCGCATCCGGGTTCAGATCAATCCGCACGGCAGGCGACGAACTGCCGCCTACGCTGACCTGACCGACACCTTTGGCCGAGGCCAATTTAAGGGCGACCGTATTGGATGCCAGATCATAAAGCTTGCCCTTGTCCAGCTTATCCGACGTGAGCGCCAATACCATGATAGGCATATCGGCCGGATTGATCTTACGGTAGGTCGGATTGCTGGGCATTCCTGTGGGCAACGAAGGCACCGCCGCATTGATGGCAGCCTGAACCTCACGCGCGGCACCGTCGATGTTCTTATCCAGATCGAACTGGATAATGATGGTGGTACTGCCTTGAGAGCTGGTGGACGTCATTTCAGTAATGCCTGAAATACGTCCCAGTGAGCGTTCTAGAGGCGTGGCTACTGAAGAGGCCATGGTCTCGGGACTGGCTCCTGCCAGAGTGCCGCTGACCACAATGGTAGGAAAATCCACCTGTGGCAGCGGTGCAACCGGCAGCAAACCGAAAGACAGCCAACCGGATAGCACGATAGCCAGCGTCAACAACAAAGTCGCAACCGGTCGCCGAATGAACAGTGCCGAAAAATTCATCGGATTTTCCCGGAGAAATCCAGGTTATGCCGATAGCGCCAGCGGTTGAATCGTGTGGCTAACTGGCCAAACGCCAGGTAAATGACCGGAGTGGTAAACAAGGTCAGCAGCTGGCTAACCAGAAGACCGCCTACCATCGCAATACCCAGCGGCTGGCGCAGCTCAGCGCCTGCACCACTGGCCAACATCAATGGCAAGGCGCCCAGCAAGGCAGCCATGGTAGTCATCAGGATCGGCCGGAAGCGCAGCAGACAGGCCTGGTAGATAGCCTCCTCCGGTGTTTTACCCTCTTCCCGCTCGGCTTCAAGGGCAAAGTCGATCATCATGATGGCGTTTTTCTTGACGATACCGATCAGGAGAATGATGCCAATGATGGCCACCATGCCGATGTCCTGCCCGGCAATCCAGAGTGCCAGCAACGCTCCTACCCCGGCCGAAGGCAGCGTCGATAGAATCGTGACGGGATGGATAAAGCTCTCATAAAGAATTCCCAGCACAATGTACATGGTGACCACTGCGGCCAGAATCAGCAGTAGCGTACTCGACAGGGAAGACTCGAACGCCAGCGCTGCACCCTGGAAATGGGTATCAACAGTTGCCGGCATTTTGAGATCCTGCTCCGCCTGACGAATCGCTTCCACAGCCTCACCCAGCGATACACCCTTGGCCAAGTTGAAGGAAACTGTCGCGGCGGGTAACTGCCCGGCATGGTTGATCGCCAGAAGGGTATTGCGTTCCTCTACATGGGCGATGGCCGATAGCGGCACCTGCCCACTGGTTGTAGTGGTCGTGCCGTTGGTAGTGGTCGTCGTGGAGCTTGGCACGTAGATCTGCGTCAGCGCCTGCGGTCCCAGCTGGAACTGCGGCCCCACTTCCAGTACGACCCGGTACTGGTTGGACTGGGTAAAGATGGTTGAAACCAGGCGCTGACCAAACGCATTGTACAATGCGTTGTCAACATCGCTCAGGCTCACGCCCAGCCGAGACGCGTTATCCCGATCAACGCTGATATAGGCCTGCAGACCGCGCGGTTGTAAGTCACTAGCAACTTCCGTCAGCTGCGGTAGCGTCTGCAAATGCTCGACCAGCTTTGGAACCCAAGTTTTGAGCGTTTCCAGGCTCGAGTCGACCAGGCGGAACTGGTATTGCGTACGACTAACCTGATCTTCCACGGTCAGATCCTGTACCGGCTGCAGATAAAGCTTCATGTCAGGCAAATCGGCCATCTGGTCCTGAAGGCGTGTAATGATTTCCGAGGCAGATACATCTCGGGCATCATGAGGCTTTAAGTTGATCAACATGCGCCCGGTATTGAGGGTCGGATTATCACCATCAACCCCAATAAACGATGACAGACTGTCGACCGCAGGGTCCTGCATGATGATCGAAGCCAGCGCCTGTTGCCGCTTGGCCATCCCTTCAAAGGACATGCTTTGCGGGCCTTCGGAAATTCCCTGAATCAGGCCTGTGTCCTGAAGCGGGAAAAACCCCTTCGGCATGAAGAGATAAAGCACCGCGGTCAGCACCAGCGTACCGATGGCAACCATCAGTGTTAGCGGTTGATGCCGAAGAACCCAGCGCAAACCTGTAGCGTATCGTTGGATCATCCCGTCGATAACGGCTCCGGCCTTGCGCGAGAATGCGCTCTGCTTGTCTTCCGGCACATGACGCAACAGTTTCGCGCTGAGCATTGGTGTGAGGGTCAACGAAACCACGCAGGAAATCAGAATGGAGACAGCCAGCGTAATGGCAAACTCACGGAACAGTCGCCCAGCAATGTCACTCATGAACAGAAGCGGGATCAGTACGGCGATCAGCGAGAAGGTCAGCGAGATGATCGTGAAACCTACCTGCTTTGAGCCTTTGAGTGCAGCCTCAAGTGGCGATTCTCCCTCCTCCAGATAGCGGGCAATGTTTTCGACCATGACAATGGCATCGTCAATGACGAAGCCGGTAGCGATCGTCAGCGCCATCAACGACAGGTTGTTGATGGAAAAGCCAGCCAGGTACATGACCCCAAACGTACCGACCAACGACAGCGGCACAGCGACGCTGGGAATCAATGTCGCCGAGATGTTGCGCAAGAACAGGAAAGTCACCATGACCACCAGTCCTATAGCCAGCACCAGTTCGAACTGAACATCACGGACCGATGCCCGGATAGTGGTTGTGCGATCCGTCAGCACCATCACATCCAGGTTTTCCGGCAAGGTCTCCTGCAGGGTTGGCAGTAGCCGCTTGATCTGATCCACAACCTGAATGACATTGGCGCCGGGCTGCCGCTGAACGTTCAGAATGACTGCAGGAGTGTCGTTGGCCCAGGCAGCCAGCTTGTTGTTCTCAGCCCCATCGATTGCCAACGCAACGTCTTTCAGCCGTACAGGCGCACCGTTCTGATAGGCAATGACGAGGTTTTTGTACTCATCGGCTGATTGCAACTGATCATTCGCGTCCAGTGTCGATGAGCGTGTCGGTCCGTCAAAGCTTCCCTTCGGCCCGTTCTGGTTGTTGTTAGCGATGGCGGTCCGCAGATTTTCCAGACTCAAACCATAGGCCGCCAATGCAGTAGGATTGGCCTGAATCCGAACAGCAGGACGCTGCCCGCCGGATAGGCTAACCATACCAACGCCACTGACCTGAGCGATTTTCTGCGCCAGGCGGGTTTCCACCAAGTCCTGAATCTTGGGCAAGGGCAGGCTGCTGCTGGTGACTGCCAACGTCAGAATCGGGGTGTCGGCCGGATTGACTTTGCTAAAGATCGGCGGCTGCGGCAGGTCGTTGGGCAGCAGGTTATTGGCGGAGTTGATCGCCGCCTGTACTTCCTGCTCCGCCACATCCAGATTACTGTCCAGACTGAACCGCAGCGTTATGACAGAGGCGCCTCCGGAGCTGGTGGAAGACATCTCCTCCAGCCCAGGAATCTCCCCTAACTCTGACTCCAACGGCGCGGTCACGCCTGAGTTCATGATTTCAGGGCTGGCTCCCGGATAAAGGGTCTTGACCTGAATGGTGGGATAATCAACTTCTGGCAGCGAGGCTACAGGCAACAACCGGTAAGCAATAATACCGGCCAGCAGAACAGCGACCATCAATAAGGTGGTCGCTACCGGCCGAAGGATAAAAAGACGAGACGGGTTCATTCACCGGCTCCGCCGCCTAACGTGGCCTCATTGGCGTCCGGATCTGACTTGGGCGCAGTTTCCGTAATAGGCTGAGTAACCTTGACTGTCTGGCCGTCACGCAGGCGGTCGAGTCCTTCTGTCACAACAGTTTCACCGGCATCCAGGCCTGAGCGGACCTCTACTTGCTCGCCCTGTATCTCGCCCAGGCTGACTTTGCGCGTTGCAACCTTATTGCCTTCGCCAACGACGAAGACGTAAGGCCCTTCGTCGTTACGTTGAATGGCCGAGATCGGAATGACAATGACATCGCTCAGCTCCAGCGCATGCAAGCGGACATTAACGAACTGATTGGGAAACAGCGACTCATCCTGATTATCGAAGCGAGCCTTGAACTTGACCGTGCCCGTGCTGGTATCGATCTGGTTGTCCACCGTTACCAGCGTACCCGTTGCCAGAACCCTGTTTCGCCCGCGGTCCCATGCCTCTACGGCCAGCGGCTTTCCGGTCGCCATCTGGCGACGCACCGTGCTGAGCTGATCCTCAGGCAGGCTGAATGTCAGGGCAATAGGCTTGGTTTGGGTAATGGTTACTATCGGCGTAGTGTCACCGCTAGCCACCAGATTACCCACGTCCACCTGACGCAGACCCAACCGGCCGCTGATGGGAGCCCGTACTTCGGTAAAGGTCAGGTTCAGTCTGGCATCGGCTACCTGCGCTTCGCTGTTCTTGACGGTTCCCTGATACTGAGCAACCAGCGCCTGCTGTGTATCCAGTGTCTGCTTGGCTACTGAGTCTTCCTTGAAGAGCTGGCGATAACGCTCCAGATCGATCTGTGCATTCTTCAGCTGAGCCTGATTCTCCTGCAAGGTGCCCTGGGCTTGTGCCAGCGCCGCCTGATAAGGCCGCTGATCGACGACAGCCAGTACGTCCCCGGCCTTCACCTCCTGCCCTTCAGTAAACAGTACCTTGGCCAACTGACCGTCGACACGGGCATGAACTTCAACCGTGTTGTAGGCCGTTACCGTGCCCAATGCATTGAGGTAAACCGAAAGCGTCGTTTTTTCGGCCTTTCCAGTGCTCACGATCATGTCTGTTGGCGCCATGGAACCACGGCGCCCGGCTCCAGCCGGCCCTTTCTGCTCAGTTTGAGCAGCGTTACGACCGGTAGGCCCCGCCTGTTCAGGCGATTTACCCAGAAAATGCCATGCAGCTACAGCGCCAACCGCCACCACCACAACAGCAATCAACAAAGGAAATTTGGAGCGAGAAGGTTTGGAATTGAGGGAATCGCTCATGAACGCCACAGCAATAAGTTTCGGAAAGATAACGGTAAGCCGCAGCCTTCATCAGACCAAGCGGATTTACGCGTTGTTTACATACAGGATTGAATGGTGCGGAGCAGCAAGCAATACACTGCCGCCAGAATGTCATAACAGTATGACGGAACGTTGGATTCTACCTTGCCCTGCTACATCTTGAAGCGCATCGACCTCATGCATCAGCACCCGGGCCTTGATCGAGGCCCGGGCGCTTTTTCTTCTATCTTATTTCAGCGCTGCGATAGCCGCTTCGTAGTTGGGCTCCTGCCCAATTTCAGGCACCAGTTCGCTATAAAGCACCTTGTTGTTTTCATCCAGAATCACTACCGCACGTGCAGCAAGACCCGCCAAGGGGCCGGAAGCGATAGCAACACCGTAATCTTTCAGAAACTCGCGACCACGCAGCGTGGATAGGTTGATTACATTTTCAATGCCTTCCGCACCGCAGAAACGCTTCTGGGCAAACGGCAAGTCAGCTGACACGCACAGGATCACGGTGTTTTCCAGCTTGGCGGCTTCGGTATTGAACTTGCGAACCGACATGGCACAGGTCGGGGTATCCACACTGGGGAAAATATTCAGCACCTTGCGCTTGCCGGCAAAGCTTTCCAGCGTGGTATCGGCCAGATCGCCATTGACCAGGCTGAATGCCGGTGCGGACTGACCCGCCTGAGGCAGAGTACCTTCAATCTGAACCGGATTACCGCGAAGAGTGACTTCTGTCATGACCTGTTTCCTACAATTGAATGGAACATCAAGTAAACACGCTTCGCCTCAGGCTTTAAAGCCTGAAGACCTGTTTATTGCAAATCATCCCTACCGTGCACTAACGGGTCACTACCCAAGCGTTACCCTGTTGCCCGACCAATACGATCGGGCAACCCTGGCGGGTTAGAAGTCTCGCTTGTAGAAGAAATCCAATGAGCTGGCAATACCACTGGCTGCTTCAAGATACAGCTGCTTGGTAAGCTGATAACGCAAGGCGACCGTATTGGCCGGCTCGAAGACGCCTACGCCGTATCGAAGCGCCAAGCGGTCGGTAATATTGCCTGACGCAACGACACTGGTCTTGTCGCCTGTCCCTTCGGTATCCAGCTGAAAGTTCTGTACGCCCAAACGCTGCGCCAGCTCACCCGCCGTGGATGATCCTCCGGCAAGGCCCAGCGCAAGTGCGGCCTGCCCCAACATGTTGTTCTCGCCTTCGTCGTTGTTGGTCAGCGGGCGCCCTAGAACAATATAGGCCAAGGCTTGCTCCTGCCCCATGGTGGGATCCGAAAACACTTCGACGCGCGGCTGATCAGCCAGACCTGACAGGCGTAATCCTGCGGTTACGTCATCCACGACACGTACTGCTTCCACATCCAGGAACGGTTGAGCGATCGGACCCTGGAAGAATATACGCGCTCGCCGAATAGTCAGTCGCTGCCCGTAAGCGCGGTAGCGCCCATCCGTTAAACGAACTTCACCACGCGTATCCAGGTTGTCACCAATATGAACGTTCCCTTCAAGGTTGGCGGTCAGGCCGAATCCCGAGAACGTGAGCTTGTCTTGCCCCACCAGTACATTTACATCCATGGACAGCTGGGTCTCCTGCTTGGGCGCAGGCGCTTCCTGTCCAACGATTACCGCATCATTGGAAACCTTGACGGTAGACGGTGGTAACTCCCGAACCGTAATGGCACCGCTCGGCACGCGAACCGTACCCTTGAGCGCCAGACTACCGTTCTGCATGACAATATTCAGGTCAGGCGCCACGATAAGGTTAGCATAGGGCTCAACCACAACAGGAAGACGATCGCCACGTACGGCGACATTCATGTCCAATCCATCCGCCCAGGATATCGCTCCACTCACATTACCCTGGCCGCGCTCGCCGCTGCGCCATCCACCGCTCACGTTCGCTTGGTTCCCGGCAATCAGAGCAGTCAGCCGAAGATCTTGAAGACGGGTTGGAACGATACCGCCCCCGACCTGACCATTGCTCAAATCGATCCGACCATTGATCGAAGGTTGAAGCAGCGTACCGCTTACCTGACCACTACCGTCGATTCTTCCGTCCAGCTGCTCAATACCTGAAACAAAACCTTTGGCAATGGCTACATTCAACCCGCGCAGATCGAAGCGCCCTGAGACAGGCTTGTCATCAGGCCGTGGATCAATCTGTGCATTCAGGGTGAGGTTGCCAAGCTGCGGGCCGCTAAAATCCAGAGAGGCGCGCACATCGTTCGGGCGCAACGTACTATTGAGCTTGAGCGTGTCATAGGCAAAATCTGCCCACTGACCATCGGCATTACGTGCTCTCAGCGTCCCTGTGCCTGCGTCGACTGTAACCGTGCCGTCTGGCCCGCTCTCAGGAAGATCAAGACGGATATCAGCATTAAGCGCACCTTGCCAGCCAAAATCCTCGGGCAGGAAAGGCGCCAGTCCGGCAAGGTCAAAGTTGCGCAGATGGTAGCGTAGCCGTGGTTCCGGCATCAGGCGCTGGTCCTCCCCACAGAGCGAGGCTTTACCTGATAGCCAGCAGTGCTGGCCAAGCGTCAGTTGCCCGTTTGCCAGACGCTCAAGGCTTGCAGGGTTTTGCAGGCGCCAGTCCTGGGGACCACTCTGGACAGCACCTCGAGTAAGCCACCCTCGCCAGTTCATCGCATCATCGAGCGTACCCTCCAGGGCAAGCGCCAGATTTGCCAGCGGCCCTTTTACATCAAGCGTGACTGCCTGCTGATGACGGTTACCCTGTCCATCGAGCATCACACGTCCAATGTCGCTAGTGCCTGCACGCACACCGGAGGTTAATAGCTGGATTCGTCCCTGCTGACGCGCATCAAGCGTACCTTTAAGGCTCAAGGCCGCCAGCCGGTTGGTTTGATAGGCAACCTCTCGCCCATTCAACACTAGCTCCCCTTGCGGCGCCTGCTGAGTTCCGCGCAAATCCACTTTTCCATTAATGGCACCAGCCAGACCTGGCCATAACTGACCGAGACGAGGCAAGTCGATATCCAGGTGCCCTTTCCATTGCTCGGCCAGCTGACCGCTTCCCTGAATGCGATTACTGCCCAGACGGACAGTCAGGTTATCAAGATCCCATTGCTTATCCTGACCACGCGCCTGCGCTGCCAGCTGAGCAGGTTGACCTCTCAGCTGTCCCTGCAGCCCCAGATCAGCCGTCACACGTAGCTGCTCACCCTTGATTTCCCCTTCACTGCGTAGCGGTCCGCCCAGATTGCCAGGCAGCTGGGCGACCCAGAATGCAGGATTAAACTGGCTGAGGTTCAGGTTCGCCTTCCAACCAATACCATCAGCAAACCGGACGTTCACCTGCCCCTCGGCACGTCCTTGCCCGGCATGTAGATCCAGCGACGGCAAATTGATCTGTGTGAGATCACCTGTAAACGGCGTCACCAGCGTGAAATCACCGGCAGGCCCCGTTAGTGCAGCGTCCACATTTCCGATATAGCGCTCATCGGTGTACTGAACTTCACCTTTCAGTCGACGCAGCGCTACGGGCGGTTCCTCGATCTCGGGATACAAACGACGCCATGGGAACTCATTCCAGTTGATAGTGGCATTCGCATTGAGTCCTTCCGACCAGCCTGCTTTGCCGCTCAAGACGACTTTACGCTGCTGCCCCGCATCGAGCGTCAGTCCTTTAAGGTCTGCACCTTCTGCCGTAACGGTGCCATCAAGCTTCAGGGCGACGTCACCTCCTTCACCCGGCAGTACAGACGTGCCCACCAACTTATATCCATCTGTAAGAGTGCCGTTTGCAGTCAGGTCGAGCGCGTTGAACGTCAGGGTCTTTGGCAGATCCTTTGTTGGCTTGAAACCGTTGGCCGTCAGATGCAGCGAAGCCGGCACACCCTTTGCCAAAGGCTGCACGTCGCCTGTCAACCGGCCCGGCAGGTAGCCGCTGCTGTCGGCCTGAAGAGTCAAGCTTCCCTGCAGATCACCTTCCATATGTAAGGTCAGTGGCCACTCCTGCTGGTCAGGCGCAGGCAGACGGGCATTGGCGTCCGCCGTCAAAGGCCATTGCCCGGAAGGCTGCAACGTCCCGGTAAGGCTGAGCATCATGTCGTCGCGGTGTGCATCCAGCTGCTCAATGACCAGGCTGCCACCTTCAGAATGAGCGCGTAGCGTGGCGTTTGCGAACTGCTCATTGCCATCGAGCGTAAACCGTCCTATGCGTACATCACCCAGCTGAACGTCTATCGGTAGCTTGAGGTCGGGTAACGTAACCGGCCCCTCATCGGGCGTCTGCTCCTCAGTGGGCGCCAGATCGAGATTGATCTCGCTGGCTACGAGCGTATCGATGCAAAGTGTTCGCTTGAACAGGCAACCAGGCGACCAAGCGAACTCAGGAGACACCAGCCTAACCTGCGTACCGGCCTGAGCCCAAGTCAGCGTGTCGGCCTTCCAGTGCCCTCCCAGTCGACCCATATAGCCTTCCACTGCAAGCCCGGGAACCCGGCCCAACACCCAACGGCTTCCAACCTCGGTTCCCAACAAGATGGTCACGCCCAATACAAGAACAACGACAACCGTCAGCAGCGTGGCGCCAACAATCTTGAGCGCACGCATCATAATTCCGGCCCCATCGAGAAATGCAAACGAAAGCCACCTTCTTCATCAAGGCCATGAGCCAGATCGACACGTATGGGCCCTACTGGCGAAACCCAACGGATACCAAGGCCGATACTGGTCTTGATATCCGGATTATCGAGCGCATTGAACGCTCCCCCCTGGTCGACAAAGGTCGCCAGTCGCCATTTATCCTTGAGCGGATACTGGTACTCAACGCTGCCGGTGACCATGTATCGTCCACCGATTCTGTCTCCGTCGGAGTTCGTGGGCGATAGCGTCTGGTAGTCGTAGCCCCTGACGCTCTGATCACCACCGGCAAAGAAGCGCAGCGATGGCGGAATCTGCTTGTACCCATTGGTGGCGTTGCCGCCGACCTGAACCCGCCCTAGCAGCCGGTGCCCACCGGCAAAAGTGGTCAGGCCACGCGCCAGCGCCGTCACATGCACCATGTTGGCATCGGAAACGATGCCCTCTTTAGCAGCCGAGACACCAAACTGCAGCCGGTAACCATGGCTAGGATCGATCCGGTTATCGCTGCGCAGGTAGGAATAATCGACTCCCGGCATGAGCAGTGTCGACAGACCTGAATCATCTCCCAGACGGTATTCCTCTCGCTGGAGTTTCAGGGAGAGCACCCGTGTCCAGCCGTTGGGTAATTTGCGGTGCCATTCGGGCCCGACGGTGAGCAGGCGACTCAGCGAATCGTCATCGGCGATTTCTTCATACTGATATCCCCCCGCCAAACGGAATTTATCGTTGATGGGGTCGCGCCCGGGAATGTCATACCAGGCGCCGATGTTCTGACGTGGCGCGGAAAGCTCCATCTCCGCGCCCAAGCTATGCCCCTGCGCATTGAGCCAATGTCGATCCCAGGTTGCGCGAACACGCGGGCCGACGTCGGTAGAGTAGCCAAGCCCCAACCCCAGCGTACGTGGCTTGCGAGTAGTCAGGTTCACCATGACCGGAATCGTCTGGTCTTTGGCATCTGCCGGAACAGCGTTGACGCGCACGCTGTCGAAATAACCGCTTCGGAGCAGCGTCTGCTGAAGCTCAGCAAGGGTTTCCGAATCATAGGGCTCGTCTGGCTTGAACGGCACCATGCGATTGAGCAGGTCTTGATCGAATGGAAAATCTCCTTCGTATTCCACGTTACCCAACCGGTAGCGAGGCCCGCTTTCGTAAACCAGCGCAATGTCTGCGTAGCCAGCCTGCGGATCGATGATCAATTTCTGCTGGGTGAAGTGCCCACTGAAGAAGCCATAACGTGCAGCCTGATTCTGGATCAGTGTCTTGGCATCTTCATAGAAGCCATGATTGAGCTGAGCGCCAGACTTCAGATTGGCACCATCAGGCGCCTTGAATGACTTGAGTTCCCGCGCCGGGCCTTCCACGCGGATATCTACCTGGCGCAGTCGAACGGGCTCTCCAGTCTGGATATCCAGGACCAACCGAGGCGTCTGCCCCAGCTCGACCCGGCTATCAATCTGCGCATGGTAGTAGCCCAGTGCCTGGGCAGCCTGCTCCGCCTGGCCTTCAGCCGTACGCCGCAGCCGTTGCAAGGCAACCGCATCCCGATCGGCAAGGCTGCCTATATACGCAGAAATGTTATCCCGCAGCGCACGATTATCAGGCGTAACGTGCACGGTGAGTTCGGCCGCTTGGGCCATGGCGACGCCGCTCATTAAAAGCAGGCCGGCAATACTGAGTCGGAGTCGTAAATGAAAAGTCATGACGCGATGCTACCGGGCGAGTGGTCGTGAGACAAACGCAGCGTCGTGGCGTTCATCGGCTATACCTGCGAAGCAGGCTCGTCATGAAGCCGTTCTATACGCTAGGATGGCCATTTTACCGAGAGTCTTCTTCGCCCATGAAGATTGTTTGCTTTAATATCAATGGCTTGCGAGCACGTCCTCATCAGCTGGCTGCCTTGATCGAACGTCACGGACCCGATGTTATCGGGCTTCAGGAAACCAAGGTCTCGGATGACCAGTTCCCGCTGGCTGATATCGAGGCGTTGGGTTATCACGTTCACTATCACGGGCAAAAAGGTCACTATGGCGTAGCACTGCTTTCACGCCAGGCACCGCTGGAGATCCACAAGGGTTTCCCCAACGACGGTGAAGAGTCCCAGAAACGTTTCATCTATGGCGTTTATGCCGACCATAACAACCAGCCGGTCGTCATTATGAACGGCTATTTTCCGCAGGGCGAAAGCCGGGACCATCCTGTCAAGTTTCCTGCCAAGACCAAGTTCTATGCAGACCTGCAGCAACTTCTTGAACAGCGCTACTCCGCCAACACACCGCTGCTGCTAATGGGCGATTTCAATATCTCACCTGAAGACTGCGATATCGGCATTGGTGCCGATAATGCCAAGCGCTGGCTGCGTACCGGCAAATGCAGCTTTCTACCCGAGGAGCGCGAGTGGCTGGCCAAGCTCAAGAACTGGGGGCTGGTTGATAGCTTCCGCCACCTCAACCCTATTGTTGCGGATCGTTTCAGCTGGTTTGATTACCGTAGCAAAGGGTTTGAAGCGGAGCCCAAGCGGGGCCTTCGCATTGATCTGATCCTGGCCTCGCAAGGTGTTCAGCCTCGCCTCAAAGATGCCGGTATCGACTATGACATCCGTGCCATGGAAAAGCCCTCTGACCATGCCCCTATCTGGGTTGAGCTGACCTGACGCGATACAGTGGTCTGCTCAAGCAGGCCACCTCACAACGCAATAGTGGCAAAAAGCTGCCGTTGTAACGTTTTCATCATTTTTCCCTTTTATGCTGCCCGCGTCTCATTTCCAGGGTAGCTGTAGGAATATGAATTCCGCCCGTCAGGATTCCATCCGTTGGAGCCGTCTTCTTGCCGGCGCGCTTCTCGGCATCGTTTGCACCGTCTCATCATGGTCGACCGTGGCGCAGCCATTACCGCTTCGCACAGATGGCAAACCGGTATTGAGTATCCATGGCTCCAACACCATCGGCGCTCAGCTTTCCCCGCTCATGGTCGAAGGCTTTCTCAAAACACATGGGTTCGAGACCATAAACAGCCGGACTGGCAGTCATGAAAACGAACGCATTATTATTGGCAGACGCGCCAACGGTGATCAGGTTCGCATCGATATGGCGGCGCATGGATCGAGTACCGGCTTTGCCGATCTTATTCATGGCGATACCGATATCGCTGCTGCCTCACGCCCTATCAAGGACAGCGAGGCACTCGAGCTCAAGCGATTGGGTAATGCACGAGATGCCGGATCCGAGCATGTCATTGGTATTGATGGCATCGCTATCATCCTGAACGCGGCGAACCCATTGACCACGCTTTCAACCGATGAGTTGGCCCGACTCTTTTCAGGCGATGTGAAGAATTGGAAAGACATTGGGGGTTCACTAGGTCCTGTTCACTTGTATGCGAGAGATGACCAATCAGGCACCTTTGATACCTTCAAGGAACTGGTCATGTCCTCTCATGGCAAAAGCCTTTCGCCTACAGCTACGCGTTTCGAATCCAATGACGAGCTATCCGACGCTATCAGCCAGGATCCATATGGAATCGGCTTTGTCGGACTGGCTGCTGTAGGCAAGGCAAAAGCCGTATCGATCTCTGACGGATCGGCGCTAGCCCTACCCCCAACGGTTACCACCGTTGCTACGGAAGACTATCCCCTCTCACGTCGTCTGTTCCTCTATAACAAACCCGACGAGAAAAATCCGTGGGTAAATGCCTTCATCCGCTACGCTCAAAGTTCGGAGGGGCAAAGATGGGTCAGCAAGAGCGGATTCGTGGCTCAAGAAGTACTGGCGGTCCAGCCCGTCGTGCCGGCAGATGCGCCAGCGTTTTATCGTCAGCTTGCCGACCATGCGCAGCGTCTTTCGGTCAATTTTCGCTTCGCTGAGGGTAGCGCCACGCTGGACAACAAGGCCAACCTCGATATCGAACGTCTGATGACCTACCTCAGAGAAAATGACAAGCTCGACAAGAAGGTAGCACTGATTGGCTTTAGCGATACAAAGGAAGACTTGAAGCGAGCCGAACTGCTCTCCAAGCTACGCGCCATGGCCGTACGGCGGGAGCTGAACAAGGGTGGCGTGATGTTCCATGACATCGTAGGGCTGGGCGATGCCTTGCCTGTAGCAGCCAATACTGATGAAGGCCGGATGAAGAACCGGCGCGTAGAAGTGTGGGTCTATTGAGATGACGAAGCCAACCGCTTTGTTAGATTCAACCCTACCTCTATGGAGGTGTGACGCCGGGCCCCTCTGACGATCACCCGATCGCCATGTCGGAGTCACCTAACGACATCGACAGGATCGATCATGCCCGACGCATTTGATTTCCTGATTACGCCCTTCATGGGCGCCGCCGCTTGGCTGTGGCTGAGCTTTCTTATCATCGTACTCTTGCTTCTGATCTTCGATCTGGGTGTCCTGCAGCGCAATCATCACGAAATAGGCATCAAGGAGAGCCTGGTGATGTCGGCAGGCTACATCTCGTTCGGGATCGCCTTTGGTGGATGGATCTGGTACGAATTTGGTGCCACTCGCGCCCTTGAATATTACACAGGCTATCTGGTCGAACAGTCGCTTTCGATGGATAACGTCTTTGTTATGGCGCTGATCTTCAGCTTTTTTCAAATTCCGCGTAAATACCAGCATGAAGTCCTGTTCTGGGGTGTACTCGGCGCCATTGTCATGCGTGCCATCATGATTGGCGTTGGCGCTGCGCTGGTACAACGCTTCGATTGGATCCTTTATGTATTTGGCGCATTCCTGTTGATCTCAGGAATCAAAATGCTCTTCAGCCGCCACGACGACCAGCCCGACCTGGCCCAAAATCCCATGCTGCGCTTCTTGCGCAAGCATATCCGCGTGACGGACCAGCTTCATGGTGATCGCTTTCTGATACGCAAGGAAAAGGAAGGCTTCAGCAAGCCCCTGGTCTACGCCACCCCGCTTCTCTTGGCGTTGATACTCATCGAAATGGCGGACCTGGTTTTTGCGGTGGATAGCGTTCCGGCCATCTTTTCGATCACCCAAGAGCCTTTTATCGTTTACACATCAAACATTTGTGCCATTTTGGGCCTTCGAGCGCTCTACTTTGCCTTGGCTGCCATGATCAGCCGATTCGCCTATTTAAAATATGCGTTGGCGTTGGTGCTCATTTTCATCGGGGCCAAGATCTTTGCACACTCCTTCATTGGCCCAATCCCGGCACCGCTATCACTGGGTGTAACCTTTGGTCTGCTGGCTGGTGGTATCGTGTTGTCGTTGTTCAAGACACGCGGACACGCCGAGCACTTAAAGACAGGCACCTCTAAAAACAACTCCGGCCCTTGGGGGGGTCATAAATAACGGGTCCAAAGAATCTGGACCGTAGGCTGAGCCCGACCAATATCATACATAGCGCCACTGTTTGTCGTACCAGAGCCTTCCGGCGCATTACCGGGGGCCTGCTCGGGAGAAAAGGTGGAAGGCCACGCTGTGGTATCAATCGTGGTTGAGCCTCCAAGTTGTTGAATGCCTCCGCCTTGAGCGGCAGACGTAATCGTACCGTGGACGCGTGTGTTCCCGGTTGTCACAACGTTATTACCCGCCACTACGCTGCCATAAACATCGTTACTGGCTCCCAAAGTGACCGTCCCCCCAGAGAAAGTGCCGTTGAGGTAACCCCCCGCTAGCAGCGCCACGTTTCCTACAGCAGAGGGCTTATAAAGACCTTTTGCTATATCACAAAGATTCAAAGGATAGAGTCCAGCCAAATCCAGGCTGGCCGGAACGTTGTCTTCTGCGCGTCGCGTATTTCTACAAATCGGATCAAAGCCAGCATAATTGACAGCGATGGTTTTATTTTTGGCGGTAGTTGCTATGTTGCCCGTCGCAATAATGCTGTTGTAATAAACACCGCTCCCAGCCTGAACATCCCCTTGAAACCATAGGACACCTGGCGCAAGGCTCCAGCCAGAAAGCGACCACAATCCATCTCTGTAAGTTATGCAGCCATTAAATGTAGTTGCGCCCTGACATATCGTCTTATTAGGCTGAAGCGGAGCGGTACACATACCCTGAGCATTAACTTCGTTACAAAGAAAATCACGGTAACCTCTTCCGCCAGCATCCGGGTAATTTCCCAGGAGATAAACACCATTAGCAATACCACTGACACCTTGGACAGTTACCTGTCGCTGCCCAGTGGATGAGAGTTGAAATACATAATTGGCGTTGGAACGAAGTTGATAAGCGTCTACCTTACTCGTCTGTACTACTGTTTCTTTCACAGTTTGAACAGTAACGCGCGGTACATTGACCTGATAATTAACAGTCCGTACTACGTTTACCTTGGAATTTTTATCTACCGTGAACGCACCGCCAACTGTTCCGCTTGCAACAACAGCAGTACTTGCGGTCAAAGCGCCTTGTCCATCGAGGCGGCTAGTTATCTCTCCTCGATCTATTAGCGTATTACCCTGAGTTC
This sequence comes from Pseudomonas sp. WAC2, assembly GCF_030403525.1. NCBI lineage: Bacteria > Pseudomonadati > Pseudomonadota > Gammaproteobacteria > Pseudomonadales > Pseudomonadaceae > Pseudomonas > Pseudomonas sp. WAC2. The sequence goes on from NZ_JAUEPD010000007.1 coordinate 244,955, forward strand.
TAACCGTCTGGACCGTGCCGTCATCAATTCGTACATCGCCAATAGCCGCTACAGCCGTACCGTTATTGGAACCGGAATACGTAACCTTACCATTGGTATTGATTTCTCTGGCTGAATCCTTACTTGTCCAAAAAACGTCTGATTGACTATTGAGTGTCGTGATAGCGCCACTGCTTATATTGACATTCCCGGTTACGTTCGCTGTCGAAATCTGACGCCCAGCCATATTAAGCGTGCCATTGGCGGTAACCGTTCCCGCGCTGGCATTTCCGGTTAGGGTTACGTTCTTGATAGCTGAGACGGTTAGTGCCGAAGCGTTTCCTTCCAGCGTCACGTTGCCGTTTGTCGTCAATGAACTGACAGAGACCGAGCTGCCAACCGTAATATCATCCGTTGAACTGATTGCATCCAGACCCGTGACATTACCAGAAAGATTGACCTTTCCTTTGACACTTATATTGGCCTGTTGCGGCCCCTCGAAGCTGACAGACCCATTAAGGTTGAGATCTGTACTAATTCGGATGAGAGGCGGTACTGATGCAGGACTTGAGGGACCGGTTGTACCTGAAGCAGCTCCAGTCGCCGGGCCTGTACCCGTTGAGGTGTAGTCCAGCGGATTGACATCAAAAATCGCTTGTACGACAGCAGTTGAGTCGGCTGCTCTACCCGTAACATTAGCTACTATGCGGTACTGATCGCTTTTGGGCTTAGTCTTGGACAATAGCTCTACCCGTAATCCTTCAGTTCCGCCTACAGCAATTTCTCCTGCCGCAAGCGCCTCCAGATCATTTGTAGATCGGTTTGTCAAAAATTGTCTCAGCAGCTCCACGCCTGTCCAGGCCTTCAACTGGGCTGGCGTTGTTGCATGAACCGCCAGCTGCCGCTCCTGCGTGCCTTGCACCATGTACATCATACCTAGCGCTGCAATGGTCAGCGTCATTCCAGTCAGCAGAATGACCATCAGTGAGGCGATACCTCTTTGGCGAGCCGGAAAGCTAATCATGGCGCGAAATTCGATAGGCACGTGGTAAAACTAATCGTCAGCGGCTCAGGCTGCGGTTCCAGATCCAACACGGGAAAACGCACCTGTACCGCATGAACCCCTTCATTTGTACTAAAAGGCCAACATGTCGCTTCGACCACTTGCATATAGGCGCCCTGTGTATCGCTGCCCATCTCGTTGATCAGGTCAGCCGTGATCCAATCCAGCGATGCCCACACCTTCGCACTGGTGCACTTCATGGGTTTGAGCAGTACAAGTCCTGAGGAAGTCGAGACCAGACCGCTGCATTGATAGGCATCCGCGATCGGAGCGGCCGTAATAGTGCTGGCATTGAAGCCCCAGATAATCGCGTTTCCCAACGACCCTTTAATCGGATCCGCTTTAGTAAAATCTATTACCGTTCCACCCGATAATTTGCGCACATTGTTTTCGTCTGCCTTGGACAGCACTGCATCACGAATGAAGACCAGATCCGTACCTAGTTGAGGTCGCTTGGTACCAGTCACCGGCAAACCAAACCCTGCCTGTTGCAAAGCGATCTGTGCAGTCAAAAGTCCCGAGGCTTTCTGCCCCTCCACCTTGGCCAGGCTTGCCGACTCTACACTTACGCCTACCAGGGTCCGGTATAGCGACAACATCGCCAGTACGGTAATCAGCGAAATGACCATGCCTATCATGAGGCTGATCAGATTAAATCCCCTCTGACGATTATCTGTCACAGATCGCCCACCTGAATGGGCAGACCAAATACCTCCTGATCCATGGCACGGGTCTGTAGCATAACGTGTTGAGGAGACGCATCTACTGTGCGTCCACCCAGCGAAATAGCGCCCGACGTCGTCGTGCACTCCACATCCAGTGGAAATGGGGAACCATCAATGGGTGAATAGACAATGGCCTTGCTATTGGCACTATTACCTGGACAGAGCGTTGTTCCATAGACATGCAGCAGGTTGCGCATTTGCACCACGATATAGTTCTGGATATGCAGGTCTGTTTGCGTCTGCTGAATACGCGTGGCGATATGAATCATGCCGATGCCTATGATTGACATCAGCAAGACACCCACCAGGGCCTCGATCAGCGTATCGCCGCGCTGACAGGACCTGCCATTAAATAATGGTGATCGGAAGCGCATCTTCTCGACCCGCCTTCACTGCCAGATCCACCGTAGCGCAATCAAGTCCCGACTGGCTACTTTGAAAAGGTAGCGCTCGGTTATCCAATGCGACGCACTGGAAGGATCTGTTGTCGGACTCGATGGTAACTTGTTTGGGTAGCGCACTGCTCCATACAACCTGGGCGTTACCCACCTGACCACAATTAAAAGCGCTCTGCCCTGCAACCGGCTGGGCCAGCACCAGGGAAGTGTCGTTCAAACACAGCAAGGCAGCAGGTTTGTCCGCTCCGATGATACCCGCCGGGTTTCTCAATGCCATCGCCTTGGCCCGTGCAATCCCCTGCTGAAGAACACCGGCAGCATCACGCTGATGAGCACTGTTCAACCACCCCTGAGTCAAGGGAACGCCTGCCATCAAAAGAATACTCATCACAGCCAACGTGACCATTAGTTCGATCAGGGTGAAACCCTTGGCCTGCTTTACCATGATGTCACTCCTGGGCAACCGATCGCGGTACGCTCGTTCTTGCTTGTCAATGTAAGCGTACAGGTGCTCAACTTGGCACTCTTGCCACGGGCAGATACCGTATAGGCCGTATCGGTGACTTGAGTGATCATGTATTCGAAATCCGCACCCTGAGCAGGCTGCCATTTGCCATTGAACAGCGCCTGTGTGGCAGCTGTGGTCGTTGTAACCGGCGCAGAGGAATATTTCAGGGTACGCTGCCGCACGTTCTCCATATTAAGTCCAAGCGCCACAAGGTCGCCCTGCGCTGTCTTGATCTGGCTGCGGGTGACATACGAGCTGTAGGACGGAACCGCGATAGCCGCCAGGATGCCGACTATGGCGACCACGATCAGAATTTCGATAAGTGTAAAACCGCCGCTGCGGCGAGTATCGATATGCTTATGCATGTGTTTGAACCTACGTCTCTTTAACGTCCATGCACGATAATTCCGAACAGTATTCGGACTTTCCCTGAACCATTGATCGTTATACAGCCAACTACCAATATCTATTCAAATGCTGTGCCAGCTAAGCAAACTGTTGTTCTGCTTCAGGCTAGACACAGCATCAATAAAGGGCCGGAGCACCTTCAAACTTTATGCATATACGATAAGAGAAGCTGGTAAAGCGCCATGATGCAAGTCGTTGATGACAATATTCTGGCGCAAAGCTAGCGAAGCGGAAGACGCTGCCAGAAAACAGTCTAGCCAGAAAGATCCTTTCCTCAATTACCTGCTTACTGTTAGCTTCAACTTTATTCATTAAGTAGTTGATTAATCGGTATAAATTAGAAAATTCTAGAAGTTACTTTAACTTTTAATCTGTGTTCTGAAATGAGGTATGGCTTTCTAGCCCTCTCATCTGATAACGCTTTAATACGGCAAATACCTCATGCAGTGGCTTACGTAACGAAACCCTGCTCAGCAGCGTCTACACGGTAATATCGCTTTATTGGATGCTTAGCTAATGATCCAATAAGCAGTTCAAACATTCAGGAACGCTTTTGTTGTCCATGTCGAACACCGAGTCCCAATCACAACGACCTTTTGCAATTACGCTTGTAGTCGTTTCAACTGTTCTCTTTACTTTCCTTGCTTATCTGACCATTGGAATCCCACTTGCGGTCCTGCCCAAATATGTGCACGACCAGTTGGGGTTCAACTCGGTCGTCGCCGGACTCGTCATTAGTAGTCAATACCTCGCTACGCTTCTCTCACGATCCCATGCCGGTAAAGTCATCGATACCATAGGCGCCAAGCAAGCCGTCATTTATGGCATGGCTGGATGTGGCCTAAGTGGGATACTCATGCTGGCATCTACGCTTTTGCAGAGCGCACCCTCAATCAGCTTAGGGTGTTTGCTGGTAGGACGCCTTATCCTGGGCTGCTCGGAAAGTCTTGTAGGAACGGGAGCCATCAGTTGGGCGATTGGCCGTACTGGGGCGGCGCATACGGCCAAGGTCATTTCCTGGAATGGCATCGCCAGCTATGGGGCCTTGGCCGTTGGCGCACCCTTGGGCGTCATGCTGGTCAATGGTCTGGGCCTATGGAGCATGGGTGTCAGCATTCTTGTGCTTGCCCTGCTAGGCTTCTACCTGGCCAGACCTAAACCTGCCATTGCAATTGTACCTGGTAAACGCATGCCCTTTCTCAATGTGCTGGGGCGCGTTGCGCCGTATGGCATGGGCCTTGCCCTAGGCGGAATCGGCTTTGGAACCATCGCAACCTTTATCACACTTTTCTACAGCAGCCATCATTGGGACAACGCAGCCTTTTGCCTAAGCGTATTCGGCTTTTTCTTCATCTGTGCACGCCTCTTGTTTGCCAATGCCATCAATCGACTAGGCGGATTTCGGGTAGCGATTGTCTGCCTGACCGTTGAGACGTTCGGATTATTGATGCTCTGGCAGGCCTCGACACCCTTCCTTGCGCTTGCAGGCGCAGCCCTGACCGGGTTTGGCTTTTCCCTGGTATTTCCTGCATTGGGTGTCGAGGCCGTCCGGCTGGTGCCTGCCGCGAACCGAGGCTCGGCGCTGGGCGCCTACTCAGTTTTCATTGATCTCTCATTAGGTATCACGGGTCCATTGATTGGGGCCATTGCAGCGAACTTTGGCTATCCCATTATGTTCCTAAGCGCAGCCCTGGCGTCGTTAATGGGCTTGGCATTGAGTATCACGCTGCTAAAACGGAATCCTAACGTCTGAGCCGGGAGGCCTTACCTACTGATGAACGCTTCAGAATCCGTTGCCATTACCTTGCGTATCGCCTCAATCGTCGTTTTCAGCTTTTTGACGTTTCTGGCCATTGGTCTACCGCTTGCTATCCTGCCCGGATATGTCCATGACACCCTGGGCTTTGGGTCGGTCATGGCAGGCCTGACCATCAGCATCCAATACATCGCCACCCTGTTTACGCGCCCGATTGCAGGCAAGATTGCTGATAGCATCGGCCCCAAGAAAGGCGTAATCGCAGGACTGTTTGGCTGCGGCATCTGTGGCATCCTGACTTTCATCTCAACTCTGCTACAGGACTTTCAGGTTGCAAGCTTGGTGCTGCTTATCATAGGGCGAGTCTTTCTAGGATGCGCCCAGGCACTGATTGGTACAGGCTCGCTGAGCTGGGGCATGGGCAGTGTTGGGATGCAGCACGTCAGCAAGGTGATTTCCTGGAACGGAATCGCAGCCTACGGCGCCTTGGCCATTGGTGCTCCGCTAGGCGTTGCCATGGTAAGCAGCCTGGGACTCTGGAGCCTGGGTGTAAGCATTGTTTTACTGGCCGCCATCGGCCTAGCCCTGGCCTGGAATAAAGAGCCTGCTCCTGTCATTCCTGGCGAGCGCCTCCCCTTTCTTCGCGTCTTCTGGCGCATCAGTCCTTATGGGCTGGGTCTACTGTTAAGCTCGATTGGCTTTGGCACCATCGCGACGTTCATTACGCTGTACTACGGCAGCCATGGCTGGCCAAACGCTGCCTATAGCCTGACAGCATTTGGTGCTGCGTTCATCTGCGCCCGTCTTTTATTTGCAGGAACAGTCAACCGCTTCGGCGGATACCCCGTCGCCATTGCCTGCTTTATCGTGGAAACACTAGGTCTGCTGCTTCTGTGGTTAGCTGTTTCACCCGGCATGGCCATGGCAGGAGCCGCGTTAGCAGGCTTTGGCCTCTCGCTTGTTTATCCCGCCCTAGGTGTAGAGGCCATTGTAAAGGTCCCCGCCACTAATAGAAGCGCTGCGCTAGGTGCCTACTCACTGTGCCTGGACATGTCGCTCGGAATTACCGGCCCCGTAGCCGGCAGCATTGCCAATGAGTTTGGCTTCAACTCCATTTATCTCTTTGCTGCAATGATGTCTCTAGCCGGCCTTCTGCTGTGTCTTTATCTTTTCAAACAGGCGCAGCGCGCTATGGAAACACCTAACGCCAGGCAGGATCGGCCAAGCTAGGCTTACAGATGAAAGTATCCAGCTGATACGTATGTCAGCTGGATACTTTCGTTCAGCACACACTAACAACCTGTGGCGTAAAAGCTTCGGGCCAAGTTAGCAAGATATTATCAATAATGCCTCGCATTACACATCAAGCACTTACTGTAGAACCCATGCTCATCATCGTGATGGCTTAACAAGCCCTCACAATGGATACACCCTCCATGCAGCCTTCCTTTTTTCCAGCGCAGCAGTTTTCGGAGGCGTGTTAACAGCCATGACAGGCCTATCGACAAACTTACTAACCACATCATCAAGCTAATCAGCTTGGCAGTAATCGCTAGATCCAAAAGCACTAGCGCTTCAACGTTACCCGCCCAAACGAAAAGAACGATCGAAATAGCCTGACCTACCAACAGCACCAATATAGGCATGGCAAAAAGTCTAAAACCCATAGAGCCCGACACGAATAAAAGACAATTAATGACTCCTTTGAAGACGCCTGACTATACAAACAACCGGGAAATCTTATCGGGTAAGCCGAAACGTTGAATCAATGTCAATTTAACGGCCTCCTATCCCAAAGCTGAAATGAATATCAGACATAAAGCATTCAACGCTACGTCGATCCAAGAGAGCCCATTATACAATCACCAGATGCTATCAAATGGCCACTAGTCTAAAAGCTTTGCCGCTGGTGCCATAAGGAGCCAACAGAGCATGGCTCCCATATCCAAGCGATTACTAACAACCCCTTCCGCACCTAAGTCGTTACTAAAGCTTACGCCTAGGCTGCTTGTTTTGAAAAAGCCCCTGCATCAGGCACCCGCTTAATGCCTCATGTTTTTTAGAAATGGAATTTTCTATATAAATTCATATCAGGGCTTCGTAATTTCATTAATGACCTGCAAAACGCCAGCTTATAGTTCTTACTCTACGATCCAAACACTTGAAAAAGCGACAAGCGGTCCATACAACCCAAACAATTGATATTGTTTTTAACCCTCTCGCCCCCATATCTGTAAAGCACGACCTAGAACTTCGGAAATTTAAAACGAGCGCGTAAGTTAATTATAAAGCACGCTTCTGACCGTTTAGATATCAGCTTACTGAGCAACTCCCAACTTCAGTTTTCAGGAACGATTGAACGTATTGATGGGCAAACTAAAATAGTCGCTTATACGTATAGACATCAGTAATGTATACAAAAGACCGCAGCCCTAGTGCTGACTGTGAGGTTTCGAATGGCTAGAGGTGTCAACAAGGTTATTCTCATTGGTAATGTAGGTGCCGATCCCGAAATCCGCTATACGCCCAATGGTAACCCCATCACCAATATCACCCTTGCAACCAGTGAAAGCTGGAAGGACAAGCAGAGTGGTCAGTTGCAAGAACGAACCGAGTGGCATCGGGTCGTCTTTTTTGGCCGGCTGGCCGAGATAGCCGCCGAATACCTTCGCAAAGGATCACAGGTTTACGTAGAGGGTACGTTACGCACACGAAAGTGGCAGGGCCAAGACGGGCAAGACCGCTACACGACTGAAGTTATCGTCGACATAAGCGGTACCATGCAACTGCTTGGCGGCCGAGGGGATAACGAACCATCGAGTAACCAACAATCCGGCAAACAACCCTCTGGGCAAGCCCGTAGGCCTACACAGCCGCAGCCCTCAACCCAGCCGGCTCCAGACTACGACAGCTTCGATGATGATATTCCATTTTAAAGGCGCTTAGGCGCCTTTTCTTCTGCCATGTGAGGGCCGGCTCTCAGTTCTTCAGGGCATACGCACATCGCTTCTCAGGCGGTGAATGATGTGCCATTCACCTTTTGAGCTAATTTTTTTCGCCCGCTGTGCAGCGCTTTTAAATTTCGATGGTCATAGCTGGCAGATCAGCTTCATCACTTCGTTTTATCGCCCAGCTGACTCACGCTTCCCGCTCTATCTCTACTCAGCAAGGAATGCTTTATGACCCGCATACAACTTCGCCGTCGACTCATCTGGACAAGTTTTGCTTACGCACTGCTTTTTTATGCAGGGGTTATTTCTGTATTAGGCCTGGCTGATTTTGTATCCAGTTAGTGATAGTTAAGAGTTAACATTAGTCACACCTAGAGCGCCTTCCTCTTTCGTGCAATCTATTAGGCAAAGCCCTTATGAGAAGTTAGCTACGCAACTAACTTAAGCTGTTCCACATATTTTTAAAAGACGCTGCTAATTGTCAAACAAGCACTAGCCAACTTCAAACGTTAAGAGTAAAAAGAGAGCGGCACCAAAATGCCATCATCCTTAGCGTATTCATGGAGCGAAACGTTATGAACGAGTCGTCAAAAGTAGAGACCGGTAATTTGCTGAGCTGGCTATTTCTTGCCGCTTTCAGTATGACAGTATGGTGGGCGTATGATGGAGATTCCTGTCTTGAGCAGTGTAGGCCATCGGCTGACATGTCATTAGCGGCCAATGTCAACGACCAGCGCAGTGTTGACATGAGCCTGACGGCGAAAACAGATTTTGATGTTTCTCATCGTCGTTATCGCTAACCGTAAAACAAAGCTCCACTGCATGTGGAGCTTTGTTTTTAAAAGGCTTAATGATCGCTATCGCTATTTACAAGCAGCCTGATACGGTGCTTCTGATTCCAGCAAAAGGAAAGGGATTATTCGCCTTGCCGTCTCGCAGGACGACTTTAGTCCCATGCGAAGTCTTGTCAGCAATAACCAGTGCCGGAGCTGGCGAGGCCAACCCTTGAGGAACCAGGGCCTTGATACTACCTCCCTTCCTCTCAATAATAACTTTTGACTGATTGACAGACAGGTCTGTCATCAGGCACTCCATAAAGGCATCTGGATCTTTATTTGATCTTCCCGCTAGAGAAGGCTGTACCTTTTCAATATCGCCAACCCCAGCGCAACCTGTTAAAGCAAGGCTGATAACTACTACTAAACGCTTCATGCCTACCCCGGCTAAACCGCTCCATTGATTAAATACGAATCCAGAACCTCTGGAGCCGTCTCGATCAATTAACGTCAAGAAAGATGTTCGAATGAAAGCTGCATCAACAGTATTGGTGCGGCCGCGTCAGATTGGCTAAGTGTCACGGTAGTTCTTCAGGATCTTTGTCTGGCATCAGTCGATGCCAATCAACACCCAACCCTAGACACAACGGGACCAGCATCCACAGCCAGTAACTGTGCCTGAATCCAAAGAAAATACAGCCAAACGCCAATAGAAACGCCCACCCCTCTATCTGGAGATTGCGCTTCAGGTTAATCCATTTTCCCATATACACTCAGCCGCTCCAGACTATTCCGTACAGAGCGAACTACAACGTTAAACGTGTAAGGATACTCAAGATTTGAGTGATCGAAAACACAACCCGACACTCAGTACCGATTTCAAGATCGCTGGTTATCGATCAGGATAGCGCGCGTTTCTTTCGATACTCTCTATTTTACACCAAATAAAGTACTGCTTAACCGACTATTGCGGCAGAGTTGTCGATGTGCAGGAAAGGCTTTGTATATCCCATCATCAAAGTTACGCATCGGCGCTTCAGAAATACAAATAATTCTTATTTATAATACAGACTAAATGCATAATTACGTCTGAAAGTAATTTGAGAGTATTTTAACGCGCTACCAATTAGCGTATTCAATAGCTCGAACTACCCTGAAATACCAGCAGCCCTAGCGCTTGCCTCTGAGTATTCATCGGTCAGTACAAGAGCCACGTCATCATCAGTCGAAGACATTTTTTGTATGGATCTGGGTCGCCCTTCTAGGTGCTTCATTAACTTCCTTGGAAGCCCAGAAGTCCAACAATGTAAAACTGGTCAGCCAAAAGAAGCATTCAGTACCGAAATGGCTGAGCGCTTATAGCCTGTTTTCTCCAAACAAGCTCCATTTGAGTACTGCTTGCAGATCATCAGTGAGCAGAACACACGTTTGGCTAGTCGCACTAGCCAAACAGGCAACACCAGACGGCACAACTATTCTCCAAGCCGTTTCAGCCTCAATGAGCCTACTTCCCAATGTTTATGACTCGATCGAATATGACCCGATCAACGACTTTACGCCCCTCGCCTTGTTAGGGACTACACTTATGCTCTTGCTGTAGGGCCAGCAGCTCCGCAGTCTATCCAGAGCGTGGCTGCCTATGTCGACTGGGTTAGCAAAAAACCACACTTCCGAGATGTAGGTATAGCCCTGTATGGGTCTCAAAGTCATCTGGCAGGCTTGATGTTGGGCTGTGAAGAAGAAATTGCTCTGCGCATGCAAACATACAGTCACACCACAGCTATTATCGACGACCTACTCGACGGAGGATTGGCCGCCACGATATTTGTATGCGGACAGGTTAACAGCCGTAGAGCAGAAGGAAAGGTACACGCTCTTACTGTAACCAGCAAAGATCGCCCTCATAACTGGCCGGCCGTCAAAACCTTCACTGGACAAGGTATGCCGATGGATATAAATGGCTGGATTGGATGGTTCGTGTCAGCTAATACATCAGACCCAACGATTTCCGACCTATTTAACGTATGCAGCAGACCCAGGACTATCAGGAATTGCAAAAGCGTTATCTGCTTACTCAGGCTTCTCTTTCACCCGAGCAAATTCAAACAACGCATCACTGATGAAAATGGTTATTCCTGTAAGCTCATAACAGAATTAGGTATAAGCAAGCTGAGCAATAGCGCCTAAGCGTCACAACGGATAGATTCTGAACTTGACCAGCACCGCTTCGGCAGCCTATCTGAGGGCCTATCTGCACAATCAGCAGACACATAAGTTCAGACAACGTGAAGACCAGCTTGATACGGAAGCGAAACCCGACTCATCGGCCGGGTTTCAACAAGCTGAATCAGCACTTATGAATACTCCCTTCAAAAGCAGGCCATATCACTGCGTGCTTCGTACCAGTGTATAAGGCGCTGCTTCCAAACATTACTCCTCTTGTGAGGGAATAAACTCAGCGACTGCCTGATCCGCCGCCCGAGCCGGATGAAGATCCGCCAGCCCCGCCAGTGCCGCCCATACCGCTGCCCGCACCTCCAGGCCCACCTGCCGCACCACCTTGCTCCTGCGGACTGACATCACCGCCCCCTTGATCCTTGCCCCACGGTATACAGCCAGTCGCCAACAATGCCCCGAATAAAATACTCGTCACCCATGCTGCTCGTTTCATTTTGGATCCTCCTGTCTGGACTAAGTGGGACCCTCAACATGGCCAATAAGTGCAAGACGAGAGGCTCTACGGCGTTTCTTTCCTAGGGTTTGTCTAAAAAGTCGCGTTTGTTAGCTTAATGCCGTTGTGGCAAGCGGAGGCAGACATGACAGGTCGCTACGAGCTTTCGAGTCAGCGCTGGGCATTGATTGAAGACATCGTTTCTCCTCCCCAGACCATGGGCCGTCCTCGCCGGGATGATCGACAGATGCTCAATGGTATCTTCTGGATCCTTTGCTCCGGCGCCAAATGGCGTGATCTACCCGAACGCTACGGCCCTTGGAAAACGGTCTATCAGCGTTTTCGCCAATGGCGGGACGACGGAACGTTTGAGCGCGTATTGACTCGTCTGCATCTGCGGCTTCGCCAGGATGGCTTTATCGATCTGGATACCTGGATGGTGGACTCTACGACCATTCGAGCTACCCGTGCCGCGGCAGGAGGCGGAAAAAAAGGGGCCCGGACGAACCTGTAGATCATTGCCTGGGACGCAGCCGGGGTGGGTTAGGTACCAAGATTCACCTGCTTTGCGATGCCAATGGTTATCCGCTGAGCTTTACCCTCTCGCCTGGTCAGCAGGCCGATTCGCGCAACTTTATTCCGTTACTCGATCAGGTGCGTCTTCCTGGCTCTCAGGGCAGACCACGCAAGCGTTGCCGGACAGTGATCGCGGACAAGGGCTACGATAGTGAAGGGTTGCGTCGCTATTGCGACCGCTTCGGTATGCAGCCGGTGATTGCCCAGCGCACGATGCACCGCAAGCCCCGGACAGGTCTGCCTCGCCTGTTTGATAGGCCCAAGTATCAACAGCGTAACGTGATCGAACGGCTTAAAGGAAAAGCGTCGGCTCTGTACTCGCTTTGACAAGCTGGCTAACAGCTTCAAGGCCATGGTAACGCTGGCCTGTATCGAGCGATGCATGCGTGCTGACTTTTCAGACAAACCCTAGGAGTCATTCTGGTGCTTGTACTGGGCACTATCCATAAGTGTCAGAAGAGCTTCACTAATGAAATCAGCATTTGCTGCAAGCTCTTCAAGATGCTCCATGGCACGACCTGACACATCGGTTGACCCGCGCTGATCAATCCAAATTGCAAGCTCCTCAACCGCTGCGCCGAGCGCTAATTGGTTCCGGTTCAAACGGGACAGTAAAGCCACCATGATTTGTTGATCACCGTAAAGCATACCGGGCAGACTCCTGAGCTTAGGAATGAAACTACACATCACTTGAATGTTATACCTAACCTACTCATACGCCGATATGATCAAAAGATCATGAATCGTTAAAGCATCAAAAGACAAGCTCATCACTAGGCTAGCAACCGCACAAAAGGTAGTGATGCCTTCTTTGTAGCCTTTCGCCAGCAAACGCAGCCGTACTTTAGAGCCTGGCCTGAGTATTGCTAGAACACTGAAGCACTATTCCTCAAGCTCTATTCTGTCAAAAAACCATCAAATTAAATTTTCGGCCGGTTTTGACGATAAGCAGACGTGCGCTCCGTTGTCCGTATTAGGTGTGAGCAATGAATATCCTTTTTTATCTGTCCGGCTTTATCAGAAAAGCGCCGCTTTTCCTGTCATTTTTTGTTTTATTGACCGTCCAAACCGAAACTGCTAAGGCATCCGTAGAGTTGATAGGTCTGAATATGTCTGGAGCAGGGTTTGCAGGACAAGTGCTGCCTGGCGTAAACGGCCGTAACTACATTTTTCCTACAGAGCCTTACTTTCAGCAATGGAGCGCCAAAGGTATACGGCTGATTCGCTTTCCTATTCTTTGGGAACGCCTTCAGCCTACCCTAGGTGGACCGCTGGATCCGACTTACGCTGCCTTGATAGATGGTACATTTAATCTTGCCAATAAATATGGCATGAAGGTAATTCTGGACCTGCATAACTACATGCGTTATCGGGGACAGATTATTGGTACAAGTGGTGTGCCTTATCAGAGATATCAGGACATCATGGCCAAGATTGCACAGCGCTGGAGCACCCAACCATCGTTGTATGCTTACGACATCATGAACGAGCCCCATGATGCCCTAGCCTATTGGCCAACGGCTGCTCAATATGGGATTAATGGGGTTCGCAGTATAGATAATGTTCGCCCCATTATGATCGAAGGTAACGGATGGGCTGAGGCCACCCGCTGGGCATACTGGAATGATCCGCTGCTCAAACTGCAGGATCCTGCAAATAATATTATTTTCGAAGCACATACCTACTTTGATGAGGGAGCTGGCGGCACATACGACGCTGTCGACGTCAGCACCCTAAGCCCAACATATGGTGTTGAACGTGTTAAGCCTTTTATAGAATGGCTGAAGAAAAATGGCAGGCGAGGCTTTATTGGAGAATTCGGTGTTCCAGATAATGACCCTCGCTGGCTTACTATTATGGACAACATGCTGGCCTATCTAAGACAGAACTGCATACCAGCAACTTACTGGGCAGCAGGTCCTGGCTGGGGAACATATAACCTTTCAGTAGAACCCATTGGTGGGCAAGACCGCCCTCAGTGGTCGACACTGAAAAAATATATCGATAATACAAGCTGCTCTTCCTATGGACCTGCAGTAACACCTGCCGCAGCTCTGCCATCAGAATCAGGAGTCATTACCCCGTCGACATCTAATACAACTATACCAACAGCCACACCTACAAATACGGCTCCTGCTTCAAACACCTCGGTTTCGCTATCCGGATTTGATGCATTAAACTATATAGCGTCATATCCGGACTTAGCGGCTGCTTTTGGTACAGACGTTCAAGCTGCAACGCAGCATTATATCCTTTATGGATACAAGGAAGGACGGGTTGTATCATTTAACCCTCTAAGCTATATAGCTTCATACCCTGATCTAATTACAGCCTTTGGTGCAGACACCAATGCTGCGGCCAGACATTATATCCTTTATGGATATAGGGAAGGCAGAACGGTATCCTTTAATGCTCTATCTTATATCGCAAGCTATCCTGATCTTATAAAAGCGTTTGGTACTGACATCAATGCAGCAGCCAAACACTACATACTAAATGGATCTAAAGAAGGCAGAAAAATTTCCTTCAGCCCAGATAGATACTTGGCAAAATATGCAGACCTCCGCGCTGCGTTTGGGTCGAATAAAAATTTTGCGACCCTGCACTATATAGATCATGGCTATAAGGAAGGGCGCTCACCCTGACGCTCATATGGATTTCGAATCGCACGAAACTATTCGCTTGATGATTCGAAATCCAAAAGTCTTTATATATTTCAAAGTACTTCTGATCATCCATGACCTTCAATAATCTATTTTTAACTAAGCCAGCCACTTATTTCAGCTGCAATGCACTAGGTTTTAACTCTCACTGATCAGCATCACTGGAAACCGGGCAAAACTAGCGGCAACATCAGGGTAAATTAGACTCACGTCTAGGCCTGCACAGGCGGACCCGACTACCACCTGCAATATAATTAGCGCTGCGCGCTAACAATGCTGACCCCTGGCGATCGCAAAGACCTTTTTGAAGGAATCCCTTAACTAGTATGAGTCTGAGCATAGATCTGCCTCTACTCATGGATCAATAAATAGCAGTTTTCTCGCCACTGAGCTAGGAGTCCCAAGCGCTGCGTTGGCCCTCCCCTTGCTAGCGATGCCCTAATTTGTCAGCCCTCGCGTTGCATAGATAATCGCCTATCGCATATACAACACCAAAGACAATCAGCGTTTCCCCCGCTCTTCTATCCGTAGCACATGCTGAAGGAAGCAAGTTGGTGGACAGCTTTCCACTCCCTTGTACAGCCGTAATCAATTTTAATCCCCTAGCGGCTTGGTGAACTGAAATTATAAATTATCTAGACTCTTTTACACATCTCGGGCAGTGCTTATACTCCACAAAAAACTTATAAATCTCTCAAAAAACAATAAGGATATGACATAAAAGTACTCAGAATTTCATGAATTTTATAATTCCTTAACTTTTAAATTAATTAATTAATTAAGAATAAGCAATCAGCCAGATGGCTTTAATAAAATCTTTAAAATTTTGGCTTTTCAACACCTCCTTGACGCTAGTCATATTTTTATTGGAAGCTCTCATGCTTACTAACCAATCTTATTTGAAGCACGACAAAAAAGCACCAAGAACATCTACTGCAATTCCGAAACTTGTAGCAATAAGTTTTTTCGCAATAGCATTCATATTGTTTTTTATGCGAAACACGGTGCTTCTCCTCAATCCGACTGTGTTTGCTGAGGATGGTGTTTGGACAGGTATGGGAATGGAGCATGGATAGCTACAAACCGCATGGAATGCAAGGCCTGATTATAAGGTCGTCCTAAATGTCGCCATGCTTTGGCTAGCTGCAAAAACAAGCTATATTTTTACAGGAAGCCATATAGAAGAATTGGCTTTCTTTATAGCTATATTTTCATATGCTTTTTTGCCGCTATCGCTACGCTTGACTACCTTGCTACGCAAGATATTATCGGCCACCCATTGAGGATCGTGCTTTACATTCTAATTGTAATGGCTCCAGTGAGTCTGCATGGAAATGAAATATTTGGAAGGATTCTCCAAATAGGGTTCTTTTTGCCGCTGGCTTCTATTTTTATTCTGATGATAAGAGACCAAAGGCCTGGAGTTATCAGCAATATTAATATCGACGCGATTTTATTTTTGTTCGTGATAACAAACCCAGTCGTTGCTTTACTGATATTTCTATACGCAGCATTTTACTTCCTAAAAAACAGAAACCTCCTCGCCATTATCGCGGTAAAGGATAACGTTCGACTAGGCTCGTCGCTGCCTATAGCGTGGGACTAAAATCATGCTGTAGAGGCGATTGTAGCAAGGAGCGTGCTCTACCCATTCGTTAATTCAATTTATAGACACATGACCGATGTTACTTCTATAGTTTTATTGGTTGTATTTATCATACTTATTGCATATGCACTTTACCTTTCCCGCAAAAACGGCAAGTGGTTTATACTTGCATTCTCAGCTGCATCGCTGTTCATCTACGTTGCGCTAACATTCAAGATGCGCGGGGGATTGACGACTTTGCGAAACGGATATAACTCGACATTCCCTGGCCGTTATTTTGCCGGAATAAACTTGACTGCGATGCTTTGCTTAGTTCTGGGGCTCTCAATTATTATCGAAAGTGCAGGGAGAAATATTCGCATTGCATGTTATTCATTGTTGGCACTGATTGCTTTTTCCTATGTTTGGAAAGCAAGCTCAATATTCGAAAGAGGCAGACCAGTGATGGTAATTTACCAAGGCAAATAATTTGGAGATCGACTGTGCGCTGCCAAAACCATGGATGGACTTTATTCTCAAGTGCTAATAAAACCGGCAGGATGGTCAATGAAGATACCAAATGGAGAGCTTCATTCAACCAGATGCCCATAGCTAGAATAGGCCGCGGGTAGGCAAGTAGAATAACAACAAGGTAGCGATTTTACATTTCCATCTTGGTATATACGCATTCCTAGCAATGTAAAATAATCCTATTTTTTAAAACCAAGAGGATTATTTTTTAGAAACGCGCGCCACTGCCAGCCATTTTATTATGCAACATAAGCAGCAAAACCCGATGACATCTTAGCACTGGAAAATATAATGCACTAAAGCCAAATCCAAAGGTTTCTCTCTATATTCTTCTCAATGCAGCCAAATCAAGAATTTAAATTTTACTCAAACAAAATTCCATTATTTTTTCCAGATAGCAAACTCTGAAACGCCAGAACTTAAAGCTCAAACCCCTGATTGGCTAGCTGGATGCTTTGCATCAACACAATATTTATTCCAATAGAGTCGGTCAAAGATCGTTTCTTTGGTACCCAAAATACTCGCACTATCAGGAGCCTCGATCCATATATTATTTATAACTAATGTACTGTCTTTAACTGACACTGACGAAACATACCTCATGAAGCGTGGAGCAGTTTCCCTGACGCCTACCCCGCTTAAGCGTCCACATACATATCCGTCTCCAGCCCCGTTACTCAATGAGCCTAAAAAGTAGGTATACCCAAATTTTGCTGACTTTGGGTCTTTCAGCTCTTTCTTGACTAACGCCTGACTTTTTTCAATAGCATCCTTCTCGGTTGGACTACATCCAGCCAAGCACACGAAAGCAATAGCGATTAACAGGGCGTTTCTCTTCACGACTGGTCTCTTTAAACCGCTGAAAGGCTAAATACATTTTTACATTGAAGTCCGAATATGATTACGCCGGTTTCTACCGCTTTCTCTGAACAGCTTGGAGGAGTCGAAACCATAAATCTTGCCGTACACCTTTAAGCCAAACCCTCATCATTGGCTACCGTATAACTGTAGGCACAGTTATGCCACAATATGCCTAATGTCGGGAACGAATCCCGCTTTCATCACCGGTCGGCTGGGTCATAGTGTTCAACTGCTGCTATTACCCTAAGCCACTGGATCTCTTCACAATCAGACTGCAACGAGCTGGCAAAACTTCAAATTGGCCTTGAATCGGTCCTCGCCTCGCTTATGACAGTCTGGACACCGCTACAGGTAAGACTCTTGATCTCCACCGCAAATATCACCATGCAGTTCGGGGCAAAGCCCCTGTTTGAAAATGTTTCAGTCAAATTCGGCAATAGCAACCGTTACGGGTTGATCGGCGCGAACGGTTGTGGCAAGTCGACCTTCATGAAGATTCTGGGTGGTGATCTGGAACCGTCAGCGGGTCAGGTCATGTTGGAGCCGAATACTCGTCTGGGTAAGCTGCGCCAGGATCAGTTCGCCTATGAGGAGTTTACCGTCATCGATACGGTCATCATGGGGCACACCGAGCTGTGGAGGGTTAAAGCCGAGCGTGATCGCATTTATGCACTTCCGGAAATGTCGGAAGACGACGGAATGGCGGTTGCCGAGCTTGAAGTTCAGTTTGCCGAAATGGATGGCTACACAGCCGAATCACGTGCAGGCGAACTACTGCTCGGGCTCGGTATTCCTCTTGAACAGCATTTTGGTCTCATGAGTGCCGTATCGCCAGGCTGGAAGCTTCGCGTGCTTCTCGCGCAGGCGCTGTTTTCAGATCCAGACGTGTTGCTGTTGGACGAACCCACCAACCACCTGGATATCAACACAATCCGTTGGCTCGAAGGTGTACTCACTGCGCGTAACAGCACCATGATCATCATTTCGCACGATCGCCACTTTCTTAACAGCGTCTGCACGCACATGGCCGATCTGGATTATGGTGAGCTGCGTCTGTTTCCTGGCAACTACGACGAATACATGACGGCCGCTACCCAGGCGCGTGAGCGTTTGCTGTCTGATAATGCAAAGAAAAAAGCACAGATTGCTGAGCTTCAGTCCTTTGTCAGCCGTTTCTCGGCTAACGCCTCCAAAGCAAAGCAAGCTACAAGCCGAGCACGCCAGATCGACAAGATTCAGCTTGAAGAGGTAAAGCCTTCCAGTCGGGTAAGCCCCTTTATTCGCTTCGAACAGACTAAGAAACTGCATCGCCAGGCTGTAACTTTAGAGAGCGTTGCCAAGGGCTATGACGGCAAGCCGCTTTTTGACCGCTTGAGTCTTCAGATTGAAGCCGGTGAGCGCGTAGCCATCATCGGACCGAACGGGATTGGTAAAACCACCCTTCTCCGCTGCCTTGTCGGCGAGTTGCCTGTCGATAAAGGTGAAGTCAAGTGGACAGATAGCGCGGAGGTTGGCTACTTCGCCCAGGATCATGCTGAGGATTTCGAAGACGATATCAACCTGTTCGACTGGATGGGCCAATGGACCCAGGGCGGAGAACAGCTGGTACGTGGAACGCTAGGTCGGATGCTATTCTCCAACGATGACATTCAGAAGTCTGTAAAAGTCATCTCGGGTGGCGAACAGGGTCGCATGCTGTTTGGCAAGCTTATCCTCAAAAAGCCTAACGTACTGGTAATGGACGAGCCGACAAACCACTTGGATATGGAGTCCATCGAAGCCTTGAACCTGGCGCTCGAAAACTATCCCGGTACACTGATTTTTGTCAGCCACGACCGCGAATTTGTGTCCTCGCTCGCCACCCGTATTGTTGAGTTGACCGAAACAGGTATTACTGACTTCAGTGGTACCTATGATGATTACCTGCGTAGCCAAGGTGTAATTGTCTAGGCAAATGTAGCCTTTAGTATATAACGCTACAAAAAGCGGTGAGATTTATTAAAAGTCCACCGCTTTTGGGTTTTATCCTGAGCTCCGCGCTTGTATCATCCGCCATGCTTTTCCGATTCGCCCATGAAACGGATATTTCAAGCATGTTACGGTATGTCCGGCTGTTGAAAAGAGAAAATGCCTTTTCCTACGTCGCTCACCTTATCGAGTCGTTGTGTACTCGATCCTTCCATCAGGCAGCCATGATGCCTGACCGCAGCGATATTCTTCGTTTCCTTAAGCATCGCCGCCGACTGTCTTCAACAAAATTATCTGTCAGCATTGTTAGTCTGCTTACGATCTGGCTTAAGATTGTTTATAACGTATTTCCGTTTGTGTTTTATGCCTCAAGCCCCATATGGATAAGGTGTTGCTTTGCATCGCGTCACAGCCAGATGCGCCCGGCACGCGGGCTCGAGGTATCTGAACTAGGTAATGCAGGCTCAAGTCATAAAAGGCTTGGCTTTTATAATTCAAGAATGACCTTGTGCTTCAGGAGTACCATTAATGACCCAACGTGGTAGCGGAGAGTCGGATCTCGTTTTCGTGGGAGCCGGCATCATGAGTGCGACGCTTGCTGTCATGCTCAAGGAACTTGACCCCTCATTGAATGTGGAAGTTCTAGAGCTACTCAGTTCCGGCGCCGCCGAAAGTTCCAACCCTTGGAACAATGCTGGCACAGGTCACGCAGCACTTTGCGAGCTGAACTACACCCCGGAAGGCAAGGACGGTACGGTAAACATTACCAAGGCCATCGATATCAACATCATGTTCGAGACGTCCAAGCAGTTCTGGACCTACCTTGTCGAACAGGGCCATTTCGATTCGCCTAGAAGCTTTATCAATCCTGTTCCTCACCTAAGCTTTGTCCGCGGCGATAAGGATATTTCGTTCCTGCGCAAGCGCTTCGAAGCGCTGTCGGCGAACCCCTTGTTTGCCGGGATGGAATACACCGAAGATCGTGCAAAGCTTGAAGAGTGGATGCCCCTGATGATGAAGGGACGCACCACGAATGAAAAGATCGCGGCGACACGCACCGAGAGCGGTACCGACGTGAACTTTGGCGCACTGACCACTAACCTGCTCCATCACCTGACCAAGCAGCCGGATACCAAGATTACGTATAACCAGAAGGTTACCGATCTGCATCGCGAGCCTGACAATCGCTGGCGACTGACCATCCAAGATACCCAGACCGGCGCAACTCGCACCTTACGGGCCCGGTTTGTTTTTCTTGGCGCAGGCGGCGGTGCTCTACCACTCCTGCAAAAATCCGATATACCGGAAAGCCACGGTTATGGCGGTTTCCCGGTGAGCGGTCAATGGCTGCGCTGTGACAAGCCGGAAGTGGTCAGTCAGCATCAGGCCAAGGTGTATGGCAAGGCAAGCGTAGGCTCGCCCCCCATGTCCGTACCCCATCTGGATACGCGTGTGGTGGACGGCAAGAAATCTCTACTGTTTGGTCCATTTGCAGGCTTCACAACGAAATTCCTGAAGCAAGGCTCCTTTATGGATCTGCCTAAATCCATTCGAGCCAATAATCTGGGCCCCATGCTGGCTGTGGCACGGGATAACATGCCCTTGACCAAGTATCTGATCGGTCAGGTCATGCAGACGTTCGACCAGCGTATCGAGGAGCTTCGGGGCTTTTATCCAGAAGTGGACAAGAATGACTGGCGCCTTGAGATTGCAGGTCAACGCGTTCAGATCATCAAGAAAGATCCCAAGACGGGCGGCACTCTGCAGTTCGGAACGGAAATCGTGTCGGCACAGGACGGATCGATTGCAGCGCTACTGGGTGCCTCTCCAGGCGCGTCGACGTCAGTCTCGATCATGCTTACGCTCATTCAGCGCTGCTTCCCTGAGCAATACAAGAGTGAGGCCTGGCAGGCTCAGTTATTGAGGATGTTCCCAGCACTCAATGGTTCGTTGGATAAGGACCCTGAGCTGCTTCAGCGCGTGCGTTCACACTGTAATGAAGTTTTGCAACTCCGATAATATCGGTGAAAGAGGACGTGTTGAGCACGTCCTCTTAGAATAATTAGAATATCTAGCTAGCGTGTATTCACTGGACAACCGTCCACCCCGCCCCGAATACCGCCTCAGTGACTGTCGAATGCCATGAGAAACTCTTCCATGGCATTCGATTCGCGACCTTACTCAAGCCACTGCAGACGTCCAATCCACCCAGCCAAACTTCCAGGTTGCCAGGATCAGCAGACCAAAGACGATCCGATACCAGGCGAACATCGCATAACTGTGGTTACCAATAAATTTCAGGAGACCACGCACGGCGATCATCGCGAAAATAAAGGACGTGATGAAACCGATAGCGAATACAGGTAGGTCACTGGGCTGAAAAAGATCCCTGTACTTGTAGCCTGAATAGACCGCGGCGCCGACCATGGTAGGCATGGCGAGAAAGAATGAAAACTCGGTTGCAGCTTTTCGAGAAAGGCCAATCAGCAAACCACCAATAATGGTAGACCCCGAACGGGAAGTACCTGGGATCATAGCCAAACATTGAATGCAGCCAATCTTGAGCGCATCGACCCAGGTCATGTCATCGACATGATCGATATTCGTGTTGTGTTGGCGCCGCTCCGCCCACAGCATGATCACGCCACCAATAACCAGTGCCATAGCTACCGTGATGGGATTGAACAGGTATTCATGGATCGCATCGGCAAAGGCAACGCCCAGAATGACGGCTGGAAAGAAGGCTACCATCAGATTTACGGTAAACCGTTGAGCCTCTCGTTGGCGGGGCAGGCCGACTATGACATCGATGATCTTGCGGCGAAACTCCCAAACGACAGCCAGAATCGCACCCAACTGAATAATGATGTTGAACGCCATGGCTCTATCGCCACCAAATCCCAACAGGTCGGCCACAATAATCTGGTGACCTGTACTTGAGATCGGCAGAAACTCGGTCAAGCCTTCTACGATGCCCAAAATTAGCGCCTGGATGGCACTCCATAGATCCATTCGTTTCTCCATATAGCTGCCGAGGTAGCAGCGCTAGCTTGCTTATTCAATTGGGGAGTCAGGTCTACAACCGGAACGCCGTGAACAATACCAGAGGCCTTACTTTTTGTTGGCATACGTTCAATAAAACGGAGCGATACAACTGAAGGTAAGATACGGCCCCTGTCCGACATATTTTCCCAGGGTGCTTAGGGTGTCTTCTTTTGAAATAGTTGCAGCCGTTTTAGGCGTTATCGCGGTCTGGCTCACGGTTCGGCAAAATGTTTGGGGCTGGCCGGTCGGATTGATCATGGTCGTGATGTATGCCTGGGTCTTTTATGATGTCAAACTGTACTCAGATATGCTGCTTCAGGGCGTTTATGCCGTTCTGCAGCTCTATGGCTGGTGGCAGTGGGTCAAGGGCGGACAAGATCATCAAGGACGACACGTCACTCGTCTTTCAAATGCAGCTCTGCTGGGTAATCTGCTGGTAGGTGCTCTCGGGACAATTGCCTTAGGTTATTTAATGAGCACCCATACCGACGCAAGCCAGCCCTGGCTGGATGCGGGGCTGACCAGCTTTAGCCTGGTTGCTCAGCTCTGGATGGCGCAGAAGCGGGTCGAATGTTGGGTGCTTTGGTTCGTAGTCGATGTAATCTACGTTGCGCTCTTTATCTACAAGGCCCTCTACCTGACTGCCCTGCTCTATGTACTGTTTGTTGGTTTGGCCGCGCGCGGCTGGTTTGTATGGCGACGTGAGGTAGCAACCGTATGAAGGTGATCGTACTAACAGGCCCTGAGTCCACCGGCAAGTCATGGCTGGCCCAGACGCTCAAAGACAAACTGGGCGGGGTGCTGGTGGGCGAGTATGTGCGGGAATATTTTGCCTCGCTAGGGCGCGACACCACTTACGAAGACATTACTCCTATCGCGCGTCGTCAGCTTGAACATGAAGACGCAGCACGCCAGCAGCGCCCCGCTCTTCTGATCCTAGATACTCATCTTTTAAGCAATATCTTGTGGAGCCGCTTTCTATTCGATGATTGCCCGGAATGGCTGGAAGCTGCATTGCTTGCGCGCCACTACGATCTTCATCTGCTGCTGGACCCGCGGGAGGTACCCTGGAACAGCGACGGGCAGCGCTGCCAGCCTGACATGCGAGACCGCCTGGCCTTTTATGAGGCTTGTAAAACGTGGCTGGATAACCATAAGCAAACCTATCGGTGCATCGGAGGCAACTGGGCGAATAGACAACGACTGGCCTTGCAATATGTCACTGAGTTGCTGGAAGGTTAGCGTACCTGCATGTCTATCCAGTAAAATGATGAAATCATTTGGAGGCCCTATGCCAGACGACGATTTCTCATCATTCGCCAGTGAAATGCGAGGCGTTCGACGCTTGGTAGATGACCATGCAGACACCGGTAAACCGCGCACGGATCGTCAGCAGGTCGTCAAGCGTCGTGAAGCCGCCATACAGTCAACGGCAGCTATCAAGGTTGATGGGTTGTCTGATCAGTTCATCATCGACGTGGGTGCTGAAGACGAGCTTTACTGGGCACGTGATGGTGTTCAGGATAGCCAGATTCGTAAGCTCAAGGCCGGGCAGATTCCGTTTGATGGCAGCCTGGATTTGCATGGCATGACGGTAGAGAAAGCGCGCGCGACACTGTGGGACTTTATCGCTGAAGCGACGAAATTCGAAGTTCGCTGCGTTCGCATTACTCACGGGAAGGCCGCGCGCCTTGATGGACGACGTCCGCTCATCAAGAGTCATGTCAACACCTGGTTGCGTCAACATTCTCAGGTGCTGGGCTTTGTGTCTTGCCAACCGCGCCATGGTGGTACTGGCGCCGTCTATGTACTGCTTAAACGAACCATGCTGGAGGGCCGGGACGAATAACCTAGCTTTCCAGTCAGAATTGATTTTAATCGCCGCAGCCCCTACTCTCCTCATCCCGCATCGCTGCGGTGTCAATATCCATAGGAATTACCATGTCATTGGAACAACACTACTCCGCCATTCTTTCTCAGTTAGGCGAGGATGTTTCCCGGGAAGGCTTGCTGGATACGCCCAAACGTGCCGCCAAGGCCATGCAGTACCTGTGCAAAGGCTACAACCAGACGTTGGAAGAAGTGGTTGGAGATGCGCTGTTCACTTCAGACAATAGCGAGATGGTATTGGTCAAAAACATCGAGCTGTATTCGCTCTGCGAGCACCATATGCTGCCCTTTATCGGCAAAGCTCACGTAGCCTATATGCCAAGCGGCAAGGTGCTGGGCTTGTCCAAAGTTGCCCGCATCGTTGATATGTACGCGCGCCGCCTGCAGATTCAGGAAAACATGACCCGTGAAATTGCCGAGGCGATTCAGAAAGTCACCAACGCGGCGGGTGTAGCGGTAGTCATCGAGGCTCAACATATGTGCATGATGATGCGCGGCGTCGAGAAGCAAAACTCATCGATGGTTACTTCCGTCATGCTTGGCCAGTTCCGTAGCAACGATGCAACACGCGCCGAGTTCATGGGCCTTATTAACCGATAAGTCTGATGCTCGTGAAAAACCGGCCTGAATGGCCGGTTTTTTATTTAACCTGCATTGCGGTGTTGGGCCTGTACGTCATCAAGCCCCTTGGCCTGGATAGTCCATAACGACTCGAACAATCCTCCACTTCGCTGCAGAACAGCTGGCGGGCCATCTTCAACAATACGCC
This sequence comes from Pseudomonas sp. WAC2, assembly GCF_030403525.1. Taxonomy (NCBI): domain Bacteria; kingdom Pseudomonadati; phylum Pseudomonadota; class Gammaproteobacteria; order Pseudomonadales; family Pseudomonadaceae; genus Pseudomonas; species Pseudomonas sp. WAC2. Next base: position 270,078 of record NZ_JAUEPD010000007.1, read on the forward strand.
CTTTGTCCATCACGATGACCCGATCGAACGATGCGACTGTAGACAACCGATGGGCTACTGCCAGAACGGTACGTCCACGAACCAGGTCCGTCAGCGCCATCTGAATTTCCTTTTCCGAATGCGTGTCCAGCGCAGAGGTCGCCTCATCCAGAATCAGGATGGGGGAGCCCTTCAAAAATGCCCGCGCAATGCCCAAACGCTGACGCTGCCCTCCTGACAAGCGAGCCCCTCGTTCGCCTACCAGTGTGTTGTACCCTTCGGGTAGCTGGCGTATGAAATGATCGCAATAGGCGTGGCAAGCTGCTTTATAGACCTCTTCATCTGTAGCATCGGGTTTTCCATAACGGATATTTTCACGGATGGAGCGATTGAAGAGAGCGATCTCCTGCGGCACCACCGCGATGGCTGCGCGCAAGCTGTCTTGGCTGACTTCATGAATAGGCTGACCATCGATAAGAATTCGACCGCTACTCACTTCATCCAGACGTTGAAGAAGGTTAATCAGCGTAGACTTGCCTGCCCCGGAGGTGCCCACTAGGCCAACCTTTTGGCCTGAGGGAATGTGCAAGGACAGGTCATCGATGACTTTGGATCCGTCAGGATAGCTGAACGAAACATGCTCAAACGTGATGGAACCTGATTTGGCATTGAGAGTAGCAGCATTTTCCGTGTCCTGAATGCCATGGGGCTGGGCAATCACCTTGAGCGTATCGGCTACCGTTCCAAACTGCTGCGCGGCATCGACCAGTGCCAGCGCCAAGTCTCTGGAGCCATGCAGAATACGGAAGGTCAGTGCACTCACCACGACGACGTCACCAGGCGTAACAGTACCTTGTCGCCACAGGTAAATAGCCCAGAGCAGCATAGAGCCAGCCATCAAGGTCAGGCATATATCGTGTAGAACTCGCGCTTTCTCCACGTACATCCAGCTACGACGCTGAGCACGTGCCTCAACACCCAGCTCCTGCGCCAAGCGATCACGCTCTCGAGCCTGAGCCGAAAAAGCCTTGATAGTCCAGACATTGGAAACCATGTCCACAACCTCTCCGCCTACACGCGACGCTTGCTCGGCAAAGGCCTGATGCTTATGGCGACCACGGATGCCAAAACCCGTAATGATGCAGCCAACCAGCAGCACAAAGCCTATCAACGCCAGCGCCATTTCCCAGCGGATGGACAGCATAACGACTACAGCCCCCAGGAAATCGGTACAGGGCGGGACGATACGCCACGTCAACGCGGAAAAAATATTCGCGACGGCTGTGCTGGTCTGATTGATTCGATTGCCCAATGCGCCAGAGAAATGCTCCTTGAAGTAACGCATTGGGTGGCCGGTCAAATACTCGAACAGATCGATTCGCAGATCTACGCCTGTCTTGACAATAGTCCGACAGCCAAGCCACCCACCTCCTCGCCACAGGATGTTTTCAAGAGCAATAAGTCCGATGAAAAAACCAAAGGGGAGCCAGACATTGGCTTCCATCCGGTTGTCACTGGCCATGGCATCCACAAGAAGCTTCATGGCGTACTGAACGGCAACGGCGCAGGTAGCGCCGCCAACCATTAGGAAAAACAACCCTCCAAACGCCAAACGGCGCCGACAGACATAGCGCCATAGAAACGCGATCGGACGAGAGGGGAACGGTCGTCCCTCTGGGGAGTTGGAAGTGTTGCTCATGAAGCCTGCCCTTCAGCCATCGCAGCGAACTGAGCCTGTTGACGCTCCAGCTCTTCTGCCAACGGAGAATAAATGGCTCGATGACCCTGAGGATCAGCATAACCATATAAACCGACTTCACATAGGCGCTCATCGTTCCATCCCGGATAGTCCAAGATGGGATACAGGCAAATGCCTTCGACAGGGATATCCTGAGTCATGGCGTTACGAACTTCTTCACATACGTATGCCAGCCATGAAGGCCTCGCCTCACCTTCCGCTCCTGTCTCTGCAATCATGAGCGGCCGCTGGTAGCGGGCATAGACCTCAGCCAACATTCCACGCAAGGGACGATACAGTGGATCATCGCGAAAAACGGTTTTACCGCCGTTAAACCATTGATTATCGGAATAGAAGTTGAGCCCAACGATATCAAGATATTCAGCCTTCCCACCGAGCCCCGGCCAAGCTTTTCCACACAACATGTCCCAGGCTTCGAACTGAGACTGCCGGTGGGCTTCGGCCGCCTCGCGGTCTGCTGCTCTACCAGAGGCAGGAATCACATTGATGAGTGGGTCTGCCTGGACGAACCGAGCCTTGGGCGCAACACCACGAATGGCTTCGATGGCAGCAATCGAGGCTCGGATCAACTGATGCTTGAGTTCAGCTCCCCGCTTGACACCCTTGGGGTTGAACTGACCCGTATCACCACCACCCCATGCCCAAAAAGATATTTCATTGACTGGACAATAAAAGGGTACCTCTATGCCTTCGTCACGCATAAACGTGGCAACAGCCTTTGTGAATCGCTCAAAGCGTTCCACAAAGCCGGGATACCAAATATCGATGTCGTCAGGCCACCCATAGTGGCACAGGTCCCACACAATCTGGACACCCTCTTCCCGGGCGGCTTTGACCTGGGGAAGCAGGCTCGACCAGTCAAAAAAACCTGGCCGCGTCTCAATCAGATGCCAGCGCACACCATCACGAGCAGCCTGAATACGATGGGTACGCAAGCGCGCAAAGTCGGCTTTCGCAAAGTGATCATGCCCCGTCGCCTGGATCAAATCCAGGCGACGGTTATCGAAACGGCGGTGAGTTGAGCACTCGAACCCACCCAGGAAAAAACTGTTAAAAGTCCCAGGTACATGCATCGTAATGTGCTCCGGTCTTTATACTGCTGAGACTTCAGCAGTGTCCTCAACCACACCTTCCGATTCCGCGATACGCTTGTAGGCTGTCAATGCCTGTCCAACGACCTGATCCATGTTGTAGTACTTGTACGTACCCAAGCGGCCCAGGAATGTCACGTTAGGCGTCGAGTTAGCCAACTCCTGATATCGCTTGTAGAGCTCGGCATTTTCCGGGCGAGGGATAGGATAATAAGGGTCGCCCTCCGCCGATGGATATTCATAGGTCACGCTGGTTTTCAAATGCTCTTGGCCTGTCAGGTGCTTGTATTCACTGATACGGGTGTATGGAACATCTTCAGAGGGATAATTGACGACTGCCACAGGTTGGAACTGCGCCGAATTAACCGTTTCGTGATGAAACTTTAGCGAGCGGTACGGCAGCTTGCCGTAGCAATAATCAAAATATTCATCGACAGGACCGGTATAGATCAGATGATCGAACTGGACTTCGTTACGGATCTCGCGGTAATCGGTGTTGAGCATGACCTTGATGTTGGGATGATTCAGCATCTTCTCGAACATACGGGTGAAGCCATGCAATGGCATGATCTGGAAGGTATCGCCGAAATAGCGATCATCCGTATTGGTACGGGTAGGAACGCGCGAAGTGACTGATTTATCCAGCTGTGAAGGATCAAGCCCCCATTGCTTACGGGTGTAGCCACGGAAGAACTTCTCGTAAAGCTCACGACCTACCTGATTGATGACAACATCCTCGGATGTCCGGATAGGCTCTACCGGTTCAGCTCGACCTTTCAGGAAGCTCTCGGCCTCCGCGTCTGTTTTCAGGTCAAGACCATACAGCGCATTCACCGTGGTACGGTTGATCGGGATCGGTACCAGTTGATCGTCCACATAAGCAAGCACCTTGTGCTCGTAGGTACGCCACTCGGTAAAACGGGAAAGATAGTCCACGATCCGCTGCGAGTTGGTATGAAAAATATGCGGACCATAGCGATGAATCAGAACCCCTGCCTCGTCATAGTGATCATAGGCATTGCCCGCAATATGGGGCCGGCGATCTACAATCAGGACACGCTTATTGAGCCCTACGGCCAGACGCTCAGCCAGTACGCTCCCGGCAAATCCAGCGCCTACGATCAGATAGTCGAACCCACGTCTCTGGGATTCGTTTGAACTCGCTACACCTGCAGACATGGCTTCCCCCTCGTTTATCGTGCGCATTTCATTTGCTCCGTCATGCCCTGCCAAGTGGCATCCCACGACATTTCACCCAAGATAGAATCGGCCTGTTTCAAAAGCCCTTCCCGGTCCTGGGCATCTACCAGCGAAGCCTCTACGGCACGAATGAATGCTTCAGCGCTATCTGCAATACGGACGATGCCCGACTCACCATAGGTGCGTACTACATCGGTAATGGGCGTCGATACGACAGGCTTACCGCCTGCCAAATACTCGGGCGTCTTGGTAGGACTGATGAAACGTGTCGACTCGTTTAAGGCAAAAGGCATGATCGCGACGTCCCAGCCCGCAAGATAATGGGGCAGCTCGTCATATACCTTGCCGCCCAAGAGATGAATGTTGTCGAGCTTAGGCAAACTATTGGGATCTATCTTGACGACCGGACCAATCAGCACAATGTGCCAATCAGGCCGTTGACGTGCGACCTCGGCCAGCAAGTCGATATCCAGACGCTCGTCAATCACGCCATAAAACCCAAGACGCGGATGCGGAATACTGTTCTGGTCATCAGGATCAAGCTGCTCGGCGCGGGCTTGAGCGAAATGAGCGATATCTACACTGCTCGGGAAAGGATGGGCGTTAGGGTGGCGCTCGCGCTTGGCCTCATACAGGCTATAACCGCCCGTAAACACCACATCGGCCTTTTCCAACAGAAGTCGTTCACGCTCTAGCATTTCCGGCGGCGCGCCTCGGAAAGCAGAAAGCTCATCCATGCAGTCATACACGGTAAGCGTGGATTTGAGGTGATGGCTGAAGGGCCAGCTCATGGGAGTGTAATACCAGAGAACCGCCTCCTCAATTCCGGACTCTTCGACGTATCTGTCCAGCAGACGCTTCAATACTGCCTCAGCCGCCTCGCCCTGTACGTTAGCAGGCAGTCTGGGTACCAGACGCGTAACGCCTAGATCAGCCTCGATTTCTTCAAGCCAGGGATTAGGTTCATCCGATGGCATCGGCTCTTCAAAGAACAGTACGTTGTAGTCGCGCGCAAAGCGGGACATCAAGTGCTGAGGCCGTTGGTAGACGAAATTCCAGCGCAGATGGGAAAGACAGATCAGGGTAGGAAGGTTTTCCCTGCCTGATGCATCAAAGCCCATTTCCGTTCTGGATGACGGCTTTGACTTGCCAATCTCATATTGAAAGGGTCCAGCCCAGCTCATCGATTACTCCTTAACTCGTGTATGACCAAGTCAGGAACTCGTACAACACGAATCGAGTTCTATGCCTTTTCCCGTTGGAAAGATCCGATCCTTTCCATTTAAGAGCTAAACCCGCCGGCTACTCAATACGCCAAAACCGGCAAAAATCAGAACACCTTGCATTCGAACATCATCGAATATCAATAGAGTCACTGGGCGGTGAGACTGGTTCTGAGCAAACCCAGTTCCAACCCTTTCGTCGATACATGTTTTTTTACACTTACCTCATTCCTATAGGAACTAGTCGTCATATCACCGGGTCTGGCTTTATACATGCATATTCTTTGTGCATGGCCTGTCTTGTTTGCCGCTTCGAATAGGCCGCTGAACCTCGTTCAGCGCTTCGCTGTGTCGGCGTGCTTTGTATTACGACTAGATCAATGGAGCGTGACGATGATTCTTGTGACTGGGGGCGCGGGTTATATAGGGTCGCATGCTGTTTTGGAGCTGTTACTGTCAGGGCAAGACGTTCTCGTGTTGGATAACCTGTGCAACAGTTCACGTGTAGCATTACAACGGGTCGAGCAGCTAGCTGGCCGCAGCGTGCATTTCGTCAAAGGTGATATACGCCGACGCGCGCAGTTGGATGCTCTGTTTGCACAATATCCAATCGAGGCTGTCCTGCACTTTGCCGGGCTCAAAGCAGTAGGCGAAAGCGTAAGACACCCGTTGAGCTATTACGACAATAATGTGGGTGGCAGCCTGACGCTTTGCCAGGCAATGGCTGACGCGGGTGTTTTCAAGCTGGTGTTCAGTTCATCAGCAACCGTTTACGGCATGCCTGACACGGTTCCTATCAGCGAGCAGGCACCTACCGGTATACCAACCAATCCGTACGGGCAATCCAAGCTCATGGTTGAAAACCTGCTGCGCGATCTGGCTGCTGCAGATCCTCGCTGGTCCATTGCCCTGTTGCGCTATTTCAATCCCATAGGTGCACACGAATCCGGCATGATTGGTGAAGACCCAAGTGGCATTCCCAATAACCTTCTGCCATACATCACGCAGGTAGCCATTGGCCGTTTGGAGCGCTTGAGCATTTATGGCTCGGATTACCCTACTCCAGACGGTACCGGGATACGTGATTACATTCATGTAGTCGATCTGGCCAAAGGACATCTTTCCGCCCTGCGCAAGCTACAAAGCGTCAAGGGAGCGCACGTCTGGAACCTCGGAACCGGGCGCGGCTATTCGGTACTGGAGTTAGTCAGGGTGTTTGAAGAGGTTGCACAGATGCAGCTGCCCTATCGCTTGGCGCCTCGCCGCGAGGGGGATGTTGCGGAGTGCTGGGCCGATCCTCACAAAGCCGAACAGGAATTGGGTTGGAGAGCAGAACGCAGCCTGACGCAGATGATTGCCGATGCTTGGCGCTGGCAATCGCAGAATCCAAATGGTTATCGTGTTGCAGAGACAGTGAAGAAGTCCATCAAACAGATTCCAGCAAAGCCTATTACAGGCACTACCGGAAGCCGGATAAACACGTCTGCCAACGCCTCGGCTTGATTCTCAGCTATAAAAAGGCCGCTGTAAAACAGCGGCCTTTTTCATTCTCGTCAATTAATCATACATGCCCACATGCTGCGGATGGCTTGCAATACGCTGTAGCCAGGCATTGATGGCAGGGTACCGAGACAAGTCGAATCCACCTTCTGCCGCCACGTGCGTATAGGCGTATAGCGCAATATCGGCAATGGAGTACGTATCGCCTACCAGATACGGGGTCCGGGAGAGTTGCTGCTCCATAACATCCAATGCCTTATAGCCTCCCTTAAGGCAACTTGCATGTTCGGCACGCCGCTCTTCAGGCATGTCAAGGTAAAACTGAATAAACCGCGCCACTGCTACGTAGGGCTCATGACTGTACTGCTCGAAGAATTGCCATTGCAGTACATGAGTCCGCAAACGCGGCTCCTGGGGCAGGAATGTGCTGCCTTCTGCCAGGTAGTTCAGAATGGCATTGGACTCCCATAGGTAGGAGCCATCATCCAGCTCAAGCACAGGAATCTTGCCATTGGGGTTTTTTTCAAGAAACGCTGGAGAGCGTGTCTCGCCCTTTAAGATATCTACATCAACCCATTCATAGGCAAATCCGCGCAAGGCCATCATCAGCTTGACCTTGTAGCAGTTGCCGGAACGCTGGTCTCCATAAATCCGGTACATAATGATCTCCTTTCATTACAAGGCCTGGGCGGCCTTTATGACACTGGCCAAACGGCTCAGCCCTTCATCAACACGCTCAGGTGCCACATGGCTGAAATTCAGGCGCAAGCGACCAAGGTTGCCCTCCGGGTCACTGAAGAAAGGCTCCCCAGGCATGAAGGCCACATCCTGAGCCAAAGCGGGCTCCAACAGCAAGCGTGTGTCGATTGGCTGGCGCAGTGTTAGCCAGAAAAATAGTCCCCCCTGAGGCTGATTCCAGTCTGCAAGCTCACCAAAGTGGCGAACCAGCGCAGCCTGGAAGGCATCGCGACGAGCACGATAGAAATTGCGCAGTTCTTGAATATGGGCTTGGTAACGTGGCGTTCCGACCCACTGCAAGGCCTGCCACTGCCCGATACGATTCGTGTGCAGGTCAGCGGCCTGTTTGAGACGTAGCAGATAGGGATACAAATCAGGAGAGGCAATCAGATACCCCACCCGCAAACCGGGCAGTAACGTCTTGGAGACTGTACCGGTATAGATCCAGCTGGTTCGCTTCAAGCGGCTTACAATAGGCGTAGCCGGAGCATCATCAAAGATCAGCTCGCGATATGGCTCATCTTCGATCAGCGTGACGCTGAACTCATCCATCAAGGCTGCCACCTGATCACGGCAGGCTTCGGTGTAACGTACACCGGACGGGTTCTGGAAAGTAGGAATCAGATAGGCAAAGGCTGGCTTGTTGGTCTCGAGGCACTGGCGCAGCGCTTCAATATCCATGCCTTCCGCCGTCAGTGGTACTGTCAGGCAATCGGCACCGAAAAATTGAAAGCTTTGCAGCGCAGCCAGATAGCTGGGGCCTTCTAACAGCACCTGAGTATCTTGGTCGATGTAGAGTTTTGCAGCCAGATCCAATGCCTGTTGCGAACCAGCCGTAACCAGTACTTGACTGGCATCACACTCAACGCCCAAGGCTCTGGCCTGGGCAGCGATCGCTTCGCGCAGCTCCGGCTCTCCTTCGCTCGTTCCATACTGCCCCAGATTCACCGGCAGAGCATCCCATTCCACGCGAGGCAACATCTCCTGCGCAGGCAGACCACCTGCAAAGGACATCACTTCCGGACGCTGTGCCGCTGCCAGAATTTCGCGGATAAGACTGCTTTTTAGACGGGTAACGCGTTCGGAGAAAGCCATGGAAGCACCAGTAGTCAGCGGCCGGAGAATAAGTCAAACTGCTTGACCGAAACTACGCTGAACCGGATAGAAGCGTCAATATGCTTGACCTAAAAAATACCGTAGCCCAACGCCAGGCGATGCAGTCATTCTTCTTCGGCTACCAGGCATTTACCGCCAAGGCCGACGAAATGCTTTCGCGCCGCGGGTTTAGCCGCGTACACCAGCGTATTCTCTTTTTCGTGGCTGGCTCGCCAGGAATCAGCCACAAAGAGTTGCTGGAGGCTTTGGGGGTTACCAAGCAGGCCGCTAATCCGCCCGTTCGCCAGCTAATTGAAAAGGATATGCTTGTGGTGGAGTCAGACGCGGAAGACAAGCGCAAGCGCAAGTTGCGGCTGACATCGCACGGTGCAAAGCTTGAGCAGCTCCTGCGGCGGGAACAGGTCAAGCTGCTACAGCGTGCCTTTGACGAAGCCGGAGAAGCCGCAGTAGAGGGATGGATGAAAATCAACCAGACGCTGGCAGGCCAGGAGCGCCAACGCGAATCGAGCCGGAAAGACGGGTCGACTTGAGCACAGACTAGCGGCTTCATTCAGACAAAGCCTGATCGACTGTACGGCTCCTTCTACAGGTGAGTGTATCGGTACGCCAGCCAACAGGCTGTTTATGCTGGAAAAAAGGAAGCCCAGCCATGACAGCCGAATTACTTACCGCTTTTATACTTTTTGCCTTCGTATCCTCAGCTACTCCGGGTCCCAATAACATGATGCTGCTCGCGTCAGGTGTTAACTATGGTTTCCGCCGGACACTTCCGCATATGTTCGGCATTAGCCTTGGGCATATGGTGATGGTAATCACCATGGGATTGGGTCTTGGACAATTGTTCAGCCTGTACCCCTCACTGCACATGGCCTTGAAGGTCGTGGCTACTGCATACCTGTTGTACCTGGCATGGAAAATTGCCAACGCCGCACCGCCTACGCCCAAGCAGGCTTCCGGCAAACCATTCGGTTTTTTTCAGGCAGCTGCCTTTCAATGGGTTAATCCAAAAGCCTGGGTAATGGCCATAGGCGCCGTCACCACGTATTTGCCCGTTCAAGATTTCAACAGCAACCTGCTGCTGATAGCGCTGCTGTTTGCGCTTATCAACTTGCCTAGCGTTAGCCTTTGGACGCTGTTTGGTATGGCATTACGTACACTTTTGAATAGCCCGATGCGTCTGCGTGCGTTCAACTGGACGATGGCTGCCCTGCTAGTTATTTCTCTGTACCCCATTCTGCTGTCTACCCATTGAAGACCGTACCATGACCGTATCCACCGCCTTGCGCCCGTTTGCCGACACATCGCCTTCTTCAATCGTTGCCGGTTTCGTAGCGATGCTGGTTGGCTACACCAGCTCCCTGGTGCTTATGTTCCAGGCAGGCCAGAATGCAGGGCTGAACAACGCTCAGATTTCCTCCTGGATCTGGGCGCTGTCCATCGGGATGGCGATAACCACGATCGCGCTCTCGCTGCGCTTCAGGACTCCCATCGTCATCGCATGGTCTACCCCCGGTGCTGCCCTGCTGATGACCAGCTTGCCTCAGGTCCCTTACAGCGAGGCTATTGGCGCTTTCATGTTATGCGCCCTCCTCACGGCCTTCTGCGGTATGACTGGCAGCTTCGAGCGTCTGATGCGCAAGGTTCCTGCTGCATTGGCCGCCGCGCTGCTGGCAGGCATCCTGTTTCGGATCGGCATTGAGATCTGCTCGGCTACTGAGCAGCAACCTCTGCTTGTAATAGGCATGTTCCTGACGTATTTGCTGACCAAGCGGCAGGCACCCCGTTATGCCGTGTTGGCTGCCCTGATGATTGGAATGATCATCGCCGCCGTCATAGGGCTGTTGCATTTCGAGCACTTTCATTTGCAATTGGCGGTGCCTGTCTGGACCACACCGTCCTTCTCCATGTCCGCCATCATCAGCATTGGTATTCCGCTATTTGTTGTTGCCATGGCTTCTCAAAACATGCCAGGCATTGCGGTTTTGCGGACCGACGGCTACCAGACACCTGCCTCCCCCCTGATATCCGTTACCGGAATAGCCTCGTTACTGTTGGCCCCATTCGGCTCCCACGGAATTAACCTGGCGGCCATCAGCGCAGCCATCTGTACAGGGCCTGAGGCCCACGAAGACTCACAAAAGCGCTACACCGCAGCGCTCTGGTGCGGCTTCTTTTACGGTATAGCCGGAACGTTTGGTGCAACACTGGCAGCCCTGTTTGCAGCGCTTCCTAAAGAATTAGTGCTATCCATCGCCGCACTTGCACTGCTTGGGTCCATCATGAATGGGCTTAACAGTGCCATGAGCGACCCCAAACAACGCGAAGCCGCTCTTGTCACTTTTCTTGTAACCGCTTCAGGCATGACATTATTAGGCGTTGGGTCGGCTTTCTGGGGAGTGGTCGCAGGCCTGATCACCCAGTTAGTCCTGAATTGGAAGAAGGCTACTTGATTAACGATATAGGTAGAGCCCATACAAAAACGGCTCGCCTAGGCGAGCCGTTCGAGCACAGGTAACCGCTTAGCGTTTACCGCGATTATTACTACCAAAGCCTGGACGCTGACCTTCACGGGCTGGACCATTACGGCGCTGTGCCGGTGCGGCCCGTTCCCGGACAGGACGCTCGCGACGTCCGTCATCACCAGAGGCATGCTCTTCACGAGTCCGTACCGGACGCTTGCGCCCACTTTCGGATGGACGCTCGGCTAATGGTGTGCCACCACGGCGGCCCTCGCCCTGCGGCTTGCCAGAGCGCTTGTCACCACGGCCGCCGCGGCCAGCCTCAACAGGCTTGCCGGACTTGCGCTGCATACGCTCAAGCTTTTCGCGAACCTTCGCGGTCACAGGAGGCAATTCAACAGGCGTCAGCCCTACTTCTGCGCTGAGAATATTGATTTCACCCTGCATCATCTCGCGCCAGCGGCCCATGGACAATTCAGCCGTCAGGAAAACCGGTCCGAAACGTACCCGCTTCAAGCGGCTGACCAGCACGCCCTGGGATTCCCACAGGCGACGAACCTCTCGGTTACGTCCTTCCATGACCACGCAATGGAACCAGTGGTTGAAACCGTCACCATTGGGAGCCTGTTGGATATCGGTAAAACGTGCAGGACCGTCTTCCAGCATGACACCTGCCTTGAGACGCTCGATCATGGCCTCATCGACTTCACCACGCACACGTACCGCGTACTCCCGGTCCATCTGATAAGAGGGATGCATCAAGCGGTTGGCCAGCTCACCGTCGGTCGTGAACAAAAGCAGGCCGGTCGTGTTAATATCCAGACGACCAATGTTGATCCACCGCCCGCCTCTCAGGCGCGGCAATCGGTCAAACACCGTAGGACGCCCTTCGGGGTCATCACGGGTGCAGACTTCACCTTCAGGCTTGTTGTAAATCAGTACACGGCGAACATTTTCGGCGGCTTCTTCGCGGCGTAGCACACGCCCGTCCACAGCAATGGCATCCTGAGGCGTAACACGCTGACCCAGAGTGGCGACATTTCCGTTTACTTGAATACGGCCCTCGGCAATCCAGGCTTCCACATCACGGCGGGAACCTACACCCATACGGGACAGGACTTTCTGGAGTTTTTCCCCGACTGGGGTATGAGGAGTGTTGTCGTTCATAAGGCACCTCCCGGTGTAAGCGGCAACAAAAAGGCGCGCATCATAGCGTCACCTAGCCCTTGAGCCTAGCGACTAAATGACTCGACGTGCAGGCCTTTCGACAGAAAAGAGATGGATGGTCTGAGATGCAGACGGCCTGCATGATGCAGGCCGTCGAACAAGATGACTGCCTTAATCGAGCGCAGCCAGGGCTTCGCGGCAAAGCTGCTCTATCTTTGTCCAGTCACGCGCCTTGATAGCGTCGGAAGGCAGCATCCAGCTACCTCCTACGCACATGACATTGCTCTGCTGGAAATAGGCTTTGACATTACCCGGATTGACGCCGCCCGTTGGGCAGAATCGAAGATCGCCAAAAGGACCGGCAAAGGCTTTAAGCGCGTCTATTCCACCGTAAACATTGGCCGGGAAGAGCTTGAAGCGACGGTAACCCAGCCGATAGGCACGCATGATGTCTGAAGGCGTAGCAATACCGGGCAGTAGTGGCACATCGCTTTTAACGCCTGCCTCAAGGATTTCGTCCGTGCAGCCGGGCGTTACAATGAACTGAGCACCTGCTTCTACCGCAGCATCAAACATGTGGGTGTCCAGAACAGTACCGACACCCACCGTTAGCTCCGGGCGCTCCTTGCGCAGCAGGCGCACAGCATCCAAACCATGGGCAGAGCGAAGCGTGATTTCCAGTGTCTTGAGCCCCCCCGCTGCCATCGCGTCGGCAAAAGGCAGGACGTCAGCCGGATCGTTGATCACGATGACGGGCAGGATGCGTGCTTTCTGGCTCAGCGCATCAATGGCAGCGATCTTGTTTTGCATGTCACTCATCCTCAAGGGCACCAATAGATCTTCAGCGGCTCTCGCAGGAAGGCGCTGATAGGAGTCGCCAGCTCATCACCGGCGGTTGCAGCGGTTTGCAGAGCGGCCAACTTGCTCTGGCCCTGGATGGCCAGGAACTGATTGTGAGCACCAGACAACAATGCGCGTGTCATGGTCAGACGTTGACGAGGCACGGAAGGTGCCCACATGGGCAGGCACAAGCGCTCGCTCTGTGGATCAAGCGCATCTTCAAGCCCAGGACTTCCGGGAAACAACGAAGCAGTATGTGCATCGTCGCCCATTCCCAGCACCAGCACATCGATAGGCTTGGGCAGATTCTGCAAGCGGTTATCAGCCTCCTGAGCAGCCGTTTCAGCGTTTTCGCCAGCGGCATAGAGGTCTACAAAAGTCGCTGCACGGGCTGCATTACGTAACAGGTGCTTGCGAATTAGCCCGCCGTTGCTATCCGGATGCTCTAAAGGCACCCAGCGCTCATCGGCGAGCGTAATCGTGACCTTCGCCCAGTCCAGCTCCTGCTCGGATAACTGTTCAAAGAACGGCACTGGGCTACGACCACCCGAAACCACCAGTGTGGCCGCCCCTTTCTGTGCAATGGCCTCACGAAGAGCAGCCGCTACAGCCTGGGTCAGCTGCTCAGCATGGGCCTCACGACCGTTCAGCTCGATGAATTCGACGCCTTGTGGCAGGTTAGATGTCGCCATACCAGGATCTCCCGTCACGTGCAATGAGAGCAATGGAAGTCAGCGGGCCCCATGTGCCAGCTGCGTATGATTTCGGGGTATCGCCCATTTTTTCCCAGCCTTCCATGAGCTGGTCGCACCAGCGCCAGGCCGCCTCGATCTCGTCCTTGCGCACGAAGAGAGACTGGTTGCCCTGCATCACTTCCAGCAACAAACGCTCATACGCGTCTGGTACCCGCGCCGACTTGAAGGCCTCGGAGAAATTGAGCTGCAACGGACCGCTGCGCAGCTGCATCCCTTTGCTCAAGCCTTGATCCTTGGTCATGACCTGCAGGGAAATCCCTTCGTCCGGCTGAATACGGATGATCAGTCGGTTGTTGATCAGACTCCGCTGCTCAGGCGCGAAGATGTAGTGTGGCGGTTCCTTGAAATGAATAACGATCTGCGAAAGTTTTTGCGGCATACGCTTGCCGGTACGCAAATAGAAAGGCACTCCAGACCAACGCCAGTTACGAATATCGGCGCGAATGGCCACGAATGTTTCCGTGCTGCTGCTCTCGTTAGAATTCTCTTCCTCCAGATAGCCAGGCACCGGCTTGCCATCGCTGTAACCACTCGTGTACTGGCCCAGCACGACACGGCTGGCCAGCTGATCGGCGGTGATCGGCTCAAGCGCCTTGAGCACCTTGACCTTTTCGTCACGGATACTGTCCGCCGAGAGATCAGCGGGCGGGTCCATTGCAGTCAGGCAAAGCAGCTGCAGCAAGTGGTTCTGCACCATGTCGCGTAGCTGCCCGGCCTGATCGAAATAACCCCAGCGGCCTTCGATCCCTACTTTCTCAGCAACCGTAATCTCCACATGGGAGATATAGTTCTGGTTCCATTGGGTCTCGAACAGACTGTTTGCAAACCGCAGAGCAATCAGATTCTGTACGGTTTCCTTACCCAGGTAATGGTCGATACGGTAGACCTGACTTTCCGGGAAGAACCGAGCCACGGAGTCGTTCACGACACGCGAAGACTCAAGGTCATGGCCGATGGGCTTTTCCATGACGACGCGTGTACGGCTGCTAAGCCCTACCGCATCAAGATTCTCGCAAATCGAGCTGTATACTGAGGCGGGTGTTGCGAAATACGCAATCACCGTTTCGGAGTCACCCACGTCTTCGGCCAGTCCGGCATAGTCTTCCATGCGTCGGAAATCCATGGCACGGTAGCTTAAGCGGGCGGCGAAACGTTCCCAGACGGCTTGATTCCAGTCAGCATTCGGCACGTAATGCCGAACCCGCTCTTCAATGTGAGCGAGCTGCTTGGTGCCGTCTCCTTGATCTCGAGCAAGCGCGACGATACGCGTGTCATCATGGAGGAGACCTTCGCGATCGAGTTGATAGAGAGCCGGAAACAACTTGCGCAGAGCGAGATCGCCCAACGCGCCGAACAGGGCCAAAGTGCAAGGGAGTACGCGAACTGCTGGCATATATTCGTTCTTTTACGAAAAGTTGGTGAATGAAAGCCCAGTTTAAGTGAGCTTTCCCCTTTTACGTAGTATAAAAATCAAAAATTTAATAAAACCTTTTTGTGCAGCCTTATTCCTCTATAGCTGTACGATAAAAGGATGACAACTTTCAGGAGCATTTGATGGATCGGGCCAGCACATTGCTGCAATTGATTCAGACCCGTCTGCCGGAATTGAACCGTGCCGAACGCAAGGTAGCCGAGGTTATTCTAAACAATCCACGGCAGGCTACCCGCCTGACCATTGCGGCCCTGGCGCAGGCAGCACACGTCAGCGAACCGACTGTCAATCGCTTCTGCCGATCACTGGGAATCAGCGGCTACCCTGAAATGAAGATTCAGCTGGCCCAGAGCATCGCCAGCGGCGCCGTCTACGTAAGCCAGGCGGTGGAAGCGGATGATGAGCCTGAAGCCTACTCAGAAAAAATTTTCAGTAGCACCATCGCCTCGCTCGATAATGCTCGTCAGCGCATGGATGCTCAAGTGATCAATCGAGCCGTCAATCTCCTGATTCAGGCACGGCAGATTCATTTCTTTGGCCTGGGTGCATCTGCACCTGTAGCGCTGGATGCCCAGCACAAATTCTTTCGCTTCGGTCTAGCTGTTTCGGCCCATTCAGACATTCTGATGCAACGCATGCTTGCGTCTGTAGCGCAGATGGGCGAAGTCTTCGTCATCATTTCCTACACCGGCCGCACGCGCGAACTGGTGGATGTTGCCAAGCTGGCACGGGATAACGGGGCATCAGTTATCGGGATGACTGCTGCTAATTCTCCGCTTGCGAAGGTTTCAACACTTAGCCTTGATATTCCAGTGCCCGAAGATACTGATATCTATATGCCAATGTCGTCACGTATCGTTCAGCTGACAGTACTCGACATTCTGGCCACTGGCGTTACGCTGCGCCGCGGCGTTGATTTCCAGCCGCACCTGCGCAAAGTAAAGGAAAGTCTGGTAGCAACACGCTATCCAATGGAGCAGGAACAGGAAGAGTTGTAATCGACGAGAAAGGCTGGAGCAGTACGCTTCAGCCTGTAGCGAGGTTATTTCTTCTTGAGCTTCTTGAGACGCTTGCTGGCCTTTTCGACTACATCCTTGCGCTCTTTGTCCTTCATGGACTTCCAGCCCTTGATTTCATCGCGGCTGCGGCCGCATCCCTGACAGACTTCATCCTTGAGCTTGCATTGGCTTACGCAGGGACTCTCAACCTTACCCACAGGGCTACCTCAGCATCTGGACACAGCGAACAGTATAAACACACTGCTCGCTGCGCCCAGTACCATCTGCGGAATTAGAACACCGCTTGGACCTTCAGGCCGCCGACAACAGCATTATCGACTTCCTTGACGCCACCCGGGTTACGCATGTACTGAATATTCGGACGTAGGGTGAGCCAGTTGGTCACGTGTACGCCGTAGTACAGCTCAGCATCGTATTCGCTGTACTGCAGCGGTACGTAGCCTGGGTTGTCATAATCGTCGATACCGGTAGCAAGGTTGGCTGCACGTTGCGCATCACGCGCATCGCTGTTGGTGTGGATACGAGCCACACCGAAACCGATGTCGTCTTTTGGTCGCGCATCGAATGGTCCCTTGTACACCACACCAGCCTGGATGTAGTTGTCTACCTTGTTGGTAGCCTTGTCATGCACCGTGAAGTTGGCGAATACACTCAGACCACGAGAAGCATCACCGTTGTGCTTGGTCAGCTGCTGCTTGGCTACAACCCAGTAGCCATGCTTACTGGAATGACGGCTGGAAACACCATCCACATCATCCGCATCAGCGGTGCTGTAGTAGTAACCGAAGCGGTACTCACCCGGTAGGCTGTTCAGCGTTGGCAACCATACCAGCTCAACTGGCAGGATCACGCCTTTGGCACCGCTGGTATTCATCTTGAAGCCATTACCGGTTTCAAGCAGCGACGGGTTCTGCTCGTAAACCCCAACCTGGGCAAACAGCTCAGGTGTCAGGTTGTACTTGACGCGCATGGCCCACTGGCTGACCGGCCAGTTGTACCACTGATCACCTACCCAGTTACCCACCTGGGAACCACAGAACGCCAGGTTCTGGAAGTCACAGTCGAACGAGTTGAAATCTTCACCCTCGCCGAAACGACCAGCCTTAATGTCCAGACGGCCATCAAAGAACCCCTTGCTCAACCACAGCTGGGTAAGGCGCCAGGTCTGGCCGCGACCCCAGACTTCTTGTACGGAAGAATACGTACCGGAACGTGGATCACCAATATTGTCGTTGGTCAGGTTACGGCCGTCACGTGAAGTAATGGCAACTTTGAATACGGAATTCTCCCAACCCAACGTCTTGTTCATGTCGACCGCCAGGCCGAACATGTACTGGGAAGACCAACGTGCGGTGTGATCCTTGTCGTATCCACCTCGCATGTTGGTAGCGCCTTCCCCGACGTACTCCAACTTGATGTCGTAACCCTTATCTAGCAGTTCAGTACGCAGGCCACCCCAATCGCCTGTCATACCACCTGCTTCAGGGTCGAAGGCATCGGCTGCATGGGCAGTGGCACTGAGTCCACCCAGTGCAGCTAACGACAACACAGCCAAGTGCCGTACGCGTTTGCCTTTATGCTTATACATTCTTCTCGGTCCTTTATAATTTTTAATGGGCTATACGCAACACACCACAGGTCCCACGCCAATAACTGGCTAAACTTCACGGCAGAACATTGAGTACCTCGTAACAGGCTCCCATGGTGTGGTAGTCGACCTTTCCGGCCGGACTTTTTTCGTCGGAATACTTAGTATTTCGACGGTCGAGGATGCGCCACCAAGCGCCATACTCGTGATCAATGAAATGCTCCCAACTATAGTGCCAGAGCTGTTCATATTGTTTCCAATATTTACCGTTGCCGGTGCGCTCGGCAAGCAAGGCTGCAGCCGCCAAGGCCTCGGCCTGAACCCAGAAGTACTTGTCTGGATCACAAACGCTGCCATCCGGAGCGAACCCGTAATATAGGCCACCATGTTCATGATCCCATGAGGTTTTCCACGCGGCATCAAACAGCTCTGCAGCACGTGGCGCCAACCATGCCTGGGGACGATGGCGCTCGAGAATCAGCAAGAGCTTGGCCCACTCGACCTGATGTCCAGGCTGGAAACCCCAAGGGCGGAACAGGTTGGCGGGATCATCTCTGTTGTAATCCCAATCGATGCTCCAATCCTGATGGTAATGCTCCCAGATCAACCCGCCTGGTACATCCTGAGCAACCTCAGCGCTTTCCTGGCTAAGTGCTGCCTGGCGCTGAGTCATATTGATTGCAAGCGTTTCGGCGCGGTCCAGATAACGGGACTCCTGTGTCGCTTCATAGGCAGCCAGAAGCGCCTCGCAGGCATGCATGTTGGCATTTTGTCCACGATAGGAGGAAACCTCGGACCAATCGGCACTGATCTCATCACAGTACAGACCGTCTTCTTCGCGCCAAAAATGACGCTCGAAGGTGTCCCAGGCTTCAGCCAGCCATGCTCTGGCCTCCTCGACTCCTGCCATGACGCCGTGAGAGTACGCTAGGATAACGAATGCCAGACCATAGGCATGATTGGTGCCGTCTACTACTTTGTCGCCCTTCAGTAGCCAGGCGTAGCTGCCATTGGGCTGCAGATGCTTTTCCCTTAGAAAGCGAAGCCCGTGCCGTGTGGCACCCAAGTATTCAGCGTTGCCGAATTGCCGATAGGCCATTGCAAAATTGAAGACGAAACGGGTACTGGAGACAAGATGGCGCGTCTCTCGATCATAGATATCGCCATTGTCACGGAAGAATTGGAAAAACCCGCCCTGCTCGTCGATGCAGCGTGGATAGTAGAAAGCCAGCGTATGCTGGATATGATCCAGCAGAGTGTCACGTTGACGGAAGTCTGGAAAGTTCATACGAAGTCCCTTAGGCAGGAAGCGGCGAAGTCGCCATCATGGCGCGAACGTCATCAAGCGTCGGCGCATAGGCCCCCGACTTCTGGCAAGACACCGAGGCACAGGCAGCTGCGAAAAGTAGCCGCTCTTCCAGTGATGCGCTTGAAATGATCCCTGACGCCAACCACCCCGCCATACAGGCGTCACCGGCACCTACGGTGTCCGCCACATGAATCGGAATACCAGGCTGAGTCCACTCCCCCTGGCTGGAAAGCAGCGTGATGCCCTTGGCACCCTGCGTATAGAGGATGTTGGCCTCTGGATTCATGTCCCGCAGGCGGCTCAAGCCCTGTTCAGGCGTTAGTCCGGGATAGATATTTTCCAGGTCTTCGTCAGAAAGCTTGATGTCGTCTGCCAGCCTCACAAGGGTTGGAAAGATACGACGACAGTAGTCATCGCCCATCAGGTTTCGCCAGTTGGGGTCGTAGCTGATACGTTTACCTGCTGCCTTGGCCTTTTCTGCCTGTTCAAGCAGTTTGGAAGCCAACGGCTCACGGGCCAGACTGATGCAGCTGAAGTGGCAGAGTTCAGCAGCCTCGAGCCAGCCTTGCGGCAACGCATCCGGATCAAAGGCTAGATCCGCCTCCCCAGCAAAGAAATACCGAGGTGGATTGCTGGACGGCACTACTGCCACCAGCGGATCAGCTTCGACCCGCTGCAGAAAACGCATATCCAGTCCGGACACCTGAGACTGCTCATGAATCTCATCGCCTAGAGAATCCTGGCTGATTGATCCCGCAAACGCAGCGGGTACGCCCAGACGCGCCAGCGTCCGAGCAACATTCCACGGTGCACCGCCTGGATGGCCTTGCCACTGTCCGGGTGAATGCTGGACCAGATCGGTCAAGGCCTCTCCAAAAACCACCACACGTGGCAATGTCATAACTTTCTCCTAAGCGATACGAGCACCTGAAGCAGGTTCGAATAATACGAGACGCTCTACATCAAGCTCTAGCGTTACGATTGATCCGATTTCAGGAGTGTCGACTGGCGCTACTCGACAACACACCTGGACGCCATTGACCTCGACATAAACCAGAGTGTCGGGGCCTGTTGGCTCCACGACCTGCACTCGGGCGTTGACCAATGGCAAATCGCCGATCTGACCACTGCGAATACAGATTTGCTCAGGTCGAACCCCTAAAATTGCTTCGCGACCGTCTGCCAGAGCGGTTTGAAGCATGGGTAGACCAATAGCGGTACGCTCGCCATGCCCCTGCAAACGCACCACAGGGCGCCCGTTTTCCTGCTCCAACGCGACAGGAATGAAGTTCATTGGCGGAGAACCAATGAAGCTGGCCACGAAGAGGTTGGCGGGGTTGTTGTAGATTTCCTGGGGAGTACCAAACTGTTGAACTTCTCCCTCTTTCATAACTGCGACACGGTCGCCCAGCGTCATGGCTTCGATCTGGTCGTGAGTAACGTAGACAGTTGTAGTCTTGAGCCGCTGGTGCATTAGCTTGATCTCGGTGCGCATTTCCACACGCAACTTTGCATCAAGATTTGAGAGCGGCTCATCGAACAGGTAAAGCTTGGGGCGGCGCGCCAGTGCGCGTCCCATGGCGACACGTTGTTGTTGCCCACCGGATAGCTGCGAGGGTTTGCGCTCGAGCAGATGCTCGATCTGCAAAAGCTTGGCGACACGGTCCACTTCCGCGGCGATCTGGTCAGCAGGTGTCTTGCGGATCTTCAACCCAAAGGCGATGTTTTCCCGCACCGTCATGGTCGGATACAACGCATAGGATTGAAATACCATGGCGATATCGCGGTCCTTGGGCTCGACCGCAGTTACGTCCTCACCACCCAGCATGATGGCCCCGCTGGAAATATCTTCCAGGCCAGCGATGGCATTCATCAGCGTAGACTTACCGCAACCGGAAGGACCAACCAGGATCAGGAACTGCCCGGTCTCGATACTGATATTGATACCTTTAAGCGCTTCCTGAACAGCGTTGCCGTAGGTCTTGCGGACATTTTTAAGTTCTAGTGCGGCCATGATTGTTCTTATCCTTTGACGACGCCCGAGGTCAGACCACGGACGAAATACTTGCCGGCGAAGATGTAAACGAGCAGTGTCGGCAGCGCCGCAATCATCGCAGCGGCCATATCAACGTTGTATTCCTTGGCCCCAGTACTGGTATTGACGAGGTTGTTGAGCGCTACCGTAATCGGCTGCGCAGAGCCGCTGGCGAACACTACGCCAAACAGAAAGTCATTCCAGACCTGAGTGAACTGCCAGATCAGGCTTACCATCACGATAGGGGTGGAAAGCGGCAGCAGGATCTTCCAGAAGATGGTGAAGAAGCCTGCACCATCGAGACGTGCCGCCTTGATCAGGGCATCCGGAATACCTACGTAATAGTTCCGGAAGAAAAGCGTTGTGAAGGCCAGACCGTAGATGACGTGAACCAGCACGAGTCCGGTCGTGGTATTGGCCAGACCCAGCTTGCCCAAGGTGAATGACATTGGTAACAGAATGACCTGGAACGGGATGAAGCAACCGAACAGCAGCATGCTGAACAATACGTTCGAGCCCTTGAAGCTCCACTTCGACAAGGCGTAGCCGTTAAGCGCACCGATGAAAGTCGAGATGATGACGGCAGGAACCGTGATCATGAAGGAGTTCCAGAAGTACTCGTGAACCGTACTCCAGGCCTTTATCCAGCCAATGAGTGTCCAGTCTACTGGTAACGTCAGCAGGTTACCGGTGCGCACGTCATCCGGTGTCTTGAAGCTGGTTAACAGCATGACTACCAGTGGCACGAGATAGACAGCGCAAGCCACCAGAAGCGTAGTGTGAATTGCAATGCGGTTGAAAGACCAGCGCTTGCTGTGGGAAAGATCAGCCATGACGCTTGCTCCGCAGTTCGGAATAAAGGTAAGGCACCAGGATGGCAAGCACCGCGCCAAGCATCAGGACGGAGCTGGCCGCCCCCAAGCCCATTTGCCCGCGTGTAAAGGTGTGTTGATACATGAAGACCGCAGGAAGGTCGGATGAATAACCGGGTCCACCGGCGGTCATGGCCATTACCAGGTCAAAGCTCTTGATCGCAATGTGTGACAGGATCATCACGGCACTGAAAAAAACAGGTCGCAAACTGGGTAGAACGATGCGCAGATAAATCGTGGGCAGCGAGGCTCCGTCAATTTGTGCGGCACGAATGATGGCGCTATCCACGCCGCGTAAACCGGCCAGGAACATAGCCATGACAAAGCCGGAGGCCTGCCAGATCGCAGCGATCAGCAAGCAATAGATGACCCTATCCGTATCAACAAGCCAGTCAAAGCGGAAACCTTCCCATCCCCAGTCGCGCAGGAGCTTGTCCAGGCCTAACCCTGGGTTGAGCAGCCACTTCCAGGCGGTACCGGTAACGATCATCGATAGCGCCATGGGATAAAGATAAATGGTGCGGATAAAACCTTCGCGTCGGATGCGTTGATCCAGCAGGATGGCGAAGAACACGCCGATGATCAGGCAAAGCAGGATAAACATCCCGCCAAAGATGGCCAGATTTTTACAGGCCACCAGCCAACGGTCGTTGGCCAATAGGCGTTCAAACTGGGCAAAACCTGCAAAGTTATACACCGGCATGAAGCGGGACGTGGTCAATGAGATCACGGCGGTCCACAGCATGTAGCCGTACAGGCAAACAATCATTGCCACCGCGGTAGGGGCCAGAACCAGCTTGGGAAGCCATTTCTGGAGGCGGTCAGGCTTTCGTACAGACGTGCTGGTACCTGTGCGCATGATTTGCACTTCGCTTAAAGACATCGAAGAACTCCTGATCCAACCCGTAGGTTGGTATTTGCATCAGGACCGGGCGTCTTGCAACGCCCTGCCCTTACTGCATTACTGCGCCGCTTTGATGGAGGCGACCAGTTGTTCGGTCGCCTTTTTGGGGTCGGCGCTTGGATCGTTGAAGAAGTTGGTGATCACATCGAAGACAGCGCCCTGGATATAGCTGGTGTTGGCCATGCTATGCGCCAGGCTTGGCTCCACTTTGCCCGAGTCGTTGGCTGCCTGGAAATCCTTCATGGACTGTTTGGCACAGTCATCGAACTTCGCCATGTCGATATCATTGCGAACAGGAATCGAGCCTTTGTTCAGGTTGAAGACTTCCTGGAAAGGCTTGTCGATGACAGTACGGGCCAAGTCATCCTGGGCTTTCCTGTTTGCCTCGTCCTTGAGCTTGAACATGGCCAGGGAATCGATGTTGTAGATGAAGTCACCCTGAGTACCCGGCATGACTACGCACAGGTAGTCCTTGCCAGCAGTCTTGTTTGCAGCCGTAAACTCGGCCTTGGCCCAGTCGCCCATAATCTGCATACCGGCCTTGCCATTGATGACCATGGCGGTAGCCAGGTTCCAATCACGGCCCGCTGCATCTGGGTCGATATAGTTGCGAATACGCTTGAAGGTCTTGAACACTTCAACCATCTTGTCGCTGCGCAAAGTGTCTTCGTCAGTTTCGACAAATGCCTTGTGATAGTCCTCTGGCCCCATCATGGCCATGACCAGCGACTCGAAAATGGTGGTGTCCTGCCAGTTCTGACCGCCGTGGGCAATCGGGACGATGCCTGCTGCCTTGAGCTTGTCTGCAGCCTCGAAGAACTCATCCAGCGTCGTTGGCACCTTGGCGCCCGCTTTCTGGAAGGCCTCAGGGTTTATCCAGAGCCAGTTGATGCGGTGAACACCGGCGGGAACGGCGACGTAATCACCATCATGCTGCATGGTTTCAGCGATGCGCTTGGGCATGATGCTATCCCATTTTCCAGCCTTGGCGATGTCGTTCAGGTTGGTAAGAAAGCCCATGTCAGCCCACTCCTGAATGTCGGGGCCTTTGAGCTGTGCTGCAGAAGGAGGATTGCCAGAAACCGCACGGGTTTTCAGAACGGTCATCGCGGCTTCACCGGCGCCGCCAGCAACCGCAAAATCCTTCCAGGTATCGCCCTGCTTTTGCATCATTTGCTTGAGGGTATCGACAGCCCGAGCTTCACCACCTGAAGTCCACCAATGCAGGACTTCCACTTCACCCGCCTGGGCGGTTAGGGGTAATTGGCTCAAGCAGGACAAAGAAACCGCGAGGGCGAGACGATTGAATGCTTTCATGATCAGTGACCTTGTTGTTTTTATAAATCTGATCGGAGTCTAGCCAGCCCTTGGCCAGCGTGGGTAACGAAGGGAATCATTAATGTCACAGTGCCGTTACATTAGGCGGCTTTTATAGATATCGATCACAATTTGACGCCACTCTTTTCAGGACGCCTCTAGCGCGGCAATGTCAGCGTGACCCGCAGGCCCCCTTCCCGACGATTACGCAAGACGACCTCCCCCCCATGGGCATGGGCTAAATTGCGCGCAATCCCGAGCCCCAATCCGTATCCCTGCTGTTGACCTGTCAGGCGGACATGCGGTTCGAAAACCTGCTCTAAATCCTTTTCTGGCACCCCTGGGCCTTCATCGTCGACATGCAACATGAATACCTTGCCATCATCCTCCACCGTTAAATGCGCCCGATTACCGTACTTCAGCGCGTTGTCGAGTACATTGCCGATACAGCGCTTCAAGGCCAGCGGCTTGCCGGGATAGAGAGCCACCGCTTTACCTTGCAACGTCGCTCGAGGCTGCTCACCGGCCTGGTAAGGCTCGACGATATTGCTCAGCAGGAGATTGAGGTTTACCGACTCGATATTTTCATGAATATCGGTGTCCTTGACGCACTGCAGTGCTCCCTTGACTAGCAGATCCAATTCGTCGAGGTCTCGATTGAAACGCGCCTGCAATGCCTCATCCTCCAGTAACTCAGCGCGGAGCCGCAGCCGGGTGATAGGGGTCCGCAGATCATGGGAAATCGCACTGAAAAGCTGGCCCCGCTCGGCCAGGTATCGACTGATACGATCACGCATGGTGTTGAAGGCGCGTGTGACTTCCTGAATTTCACTCGCCCCGACTTCAGGAAGGGGTTGAACCTGTGCCTCCAGCGAAAGCTCACGTGCCTCTTGCGACAAACGTTTAAGCGGCCGGCTCTGCCAGTGGATGAGCAGGCCGATGAACAAGAGTAGAAAAGCGCTGCTGAACAGGATGAACCAAGCCTGCTGCAGGGGCAGGAAGGGCTCATCCAGGGTGAGATAAGGGGCTGGCATCAGTGTCCCGATGTAGACCCACTCCTCCGGACCTATTCGTATCTGGGTGACCAGAATGGGCGGATCTAGTGGTTCAAAGCTGAGAACGTAGTGCGCCCAGGAGCGTGGCAACTCATCCAGGGAAAGATTGCCATTGAACAGGCGCAGGTGCTTGGGGCTGACAAACTCCACATACATCGGCATCCCATTGCCGAGACGCTCCCGCAAGACTGACTCCACAGCATGAAGTACCGCCTGCTTGCCAGGCGAATCGGGCAGCGGCTCCATGATCAAGGGCTTTTCATTAAGCGATACGAAAAACCGTGTACCGCCCATATTACGCAACTGCTCCAGCACTACCGGACGATACGCCGGCGGCAGCAGACTGAAGTAACGCACGCTGGCCGCAATGGAGTAACCAAGGCTGCGCGAAGCGTTCAGCAGACCTTCCATTCGGCTGGCACGCAAGTGCGATATCCAGAAGAGGCTGGAAACGCCCTGGGCCAGCAGAACCGCCAGCAGCGTAAGCAACAGCATTCTTCCCAACAATGAGTGCGGTACCAGCCGCTGGAGTGCCTTAAAAAACATCTGCGGTCGGGCCATGCACCTGCGCCGCCAGAAGGTAGCCACTGCCGCGTACCGTGCGAATCAGTCGAGGCGATTTCCCAGTGTCACGCAGCCGTTGACGCAAGCGGCTGACGGCCATGTCCACGATGCGGTCAAGCGGCATGACTTCACGCCCCCGCGTCGCGTTGGCAATCGTGTCACGGTCAAGTATTTGCTGGGGATGATCTAGAAACAGTTTGAGCAGAGTGAAATCAGCGCCGGACAGAATGACCTCTTCTCCGTCCTGGTGGAACAGCCTGTGCGTGACAGTATCAAGACGCCATTCATCAAACACCAATGTGTGCCCCGACTTGGCGTCACCAAAACCTGCGCGCCGGAGAAGCGCTTTAATCCGCGCCTGTAATTCCCGCGGGCTGAATGGTTTTCCAATGTAATCGTCAGCGCCCAATTCAAGGCCAATCACACGATCTGCCTCATCGGAGCTGGCGGTCAGCATGATGATAGGTACTTGAGAGATGGAACCACTCAGCGCCCTGACCCAACGGCAAAGGCTGAAGCCGTCCTCACCCGGCAGCATGACATCCAGTATCAGAAGATCAGCCGGCTCGGCTTTAAGCGCAGTACGAAATCCGTAGCCATCTGCCACCGCTCGAACGCTAAATCCGGCACGACTCAAATAAGCCTCTAAAAGCTCACGAATGTCCTGATCGTCATCGACCAGCAGGATGGATTTACCCATCGGAGTCATAGCGTTGTCCCTTGTCTTTTTTATTATTGCCCCGGTGTCGAAGCATGCACGACACCAGGGGGAACGCCAAGAGGTGAAACGCGGTATTACTGACCGTTCAGGCTTTGCTGCAAGGCAACCCCTGCGCCAAACAAGCCAGGGTACTCGGCGGTAACCAGCCAAGCAGGAATATCCTGCAGGTAGGCACTGCTCGTCTTACCCTTGTCCGCAAACGCCTTGGCAAAGGCGCCGTTCTGGAAGCGCTCGACAAATCGCGGCAGAATTCCACCGGCGATATAAACGCCACCCAACGCACCTAAGGTCAGCGCAGCATTACCAGCCACACGGCCCAGCCATACGAAGAACTGCTCCAGCACCTCGTCGGCATAGGCGTCACCGGACAGCGCCATTTCACAGATCTCGGCAGCGGTCACGCACTTCTCTTCGCGGCCATCCAGTTCACAGCTGGCCTTGTAGAGATTCACCAGGCCATTGCCGGAAATAATACGCTCCGCCGACACGTGGTTACCAAACTGGCGCTTCAGGATTTTCCAGATTTCGAACTCACGTGGCGTGCCGATCGGCAAATCAACGTGACCGCCTTCGCTGGAAAGTACCATCCAGCGGTCATCCCCGATCGGCAGCAGACCGGCCACACCCAGGCCAGTACCCGGCCCGATGATCAGACGTGCCCGATTGGCATGCGCCGCTCCCTCACGGACCTGAACGCAATGCGCTTTGTCCAGCTTAGCTACAGCCCAGGCCATTGAGCTGAAGTCATTGATCAGAAGCAGGTGAGTCAGACCAAGCTCAGCGCAGAAACGCTCGCGGCTGATAACCCAGTGATTATTGGTAAAACGGAAGTCACCCTCGCCTACCGGCCCCGCGCAGGCGAGACATACGGAGTGGATATCGTCAAGAGCGACACCGGTACGCTTGAGGTATTCACGCACAGCATCTTCGGGACGCTCGAAATCGGCACACGCCATCACCTCGATCGCATCAAGCTGCTGGTCACGCCACAATGCGAAACGGGCATTCGTGCCCCCGATATCCCCTACCAAAGCCAAATTCATTTCAGCGCCTCCAGGCTGGATGTAAATGCACTCGCACCCTTTTCGGCGGTGCTCATTGCTTGCCGCATGAACGCAAAGAGTTCACGTCCCGTTCCAATCCCCATGCCTTGCGGGGGCGCCACCTGCTCTCGAGCATTCCACTCGGCAGGATCAACCACCACGATCAACTCTCCGGTTTGTCCATTGACTCGCACCAGATCACCGTCACGTACTTTGGACAACGGACCGCCATCGATTGCCTCAGGGCATACATGGATAGCCGCTGGCACCTTGCCGGATGCTCCAGACATACGTCCATCAGTCACCAGAGCGACCTTAAAGCCTCGATCCTGTAACACGCCCAGGTAAGGCGTCAGCTTATGTAACTCCGGCATACCAAGGGCCTTGGGTCCTTGAAAGCGGACCACCGCTACAAAATCGCGGTCCAGCTCACCCGCCTTGAAGGCATTAGCAAGCTCGGCTTGATCAGCAAATACTCTAGCAGGCGCCTCTACGATCTGGTGATCAGGCGCTACGGCAGACACCTTCATAACCCCACGACCAAGGTTGCCATCCATCACACGCAAACCACCTTCAGGGCGGAACGGGCGCTCGACCGGACGCAGGATTTCTTCATCCAAGCTCGCCACAGGTCCTTCACGCCATGTCAATGTGCCATTCTCCAAGAATGGCTCCTGCAAGTAACGACGTAATCCATGACCCATGACGGTGTTCACATCTTCATGCAGCAAACCGGCATCCAAAAGGGTGCGAATCAGGAAATTGGTGCCACCAGCCGCATGAAAATGGTTCACATCCGCCTTGCCGTTGGGGTAAACCTGCGCCAGCGTCGGAACGACAGCCGACAGATCCGCCATATCCTGCCAGGTCAGTTCGATACCAGCCGCCTGTGCGATGGCGGGAATATGCAGGGTATGGTTGGTAGAACCACCGGTTGCATGCAAGGCCACGACCGAGTTGATAATGGCTTTTTCGTCAACGATCTCACCCAGCGGGATGAAATTACCGCTTTGCTGCGTGATACGTGTCACCTGACGCGCCGCTTCACGGGTCAGCTCGTCACGCAGAGGCGTATACGGATTCACGAAGGACGAGCCCGGCAGGTGCAGTCCCATCACTTCCATAACGACCTGATTGGTGTTGGCTGTACCGTAGAAGGTGCAGGTGCCGGGACTATGGTAGGACTTCATTTCGGACTCAAGCAGCTCCTCGCGGGTTGCCTTACCCTCCGCAAAAAGCTGACGCACTCGAGCCTTTTCCTTGTTGGAAATGCCCGAAGGCATTGGACCACCTGGCACAAAAACGAATGGCAGATGACCAAAACGTAGAGAGCCAATCATCAGGCCAGGAACGATCTTGTCGCAGATGCCCAGGCACAGTGCGGCGTCGAACATATTGTGGGACAGTGCCACAGCGGTGGACATTGCGATGACTTCACGGCTGAGCAGGCTGAGCTCCATGCCTGCTTCGCCCTGGGTTACGCCGTCACACATGGCTGGCACCCCACCGGCGAACTGACCAACGGAGCCTATTTCGCGCAGAGCATCTTTGATGATCTGGGGGAAATGTTCGTAAGGCTGGTGCGCAGACAACATGTCGTTGTAAGACGAAACGATAGCGACGTTAACCTCATCCATAAGGCGCAGACGTTGCTTGTCCGCAGGACCGCATCCGGCTACGCCGTGGGCAAAGTTGGCGCATTGTAGCTTGGCACGCTGAGGGCCTTCGCTCGCAGCTGCCCGGATCATTTCAAGGTAGCGCGTACGCGTAGGACGGCTACGCTCAATGAGACGCTGTGTAACTTCAAGGACGCGAGGATGCATGGTTCCGATTCTCCAGGCAGGCGAAAAATTTGTTGTTTTTAAAACAAATTTGATCTGAGTGGCTATTATTCCTCTCAAAATACGCGATAGTGTAATTGTTTTTACAACAAATCCTGCCAGAACGAGGTTTCAAATATGAGCATTCGTATTGCTATCAATGGTTTCGGGCGTATCGGCCGTAATGTTCTTCGTGCGCTTTACTCCGGAAATTATCGTCAGCATATGCAGGTTGTCGCCATCAATGACTTGGGTGACGCGTCCATTAATGCCCATCTCCTGGAATTCGACAGCGTGCATGATCGTTTCAATGCTGAGATTTCCGTTGATGAGAACAGCCTGACCGTGAATGGCGACCGTATTGCGGTATCCGCCATCCGAAATCCGGCAGAGCTTCCCTGGAAAGACCTGAATGTTGACGTGGTGTTCGAATGCACCGGTCTGTTCACCAGCCGCAGCAAGGCGGCGGCTCACCTGGACGCAGGTGCTTCCAAGGTCATTATCTCCGCACCTGGTAAGGAGGTTGACGCCACAATTGTTTATGGTGTGAATGACAATATCCTGCGTCAGTCCCACCAGATCATTTCCAATGCGTCCTGCACAACCAACTGTCTGGCCCCGGTCGCTCAGGTCCTGAACCGTGAGTTGGGTATCGAGCATGGCCTGATGACCACGATCCATGCCTATACCAATGACCAGAACCTGTCGGATGTCTATCATTCCGACCCCTTCCGTGCCCGCTCGGCTACTCAGTCGATGATTCCAACCAAGACCGGTGCGGCTGAAGCCGTGGGTCTGGTGCTGCCAGAGCTGGTCGGGAAGTTCAGCGGCATGGCTGTACGTGTGCCGACCATCAACGTGTCGCTGGTCGACCTGACCATTCAGGTTTCCAAGACAGCAGATGCCAAGGCAATCAATGCCTTCATGAAAGCGGCCAGCGAAGCCTCGCCGGTATTGGGTTATAACGACCGTCCACTGGTGTCGATCGACTTCAACCATAACCCGCTGTCCTCAATCTTCGATGCCAACCACACCAAGGTCACCGGCAATTTGGTGAAGGTCATGGCCTGGTACGACAACGAGTGGGGATTCTCCAACCGTATGCTCGATACCTGTCAGGCACTGGTAAACGCTCCGGCGTAACACAGAACCTGACACAGACGAATCGGCCGGATCATCTCCGGCCGATTTTTATTATAGCGGCTATTGCCTCATTGCTCTTCCCGATCCTCTCCCATCGGATCGATGGCCTCTTCCAGACGCAGATCGTTAAAGTCGATCTTGAGTCCGGTCTCCATGACATCTAGCTCCGCCAGTAATGTCCGGAAATTGGTCTCCTCTGCCGGCTTGGCTGTTGTTTCGGCAGGCTCCGGTGACATGACTGACACATCTTCTGCTGCCAGCGCGTGATCGTCGAGAACAGGTTCTGGCTCGAACTCCATCTCCCGAATAGCGGCCAGCGTTGGCAACTCATCCAGGCTTTTCAGGTTGAAATAATCCAGAAACGCTCTGGTAGTGGCAAACATGGCCGGGCGGCCCGGCACATCACGATAGCCAACCACGCGAATCCATTCGCGCTCAAGCAATGTCTTGACGATCTGGCTGTTGACTGCAACACCACGCACTTCTTCGATTTCACCACGGGTGATTGGCTGTCGGTAGGCAATCAGCGCCAAGGTTTCCAGAAGCGCTCGCGAATAACGCGGCGGACGCTCATCCCAAAGACGACCGACCCAGGTTGAATACCGCTCCTTGACCTGCAGGCGATAACCGCTGGCCACTTCCTTGAGCTCAAAACCACGCTTCTTGCACGAGCCGGCCAGCACAGCGAGTCCATCGCGTAACTGCTTGGGCTCGGGCCGCTCATAGTCATCGAAGAATTCCGCGAGGCGTTCCAGCGTCAGCGGTTTACCCGCAGCCAGCAGTATTGCTTCGAGCAGAGGCGCGAGTTCTTTAGGGTCAGAAACATTCATGGCGCGCATCTTAAAGAGGTTGTTGCCAGAGCAGAAGTCACCCTGAAGAATTTCCGATGATCTTATCCAGATGTCCATATCTGTGGGGCACTTGTCATTGCAGACAAACACAGTGCGCAGCACACTTGATTGATCCGTCCAGAGTATGAACCATGAGTGCCGTCCGCGTTGTTGCCAGCCTTCTCTATCCAGACGTAATGAGCCTGGATGTAACCGGGCCGTTGCAGGTTTTTGCGTCTGCCAATGTTGAACGGCAGCGACAAGGG
This sequence comes from Pseudomonas sp. WAC2, assembly GCF_030403525.1. Taxonomy (NCBI): domain Bacteria; kingdom Pseudomonadati; phylum Pseudomonadota; class Gammaproteobacteria; order Pseudomonadales; family Pseudomonadaceae; genus Pseudomonas; species Pseudomonas sp. WAC2. The sequence goes on from NZ_JAUEPD010000007.1 coordinate 301,823, forward strand.
CTGCCTCCGGCTTATCAGATAAGTCTTCTGGCTGATCAGCCCGGCCCAATCATGACCTCATCTGGCATTCAGATCGTGGCGGATCAATCCTGGCGTGGCATGCCTGCGGAGCAGCTCGATACCCTACTGATTCCTGGCGGTATTGGCGTCGAGCAGCAATGTCGACATACCGAGCTGCTGGACTGGCTGCAACAGAGCCAGCCTCGCCTGCGTCGTCTGGGGTCCGTTTGCTCCGGCGCCCTGATCCTGGCTGAGTCAGGACTGCTGAAGGGCCGACGCGCCACGACACACTGGGCTGACCTGGAAGCGTTGCAGCGTTACACCGCTATACAAGTCGAGGGAGACCGCTTACATACCTACGATCCTGGCGGGCAGGACGGTTATGCCGATGTCTTTACTTCCGCCGGTGTTACGGCAGGCATTGACCTTGCGCTGGCTCTGATTGAAGCGGACCTGGATCGACCTACAGCATTAAGCGTAGCGCGCAGACTCGTCATGTTTTTACGTCGTCCCGGTGGTCAGGCACAGTTCAGCGCCTGTCTTTCGCCGGAGCCCAGCCGAACTCCTCGTTTGGCCGCATTGTTGGACTGGATACCCGCGCACTTGGGGGAAGATCTTTCCATCGAGCGTCTGGCAGAGCAGGTCAACATGACGCCTCGCACCTTGTCGCGTGCATTTGGCAGGGAGTTGGGCATCACTCCGGGACGCTATGTAGAACAGGTTCGCCTGGAGACCGCCAGAGCACTTCTACATGATGCACAAGCCTCAATCAGCACCGTTGCTCGCCTCTGTGGCTTCGGCCACCCGGAAAGCCTTCGTCGGACGTTTCAGAAACATTTGTCAGTCAGCCCGCAGGCGTATAGCGCCCGATTCGGTGACCCCATACGAGGACTTGATCATGCTTGAGCTACGCCCTAACTGTGAATGCTGTGATCAAGACCTGCCACCTGACACAAGCGACGCATTCATTTGCTCTTTCGAGTGCACATTCTGCAAGACATGCGCCTTGAGTCACCTGCACGGCTGCTGCCCCAACTGTGGAGGTGAACTGGTCAGAAGACCGATCAGACCGACACAAAAGCTGGCGCACTTTCCTGCCAGCTTGAACAGAAAGACACAGCCCTGCCGATAACCATACAGGCTTTCTGATGGACACGCTTTTAAGGTCCATACCTAGTACATCAACGCTATCGCCGCCTCAAGCGGAGCGGATTTGAGCGGCAAGGTAGCGCAGAACGCAGCATTCAGGATTCGCCAGCACCTGGTCGAATTTGCGGCTCGCATTATGGTGCCCGCGAAGAAAATGTTGCCTGCACTAACGGATGTCTCCCTGATTTCCGCATCAAGCCGGTGGAAGATCAAAAGAGCCCGAAGGTAACCGTATTTCACTCCAACACCGTAGGCGAGCCGCCCTTCATATGAGGTATTGCTGTCTGGTACAAATTAAAGGACGCCGTTGCCAGCCTAGCGGATTACCGGATTCACCCAAATGTTGATGCCCTCCCCACTCGAGTATGTACTGTAGGACGTGAAACTGACGAAACGCCTGGAGCAGGCCGAGGCCTGCACCACGGCAAACCCCGCCACTGAGCAGGTAAGTGCATGAAAGAAAAGACGGGCTGGTTAGCCGAGCTGGCCACTTTTGAATCCCAGGGCATTCCGTGCGTGTTGGTCACCGTTGTTGAAGAGAAAGGCTCAACGCCGCGTACTACAGGGACAAAAATGATAGTCACTGCCGATAGTTTACGTCTGACGATTGGCAGCGGTCACCTCGAGTACAAGGCCATCGAGATTGCGCGGCAGATGCTCAAGGAAGGAATACGCGAGCCGCGCATCGAACGGTTTACGCTGGGTAAACGTCAGGAACCATGCGGCACGGAAGCCACAGAATTGCTGTTTGAGCCCATGGGCCAGCACACGGTGCACGTCGCCGTGTTTGGTAATGGACATGTGGCGCGTGCCCTAGTACCACTACTAGCCAGCCTGCCATGCGAGATACGCTGGATCGACTCACGTGTTCGGGAGTTTCCAGACACTCTTCCTAGGGGAGTTACCAAAATCGTCACGGACGAACCTCTGGATGAAGTAGACGCCATGCCAGGCGGCACCTACTTTATCGTCATGACGCATAATCATCCGTTAGACCTTGAGCTGACCGAGCGCATCCTGACCCGTAACGATTTTGGCTATTACGGACTGATAGGCTCTAAAACCAAGTGGGTGAAGTTTCAGCATCACCTTGCAACCAAAGGTTTTACAACCGAACAGATCAATCGCGTACGTTGCCCTCTGGGAATCCCGCAGATTAAAGGTAAACTTCCTGCGGAAATTGCGATCTCTGTAGCGGGAGAAGTTATCGCGACCTATAGCGCACAGGCTACGCTACAAGAAGCCTCTCCACTGCGTCTCGTTCAGCCGACACATAACCATTCCTAATAATGTCGCGCGGGTTTGAATTGTCGACCTTGCAGTGGTTGATCGTGCGCGACAGGCTGCATGCTTGACCTGTCTACCGTTAACACACTGGATGATTAAGAAGGGATATGACTACTCAAGCCTACCGTGCCGCTCTGCTCCACTGCGTTGCCGATCCGAATGACGTCGGCATTGAGGCTGCCTGTGAGTTCGTTGAAGACGGATTGCTGGTCGTAACTGATGGTCGCATCGATGCAATGGGAAACGCAGCCACGCTGTTGCCCGTACTGCCTGAAGGAACCGAGGTCATTGAGCACCCGGATGCGCTGATTACACCAGGCTTTATCGACACACACATCCATTACCCACAGACAGGAATCATCGCGTCCTATGGCGAGCAGTTGCTGGACTGGTTAAACAACTACACCTTCCCGGCCGAGGGAGCGTTTGCTGATTCAGCCAAAGCGGCGGAAGTCGCCGATATTTTCCTCAAGGAGCTGTTACGTAACGGCACCACAACTGCTCTGGTGTTTGGCACTGTACACAAGCAGTCTGTAGAGGCATTCTTCGAAGCGGCTGAAAAGCTCAATTTGCGCATGATCGCCGGCAAGGTCCTGATGGATCGAAATGCTCCCGACTTTCTGATAGACACGCCGGAGTCCGGCTATGCAGACAGCAAGGAGCTGATCGAGCGCTGGCATGGCAAAGGCCGCCTGCACTATGCCGTGACACCGCGCTTTGCACCAACGAGCACGCCAGAGCAGCTAACGCTTGCAGGCCAGTTGCTTGGGGAATATCCGGATATCTACCTGCACACGCACCTTTCCGAAAACCTCAAGGAAATCGAGTGGGTGAAGTCGCTTTTCCCCGAGCGCAGCGGTTATCTGGATGTCTACGATCATTATCAGTTGCTAGGTAAACGTTCCGTGTTTGCACACGGTGTACACCTTTGCGATGAAGAATGCGCCCGCTTGAGTGAAACTGGATCAGCCGTTGCCTTCTGCCCTACTTCGAATCTGTTCCTGGGTAGCGGTCTTTTCAAACTGCCGCAACTTGAAAAGCATAAGGTAAACGTTGGCCTGGGCACGGACGTTGGTGCCGGCACGAGTTTCTCAATGCTGCAAACCGTCAACGAGGCGTATAAGGTCATGCAGCTGCAAGGCGAAAAACTGCATCCGTTCAAGGCCTTTTACCTTGCAACGCTAGGCGGCGCTCGTGCGTTACGCTTGGAGGATCGGATTGGTAGTTTCGCTCAAGGTAACGATGCAGACTTCGTAGTGCTTGACTACCATGCAACACCTCTACTGAGTTATCGCCTGAAGCAGGCCAAGTCACTGGAAGAAAAACTGTTTGCCTTGATGATGCTGGGTGATGATCGAGCCGTTAAGGAAACCTACGCCATGGGCGTGAAGGTTCATCAGCGCTAAGGCGCCAATGAAAAGGCCGGCTAGAAAGCCGGCCTTTTGTTAAGGGCAAATAGTTATTCACCTACAATCAGCAGCGGGTTGAATCCGCTTCGATCAAATTGCCCTTCTTCTGCAAGCTTCATATCCAGCATAAGGCTGGCCAGATCATCCGCCATTGGCTCCGCTCCCAGATTGAACTCCTTTGTCACAATCTTGAGATAGCTGTTGCAGTCGTTACACGTTTCCGCCTGCGCGGCCACTGGTGCTTTACCTTGCTCATCCTCAAGACTCAGATATTTCACCGTACGACCTTCTCCACACACACTGCACTTGCTGCGCTCCAGATGCCACTCGGTCGAACACAGACCACAGTGCAAATAGCGTACGCCACTGCGGTCTCGATCAGCATGAATGATACTGGCGACAGGAGCCGACCCGCAGCATGGACAAATCGTTCGTGCATTACCGGACGGCCTTCTGGGTGGCGAAGATAGACACTGTGTAAGACGAACCCAGGCAATCTGCAATGCTGCAGAGATAAAAGGAAGCAAGGCACGATGCTCTACAGGGCCTGGACGGCCATCCAGAATATCGTCCGCCAGTGCTTCCCTTGTCTCATCGTCCAGATGCCGCAGTGCAGTCAAAAGCTCACGCTGCTTATCGGCCACGTGGAGCTCAAGCGTATCAAGCAATGCGTTCAGCTCAGCCTGCCAATCAATGTCACGACGCAAAGCATTGATTCCAAGCGGCGGCATACCATGCTCTAGGGCCAGATCGAAAGCGCTCGAATCTGGCAGCCAGCTAGCGTTATGCTCGTTCAGAACAATGTCCTGCGCCTTGACGAGCTGAGACATGAATGCCAGGAAGCCGCTCAGCGGCTCGACTTTCTCAGAAAGGTCCTTGAGCCGTCGTGCCCGCATGGCAAATACCTGCTTTTTAGGCAGTACAACGGGAGCCGGATCCATGATCCCCGTCGGCGAGGTCCCATATTGGTGAGTGGCAGTGGCTGTCACGGCGTCCCCTTCGTTGGCATATGATGCTCATTGACCGCACCCGAACGCGAGCCGGTTCTTTCCTTTTCTTTGCGCTCCTGCTCCACAATATCATCGTACCAGAGGCGATGATGATGCTTGGCCCAGGCACGGCTAACCCGTCCCTGAGTCATCGCTCGGAAGGAGCCTTTCACCCAGATCGCAGAGTAAACGTGAATGATCAGCGTGATGATCGCAATAAAGGCGACGTATGCATGTACGAGGCTCGATACCCGCAGCCATTCACGCGGAAAATATTCCGCAAAATAAGGCCGCCAGATAACGATACCCGAGATCAACAGCAACGGCACACTCATGACCATTAGCCAGTACACCAGCTTCTGACCGGGATTATTGATGCCGATCGGTGGCGCCAGTTCGTCCCGGTTACTGAGTACATCACCAATGTGCTTCATCCACTCGATATCATGACGCTTGAACAAGTTGACCTTGAAAAAGCGTATGGCCATGACCACGAAACAGAGTGCCATGATCACCCCGATAAAGGGGTGAACCATGCGCGTCACTGTCGGACCGCCAAACAGGGCGGTCAGGTCAAAAAAGAAGGGGTGAAAGAACGCCAGACCGCTGAGCACCAAGCATACGAATGTAATCGCGATGACCCAATGGTTCAAACGGCTGAACGTGCTGTACCGCAGAATGCCTTTCTCGCTGCTCGAAGGGGTCATTTGCGATCCTCCTCTAGGGCCTCGTGACGAATCTCCTCATCCGGCGTGTCTTCCGGCTCCTCCTTGGGGCCCTTCATCACATAGTGCGCAAAGCCTGCAAGGGCAGTCAAACCAATCATTGCGGACATGATAGGCTTGGTAATGCCCTTCCATAGCCCTACCAGTGGACTGATCTGCGGATCGCTCGGCAGATTACTATAGAGCTCTGGTTTGTCGGCATGCTGCAACACATACATGACATGGGTACCGCCTACACCCGGTGGATCGTACAAACCTGCATTGGCGTAACCACGATCATTGAGCTGGCCTACCCGCATCAAGGCATGTTCGGTCATGTCTTCCTTGGTACCAAACATGATTGCGCCGGTTGGGCAGGTCTTAACGCAGGCAGGCTCCAGACCGTGATAGACACGGTCCGAGCACAATGTGCATTTATAGGCCTTTTGATCCTTCTTGGAGATACGCGGAATATTGAATGGGCAGCCTGATACGCAGTAACCACAACCGATGCAATGCTCGGAGTTGAAGTCCACGATGCCGTTGGCGTATTGCACAATCGCCCCGGGTGCCGGACAGGCCTTCATGCAACCAGGCTCTGCACAGTGCATGCAGTTGTCCTTGCGGATCAACCACTCCAGATTGCCCTGCTCGTTCACATACTCATTGAACCGCATGACCTGGAAGGTAGTGGGGCTAAGGTCTGCCGGATTATTGTAGCTACCATCGCAATGACCGATCTCATCACGCAGATCGTTCCACTCCGAACACGCTACCTGACAAGCCTTACACCCGATGCACCGGGAAACGTCGATCAGCTTGGCGACCTTCTCCACCCCACCGTCACGTGTGTGCGGCGAGGCTTCGGTGGTCGCGGACCGGGCGACGATGTTTTGAAAGTTGACTTGATCGCCTCTCATGATTATCGCGTCCTCATACCTTCTCGACGTTCACCAGGAACGACTTGAACTCAGGCGTCTGCGTGTTGGCATCGCCCACCACTGGTGTCAGGGTATTGGTCAGGAAACCTTTCCTGGCCACGCCTTTGAAGCCCCAGTGAATAGGAATACCAATCTGGTGCACCGTGCGTCCTTCCACTTGAAGCTTATGAATACGCTTGGTAACCACCGCAATGGCACGGATGAAGCCACGCTTTGACGTAACCTTCACCGTATCACCAGCCTTGATACCGAGCTCACCTGCCAGGTCTTCACCAATCTCCACAAACTTCTCCGGCTGCGCGATGGCATTGAGCCGTGCATGAGTCGTCCAGAAGTGGAAATGCTCAGTAATCCGGTAAGTTGTCGCGGCGTAAGGGAAGTCCTTGCTGGTGCCCAATTGCTCACGATCTTTTACAAAGATACGGGCAGCAGGGTTGTTCTTGGCTGCAGGGTTATCAGGATGCATCGGGTTGTAATCGAGCGGTGACTCGAAAGGCTCATAATGCTCAGGGAATGGCCCCTCCGCCATCATGCTGCCACCAAAGAAATGCGCAACGCCTTCCTGGTTGAGAATGAACGGACTGGCACCAGCCTCCGGCGGCGATGTCCACGGGAAGTCCGGAATATCCGGTCCTGCCCATCGCTCACCATTCCACCAGATCAATCGCTTTTCAGGTGCCCAAGAGGTCCCATCAGGACGCGCGCTTGCACGGTTATACAAAATGCGTCGATTGAGAGGCCACGACCAGGCCCATCCCAATGTAATACCGACATTGTAAGGATCAGCGTTATCGCGTCTATCCATCATATTGCCGGCACGAGTCCAGCAGCCAGAGTAAATCCAGCAGCCACAGGCTGTACGACCATCATCCGTCAGATAACCAAAGTCATCCAGCAGATCGCCCTTCTTATGGGTAATAGTCTTGCCATCAGCGCTCGGCAGATCAGCCAACGCGCGACCGTTGTACTCCTGAGCAATATCCTCTGGATTAGGCTCTTCGGGATTGCTATAGGGCCAGGTCAGGTTAAGGATTGGATCAGGAAACGCTCCACCTTCGTCACGGTACATCTGCTGCAGGCGATGGAAAATACCTGCCATGATGGCCACATCCGGACGTGACTCACCAGGTGGTGGTGCCGCACGCCAGTGCCACTGCAACCAACGACAGCTGTTGACGATGGAGCCATTTTCTTCGGCGAAACAGGTCGTGGGTAGACGGAAGACTTCAGTCTGAATCTTTGACGAGTCTACATCATTGTACTCGCCATGGTTTTTCCAGAACTCGGTCGTCTCGATATCCAGAGGATCCATGACTACTAGGAACTTGAGCTTGGAGAGAGCTTCCACGTTCTTGTTCTTGTTCGGGAACGAAGCCAGGAAGTTGAAGCCTTGCGCCAGGTAGCCTGTTATCTCGCCATTGTGCATACGCTCAAGGGTATGCATAACGTCATACAACGGTTCTGTGAGCTTGGGCAGCCAGTCATAACACCAGTTGTTTTCTGCCGTGGCTGCATCGCCATACCATGACTTCATAAGGCTGACATGGAAGCGCTTGAAGTATTTCCAATAAGACACCTGCCCTGGACGCAACGGCTGCTTGGCACGCCGCTCGATATAACCGTCAAAATCCTGCTCTTCATGGGAAGGCAGACGGATATAGCCAGGAAGCTGGTTTGAGAGCAGACCCAAATCGGTCAGGCCCTGAATGTTGGAGTGCCCACGCAAGGCATTAACCCCACCACCCAGCATGCCGATGTTACCCAGGAGTAACTGCACCATACTGCCGGCACGAATCATCTGCGCGCCAACAGAATGCTGTGTCCAGCCCAGCGCGTAGAGAATGGTCATGGTTTTGTTTTCGGCAGCCGTCTCGGCAATCATGTCCCAGACTTTCTGGACTTGATCACGTGGCATACCGCAGACGCTTTCAACCTTCTCGATGGTGTAGCGGCTGTAGTGCTTACGCATCAGCTGATAAACGCAGCGGGGATGCTGTAGGGTTGGGTCTTCCTTCACCATACCCTTTTCATCGAATTCGTAACTCCAGCTCGACTTGTCATAAGCACGGATATCGTCCTGCTTATAGCCAGAGAACAAGCCATCATGAAAGTCGAAATCCTCTTTTACGATGATTGCGACGTCAGTATAGGCCTTGACGTATTCATGGTTGATCTTGTCAGTGGTCAACAAATAGTTGATCAGACCGCCAAGCCATACGATGTCAGTGCCTGTCCGAATGGAGGCATGGTAATCCGCCACGGCGCCCGTACGGGTAAAGCGCGGGTCGATAGAAATCAGTTTGGCATTGTTCTTTTCCTTAGCCTCGATTACCCAGCGGAACCCTACAGGGTGCGCTTCGGCCGAGTTGCCGCCCATGGAAAGAATCAGATTGGCGTTACGGATGTCAGTCCAGGAATTCGTCATCGCACCGCGACCGTATGTTGGGGCAAGACCTGCCACCGTCGGTCCGTGTCAAACGCGTGCCTGGTTGTCCATTACAACAACACCAAGACTCCGTGCGATCTTCTGCGTAAGGTAAGCCGTCTCATTCGAGGTAGCAGACGCTGCGAGAAAGCCGGTCGTGGTCCAGTGATTGACCAAATGACCGTGCTGATCACGGGTCACAAAATTCTTGTCCCGGTCATCCTTTAGATGACGAGCGATGCGATCAAGCGCCTCATTCCAGCTGATGCGTTTCCATTCGTTGGAACCCGGTTCGCGAACGGAGGGATGAGAAAGGCGAGATTCACTCTTGACGAAGTCGAGTGCGCCAGCACCACGAGGACACAGGGAGCCGCGACTGACCGGATGATCCGGATCGCCCTCAATGTGGTAAATATCCTCAACGGTATTGATGCTGTTATCGCCTCGGCTATAAATCAGCATGCCGCAACCTACGGAACAGTAGGTGCAGGTGTTTCGAGTTACCTTGGCTGCAGCAAGTTTGAAATAACGGATGGACGCCATAGCAGGTTCAGGCGCAAAGCCCAACATTGCCATACTCGACGTTGCCACCCCGGTCGCGCTTAATTTTAAGAAGTTTCTTCGCGATACACGGATCGACATGGGGGGTTACTCCAGGCACAACTTTCACGGATCAACCCTTCGGCCCCAAGATATTCGCAATTGTTCCCTAAAAAGTTCCACTACCTTACGAAAGGTTACAAAGGGTAAGTATGTAAATAGGCACGCCTTGATTCTTTACTGTACACGTTGCCCTGCTAAAAGGACTGCCTACTGCCCGGTACATGGTGCGCTCCATTGCTGTTTACCTATGCCAACAATGCGCCAGATCGGTATCCACACAGTACAACGCCGGAGCGATATCGGCACTTGGAGAGCCGTGCGCAGTGTGCAGCACATGGGTTGTTAATCGCCCCATGACCAGCCTCTTGAAATGGCATTGAATCAGGCAATGCGTGATGAGCCAGAGCAAACTAGGAAGCCAGCCGTTTGTCCCGCTCAGACAAGCCTTTTCTGATCGTAGTCACGTCCGCGGGTGATACGCCTGGTCCTGACCCTATCAGGACCTTCCTTACCAACGAAGAGCAAGGCATCAATTATCACCAAGGAGTCTTGCATTACCCTATGCGAGCACTCTCGGATATCGAAGACTTTCCAATTGTTGACCAAAGCGGCACAGCCAATCGACAATCCGCGACTGGCCGTCATCAGGTCCACATACCGCTTGGTTATACTGATAGCTTTGGCCAGTGATCGCGACATGCAAAAACTCAGATGGATGCTGTTTGGCTCAGGGCTGACCCTGGTAGTGCTGGGCCTCTTCCTGTGGTTTGACAATGAGCAGATGTCTCCATTGATACAATCCACTCACACGCCCCCACCTGTCAAAAATCCAGGCAGCCTTTACGCCACGGTACAATCGCAACAGATGCCACTCACCGCTACAGGTGATTTCGCTCAGGTCGAAGGCATCATTCACGAACGCTGTACGGTCTGTCATTCCAGTCAACCCACCAGCCCCTTGTTTAGTGAGGCACCGGCTGCGGTTCTATTGGATACGCCTGATCAGATCCGGCAAATGGCCCCGCGAATCAAGCAGCAAGCCATAGATTCTAATGCCATGCCTTTAGGCAATGTCACGCAGATGACCCAGTCCGAGCGAGACCTCATAGGACGCTGGATTTCAACGCTTAATGGCGGCCGCTGAAGCTATCAGACATTTTCCAGCCCTCGACGCAACTGCTTCTTAAGCAAACGGGCGCTGTCCAAGCAAACAAGCAGCACGGCAACCCAGATCGGCCCGTAGGTCCAGAGCTGGGAAGAAACGAATGCTTCATCCAGCAAGAGGATTGCGACAAACACAAGCAAGGCCGGCTCGATATAGCTAAGGATACCAAACAGCCCCATTGGCAACAGTCGGCTTGCAGCCATCATGGCGCCGAAGGCCACCGCGCTCAACAAGCCAAGCCCTGGCAGAAGGATCCACAAGCTCGGCTCCACCTGTAGAGCCGAGGCAGGACTAAAGAAATAGAGCAGCACGATAGCCAAAGGCGCCATGCACAGCATTTCTAAAATAAAGCCGGACAGCGCATCGATTTTCATCCAGCGCCGCAACATGAAATAAGGTGGATACCCCAGAGCCGATACCAGCGTAACCCATGAAAACGCCCCGGTAGCCCACCACTCATGAATGACGCCGATCAAGGCGAAGACTACAGCGACCCGATATAACGGTCTCATCTCTTCGCCGTAAAACATGCGACCGACTATGACCATCACCAGAGGCAACAGGAAATAGCCCAGTGTTATATCCAGGGTATGCCCTGTCATCGTTGCCCAGACAAATACCCCCCATTGCGATCCAACCAGTAAGGTGCTGCCTATCAGAGCCAAAATCAGCCGAGGCTCACAAAGCAATCGAGCAAGCGCCTGTCGCAGCATAGCGCCCTGTCGTGTCAGTACCAGAAGCAGCAATACCATGGGAATCGACCAGAGAATGCGTTGCGTCAGCACCTGAACACCGTCCAGTGGCTCCAGATAATTGAAGTACACCGGCATCACAGCGAACAGTACGGAAGAAAGCACCGACAGCGCCATACCCCGGCCAGATAGAATCATGCGAATGCCCTGCGTCCCAAACGATTGATCATCAAAGAGGCCACGATAACCCCACCACCTAATAGCAACCGAACAAGATCCACATCTCGATTCCAGATAAGGATATTCACGATTAGACCGGCAGGTACATGCAGTTCGTTCAAAATTGCCAGTGTTCCGCCGTTGACCCGGGTTGAGCCGATCGTCCACCAGTACATGCCCAGCGCCGTGGCAAACAGTCCCATCCAGATCAGTACGCCCCACTGTACGGCTGTTTGGGGCATACGCTCCAGGTTGCCAAACAATAGAAATGACGGCAGCGCAATCAGTAAGGCGCCTAGGAAAAAGTATCCAAAACGGTGATACAGCGGGATATCCGAGGGATGACGCTGTACCAGGTACTTACACAATACCTGTCCTGCCGCGAAGGTCAGATTGGCCAGCTGCAACAACAGAAATCCTGACAGATACTCACCTTCGAGCCGCTCCAAGCGAATCACGACGGCCCCTAGAACCGCCACCACAGCGGCGACCAATGACCACGGATTGAAGCGGCGACACACCACATCATCCAAAAGCGTCACATAAATAGGCGTCAGTACGGTAAAAAGGAGTACTTCCGGCACCGTTAGAACTGCAAAGCTTCGGTATAGGCACAGGTATGTAATGCCGAATTGAAAGGCACCCGCCACCATCAAGCCTGCAATGAAGCGCGGAGCAACACCTCGCCACCGAGTAAACGGCAGAAACACAGCGGCGGCCAGCAATACTCTGATCAATACAGCAAAATCACTGTCGACCTTACCGGCCAGGTATTCCCCTATCAAGCTGAAGGAAAACGCCCAAAGTACAGTGACAGACAACAGATACGGCATAACGACCACTCAGCAAAAGGTGCGCGACAGTACCGCGCTTTTTAGCATCAGAAAAGTCTTCACCTCTTGATACCGAATCCACGAGACACCAGGAATAACCAATGCCCAGACGAAAAAAAGCCTCCCGAAGGAGGCTCAATCCAAAGGTAAACGCCTGAACTTAGAGTGCTTCGGCCAATTGAGCCTTCGCCAGTTCCAGTCCCTTGGCCATTGCTTCTGGCCCCATCGCAACGCCCTCCACATGGATAAACGTCACGTCAGTAATGCCAATGAAGCCCAGCACCTGCCGCAGGTAAGGCTCCTGATGATCAAAGGTATTTGCAGGGCTTCCGGTGTAAACACCACCACGCGCCGTCAGAATATATGCGCGCTTGCCTTCAAGAAGCCCTTGGGGCCCCTGCTCAGTGTACTTGAACGTCACACCTGCACGTAGTACATGATCCAGCCAGGCCTTCAGGGTACTAGGGATAGCAAAGTTGTACATGGGTGCGGCCAGTACGAGAACATCGGCTGCCAACAGCTCTTGGGTCAGCTCGTTCGAACGTGCAAGAGCTGCTTTTTGTGCCTCGGAATGTGTCTCGGCTGGGCTCATCCAACCTGCCAGAAGGTTTTCATCCAGGTGAGGAATAACATCAACGGCAACATCCCGTACCGAGATTTTGTCTTCTGGATGTTTATGCTGCCACGCTTCGATGAACTCAGCGGTAATCTGACGAGAAATCGAACCCTCTTTACGAGCACTGCTTTCAATCACGAGAACCTGAGACATTATGCTGGCGTCCTTTGTAATGGGAGAATGAGCACAGCTTAATAACAATTAAGTTGATATAAAAACGGAATTTATAGCTAATACCGATCAACTTTATTGATATAACAGTGTCTTATCATGGCGTTTACGCTGCCCGATTCGCTAAGGAATAGGTATGAAGGCTCCTCGAGTTACGCTAGACCAATGGCGCACCTTACAGTCAGTGGTTGACCACGGCGGTTTTGCACAAGCTGCCGAGGTACTACATCGCTCTCAGTCATCCATCAGTTATACCGTCGCGCGCATGCAGGAGCAGCTAGGCGTTCCGCTGTTACGCATCGAGGGACGCAAGGCAGTACTAACAGAAGCCGGAGACGTCTTGCTAAGGCGCTCACGCCAACTGGTTAAACAGGCCAGCCAGCTGGAAGAGCTTGCCCACCATATGGAGCAAGGCTGGGAAGCAGAGGTACGCCTGGTAGTCGATGCAGCCTACCCTACTTCCCGTTTGGTCAGCGCACTGACCGAATTCATGCCACAAAGCCGTGGATGCCGGGTTCGCCTGAGGGAAGAGGTACTGTCTGGTGTAGAGGAAGCCTTACTTGAAGGCATGGCCGATCTTGCTATCAGCGGTCTGAATATTGCAGCTCACCTAGGCGCAGGCTTGGGTACAGTCGAATTCGTCGCAGTCGCCCATCCAGATCATCATCTGCATCGACTGCAGCGTGAGCTGACGTTTCAGGACCTTGAGGCTCAGATGCAGATTGTCATACGAGATTCCGGTCGCACCCAACCACGAGACGCTGGCTGGCTGGGCGCGGAACAGCGCTGGACCGTCGGGAGCCTTGCTACAGCCGCCACTTTTGTCCGCAATGGGCTGGGGTTCGCCTGGCTACCTCGTCATTCTATCGAGCGCGAAATCAATGAAGGTACGCTAAAACCTCTTTCGCTGAGCCAAGGAGGTAACCGCTTCCATCCTTTTTATATGTATCAGAGTCGAGAGCGCCCGCTCGGTCCTGCCTCTCAGATACTGGTTGAACTGATCAAGAAACAAGGTACAGGGCATGGCCAGTCTTGATAAGTGCCATGCAAACCGCGCTACGCTCATACATAACCAACCCTAAACCCAAAAGGAGCGCTTATGCTCAAAGCTTTCTTTACTGCCGCCACGCTTGTACTGGCTTCTTCTGCCTGGGCTGCTGAAAATCCTCATGTCGTGCTGACCACCAACCAGGGCGAAATCGAACTGGAACTGGATGCACAAAAAGCGCCTGTCAGCGTACAGAATTTTCTTTCTTACGTAGATTCAGGTTTTTACAAAGGCACCATCTTCCATCGCGTCATTCCAGGCTTCATGATCCAGGGCGGCGGATTTACTCAGGACATGCAGCAGAAAGACACACAAGCCCCTATTCGCAACGAAGCGGACAATGGACTTAAAAACACACGCGGTACCGTATCCATGGCACGCACCGCAGCGGTCAATTCGGCAACCAGCCAGTTTTTCATCAACGTCTCAGACAATGCCTTTCTTGATCATGGCCAGCGGGATTTTGGTTATGCCGTCTTCGCAAAAGTTACTCGCGGCATGGACGTAGTCGATAAGATCGCCGGTGTCTCGACTGTTAACAAAGGCATGTTCCAGAACGTTCCACGCGAACCGATTTTGATCCTCGCGGCCAAAAGATCATAAGCCTGCTTCCGATTAAAGTGTGACTGCTTATTCTGCTGACAGGCAGTCACATGCCTCTGAGGATCAGGCTTAAGACAGCGCGGCTTCCTGCCGCATACACTGAACGGCAACGAGAGCGCATATGGTTTTTCGCCTGTTTGAAACTATTATTGATCCCTTCAAGCCTGCCTCCGACGAAACACCTCCCAGCAACGTAATGCGGTTCTATATCCACTACCTTAAACAGGCCTGGCCTGCTTTTCTCTTTCTATTGGTAGTGGGCCTGGTAGGTTCCCTTATCGAGGTCGCACTCTTCAGCTTCCTGGGCCGAATCGTCGACTTGGCACAGAGTTCTGCTAACAGCACGGTTTTTTTTCAGGAGCATGGCTATGAACTAGTCTGGATGGCAGTCGTTACACTCTTGTTGCGTCCACTTTTTATCAGCCTGCATGACCTGCTGGTCCATCAAACCATTACTCCTAGCCTGACTACACTGATTCGTTGGCAAAATCATCGCTATGTCTTGAAGCAGAGCCTCAGCTTCTTCCATAACGATTTTGCAGGTCGTATTGCCAACCGTATTATGCAAACCGGAGCCTCGCTACGGGACTCCGCTGTCCAGGCAGTGGATGCCATCTGGCATGTACTTATCTACGCCGGCAGCGCCCTGGTTCTTTTTGCCCAGGCTGACGTCTGGCTTATGGCTCCCCTGATTATTTGGATCATCGCGTACATCCTTACCCTCTGGTACTTCGTACCCAAGACCAAGGAGCGATCCGTCATCTCGTCCGAAGCACGCTCAAAACTGTCCGGACGGATTGTTGATGGCTACACAAACATCATGACGCTCAAACTCTTTGCTCATACTCGGCAAGAGGAAGACTACGCTCATGAAGCCATGGCAGAACAAACAGAAAAAGCTCGCTATGCGTCACGTCTGATTACCGCTATGGGTGTCACTATTTCCCTGTTGAACGGCTTCCTGATCGCCGGAACGACGGGACTTGCCCTGTGGCTTTGGCATAAAGGCCTTATCTCAATCGGAGCGATCGCTCTTTCTACAGGACTTGTCATCCGTATCAACAACATGTCCGGCTGGATCATGTGGGTAGTCAATGGCATCTTCGAAAACATCGGTATGGTTCAGGATGGCTTGGATACTATTTCCTGCCCCCGCACCGTCATTGATCAAAGCAATGCTAAACCACTTGAGATTGAGCGAGGCGGAATCCGCTTTCAAGAGATTGCCTTTCACTATGGCAAAACCCGTGGCGTTATCGAAAACCTTAATCTGGACGTAAAGCCCGGAGAGAAAATAGGCCTTGTCGGACCCTCTGGCGCAGGGAAATCCACGCTCGTTAACGTCCTGCTTCGCCTATATGACTTGGAAAAAGGGCAAATCTTGATTGATGGCCAGGATATTGCTCACGTCACTCAGGAAAGCCTTCGCAGCAACATAGGTGTTGTAACTCAAGACACATCACTACTGCATCGCTCGATTCGCGAGAACCTGACGTATGGCCGACCCAATGCAACAGACGAAGAAATTCAAGCAGCCGTACATAAGGCTAGAGCAGATGAATTCATTCCATTACTGACTGATGCCCAAGGACGAGCCGGGCTCGATGCGCAAGTAGGCGAGCGTGGGGTCAAGTTGTCCGGCGGGCAACGCCAGCGTATTGCGATTGCACGCACCCTACTCAAGGACGCGCCTATTCTTCTGCTGGATGAAGCAACATCAGCACTGGACTCAGAGGTCGAGGCTGCCATTCAGGAAAGTCTCGAAACGCTTATGAAAGGCAAGACTGTGATAGCCATCGCTCACCGTCTCTCTACCATCGCACGTATGGACCGACTTGTTGTGATGGATAAAGGCCAGATCGTTGAAACTGGCTCCCATGAAGAATTGATTACTCAAGGAGGGTTATACGCCCGTCTATGGCATCACCAGACGGGCGGATTCGTAGGAGAAAGCTGAGGCTATTTCAAAAGAGCTGTTTGGCAATATTGGTCAAGCAGCTTTTTTTGGTTTTCAATATCCAAGCCAGGATAGAAACCCTGAATCTTCTGAAAACCACCAAACCACCATTGCTTTTCAGTCACGCACTCATAAACAGGGCATTGCTCGCTACGGGCGGCACAGTCCTGGTAGTACGTAAGCATTTGGCTTTTGTCAGCGCTGCCTTGAAAACTTCCCTTGCGGTCCCTCAAGGAAAAGAAGTCAATAAAGGCAGGACCGCTGTAATGTCTGACCTGCACTTCAAGCGCGGATGGGTAGAAAATCACCAGCAATACGTTAAAAAGCAGCCACATGATCAGCGCTGTAACGGGTACAGGCAGTCGTGCGCGATAACGTCCTCCCGCCTTTATGAAAGCAGCAGTGACTGCAGTTGTAAGTGCCAAGGCGAACAATAACGATGTCAGGCCATTGATAACATACCCACGTGTACCCGCCTCCAGTCCATTGGGTAGCGATACTGAGTCATAACCAATATGAATCAGCTCCCATCCGAGCTGATTACCAAGTACAGCGAGCATTACCAGCACTGCAGCAATTCCAATAAGCACCCAAAAAGTGAGCTTGGTTGGCGATTCCGTTGATACGTTCTTTGCCACGGGACCCCTCATACATGATTAAAGCCGCGAGCCTGCCTTGCTTGCTATCACAGCGCAACGACTTTCAGCGAGCAATGAATGCCCACAATTGTTAATCATAAAAAAATGCCTGATTAGAAACCGCTTTTGCGTTAACCAACAGCAGCTTCACACGTTGCTTCGCCCTCTGTTCACACCTCTACAGCCCCCTCGTATTCGTCTAACATGAATCATGTGATCTTCAGGTACACCTTACCGATAAGCGCAGTCAGTCGGCGAAGTGGGATATAAAACATGAGAAGTCGAAAAAATTATGACGAAACTGTTAAACTCCGCGCCCATCAGAACCGCATGTCGCGGTAGTTCGAGCTGATCACGTGGAAATTTTTAAAGAATTCACCTTCGAAGCAGCCCATTTCCTACCTAATGTTCCAGAAGGACATAAGTGTGGGCGCTTACATGGGCACTCCTTCAAAGTAGCCATCTATCTTGAAGGGCCGGTTGATCCCCACACAGGATGGCTGCGGGATTTTGCTGATATCAAAGCGATCTTCAAGCCTATCTATGAGAGACTCGATCACTACTATCTGAACGATATTCAGGGTTTAGAGAACCCGACCAGTGAAAATCTGGCAGTCTGGATTTGGCGTGAACTGAAACCACAGTTACCCGAACTCTCTCGGGTCCGTGTTCACGAGACCTGCACAAGCGGCTGCGAATACCGCGGCGACTGAATATTACCCATTTATTACACAAAGGGTCAGTTGTCTGGCTGCTTTCTGACATAATTGCTGCCTTTCAACTGTCGATGAAACGATATGTTCGATCTCTTCAGCGGGCTAGATGTCTGGGTAGGCATTAGTCTGGTTCTTGCCTTGGCTTTCGTGCTGACATTTGAATTCATTAACGGTTTTCATGACACCGCAAATGCTGTCGCAACCGTCATTTACACCAAGGCAATGCCGCCTCATTTAGCGGTTATGTTCTCAGGTATATTCAATTTCCTGGGCGTTCTGTTTGGTGGTGTTGGTGTTGCCTATGCCATTGTTCACCTCTTGCCAGTCGATCTACTCATTAATGTGAACACAGGTCATGGCCTCGCGATGGTCTTTTCGCTTTTGGCTGCTGCCATTACCTGGAACCTAGGCACTTGGTATTTCGGTATACCAGCTTCTAGCTCTCACACTCTGATTGGCTCAATTTTGGGTGTTGGCCTTACTAACTCCCTTATCACAGGTATCCCCTTAAGCGAGGGCGTTAACTGGCAAAAGGTAATTGATATCGGCCTTTCGCTTATTGCCTCTCCAATAGCGGGTTTTGTACTGGCAGGCGCTATTCTTATAGGTCTAAAGCGCTGGCGCCCCCGTTCCAAAATGCATAAGACACCTGAGCAACGTCGCGAAATAGACTCAAAAAAGCATCCACCTTTCTGGAACCGTTTGATGCTAGTCATCTCGGCCATGGGTATGAGCTTCGTGCACGGCTCCAATGACGGCCAAAAAGGGATTGGCCTCATCATGCTGGTACTCATAGGCATCGTGCCAGGTAAGTTCGTCTTGGATCTGACTAGCACCACCTATCAGATTGAGCGCACCCGTGATGCGGCTATTCACTTGGGTCAGTTCTACGAGCGTCAATCGAGTGTTCTGAAGGAGTACTTGGATTACACAACTGGCAATCGGGATCTTCCTGAAGAGTTCAGCTGTGAAACCAGGCTTACAATTCCTACACTTAATGCGTTGTTAAGCAATCTGAATGGTGTGACCGACTATCACGCTATGACCGTGGATCAGCGGACCCAAGTACGCCGCTATTTGCTTTGCCTGGACGATTCCGCAAAGAAAATTAGCAAGCTTCCCGTTCTGGAAGGCCGCGATGTTGAAGACCTGAACAGGCTGCGTAAAGACCTTACCAGCACAACAGAATATGCTCCGTACTGGGTGATCATCGCAGTAGCATTGGCTCTAGGGATCGGAACCATGGTCGGTTGGAAGCGAGTGGTACTGACAGTAGGTGAAAAGATAGGCCGGCAAGGAATGACGTATGCACAAGGTGTCAGCGCGCAGTTTACTGCCGTAATCGCTATCGGCGCCGCGAACATTTATAGTCTGCCCGTATCCACTACACATGTTCTATCTTCTGGTGTAGCAGGCACAATGATCGCCAACCGCAGCGGTCTGCAAGGCGGTACGGTACGTAATATCCTATTAGCTTGGGTATTAACTCTACCCGCCTCGATGCTGCTTTCAGCTGCCCTTTTCTGGTTGTCCAACCAGTTTATCGGGTAAGATCTTAGCTTGGTAGCTAACTAGCTATGATTGCTAGTTAGCTACTTGCCTCAGGCGACTACTCGTCGAATTCCTGTAGAAGTTCTAAACATCTCTTGCTTTAGCGAGTCTGTATAGGTATAGCCCCTTTAAGGGATATCAATACGCTTGAGCAGTATGGTGACGCCATGAGCCCAGCAGCCTATATAGTATTATTGATTATCGGATGGCTCGCATTAGCCGGTACGATGTTATGGGCAATGCTTAGAATAAGCCGATCCCCACGGCATCATAGACATTCGCACCCTGAAACAGACAAGCCGGTTACAGTAAAGCCTACTGGCTCAGAACCTCCGCAGCATCTTTTAAACCTATCTCATAAGGCTCGTTCCTTCCACGCCTGAGCGGCTAATAAAAACCGACCTATTAAGGTCGGTTTTATTCATCTCTTCGCTATATCGAGCTGACCAACAAGGGCACTACTTCCGTACTGCTTTCGAACTCTCGTTCAATCATCTTTTTCAAAGTCAATAACGAATCCTGAGACGCTGGCTTTTCAAAAAGTTTTACGTGAGAAGTGATAAGGCCATTTAGCCAAGCGGCTAATTGCTCAGCAATTGTCTCCTTAGCGTCACCTTTAACTTGAAAGGCAAAGCCAGGAACTTCTCCAATAACAAAACCAGAACCAATAGCAGCAAACATAAATCCACCTCACTCAATGCTTGTATCTAGTTGAGTGAGCAAGCGAGAGGGAGTTCGTGACTGTTTATCGGGAAAGAGCTTTTTTGCTGAAAAGAAGAGGCCTAACCTCAGTAACCAGGCGGAGAGACAGGCGGCAGCAAATAAGCAGCTCTTGTAGGCCACGCAGGAAAGAGCAGCCTATCTCTTTTATTTTCTGCCGCACAAAGCAAAACCCCCGGGCGGTTAGGCCTGGGGGTTTTGGGTATAGGTGCTTGACGATGACCTACTCTCACATGGGGAAACCCCACACTACCATCGGCGATGCATCGTTTCACTTCTGAGTTCGG